>NZ_CP163520.1:616500-1233000 GCF_041080675.1 Streptomyces sp. cg36 | reverse complement strand
CGGTCGCCCGGTACGGAGAGGTGGCAGAGGGTGTCGCCCCACGTCGTCGCGGCGATCGTGGTGCCGTCGGTGAGCAGCAGGTTCAGCCGGGAGCCGGGGGCCGCCGCGGCCACCTCGGCCACGGTGTCGGCGAGCGCCCGGCCCGGGTCGTCGCCCGCCCGCAGCCGGCGCAGCACCAGTGCCCACACCAGCGCGGAGTCGCAGCGCGCTTCGAGGCGCAGCAGCTCCTCGGCGGGCAGCGCGGCGGCGAGCGGCGCGAGCGAGCCGGGCCAGCCCCTGACCGCCCCGTTGTGGCTGAACAGCCAGTTCCCGGCGGCGAAGGGGGCGGCGGCTGCCTCGCCGTCGGCGCCCGCCTCGGTGGCGTCGCGCACCGCGGCGAGCAGGGCGCCGGAGCGCACCACCCGGGCCAGGTCCGCGAACGAGAGGTCGGCCCACACCGGCCCGGTCCGCCGGTAGCGCCCCGGCACCGGATCGCCCTGCGCGTACCAGCCGACGCCGAAGCCGTCCGCGTTGACCGTCCCGTACCGCTGGCGGCGCGGTGCCCAGGACTGCCGGTACAGCGCGTGCGGCGGGGCCACCAGGAGCTCGCCGAGGGCCACCGGCGGTCCCGCGTAGGCGAGGTGACGGCACATCAGGCGTCCCTCGCGGTCCGGAACCCGGCGAAGATCTGGCGGCGCACCGGAAGGTCCCAGTTGCGGAAGGTGCCCCGGCAGGCCACCTGGTCCACGGCGAACGAACCGCCGCGCAGCACCTTGTGGTCGGGCCCGAAGAACACCTCCGAGTACTCGCGG
This sequence comes from Streptomyces sp. cg36, assembly GCF_041080675.1. NCBI lineage: Bacteria > Bacillati > Actinomycetota > Actinomycetes > Kitasatosporales > Streptomycetaceae > Streptomyces > Streptomyces cyclosori. The sequence goes on along the minus strand of NZ_CP163520.1, from coordinate 1,232,209 downwards.
TAGGGGAACGCCACGAAGCCCGGATAGGGCATGAAGTCGCTGGACGTCCACTCCCACACGTCACCGATCAGCTGGCGCACGCCCAGCGGGGAGGCGCCCGCCGGATACGCCCCGGCGGGGGCGGGCCGCAGATGGCGCTGGCCCAGGTTGGCGTGGTCCGAGGTGGGGTCGGCGTCGCCCCAGGGGTAGCGCCGCGAGCGCCCGGACACCGGGTCGAAGCGGGCCGCCTTCTCCCACTCCTCCTCGGTGGGCAGCCGCCGCCCGGCCCAGCGGGCGTAGGCGTCCGCCTCGTACCAGCTCACGTGCAGCACCGGCTCGTCCAGCGGTACGGGCTCGGTCACCCCGAACCGCCGCCGCAGCCACTCGCCGCCCTCCCGGCGCCAGAACAGCGGCGCGGTCAGCTCGTGGCGGCGCACCATGGCCCAGCCCTTCGGCTCCCACCAGCGCTCGTCGCCGTAGCCGCCGTCCTCGATGAACCGCAGATAGGCGCCGCAGGTCACCGGCGTGGTGTCGAGGTGGAAGGCCGGGACGATCCGGTGGTGGGCGGGCCGCTCGTTGTCCAGCGCCCACGGCTCGGCGGTGGTGCCCATGGTGAACGGGCCGCCGGGGACTAGGACTTCGGCGGGCAGGCCGGTGGTGGAGGCGTCCGGCGGCTCGGGCGCGGAGAGCGCGGGCGGGCCGCTGCGCAGCTGATGGGTGATCAGCATGGTCTCGTCGTGCTGCTGTTCGTGCTGGGCGATCATCCCGAAGGCGAACGCCGAGTCGACCAGGCGCGGACCGCCCCGCAGCGGGGTGCTCTCCAGGACGTCCAGCGCCCGGCCGCGCACCTCCGCCGCGTAGCGGCGCGCCTCGGCGGGGGAGAGCAGCGGCAGTGAGGGGCGGGTGGCGCGGGGGTGCTCGAAGGCGTCGTACAGCGAGTCGATCTCGGGGCGTATCGCGTCACGCCCGGCGACCGCCCGCAGCAGCCACTGCTCCTCCTGGTTGCCGATGTGCGCCAGGTCCCACACCAGCGGGGACATCAGGGGCGAGTGCTGGGCGGTGAGGTCGTGGTCGTCGACGCAGGACGTGAGCGTCGCGGTGCGCGCCCGCGCGGTGGTGAGCGCGGTCAGGGCGCGCTCGCGCAGCGCCTCGGGATCGATGAGGTCCGCTCCGGTGGGTTCGGGGCCGGTCATCAGTGGTGGTCCTTCCCGGGGGCGAGGGCGGACGAGGTGTCCGCGGGGGTGAGGCCCCGTGCGACGTGGCGGTCCGTGAAGGCGGCGACCGCCCGCTGGACCTCGGGGGTGGCGCCGAGCCGGGGCAGCGCTTCGAGCGCCGCCGCGAAGCAGAGCTCGGCCGCCTCCCGCAGCTCGGTGTCGGCGAGCCCGCTGCGGGCCGCGTCGAGCCAGAGCGGATTGCGCGGCGCGGGCAGCGCACCCGCCCTCTCCGCGAGGGACTTGACGGCGCGGTAGGCGGTCTCGGCGGCGGCCTGGTCGTCGAAGAGCGCGGCGGTCACGGCGAGCGGGACGATCCAGCCGTCCTCGCCGGGCTGCGCGTCGATCATGCGCAGCTCCAGGTGGCCGCGCGGCCGGACCGGCGGGAAGAGCGTGGTCAGGTGGTAGGCCAGGTCCTCACGGGTGGGGCGGCCGGGCCCGTCGGCGCGCAGCCACTCGCGGAAGGTGAGTCCCGGCGGCGCGTCCCACGGCCCGTCCGCGCGGCGCACGCACATCACCGGGGAGTCCAGGACGTGCGCCGCCCAGGCGGCCCGGGGCTCGGCGTCCAGCGGCGGCGCGAGGGCGCGGACCGGGTCGATGGTGGCCCACACGGCCTGCCGGGCGGACCGCCAGCCGGTGGGTCTGCCGTCCCGGTAGGGGGAGTTGGCGAACGCGGCCACCAGGACCGCGCCGAGCAGATGGGCCAGCCGCCAGCGCCGGCCGAACCCCAGGGGGCCGGGCTCCTCGTGCCCGGCGTCCACACAGACCTGCACGGACGCCGAGGCGCACATCATGGCGCGCCCGGCGGGGCCGGTGCGGTCGAAGTGGGCTTCCATCGCGTCGTAGCGGGGCTGGTGCAGATAGCGGCGCGGTGGCTGCCAGGGGTCCTGGCCGAAGCCGGCGAGGGTGAGGTCCCGGGTGCGCAGGAGTCCGCGGACGGCCGTCAGATCGGCCGATACGGAGTCGATGCACTCCATCAGGGATTCGGCGGGTAGCGAGCTGAGCTCCAGCTGGCCGCCGGGTTCGACGGTGAGGGCCGATCGCAGGTGCAGCGCGCTCAAGGCGGCGTAGGCGTCGGCCAGTCGGTGGTGCTGGACGGGGGACCGGGCATCGTGCAGATCATGGACGAGCCATTCCACTTCCACCCCGATCCTGCGGGGTGGGCCGGTCTTGAAGCAGATACATCGAAGCAGATCATCCGCTTCCGTTTCGGTGAACGGTGTTGTCAACACGGTCGCTTCCCCAACTCGGGGGCTCTTTCGGTGCACTGTCCCACCTAAGCCACTGCCGTCATCTCGCACAAGAGTGCCCAACCGGACGGAAAGTATGTTGCGGGAGGGTCGTCCCGGCGTCAACGATGCTGGATATGAGTGCACGACTGCGCGACCTCGCGCGCCACACCGTGGAGATCACCGAAGCCGGCGCGTACGGGACGCCCGCCGGGTCCGCGGTCTCGATCGCCGCCTGGCTGACGGCGTCCATCGACGGAACCCGGCTGTACGGACCGGGCCCGGTGCCGGTGACGCCCGCCACCGACGGTTCCAGCGTACGCGCGGTCACCGGCGAGAGCAGCCTGGAGGCGGCCCGGCGCATGGTCGCGGCGGCCCCGGGCGAGGTGGCCGTGCTGAACTTCGCCTCCGCGCGCAACCCCGGCGGCGGCTTCCTGAACGGGGCGCAGGCCCAGGAGGAGGCGCTGTGCCGCGCCTCCGCGCTGTACGCGACGCTGCTGACGGTGCCCGGGTTCTACGAGCACCACCGCGCCGACCGCGACGTCTTCTACAGCGACCGGGTGGTCCACTCGCCGGGTGTGCCGGTCTTCCGGGACGACCGCGGCCGGCTCCTGGACGAGCCGTTCCGGGTCGGCTTCCTCACCTCGCCCGCGCCCAACGCGGGAGTGATCCGCCAACGCACCCCGCACGCCGTGGACCGGATCCCCGCGGCGCTGGTGGGCCGGGCCGAGCGGGTCCTGGAGACGGCCGCCGCCTGCGGCTACCGGCGCCTGGTGCTCGGGGCCTGGGGCTGCGGGGTGTTCCGCAACGACCCGGAGCGGGTGGCGGGCGCCTTCCATGCGCATCTGACGGGGCGGGGCCGGTTCGCCCGCCACTTCGACGAGACCGTCTTCGCCGTCCTGGACCGGACGCCGGGCCGGACGACCCTGGGGGCGTTCGAGCGGGTGTTCGCCGAAGCCTGACGGGCCGGGCCGGGGCCAGGCCCGACCACTGCCGACCCGGCGGGTCGACACGGCTGCGCCGACGGGCGGCCCGGCACACTGCCCGGTCCCCGTTGCGCCGCCCGGCGCAGTCCGCCCGGCGGGGCACGGCCGCCCCGGGCAGGCTCGGCGCATGATCGTCCGCGTTCTGGCGGCCCTCTGCGCCGCCCTGCTCGCCCTGCTCACGAGCCCGCCCGCCGCCTTCGCCGAAGAGCCCGCCCCGCCCGGGACCGTCTCGGCCTGGCTGCCCTACTGGGACCAGGAGGGCGCCTACCAGGACGCCCTGCGCCACGCCGCCCAGCTGCACACCGTCAGCCCGTTCTGGTACCGGGCGGTCGCCGCCGAGCGGGTGGACGGCCACCCGGGCGCGGGCGACCGGCGCGTCGTCGACGGGCTGCACGCGGCCGGGATCGCGGTGGTGCCGACCGTCATGGAGACGATGGAGCCCGGCGTCCTCGCCGCGATCCTCGCCGACCCGGCCCGCCGCGCCGCCCACGTCGACACCCTCGTGGGCATCGTCCGCGGCCATGCCTACGACGGCCTCGACATCGACTACGAGTCGATCGCCCCGACCGGCGACGCCGCCTACCAGGCGGTACGGGCGGACTACGCGGCCTTCGTCACCGGGCTCTGCGCCCGCCTGCACGCCCTCGCCAAGAAGTGCGTCAGCACCGTCTCGCCGCAGACCGCCGCCACCGGCCGGATCTGGGACTACGCGGCGCTCGGCCGGGCCGCCGACCGGGTGCGGATCATGGCGTACGACCGGCACTGGTCGGGCGGCGACCCGGGCCCGCTGGCCGGGGTCGACTGGTACGAGGAGATCCTGCGCCGGGCCACCGCGCTGATCCCGGCCGACCGCATCGAGCTGGCGCTGCCCGGCTACGGCTGGGACTGGCCCGCGGGCGGCGGCGCCCGGGCCCGGCACGTCACCTGGCGCGAGGCGGAGGCGCTGCGCAAGGCCCAGGGCGCGCCCTACGCCCTGGACCCGGTCTCCAAGACGCCCCACTTCACCTACCGGGACGCGAACGGCACCGCCCGCGAGGTCTGGTACCAGGACGCCCGGGGCGTCGAGGCGTGCCTGCCCCTGCTCGCCCGGTACGGCGTGCGGGGCACTTCCCTGTGGGCGCTGGACTTCGAGGACCCGGCGCTGTGGCCGGTGCTCGCGAGGACCTGATCGAGGCGCGCGGCCGGCCGTGCCCGGGACGACGGGAGCCCCCGCCCGGCGGACCGGGCGGGGGCTCCGCGAAGTGCGGTGCGGTCAGCTCCAGTTCGCCCACGCCTTGATGGTGTGCGGCTTGCCCTTGAGGCTGATGCGCAGGTAGTACCCGTTGGCCGTGGCGACGTTCGCCGAGGCCGACACGGTCTGACCGGTGCAGTAGTGGTAGCTGGACTGCGCCATGACGTGCTTGTCCTTGGTGCGGACGAGCTGGACCCTGACCTGTGTGCCGTCGCCGCCGTTCCAGCACTGCGCGCTCGCGCTCACATGGCGGCCGGTGGGCACGAAGTCGCCGGTCGGCCAGTAGGTGGTGGGCTTGTGGGTGTAGGGCCCCCACTGGCCGCTCGAAAGCGCCGTCACCGAGGTGGTGGGGTGGCTGGTGGGTGCGGCGGTCGCCGCGGTGGTGGCGGCGAGGCTGCCGCCCAGCGCCAGCGCCGCGGCGCTCACGGCGGCACTCCTGCGTACGTTCACGGTTGTTCCCCCTTGGGTTCTCCACGGCCGAATCCCGGCCGTGGAGAACGCTAGGGAATCCGCCGCGCGCCTTCGTCAAACCGCCGGTTGAACCGGCGGTCAACCCTCGCGGTACGCGGCGCCCCGGGTCGAACTCGCGCGGTACGTCGGGGGTTTCACCCCGGGACGGTGGCGGTCGGGGTGTTCCAGCCGGAGACGCGCACTCGGGGCGCGGAGCCGTGCAGGTCGGCCGTGCGGTAGGTGGCCGTGAGGGTCGCCGACTCGCCCGGCCACAGGGTGACCTGATTGTCGGACCAGCGCGCCGGCAGCACCGGGGTGCCCCGCCCGTCCACCAGATGGGCGTCGGTGAGCAGCGCCGGGGCCCGGCCCGCGCCGGTGCGGGTGAGCGTCACGGTGGTGGTGGAGGTGCCCGCGTCCGTGGTGGTGGAGGCGGTCGCCCGCACCTCCGCGCGGGCCATCGAGCCGAGCCCCGTCAGATCGGCGTAGCCCGTGGTGGGGGTGTGGTACCAGTCGGTGTGCTCGTAGTCGAGGACGTCGGGCCTGGTGGAGAGCCAGTACACATTGCGGCTGACCTCCTTGCCGGAGGCGTCGGTGAGCAGCAGTCGGGCCAGATACGTGGGAGAGAGGCCGGTGACGTCCGCCGGCAGGGTCAGCGCGGTGGTGCTCGCGCCGTCGCCGCCCACCCGCACCCCGCTCACCGTGCGGTCGTACTTCTGGGTGCCGTCGGTGTGGAAGAGCGTCACCCGGGCGGTGAGTCCGGTGGCGGGTGCGTGGCGGTTGTTGACCACGGAGACCGCGCGGTTGTCGTACCCGTACTGGACGTGGAGCGGCTCATTGGCCTTCTTGGCACCGAAGTAGGCGCCGCCCTGGTCGAGGTAACGGTCCGTCAGCTGCCAGTGCAGCGAGGTCCAGCCGCTGTTGAACATCCAGTAGACGACCCCGGTGGCGGGCTTGGCGGGGTCCTTGGCGTTGCGGCCGTACGCCTCGAACTGGGCGCGCACGTTCTCGTACTGGGCGAGCTGCGCCTTGCGCACATAGTCGTCGAGGCCGCTCGGGGGGCCGTAGCGGCCGGCCAGCGCGTCGTCGTACAGCTTGAGGGTGGCGAAGGCGGCCGAGGGGGAGCGGTGGTACTGCTTGGCCGACGGGTCCTTCCAGAGGGTGTCCAGCTCGGCGGGGGAGAGCATCCGGCGCAGGGTGTCCAGGGTGGGGACGTCGGGTCCGGCGCTGGTCTCCGAGTTGAAGCCGGTGGCCCCGCCCTCCTGCTTGTTGTACCAGTAGTTCGGCGGCACCCAGTCGTAGGGGCCGGACATCTTCATGCCCGAACGGCCGTTCAGGGGCGCGGAGTTGTCCGACGCGGCGGCCACCACCGGGGTCGGCCAGTCGGCCGCCCGCAGCGCGTCCACATAGGTCTTCTCGATGGTCCGGTCGGGGGCGAAGTCGCTGCCGATCAGGAACGAGACCACACTGGGGTGGTCGCGCAGCCGGGCCGCCTCGGCGGCCATCGACGCCGCCGCGACCGGGTAGTCGGCGGCGGTCCACTTGTCGCCCGGCTCGCCGCCGTTGACCTGCCCCTCCCACTTGTCGCAGCACTCCCAGCCCGGCATGGTCAGCACGCCGTAGCGGTCGGCCAGGTCGAAGAACTCGTCGGGCTCGATGTGGCCCTCCAGCCGGATGGTGTTCAGGCCGAGGTCGAGCGCGTACCGCAGCCGGTCCTCCGCGTAGCCGCGGTCCCAGCGCAGGAACTCGTCCGGGGACCAGCCGCCGCCCTTGATCAGCAGCGGGCGCCCGTTCACGGAGTACTGGCGGGCGCCGTCGGCGTTGAGGGGGGCCTTGACGTCGCGGACGCCGAACGACTCGTGCGCCGTGTCCGAGGCGGCGCCGGAGACCGTGGCGGTGAGGTCGAGGTCGTACAGCGCCTGCTCGCCCATGCCCGCGGGCCACCACACGCGCGGCGCGGAGAGGCGCAGTTGGGGGAAGGCGCCGGGGGTGAAGGCGACGGTCTTCGTCTCGTGCGCGGCGAGCGCCACGTCCTGGCTGAAGGAGACCGCGCCGATGGTGCCGGAGACGGTGGCCGTCACCGGGCCCGCCGTGTCGTTGCGGGCCCGCGCCTTCACGGTCAGGTCGGCGCTAGCCAGGGAGGGCACGGCCAGCGCGGTCACCACGTGCGCGTCCCGCAGGGCCACCGGGCCGCCGCGCCGGACCACCACGTCGCGGACGATCCCCATGTTCTCGTCGGGCGGCGGCTGGAGCCAGTCGATCCACCCCATGGTGAGGTTCTTGCGGGGGTCGTTGGGCCGGACCCGGAAGGCGACCGTGTTGGTGCCGGGACGGACCAGGGAGGTGATGTCCAGCTCGTGCCGGGTGTACGCGCCGGAGACGGTGGCGGCGTCCGCGACCTGCTGCCCGTCCACGTACACGTCGGCCGCCGAGATCACCCCGCTGAAGTCGAGGTAGGTCCGCGCCGAGGTGTCGGCGACGGTGAAGTCGGAGCGGTACCACCAGGGCACGGCGAAGTCGGCGGCGGGAATGCGCTTCTGCTGGGTGGAGTAGAAGGGGTCGGGGTGGTCGCCGTGGGCGAGCAGGGCCGCCAGCACGGTCGAGCGCGCTCCCGCCGGGTACCACCCCGGGGTGGGATATCCGGGCCGCGAGACGGCCGAGGGCGGGTCGGTGACCTTGGCGGTGGACTGGATCGCGTACCCGGTGAGCGCGGTGGCCGAGGGGGCGGTCGGCGCACGGGCGGCGGGAGTTGCCGAGGAGGTGCCTTGCGTCAGGGCCAGCGCGAGGCCGAGCGCGACGGCGGCGGCGGTCCGGCGGCGGATTCGGAGGGCGGGACGGCGGTGGAACACGGTGGTCTCCCAGGGGGTCCGGTCGGACGGCCGCGCTGCGCACTGGTGGGGAGCGTACTGGTTAAGAATCTTTACTAATTCGACTCCGACGGTAGAGATGTGAGCGAAGCATGTCAACGACCGCCGGGGGTGTGCGTCCGTCGCTCGAAGGTCAGGTCCCGCGCCGTGTCCAGCGCCGTCGCCACCGCGCCCAGCAGCACCGCGTCCTCGCCGAGCCCGCTGGGCGCCACCTTCGGCCGCAGCGGCGTCAGCGTGCGCAGCGTCTCCCGTACGGTCCGCAGCAGCAGGTCCGCGCTGTGGCCGACGCCCCCGCCGAGCACCACGAGGTCCGGGTCGAGCACGGCCGCCACCGCCGCCACGGTGTGCGCGAGCCGCTCGCCCTCCAGTTCGACCGCCTTGACGGCGGCCGGGTCCCCGGCCCGGGCGGCGGTGAAGACGTCCTTGGCGGTGAGCGGTCCGGCCATGCCGTGCTCCCGGGCCGCCGCCACCACCGCGTCCCCCGAGACCGCGTCCTCCAGGGTGTCCGGCTTCTGCCGTCCGGGCCACGGCAGGAAGCCGATCTCGCCCGCGCCGCCGTGCGCGCCGGTGAAGAGCCGGCCCTCGCTCACCACGCCCATGCCGAGACCGGTGCCGATCATCACGTAGACGAAGAGGCGGCTGCCCGCGCCGACCCCGAAGGTGTACTCGCCGAGCGCCGCGAGGTTGGCGTCGTTGTGCACCGCCAGCGGCAGGCCGAGCCCGTCGCGCATCCGGTCGAAGAGGCCGGGGCGGCCCCAGCCCGGCAGGTGCTGGGCGTAGCGCACCCGGCGCTTCTCCTCGTCGTACACCCCGGGAGTGCCGACGACCGCCTGGACGACCTTGGCGGCCGGCACCCCGGACCCGGCGACCAGCTGGTGGGCGGTGGTGACCACGAGGTCGGCCATGGTGTTCGAGGTGCGGGCCTGGTTGCGGACCTCGGAGCGGGCCACCACCGTGCCGTCCAGATCGGCGAGGGCCACCCGCAGCCAGGCCCGGCCGATGTCGATGCCCAGCGCGTAACCCGCGGTCGGGTCCGGGGCGTAGAGGACGGCGGAGCGACCCCGCTCGGGGGTGTGCGTACCCGCCTCGCGGACCAGGCCGGTGGCGGCGAGCGCGGCCAGCGCGCTGGAGACCGTCGGCTTGGACAGACCGCTCTCCCGGGCCAGTTGGGCCCGCGACGCCGGACCGCCGCTGCGCAGCCGGTCGAGCAGCAGCCGCTCGTTGCTGTTTCGCTGACGCTGGGGGTTCCAGGGCTGTTCACCCTCGTCGCTGCTGGTCATCGCATCATTCTCACGCATCGCTCCCGACGGTTTCCCGGCGACCTCTTGACGCCCAAAGTAAAGGTACTTAACTTGAGCACGCCCGACGCCGGGGCGCACCCCCGCACTGGCCGGGAACGCCCGCCCCCCCAACCCCGTTCCCCGCGTCCCCAGGGAGGTCCACCCGTGTCCGGAACCCCGCCCGAGCCCGGCGGTTTCGTCCGCCGCATCGGACTCTTCCAGGCCACCGCCATCAACATGAGCCAGATGTGCGGCATCGGCCCGTTCGTCACCATCCCGCTGATGGTCGCCGCCTTCGGCGGGCCGCAGGCGGTCATCGGATTCCTCGCCGGAGCCGTCCTCGCCCTCGCCGACGGGCTGATCTGGGCCGAACTCGGCGCCGCCATGCCCGGCTCCGGCGGCAGTTACGTCTATCTGCGCCAGGCGTTCCAGTACCGCTCCGGACGGCTGATGCCGTTCCTCTTCGTGTGGACGGCGATGCTCTTCATCCCGCTCATCATGTCCACCGGCGTGGTCGGCTTCGTCCAGTACCTCGGCTACCTCGCCCCCGACCTGGGGAAGACCGGCGGCGACCTGGTGGGGCTCGGCGTGATCGCGCTGGTCGTGCTGCTGCTGTGGCGCGGCATCGAGCACATCGCGCGGATCACCGCCGTCATGTGGGTCGTGATGATCGCCTCGGTGACCCTGGTCATCGTCGCCTGTGCCACCCACTTCAGCGCCGACCGCGCCTTCACCTACCCCTCCGGCGCCTTCGAACTCACCAGCAACCACTTCTGGCTCGGCTTCGCCGCGGGCCTGACCATCGGCATCTACGACTACCTCGGCTACAACACCACCGCGTACATGGGCGCCGAGATCAAGGACCCCGGCCGCACCCTGCCGCGCTCCGTCGTCTACTCCATCCTCGGCATCATGGCCATCTACCTGCTCCTGCAGATCGGCACCCTCGGCGTCATCGACTGGCAGCGGATGACCGACCCCGGCGACATCGCCTCCACCTCGGTGGCCTCCGCCGTCCTGGAGAAGACCTGGGGCAAGGGCGCCGCCGACGTCGTCACGGTGCTCATCCTCGTCACCGCGTTCGCCTCCGTCTTCACCGGGCTGCTCGGCGGCTCCCGGGTGCCCTACGACGCGGCCCGCGACCGCGTCTTCTTCCGCCCGTACGCCAGGCTCCACCCCCGCCACCGCTTCCCCACCCTGGGCCTGGCCACCATGGGCGTCATCACGGCGGTCGGCTTCCTCATCGGCCGCCACACCGACCTCGCCACCCTCATCCAGCTGCTCACCACGGTGATGGTGCTGGTCCAGGCGCTCGCGCAGATCGTCGCCCTCACGGTCCTGCGCCGCCGCCGTCCGGAGCTGCCCCGCCCCTACCGGATGTGGCTCTACCCGCTGCCGAGCCTGGTCGCCCTGGTCGGCTGGCTGGTGATCTACGGATACGCGGACAGGAACTCGCCGGGCCGCCACCCCATCGAGTGGTCGCTGGCCTGGCTGGCGCTGGGGTGCGTGGCGTTCGTGGTGTGGGCGCGGTTCGAGAAGGTGTGGCCGTTCGGGCCGCACGAGATACGGGAGGAGTACGCGGCGGACCCGGTGCCGGACGCGGCCGGGGCCTGACGCGGAACGGCCCCCGCCCGGAATCCGGACGGGGGCCGACCGCTCCCGCACCCAGGGCTACCTGTCGTCCTCCTCGCCGATCGGGATGGACGTCGAGACCGCCGCGCCCCGCCCGTTGAGCCCGGGGCCGCCGGCCGGGGAGGCGGCGCCGGGCGCCGGGGAGGCGTTCTGGTTCATCGACGCCAGCAGCTGACGGGCCAGCCCCAGACCCGTACCGCCCATCGTCAGCGCCTTGGCGAACATCTCCGACATGCCCTCGGCGCCGTTGAGGAGCACCATGTGCTCCACATTGCCGAACGCGCCCGCGCCCGCCTCCACGATCCGGGGCCAGTTCTCGGCCAGTTGCTGGGCGACCACGGCCTCCTGGTTCTCCGCCAGGGCCGCCGCCCGCGCCTTGATCGCCTCGGCCTCGGCCAGGCCCTTGGCCCGGGCCGACTCGGCCTCCGCCAGGCCCTTGGCCTGGGTCGCCGCCGCCTCGGCCTCACCGGTCGCCCGGGTCGCCTTCGCCGCGGCCAGACCGCGCGCCTCGGTGGCCTGGGCCTCGGCCGCCGCGGCGGCCTTCACCCGGGTCGCCTCGGCCGCCGACGCCAGCTCCGTCTCCTTCGCCTTGGCCTGCGCGGCCGAGATCCGCGCGTCCCGCTCGGCCTCGGCCATTGTCCGCTTCTGGTACGCCTGCGCGTCCGCGGGCTTGCGCACGTCAGCCTGGAGCTGCTGTTCGCGGCGGTGCGCCTCCAGTTCGGCCACCCGGGTCTCCTCGACGACGACCTCCTGGCGGGCCGCCGCGTCCGCCAGCGGACCGGCCTGCTGGGACTTGGCGGCTGCCTTGTCCCGCTCGGCCTGGTAGCCCGCCTGGAGGATCTCGCTGTCCCGGGTCGCCTCCGACATCCGGGCGAACGCCTGCTGTTCGGCCTCGGTGGCCAGCAGGTTCGCCTCGGCCTGCGCGATCCGCGCGTCCCGCTGCACGGCCGCCGCGTGCGGCATCGCCAGGTTCTTGATGTACCCGGTCGGGTCCTCGATCTCGTGGATCTGCAGCGAGTCGACGATCAGCCCGAGCTTCTCCATCTCCGTACCGCAGGCGGCCCGTGTCTGACCGGTGAGCTTCTCCCGGTCGCGGATCATGTCCTCGACCGTCAACCCGCCCACGATGGAACGCAGATGACCGGCGAAGACGTTGTGGACGCGCTCCGACATCATCTTCTGCTGGTCCAGGAAACGCCGGCCGGCGTTGGCGATCGACACGAAGTCGTCACCGACCTTGAAGATGACCACGCCCCGCACCCGCAGCGGGATGCCCTGGTGCGTCACGCAGTCCACCGACAGCTCGGTCTCGTTGAGGTCGAGGGACAGCTTCCGGACGGCCTGCACACCCGGCAGGACGAGCGTGCCGCGCCCGGTGACGATCCGGAATCCCATGCCCTCGCCGAGACCCTCGGTCTTGTGCTTGGAGCCGGAGATGATGAGTGCTTCGTTCGGTTCGGCCACCCGCCACATGAGCTTGAACAGACCGACCAGAACGATGATGGCGGCGAGAACGAGCCCCGCCGCGACGCCGACGACCATCGGCATGCGCCCCCTTCGAAGCGGTGCCGTGCGGCACCGACGAAGGGAGTGTGCTCCTGCCGGGGGCGATCGAGAAGACGTTGACGATTCCTTGTCGCCATCTTGATACGGCCAGGTGACAGCGGTGCGCCCGGCCCTCCCGGGGCCCGGATCAACCCCCGTACGCCGCCGACACGTAGACGGTCCGGGGCGGCAGGTACTCCACCACCGTCACCACCGTCCCCGGCTCCAACCGGTCGCCCGGCACCGCCGGATAGGCCAGGAAGTGCTCCGCGCCGCCCCGGATCCGGACGATCACCTCGCCCACCAGACCCGGCCCGATCCTGCCGGTCACCCGCCCGAGCAGACCCACCATGTAGTCGTCCCCCGCACCGCTGTCCATGCCCGTGCCCCTCCCCGTCCGGGGGAGCGTATATCCGGTTGCGCCCCGGCGGAGTTCGGCCATCCGCCCGTCGGGGCGGGCCGCGCTTCTGCAAGGATGCCGAACGCGATGAGCGATACAGCGAAGCAGCCCCGGCAGCCCGCCGAACGTCCCGTCCCGACCAGCGCCGACGTGGCGCGGCTGGCCGGAGTCTCGCGCGCGACGGTGAGCTACGTCCTCAACAACACCTCGGCCGTACGCATCAGCGAGCCCACCCGGGTGCGGGTGCGCGAGGCCGCCGAACAGCTCGGCTATGTGCCGCACGCCGCCGCCCGCAGCCTGCGCGCCGGGCACACCCGGATCGTGCTGCTGCCCAGCGCCAGCCAGCCGCTCGGCCCCCTCTACTGCCGCTTCTTCGACGAACTCCAGTGGGGGCTGCGGCGGCTGGACTACACCGTGGTGCAGTACGGCAGCCTCGGCCTCGGCGCGGAGGAGGCCGCCCGCGCCTGGGCGGAGCTGCGCCCGGTCGCGGTGATCTCGCTGGGCGAGATCGAACTCACCCCGCACGGCGTCGAGTTGCTGAAGCGGTCCGGGGCGCGGGCCGTCGTCACCCTCGGCCCCCGCCGGGTGGAGGGCGCGCACTCGCTGGTGATGGACCAGCGCGAGATAGGCCGGTGCGCGGTCGGCCATCTGCTGGAGCGCGGCCACCGCCGCATCGGCGTGGTGGTCCCCTCCGACCCGGCCCTGCACTTCTTCGCCGGACCGCGCCTGGCGGGCGCGCGCGAGGCCGCCTCCGGCACGGCCGCGGTGGTCGAGCCGCTGGACATGGCGTACGCGGAGGACTCCGCCGCCGGCCTCGCCCGCCGCTGGCGGGGGCTCGGCCTGGACGCGGTGTACGCGTATAACGACGAGTACGCGATGCTCCTGATGCGCGCGCTCCAGGACGCGGGGGTGGAGGTGCCCGCCGAGGCGGCCGTGGTCGGCGCCGACGACTTGCTCCTGGGCAGCCTGCTGCGCCCCCGCCTCAGCACGGTCCACGTCGAGATGATCGCGGGCCGGCGCCTGGCGGAGCTGGTCGACGCGGTGGTCCGCGACCCCTCCTCGGTGCGCGACCGGCGGGACCTGATGGGCGCCAGCGTGGTGTGCCGGGAATCCAGCTGAACGCCCCGGGCCGGGCACGGGGGCGGCGGCCGAGTGCCCCCGGCGGGCGGCGGGGCGGGGGAAATTCCGGCCGGTCAGGGAGTGGCAGCCGGGCGAGCGGCCCCCGCCACGCCTAGCGTGCGCCCCATGGAACCGCACCCCGCGCGCTTCGAGATCCTCATCGTCCCCGCCCACGTCGACAGCCGTGGCACCGCGTCCGTGGCCGACAGCGCCGTCCGCTCCGCGGTGGTCGGGGCGACCGGCGAGGTGGGCGAGACCGGCTACCCGCGCTACGCCGGGCACGGCCTGGTCGCCGACATCGACCCCGCCACCCGTACCGTCGAGGCGCTCCTGGTGGACGGCGCCGAGCTCGACTACGGTCTGACCGCGCTGATCGCGCCGCCGGAGTGAGCCAGGGCGGCCAGGTCCGCCTCGACCAGCGCGGCCGTCGCCCGCAGCGGCGCCAGCAGGGCGAGCAGCATCTCGGCGGCCGTGCCGCGCCCGGCGGGCTGGGCCACGTTCAGCGCGGCCACCACCCGGCCGTCGGCGCCGCGCACCGGCACGGCCAGTGAGCGGAGCCCCTCCTCCAGCTCCTCGGCGACCAGCGCGTGGCCGTTCGCGGCGACCCGCTCCAGGATCCGGGCGAGCTCGGCGGGCGAGGTCACGGTGTTCGGGGTGAGCGCGGGGAGCCCGGCGGGCAGCGGCGGGCGCCGCTCGGGCGCCAGCGCGGCGAGCAGCACCCGCCCCATCGAGGTGGCGTACGCCGGGAACCGGGTCCCCACCGTGATGTCGATGCTCATGATCCGTACGGTCGGCACCCGCGCCACATAGCGGATGTCGGCCCCGTCCAGCACGGCCATCGACGCGGACTCGCCGGTCCGCGCCACCAGCCGGGCGAGGTGGGGCTGGGCGACCTCGGCGGGCCCGAGCGCCGAGAGGCGGGCGCAGCCCAGCTCCAGGACCCGGGGGAGCAGCCGGTAGCGCTGCCCGGCGCAGTGCGCGTATTCCAGGTGGACCAGGGTGAGCAGGGAGCGCCGGACCGTGGCCCGGGCCAGACCGGTCGCCGCGGAGACCTCCGACAGCGTCAGCCCGTCGCCCCGGTCGCCGCCGAGCGCCACCAGTACGGCCAGCCCCCGGGCGAGCGACTGGAGGAAGCCGGGGCCCAGTTCGCGCTTGAGCGCCAGGGAGCCGTCGGCGCGGCGGACCGGGTCCGGGTCCGCCGCGCGGGGCGCCGCCAGGGCCCGCTCCATCGCCCGCGCCGTCGCCCGCAGCGGCTGCGGCACCTCGCCCGGCGGACGGGGGCCGGTCCGGCCGAGCACGCTCACCGCGCACACCGTGCGTCCCGCCGCGTCCCGTACCGGCACCGCCGCCGCCAGCAGCCCGTCGCCCGCCGCCCACCGGGAGGCGGCGGCGGGGAACGGCGCGCCCGGGGGCAGCCCCCGCTCCGGCAGGAGGTCGCCCACGCGCAGCGCCGGGGCCACCGTGCGGCGGCGCGGGGTGCGCAGCACGACCCGGGCGCCCGCCCCGTCCGGCACGGCCACGAAGACCGATTCGTCCAGCTCGTCGGCGAGCCGCGCGGCGAGCGGGCCGAGCGCGGCCGGGAGCCCGCAGCCGCGCAGATAGGCGCCGGACAGCTCCATCAGGCGCGGCGCGAGGGTCACTTCCCGGCCGTCCGCGCGCACCAGACCCAGCCGGTCCAGGGTCGCCACCACCCGGTCGACGGTGGCCCGGGCGAGCCCCGTGGACCGTACGAGAGCACCGCGATCGGCGTCCCGGGCGGCCAGCGCCCGCAGCACCGCGAGGCCGCGCTCCAGCGGGCCGACGGGCGGTTCTTCGGACACGGGTCCTCCAAGGGCCGTTGACAGCGCGCGGGGGCGGGCCGAGACTCGGGCTTGATTCTGAACCAAAGTTCACTGGGCGAACAGGGCGCGTCGCGCACCACGCGGGCGGGGCCGACCGGCGGGAGAGAGACCGATGAGCATCCGGGACGTGTACATCGTCGACGCCGTGCGCACCCCGATCGGCAAGTTCGGGGGAGCGCTCGCCGGAGTGCGGCCCGACGACCTCGCCGCGCACGTGGTCCGCTCGCTCGTCGCCCGCTCGCCCGAGCTCGACCCGGCCCGCGTCGACGACGTGTACTTCGGCGACGCCAACGGGGCCGGGGAGGACAACCGCGATGTGGCCCGGATGGCCGTCCTGCTCGCGGGGCTGCCGGTCACCGTGCCCGGGGTCACCGTCAACCGGCTGTGCGGCTCGGGCCTGGAGGCCGTGATCCAGGCGGCCCGCGCGATCGCGGTGGGCGACGCGCACCTCGCGATCGCGGGCGGCGTCGAGTCGATGTCCCGGGCGCCCTGGGTGGTGCAGAAGCCCGAGCGCGCCTTCCCGGCGGGCCACCAGCAGCTCTGGTCGACCACGCTCGGCTGGCGGATGACCAACCCGCGGATGCCCGAGGAGTGGACGGTGGCACTGGGCGAGGGGGCCGAACTCATCGCGGACCGCCACTCCCTGACGCGCGATCAGCAGGACGCCTTCGCCCTCGACAGCCACCGCAAGGCCGCCGACGCCTGGGCCAAGGGGCTCTACGACGACGAGGTCGTCCCGTACGAGGGCGTCGACCTGGTCCGCGACGAGTGTGTGCGCGAGTCCACCTCCATGGAGGCGCTCGCCCGGCTCAAGCCCGCCTTCCGGCCGGACGGTTCGGTGACCGCCGGGAACTCCTCGCCCCTCAACGACGGCGCCGCGGCCCTGCTGCTCGTCGACGAGGAGGGGCTGCGCGCCACCGGCCGCGAACCGCTCGCCCGGATCCGCGCGTCGGCCGTGACCGGCATCGAGCCGCAGCTCTTCGGGCTCGGCCCCGTCGAGGCGGTGCGCAGCGCGCTGGCAAAGGCGGGCCGCAGCCTGGGCGAGCTGAGCGTCTTCGAGCTCAACGAGGCGTTCGCCGCGCAGGCGCTGGGGTGTCTGGCGCAGTGGCCCGAGCTGGACCCCGGCGTCGTCAACCCGCGCGGCGGCGCCCTCGCCATCGGCCATCCGCTCGGCGCCTCGGGCGCCCGGCTCGCCGGGGCGGTGGCCCGCCAACTGGCCGCCGCCGGTTCGGGCGTGGGGCTGGCCGCACTCTGCATCGGCGTCGGCCAGGGGCTGGCGCTCGTCCTGGAGCGCTGAGCCCGGGTCTCCTCAACCGTACGGGCCGCGCCCGCCCATGACGGCCCATCGGGTGCGGGTGGGCCGTACGGTTCTGGTGTGCACGACTAGGATGTTTGCGCGTTCAACCGGATGTCCGTGCGCCCGGGTGCACGGACACCGCACGCGACGGCCCGGAACCGCCGCGCACCGCACGGGACTTCCCACCGGTCCGGGCCCGCCCCGGGTCCGCCATGAGTGAGACTGGAGATCCTCCATGACCCTGCTCGACCCCAAGACCTGGCAGGAGCGCACGCTGTCGGGGGGTGAGTACGAGGTCACCGAGCCCGCCACCGGAGAGGCCCTGGGCGCGATCACCCTGGCCACGGCCGCGGACATCGCGGACGCCGTGGCGACGGCCCGCGCGGCGCAGCCCGGCTGGGCGCGCAGCCCGCACCTCGCCCGCGCGGCCGTACTGCGCCGGGCGGGCGACCTGTTCGCCGCGTACGCGGACGAACTGGGCGAGTGGCTGGTGCGCGAGTCCGGCTCGGTCCCCGGCAAGGCGGGCTTCGAGCTGCACGTCGCCGCCCAGGAGTGCTACGAGGCCGCCGCGCTCGCCTCGCGCCCGCTGGGCGAGGTGCTGCCCAGCGAGGAGCCCCGGCTCAGCTTCACCCGCCGGGTGCCGGTCGGGGTGGCCGGGGTCATCGCGCCGTTCAACGCCCCGCTGATCCTCTCCATCCGCTCCGTGGCCCCCGCCCTCGCGCTCGGCAACGCCGTCGTGCTCAAGCCCGATCCGCGCACCGCGGTCTGCGGCGGCCTCGCGCTCGCCGCGATATTCGCCGAGGCGGGGCTGCCCGAGGGTCTGCTGCACGTCCTGCCCGGCGGCGCCGGGGCGGGGCGGGCCCTGGTGGCCGACCCGGGCGTCCCGGTCATCTCCTTCACCGGCTCCACCGCCGCCGGGCGCGCGGTGGGCGAGACGGCCGGACGGCTGCTCAAGCGCGTCCACCTGGAGCTCGGCGGCAACTCCGCGCTCGTGGTCCTGGAGGACGCCGACATCGAGGGCGCGGTCGCCCAGGCGTCCTGGGGCTCCTTCTTCCACCAGGGCCAGATCTGCATGACCACCGGCCGCCACCTGGTGCACGCCTCGCTGTACGAGGAGTACGTGGAGCGCCTCGCGGCCAGGGCCGACGCGCTGGCCGTCGGCGACCCCTACCGCGAGCAGGTCCACCTGGGCCCGATCATCGACCGGGACCAACTGGCCAAGATCCACGGCCTGGTGGAGGCCAGCACCGCCCAGGGCGCCCGGGTCGCCGCGGGCGGCACCCACCGCGACCTCTTCTACCGCCCCACCGTCCTCGCGGACGCGGGCGACGACTGCCCGGCGTACCGGGAGGAGGTGTTCGGACCGGTCGCCCCCGTACGGGCCTTCCGCACCCTGGACGAGGCCGCGGCCCTGGCCGCCGACGGACCGTACGGACTCTCCCTGGGCATCGTCACCCGGGACACGGCCCTCGGCCTGGAGCTCGCCGACCGCATCCCCACGGGCATCGCCCACATCAACGACCAGACGGTCAACGACGAGGCGGTGGCCCCCTTCGGCGGCATCGCGGCGTCCGGGACGGGCGCCCGGTTCGGCGGGGCGTCCAACATCGAGGCGTTCACGGACCTGCGCTGGACGACGGTGCGCCGCGAGCCGGCGGGCCACGCGTTCTAGGAGCCGGTGCGGACGGACCCCGGTCTCCGGGAGCCGGTACGGACCGCCCGCGGTCTCCGGGCGTCGGTGCGGACCGCCCGCGGTCGCACACCCTCCCGACCGTCCGTTCGGGGCACGGCATACGCTGGCGCGGTGCACTCAGTGATCACTGGCTTCCTCCCCATCTGGGCACTCACGGCGTGCGGCTGGGGTGCGGGGCGCCACAACGTGCTGGGTGCCCAGGCCCAGCACGTCCTCGGCCGGTTCGCGTTCACCTTCGCGATGCCCTCGCTGCTGTTCCTGACGATGTCCCGCTCCCACCCGGGCGATCTGGCCCGCCCGGGTGTGGCGGCCTTCGCCGTCAGCCTCTGCGCGGTCTTCGCGGCCGGACTCCTCGTCAGCCGCTGGACGTTCCGGCGCAAGCGCGGCGAACAGGCGATAGGCGCGATGGCCGCGTCCTATGTGAACTCGGCGAACCTGGGCATCCCGGTCGCCGTGCACGTCCTGCACGACACCTCGTTCATCGTCGCCGCCGCGCTCTTCCAGATGCTCTTCATCACCCCGCTGATCCTGGTGCTGATCGAGCTGGACGCCCAGCGCGGCGCCCGCGAGCGCTGGACGCGCATCCTGCAACTGCCGCTGCGCAACCCGGTGATCGGGGCCTCGGCGTGCGGCCTGCTGCTCGCCGGGCTCGATGTGGGCGTGCCCGCCACCCTGGCCTCGCCGCTCCAGACCCTCGGCGGCGCCGCCGTGCCCTCGGCGCTCTTCGCGCTCGGCATGTCACTGAACACCCGTGCCCGGGCCGGCGCCGACGGGCGGGCCGAGCGGCTGATCCTGGTGGGTCTGAAGGTCGCCGTCCAGCCGCTGCTCGCCTACGCCCTGGGGCGGTGGGCCTTCGGCCTCGACGGGCACGCGCTGTTCGCGGTCGTGCTGTGCGCGGGCCTGCCCACCGCCCAGAACGCGTTCATCTTCGCGTCCGAGTACTCCCTGGACACCGAACTGCCCAGGGACACCGTGCTGCTCTCGACGCTGCTGTCGATGGTGTCGCTGTCGTTCATCGCCTGGCAGCTGGGCTGAGCGGGCTACTCCGCCTTGCCGCCCTGCTTGGCCTGCTCGGCCTCCTGCGCCTGCGCGACGGACTTGCGGACCTCGTCCATGTCCAGCGCCCGCGCCTGGCCGATGACGTCCTCCAGCGCCGTCTCCGGCAGCGCGCCCGGCTGCGAGAAGATCGCCACGTTGTCGCGCACGATCATCAGGGTCGGGATCGAGCGGATCTCGAACGCCGCCGCCAGCTCCTGCTGGGCCTCGGTGTCCACCTTGGCGAAGACCAGGTCGCCGTGGCGCTCGGAGGCGGCCTCGTAGACCGGGCCGAACTGCCGGCACGGTCCGCACCAGGAGGCCCAGAAGTCGATCAGGACGAATTCGTTGTCCGACACGACCTGGTCGAAGTTCTCCTTGGTCAGCTCCACAGTCGCCATCACGCACTCCCTCTTCCTGGCCTCACCGTGAAGCCGTCTCGCACAACGGCGGTCGCCGTTGTGGTATTCCGTACGTTTTCCGCTGCCCCACGCATGCCCTTGTGGCCCCGGCGTACTCCTCGCACCAGACTGTGCCCATGACGGAAGCAGTGGAGTACGACGTAGTGGTGCTGGGAGCGGGACCGGTCGGGGAGAACGTCGCCGACCGGGTGCGCGCGGCGGGGCTGAGCGCCGCGGTGGTGGAGAGCGAACTGGTGGGGGGTGAGTGCTCGTACTGGGCGTGCATGCCCAGCAAGGCGCTGCTGCGGCCGGTGATCGCCCGGGCCGACGCCCGCAGGGTGCCGGGCCTGCGCCCCTTCGTGGGCGGCCCGCTGGACACGGGCGAGGTCCTGGCGCACCGGGACGAGTACGCCTCGCACTGGAAGGACGACGGCCAGGTGGACTGGCTGGACTCGATCGGCGCCCACCTCTACCGGGGCCACGGGCGGCTGTACGGCACCCGCAAGGTCGAGGTCACCAGCCCCGAGGGCGAGCACCACGTCCTGGTCGCCCGGCACGCGGTCGCGGTCTGCGTGGGCAGCCGCGCGGTCGTGCCCGACCTGCCGGGCGTGGCCACCGCCCGCCCCTGGACCAGCCGGGAGGCCACCAGCGCGCAGGAGGTGCCGGGCCGGCTGGTGGTCGTGGGCGGGGGAGTGGTCGGCGTCGAGATGGCCACCGCCTGGCAGGCGCTCGGGTCGCGGGTGACGGTCCTGGTGCGCGGCGGCGGGCTGCTGCCGAAGATGGAGCCGTTCGCGGGCGAGCTGGTCGCCGAGGCCCTCACCGAGGCGGGCGCGGAGGTCCGTACAGGTGTCTCGGTCGCCGAGGTCGTACGGGAGGACGGCGGCGGCCCGCTCACCGTCGTCCTGGACGGCGGCGAGCGGATCGAGGCGGACGAGATCCTCTTCGCCACCGGCCGCGCCCCGCGCACCGACGACATCGGCCTGGACACCGTCGGCCTGGAGCCCGGCGCGTGGCTGCCGGTCGACGAGTCCTGCAAGGTGTCGGGGAGCGACTGGCTGTACGCGGTCGGCGATGTGAACCACCGCGCGCTCCTCACCCACCAGGGCAAGTACCAGGCGCGGATCGCGGGCGCCGCGATCGCCGCGCGGGCGGCCGGGGTCCCGCTCCTGGAGACCGACGCCTGGGGCGCCCACAGCGCCACCGCCGACCGCGCCGCCGTCCCCCAGGTCGTCTTCACCGACCCGGAGGCCGCCTCGGCCGGGCTCACCCTTGCCGAGGCCGAGGCGGCCGGCCACCGGGTCCGCGCCGTCGACAAGGACCTGGGGTCGGTGGCGGGGGCCGGTCTGTACGCGGACGGCTACCGGGGCCGCGCCCGGATGGTGGTCGACCTGGACCGCGAGGTCCTGCTCGGCGTCACCTTCGTCGGCCCCGGGGTGGGCGAGCTGATCCACTCGGCGACGATCGCGGTCGCCGCCGAGGTGCCGCTGGCCCGGCTGTGGCACGCGGTCCCGGCGTACCCCACGATCAGCGAGATCTGGCTGCGCCTGCTGGAGGCGTACCGGGACCAGTAGGACGGCCGGTCCGGCGCGCCGTCAGCTCTCGTCGAAGACCAGGTTCTCCGGGGGCTCGGTGAGCCGGACCGTCTGGTCGGTGACCTCCACGATCGTGGACAGCTGGGTGAACTGGCCCCTGGAGACGACCAGGAGGCGGTCGGGGCGCTGGTCGAGGAACGCCTTGAACCCGGCCAGCGAGGGGTCGCCGGCGCCGAGCACGAGATAGTCGGCGAGGCGCCGGAAGAGCTTGGGCAGCACCACCGCGGTCTCCGTGAGCGACGCCAGGCCGTCGATCTTGGCGCCCGTGGTGGTGAGGTCCACCGGCCACAGCCCCTCGGCTGCGGTGCGCGCCTCCTGGACGGCGGTGGTCATCGCGGCGCGCAGCTCGACGAACAGCTTGGTGTAGTACGTCGGGTAGGCGAGCCCGGCCGCCAACTGGCTCAGGTTCGCGGTCCGTTGCAGCAGCGCCGCGTCCACGAAGTGCTGCTGTCCGCTGGGGGCGGGCGCCGGACCGGTGCCCGCCAGGGCGACACAGCGGCCGTGCAGGTCCGCGCCCCGGGTGAGGACGAACCCGGGCGCCTGGGCGGGCTCGGACGCGGTGACCGTGCCGTGGGCGTCGCGCAGCACGGAGGTGAAGCCGAGCGCGGCGGTCAGCGCGTCCGCCGCCGCGTCCGCGAACGGCGGCGGCTGGTGCAGTTCGCGGCCGTGCGCGGGGATGTAGTGGGTCTCCAGGCTGTCGATGCCGTCGAGCCGCAGCTGGGCACCGCCGGTGCGGTTGCGCCGCACCCGGTGGGGCCCGGGGACCAGGTCCCACTGGGCGGGGTCGGCGGGGTGGAAGCGGACGGAGTCGCCGTCCGGCCGGGCTCCGGTGACCCGGTAGGTTCCTTCGATCACGAGCATTCCCACGACGGCCTCCTCAGCTCGCACACCGGGTACCTCCAGCATCCTGCGTCCGGCCGTCCGGGGCGCCCGCCGGTGGCGATACCTACGGTCCGGCGGGCCCCGGCGCGCACCCCGGTGTACGGCGTTGCGCGTACTCCGCGTCCGCCTGCCGACCCGCCTTGTTGAACGCGTTCAGGGGGCGTTAGGTTCGACGTGGACTTGAACACGTTCAGAACGGAGGTGCGGTGATGGCCCTCGCCGCCCCGCACGGCCTCGCCGAGGTTCCCGCGTTCACCTATCCCGAGGTCGGCGCCACGGCCCGGTTCCGGCTCCCGGCCGGCTACCACCACCTCCGGCACCGGGTGAGAATCGGCCATGGTCCCGACGTACTGCGGCGCGCGGGGGCCGCCATCACCGACTGGCGCATGCACCGGGCCCTGGGGGTGGGCGTGGATTCGCCCGCCGAGCGGGCCGCGCCGGGCGTTCCCGTCACCATCCGGCTCGGTGCGGGCGCCTTCGCGGCGAAGGCGCCGTGCCGGGTGGTGTGGACGGCGGACGAGCCGCACCGCGTGGGCTTCGCGTACGGCACGCTGCCGGGGCATCCGGAGTGCGGCGAGGAGGCGTTCCTGGTCGAGCTGGACCGGCACGACGGGGTCTGGTTCACCGTCACCGCCTTCAGCCACCCGGCGAGCCGCTGGACCCGCCTCGCCGGACCGCTGGTGCCCGTCGGCCAGCGCCTGTACGCCCGCCGCTGCGGAGTGGTCCTGCGACGGCTGGTGCGCGAAGGGGCGTGAGGGGTGGGGGTGGCTCGCGGCCCCGGCGGTGAGTAATACTCCCTCTATGACTTCACACATTACGAGTCGGGGTGGCGAGCCGGTGCTGATCCGCCGCGCGGTCGCCCGGGACGCCCAGCGGCTCACCCGGCTCGTCCGCTCCTCGCGCGCCTACGAGGGCCCCTACGCCGCCATGGTCGCGGGCTACCGGGTGGGGCCCGACTACATCGAGACCCACGAGGTGCACGCGGCGGTCGGCGCCGACGACCGGGTGCTCGGCTTCTACGCCCTGCTGCTCGCCCCGCCCGAGCTGGACCTGATGTTCGTCGCCGACGACGCCCAGGGGCTCGGCATCGGGCGCCGGCTCGTCGACCACATGACGGGCCGGGCGCGCGCCGCCGGGCTCGACCGCGTGCGGGTGGTGGCCCATCCGCCCGCCGAGGGCTTCTACCGCAGCGTGGGCGCCCGGCGCACCGGCACGGCCCCGGCCCGGCCGCCCGCGGTGCTGTGGGACCGGCCGGAGCTGGAGTTCCCGATCGGGGTGTGAGCGGGTCGGGGCGCGAGCGGGCGCGCGGTCCGCGCCCGCTCGCGGTCCGCGCCGTCAGGTGCTCGGCACGCCCACCTGGCTCCACGCCTTCAGCACGGCCTGGATCTCGTCGCCCTCGCCGTACAGGCTCCGGGCGGTCGCGGCCGTGAGGCGGGCGAACGCCGCGAAGTCCGCGTCGCTCGCCAGCTCGCCGCCGGTCAGCGTGGCGTACCAGATCTTCCCGGCCCGCTCCCACGCGTTGCCGCCCAGCGCCGAGGCCACCAGGTAGAAGGCGTGGTTGGGGATGCCGGAGTTGATGTGCACGCCGCCGTTGTCGCGGCCGGTCCGGACGTAGTCGTCCATGGTGGCGGGCTGCGGGTCCTTGCCGAGCTGCGGGTCGTCGTACGCCGTTCCCGGCGCCTTCATCGAGCGCAGCGCCTCCCCGTGGATGTGGGGCCCGAGCAGCCCCTGGCCGATGAGCCAGTCGGCCTGGTCGGCGGTCTGGCCCAGCGCGTACTGCTTGATGAGTGAGCCGAACACGTCGGAGAGCGACTCGTTGAGCGCGCCGGACTGCCCGAAGTACTCCAGGTTGGCGGTGTACTGCGTGACGCCGTGGGTGAGTTCGTGGCCGATGACGTCGACCGAGGTGGTGAAGTCGACGAACAGCTCGCCGTCCCCGTCGCCGAACACCATCTGCTCGCCGTTCCAGAAGGCGTTGTCGTACTTCTCGCCGTAGTGGACCGTGGCGTTGAGCGGCAGGCCGGAGTCGTCGATCGAGTGGCGGCCGTACGCCTTCAGATACAGCTCGAAAGTGGCACCCAGCCCGGCGTGCGCGCGGTTGACGGTGGCGTCCTGGGAGGGCTGGTCGGTCTCGGAGTGCACCTTGGAGCCGGGCAGCGTCTCCTGGCCCTTGGCGTCGTAGACGGTCCGGACGGGCTTGTCGGACGCGGTGCCGCCGGACGGGGCGAGGCCACGCACGGTGGTGATCCGGCGCCGGGTGCGCTGGAGCGCGTCGTGCTCCAGGGTGCGGCGGGCTGGCTCGAAGGTGGCGGGGTCCTCGGCCTGCGCGAGTTTGTCGAGGACGTGTGGCGGGACGATCGTGCAGAACACGGTGTTGGTCTCCATGCCGAGCAATGTGGCACAGCGTGACGGCAACAGTGAGTCGAGTAGTCGAGTTGGCTGAAAATCGGTGGCGGAGTCGGAGCGCCCGGTTCCTACGGAGGGTGACGAACGGACGCCCCGGGCAACCGCCCGGTCAGAGCCAGCCGTTGCGGCGGAAACCCCGGTGGATGGCGAAGCACGCCAGCGCCATGACGGCGAGGGCGAGGGGATACCCGTAACGCCAGTGGAGCTCCGGCATGTTGTCGAAGTTCATGCCGTAGATCCCGCACACCATCGTCGGCACCGCGACGATCGCCGCCCACGCGGTGATCTTGCGCATGTCCTCGTTCTGGGCGACCGTCACCTGGGCCAGATGTGCCTGGAGTATGGAGTCGAGCAGCGCGTCGAAGGCGGTGATCTGCTCGCCGACCCGGGCCAGATGGTCGCAGACGTCACGGAAGTACGGCTGGGTGTCGGCGCCGACCGGCGGCACCGGGGCGGCGGCCAGCGCCTGGAGCGGCCGGTACAGCGGGGTCACCGCCCGCTTGAACTCCAGGAGTTCGCGCTTGAGCTGGTAGATGCGGCCCGCGTCGGCGCGCCCGGCGGAGTCGCTGAACACGGCGGTCTCGACGGCGTCCATGTCGTCCTGCATCGCGTCGACGACCACCAGGTAGTCGTCCACGACGTGGTCCGCGATGGCGTGCAGCACCGCGGCCGGGCCCTTGGCGAGCTGGTCCGGGGACTTCTCCAGGTCCTCGCGCAGCGGCCCCAGCGAACCGTGCCTGCCGTGCCGCACGGTGACCACGAAGTCGGGCCCCGCGAAGACCATCAGCTCCCCGGTCCCGACGACCTCGCTGGTGGCGGTGAGCTCCTCGTGCTCGACGTAGCCGACGGTCTTGAAGACCGCGAAGAGCACGTCGTCGTACGGCTGGATCTTCGGCCGCTGGTGCGCCCGCACCGCGTCCTCGACGGCGAGCGGGTGCAGGTCGAAGAGCGCGGCGATCCCGGCGAACTCCTCGGTGGCGGGCTCGTGCAGCCCGACCCAGACGAACCCCTCGCCCGCCTTGCGGACCCGCCGCACGGCCTCGTCGACGGGGCAGTCGCCGGGCTGGCGCACGCCGTCGCGGTACACGACGCAGTTCACCACGGCGCTGCCCAGCGGCGAGCGGGCGGGGTGGCTGAGGTCGACCGTACGGCGGTACGCGCGGCGCACCGCCCTGCGGAGGTTGCGGATCATGGGCACGGCGGTCAGTGTGCCATGCGCGGCCGTGCGGGCCGCCGGGCCTCGGGCGTGGGCATGTTCACACCCCGCCGGGGCGCGGGCGCGGGCCCGCCGCGCCGCGCCCCCGCCGGACCGGGGCTCACATCCCGGCGGCCACGTCCCCGTCGAAGGCGGCGGCGAGCCGCAGATAGCGGGCGGCGTCCGCGGTCCGCCCCTGGCGCTCCAGGGTGCGGCCGAGCATCAGCGTGGCGTAGTGCTCGACGGGGTCGCGCTCCAGCACCGCGCGCAGCTCCGCCTCCGCCTTCTTGAGCCGGGCGGAGTGGTAGTAGGCGCGGGCCAGCAGCAGCCGCGGCGCCACCTGCTCGGGCACCTCCTCGACGATGCCGGTCAGGATGTCCACGGCCGGCACGTACTCCTTGGCCTCGAAGAACAGCCGGGCGCGGTCCCAGCGCTCCGCCGTGCTCCCGTGCGAGTAGTAGGTGTCGCCCACAACGGTTCCTCTCTCTGCGGTCACTCCGATCGTCTTACGGGTCCGGGAACGCCCGCCGTTCATTGAAAATTCCACAACAGACTGGCCGTGGGAGCCGTGCCCCCGCGGCCCCCGGGGGGAATAGGTTGAGCGGCATGAGCAATCTCGATCGTCAAGCCGCCCTCTCGGTCTGCGGCGGCCGTGGCTTCGTGGTCGCCGAGCCGGTGCGCGAGCTGCTGTCGCCGAAGACCGTCAAACTCGGCGAGTCCACCGAGGTCCGCCGTCTGCTCCCCAACCTCGGCCGCCGGATGGTCGGGGCCTGGGCCTTCGTCGACCACTACGGCCCCGACGACATCGCCGACGAGCCCGGCATGCAGGTGCCGCCGCATCCGCACATGGGGCTCCAGACGGTGAGCTGGCTGCACGAGGGCGAGGTCCTGCACCGCGACAGCCTCGGCAGCCTCCAGACGGTCCGCCCGCGCGAACTGGGTCTGATGACCTCGGGGCGGGCCATCAGCCACTCCGAGGAGAGCCCCCGCCCGCACGCCCGCTTCCTGCACGGCGCCCAGCTGTGGGTCGCCCTGCCCGACGCCCACCGCCACACCGAGCCGCACTTCCAGCACCACACGGACCTGCCGGTGGTGACAGCCCCCGGCCTCTCGGCCACGGTGATCCTGGGCGAACTCGACGGCGCGGCCTCGCCCGGCACCGTCTACACCCCGCTGGTCGGCGCCGACCTGACCCTGGCGGCCGGGGCCGAGCAGTCCCTGCCGCTGGACGCCGACTTCGAGTACGCGGTCCTCTCGATGTCCGGCGAGGCCCGGGTGGACGGGGTGCCGGTGCTCCCCGGCTCCATGCTCTACCTCGGCTGCGGACGCACCGAACTCCCGCTGCACGCCGCCTCGGACGCCTCCCTCATGCTGCTCGGCGGCGAGCCGTTCGAGGAGGAGATCGTGATGTGGTGGAACTTCATCGGGCGCTCCCAGGCGGACATCGAGCAGGCGCGTGCGCAGTGGGCGGAGGGCAGCCGCTTCGGCGAGGTGAAGGGGTACGACGGAGACCGGCTGGCCGCCCCGGAGCTCCCGCCGGTACCGCTCAAGCCCCGGGGGCGGGTGCGCTGAACCGGGCACCCACCGGTCGGTTCTCGCCATCGGTGGCTCAACTGCCGCTGTTTCACGCCCAGTTGGCTCGGCTCGGGCGTCCCGGACCGCCCGACCGCCGTATGTGCGGCCGGGCCGTTGGCTAGGGTGGCGCGTGGAGACCGGCCCCGATGCCCGGGGCCGCGACGGCCGCAGGGGCCGACGGCTCCCGCGCGGGCCGGGGCAGAGACGACGGGGGGTCGTCGGTGGGGAGTGGGCGCCAGCGGACGCCGGAGGCAGCTTCGACCGGCGCACTGCCCCAGCGGCTGCGCGCCTGGCTCGCGCCGGTCGCGGTGCTCGCCGCGCTGGTGGTCGCCGCGCTCGGCATCGGCTACGCCGACCACCACGAGTACGGCACGGTGGACAGGTGGTTCATCCAGCCGACCACCGACCCCGTGCGCCCGCCGTGGCGGCGCGTCGCGCTCGTCCTGGACTTCCTGGGGGAGCCCGCCGGGTCGGCGCTGGTGGTCGCGGCCGTGGTGACGGGCTGCCTGCTGCTGCGGCGTCCGCGCGCGGCGGTGCTCGCCGTGGCGGGCTCCGGGGTGGCCGTGGCGACGGCGACGCTGCTCAAACACGTGGTGGGACGCACCATCCACGGCGACGGCAACCTCTCCTACCCCAGCGGGCACACCGCGTTCGCCACCGCGCTGGCCCTCGTCGTGGCGCTGCTCGCGACCGACCGGCTCGGCCTCGGCAGGACGGCCGGTGTCGCCCTCGTGCTCGCCGCCGCGCTGGCCGCCGGTGCCGCCATGGGCTGGGCGCAGGTCGTCCTCGGCGCGCACTACCCCACCGACGCCCTGGGCGGCTGGTGCACGGCGCTGGCGGTGGTCCCGGCGACCGGGTGGCTGGTCGACCGGGTGGCCGACCGGCCGCCCCGGCCGCCGGACCACCGCCTCGACGACCGGACGGCCGACGCCCGGCCGTCGGCGTGAACACCGCCGGCGGCCGGGGCCGCGCCTTGCGGCGAAGGTGTCCCTTCACCCCGTACGGCGAAGGCGCCACCTCACCTCGTGCGGCGACGTCCCGCCGTACGGCGGCCTCGCCTCACGCCAGGCGGCGGAACACCGGTTTCACCGGCCGCCCGCCCTGCCAGGGGGTGGGATCACCTGCGTCCAGGGCCTTCCGGTACACCGCGCACGCCTCGGCCACCACTTCGACCGTGTGGTCGATGTCGGCGTCGTCGAGCGCGCTGCTCACCACGAACGACGGCGCCAGCACCCCGCCCGCGAGCAGTTGGCGCAGGAACAGCGTGCGGTACTCCTGCGAGGGCCGCAGGTTCCCGTCCAGGGTGGCGAAGACCAGGTTGCTGGCCCGGCCCCGGACGAGGACGTGCTCGCCGACGCCCATTCCGGCCGCGGCGGCGCGGACCCCGGCGGCCAGCCGGTCGCCCAGGGCGTGCAGCCGCGCGGTGACGCCCTCCTCCACATAGGTGCTCTGGACGGCCATCGCGGCGGCCAGCGAGTGCGTCTCCGCGCCGTGCGTGGTCGACAGCAGGAAGACCCGCTCGCGGGTGTCGCGCAGCCCGCCGAGCTCCATCAGGTCGCGGCGCCCCGCCAGCGCGGAGACGGCGAACCCGTTGCCGAGCGCCTTGCCGAACGTGGAGAGGTCGGGCACCACGCCGTACAGGCCCTGGGCGCCCGCCGCCGACCAGCGCAGACCGGTGATCATCTCGTCGAAGACCAGGACGCAGCCGTGCCGGTCGGCCAGCTCGCGCAGTCCGGCGAGGTAGCCGGGCGGCGGCTCGCTCTGCGTGGCGGGTTCGAGGATCAGACAGGCGATCTCGCCCCGGTGCCGGTCGAGCAACTGCTCGGTGGCGGCCAGGTCCCCGTACGGGAAGGAGACGGTCAGGTCGGTGGTGGTCGCCGGGATGCCCGCGGCCATCGGCGTGGTGGCGATGAACCAGTCGTCGACGGAGAAGAACGGATGGTCGGCGCAGATCGCCACCCGCGCCCGCCCGGTGGCCGCGCGGGCCAGCCGCACCGCGGCGGTGGTGGCGTCGGAGCCGTTCTTCGCGAACTTCACCATCTCGGCGGTCGGCACGGTGGCCAGGAAGCGCTCGGCCGCCTCGACCTCCACTATGGACGGTCTGGCGAAGTTGCTGCCGCGGTCGAGCTCCCGCCGCACCGCCTCGACCACGCGCGGGTGGGCGTGGCCGAGGCTGACCGACCGAAGACCGGAGCCGTACTCGATGTAGCGGTTGCCGTCGACGTCCCACACATGGGCGCCGCGGCCGTGGCTGATGACCGGGGCCAGACCCTCGGGATACTGGTCGTCGCCCTTGGCGTAGGTGTGGGCGCCGCCGGGGATCATCGCGTGCAGCCGTTCGTTCGCCCTCCGTGACCGGGGCAGGTGGAACTCTTCGGTGTGTGCAGTGTGTTCGCTGTCCATGGCCTCACCTCATCTGTTGCTTCAGGACCTCCGCAAGGTTTGGGGCCTCCCGGTCACGCGGGGAGACGGAAGTGACCGGCAGCGGCCACGGAATGGCGAGTTCCGGGTCGTCGAAGGCGATCGTCACGTCTTCGGCCGGATCATGCGGCCGGTCGATCCGGTACGAGGTGTCGGCGGTCTCCGTCAGGGCCTGGAAGCCGTGCGCGCAGCCCGCCGGGATGTACAGGGTGGCCTGCGTCTCGCCGGACAGCTCGAAGAAGGCGCGGCCCAGATAGGTCGGCGAGTCCGCCCGCAGGTCCACGACGACATCGAAGATCCTCCCGTACGAGCAGCGCACGAGCTTGGCCTCCCCGGCGCCGGAGCGCAGGTGCAGACCGCGCAGCACGCCCCGGGCCGAGCGGGACACGCTGTCCTGGAGGAAGGCGTGCGGATCCAGGCCGGCCGAGCGCACCACGTCGGCGTCGAAGGTGCGGCAGAAGAAGCCGCGCTCGTCGGCGTAGGGCGTCGGCTCGAACAGGAACGCCCCGTCGATCGTGGGGACTTCGGTCACCTTCATGTGCTCTCCCGCTGCGCGTGTGCGTGGTCGGTCGCCGCGAACAGCACCGAGTCCAGGGCGGCGAACTGGTCGTCCAGCTGCCGTACGGCGGCCTGGTTGCGCTCGACGAGGGTCTCGCGCAGCTCGGCCGACTGCTTCTCCAGCGACCGGAACTGCTCCAGCAGCCGGTCGGCGTCGACCGCGCGCGCCGGATGGCAGTACGCGCCGAGGCCCATCCGGTCCATGAGCGCGTCGCTCTTGGCCGCATAGGTCAGGGCGAGCGTCGGCGTGCCGGTCTTCAGGGCGCAGATCAGGTTGTGGTAGCGGGTCGCCACCACGGTGTCGGCGGCGGCCATCTCCGTCATCAGATCGGCCAGTGAGGCCGGTTCGGCGGCGGTGAGCAGCGGCGAGCCGACCGCTTCCAGGATCGCGGTGACCACCGGCCGGTCGACCCCGTCACCGGTGAGCAGCCGGACCGGCCGGCCCGCCTCGACCAGCGCGCGCACGAAACGGATCGTCCCGTCGAGGTAGCGCCGGTGGATCTCCTCGGCCTGCGCCCGGTCGTCGTTGCCGCCGTGGAAGGCCATCACCCCGACGCAGACCAGGCCCGGGGTTCCGGGAGGGCCGGCCGGGGGAGCGGGCAGGGCGAACGCCACGTCCGGGTAGACCTCGTCGCGCGAGGTGTCCACGCCCATCGCCCGCATGGCGGCGCGGGACGGGGCGTCCCGGTAGGAGCGGTAGGCGGCCAGCCGCCCCGACCAGCGCACCAGGGCGCGGGTCGGCCGGTCGCGGATCTCGGCGGCGCCGACGCTGACCAGCGCGACCCTGGTGCCGAACGCCCGGCCGGAGGCGCAGAGCAGGAACAGCGCGTACGGGAAGCCCCACGGCCGCAGCGGCAGGGTGGCCTCCAGGACGCCCATCCCCGGCACGATCACCACGTCGTGCCGCCGCACCCAGGAGGCGGTGCGGAAGACGTCGACGAGCTTGCCCGCCGCCTTGCCCGCGACCGCGCCCGCGCGCGACGCGGTCCGGTACTCGCCGCGGTACCAGTGCAGCCGTGTCGCGGCGATCCCGAACCGCGCCCGGACCGCCTCGGGGCCGCCGCACAGCGCGTCCACGACCGCCTCCGGGTGCCGGGCGCGCACATATCCGAGGACGGCCTCCAGCGACCCGTCGTTGCCGAGGTTGCCGGAGCCGAGCAGCCCGAACACCCCGACCCTCAAAGGGCGTCGGCGCACGGACGTCATGGCCGCCGCCCCTCGCGCCCGGCGACGACGGCGTCGATGTCGACGTCGATGCGGCCGGGGTCGACGGGGGCGCGGTCCTCGACCCGCTCGCCCGCGCCCGGCCGGGCCCGGCTGGCCATCCACGCCGACAGATGGCGGTAGCAGGCGCGCCGGTCGGCCGAGGAGAGCGGCGCCCGCCGGATCGCCGCGACGAAGCCCGCGACGTACTCGGCCAGCAGCCGGGGCGTCGGGTGGAGCGGGCCCGCCCGGCGCGGGTCCAGGTTGACGCACCGGGCGCGCTTGGAGGGGTTCGCCCGCTCGGCGCGGGTGGGGTGGTCGCGGCGGAAGTACAGCAGCTCCGGCACCTGGTGGAAGCGCCCGTGCAGGGCGATCTCGGCGACGAAGGTGCGGTCCGCGTGGTGGTAGCTGTCGAGCGGCTTCACCCGGCGCAGCACGTCGGCACGGAGCACCCCGTAGAAGTCGTCGCCGCCGGGCTCGAAGAGCAGACCGCGCAAGCGCTCCGGCGCGCGCGGCGAATCCGTGGAGATCTTGTACTCGTAGGGGACCTTCAGCCGCCCGTCGCCGTCGATCACCGCCTGGTCGGAGTGGGCGAGGATCACGTCCGGCCGCTCGTCCAGCGCCTCCACACAGCGCCGCAGCAGGTCCCGGGCGTACAGGTCGTCGTGCGAGGCCCACTTGAAGAGCTCGCCGCGGGACTGGGCGAACACCCGGTTGTGGTTCGGGGTGGCGCCGATGTTGCGGGGCAGGCGCAGATAGCGGATGCGCGAGTCCTTCGCGGCGTAGCGGCGGCAGAGGTCCTCGGTCCCGTCGGTCGAGGCGTTGTCGGAGATGACCAGCTCGAAGTCCTCGTACGTCTGGCCGAGCAGCGCGTCGAGCGACTCGGCCAGGTACTCCTCGCCGTTGTACACGGGCAGGCCGATGCTCAGCCTGGGGTGGGCGGTCATGGGGTCCTCACTTCGGGGATGGTTTGGTGATGGTGCGCGCGCAGGGCGCCGCGCAGGTGCAGCCACCACACGGCCGAGCTGCCGACGGTGGCGGTGGCGACGCCCCAGGCCGAGCCGGCCGTGCCCGCCAGGGCCGCCCCGCCGAGCCCGCCGCTGACGTAGCAGACGGAGGCGATCAGCTGGCAGCGCAGGCTGAGCCGGGCCGCGCCGAGCGCCCGCAGCCCGGCCGCCGCGCCGGTGCCGAGGCCCGCGCCCGCGACGGCGAGGGTGACCGGCAGGACGAGGTGCGAGGAGGCGTGCCAGACGCTGCCCAGCGCCAGTTCGCCGAGCCGGTCGGGCATCACCAGGAGCGCCCCGCCCCACAGCAGTGCCGCGGCGGCCTGCCCGCCGCCCAGCATCAGACAGAACGAGCCGAGGCGGTGCGGGGCCTGCCGCAGCACGCGCGCCGCCTCCGGGACCGTGACCAGCGACAGCCCCATCAGTACGGCGAGGAACGGGCCGAGCAGCAGTTCGGCGCCGCGCACCGCGCCGACCGCGCTGACCCCGACGATCACACCGAGCCCGTACGCCCGCAGCTGGCTCGCGCCGCTGAGGCTGACGTTCTCGACCAGATAGCGGTAGCCCAGGTCGCGCTGTTCGCGCAGCCACCCCCGCGCCTCGGCGGGGCGGGGGCGGATGCCGCTCTGGAGGCAGCCGTAGGCCGCGGCCACCCCGGCGGAGGCGCCCCAGGCGAGCACGAAGGCGGCCACGCTGTCCACCTGGGCCGCCACCACCAGGGCCGGGACGAGGGCGACGCCCCACACGACGTCGTTGACGAACGCCTTCTGCCCGGCGCCGGACGCGAAGAACGCGTACCGCCAGGAGTCCTGGAGCAGCAGCGCGGGCAGCACGACGCCCAGGACGGTGAACGCGGGCCCCACGCTGCCGCCCAGGCAGAGCCCGACCGCCAGGCACACCGCGCCGAGCGCGGTGCCGACGCCGAGCGCGGTCCCCGACGAGCGGGCCACCGCCGCGCGCCAGGACTCCCGCGGCACGGCGCTGAAGCGGACCACCAGCGGGTCGGTGGCCAGCCCCCGGGAGACGTTGAGCACCACGCCGTAGGTCACCCACACCAGGCTGAAGACGCCGAACGCGGCCGGCCCCAGCGAGCGCGCCACATAGATGCCCACCGCGAAGTTGGACATGCTGGAGGCCGCCTGGTCGGCCAGGCCCCAGGACAGCCGGCCGAACATGGCCCGCTTGGCGGTCGACCGGGCGGGCCCCGCCTGGGCCGCCGCGGCCATCGTCTCCTCGCTCTCCGCGGTCATCCGCGTCACGCCTTGATCAGATCGGCGCCGCGCAGCGCGTCGGCCGCGGCGGCGACGGTCTCGAACGGCAGCCCGGACCGTTCGGCGACGTCCAGCAGCGAGCACTCGCCGTCGGAGAGGCTGAGCACCCACAACATGGCCATCTGCGCCTCTTTGGTGTCGCTGCGGCCACCGAGCGCGTCGTACAGCCCGCGCCGCCCCAACTGCGGCTCGCCGTACGGGCTGAGGTTGACGTACCGCCGGTTGCGGTCGAGTACGGAGAACGCCTCGCGGCACACCGCCAGGGTGTCCGCCATCGCCTCCGGGGAGACGAAGTCCGGGTTGTCGGCCGAGGTGTGGTACTCGGGATACCCGGCGTACGGGGTCCGGCTGAGCGAGCCCACGCCGAGGTCGAACCCGGGCGAGCAGTACTGCCGCTCGTCATAGCCGTACGGAGTGAACTCCTTGATCTGGTGCGGGCGTTCGGACTCCGCGAGGACGTGCCGCAGCACCCGGTCGATCTCCGCGTCGCCGCGCCTGCTCTGCTTGTACGTCAACTGCCCCCGGTCACCGGCGCAGGCCAGCACCAGACCGTGCTTGACCCGGTCGATCCGCTCCGCGTTGCGGGCCAGCCAGGTGATCGCCCCGATGGTGCCGGGCGCGAAGACGAACCGGTAGGTGTAGTGGGGGTTCCGCTCCGCGAGCGCCCTGGCCAGGAACACCGCCACCGCGATGCCGGCCAGGTTGTCGTTGGCCAGCGACGGATGGCAGACGTGGCAGGAGACGATCACCTCGTCGGCGGTCCGGCCGGGCACGACGTGCTCGGCGTAGGTGAGGTGGCCGTCGGCGAGCGTGGAGTCGACGCACACCTCGTAGTCGCCCTCGGGCAGCGCGTCCAGGGTCTCCTGGGCCAGGCAGAAACCCCATTCCGGCTGGTAGTAGCTGGTGCGGTACGGCACCCAGGCCGGGTGCTCCGGCAGGGTGTGCAGATGCGGGCGCAGTTCGGCCAGCGGCATGGTCGCCGACACCGGCACGCTGTAGCCGAGCACGTGCAGGCTGGACGCGGCGAAGTCGACGACCCGGCGGCCCGAGGCGTCGGCGACGTACGCGTCCTTGATGTTCCACTCCTGCGGAACCGTCCAGTCGAGCACCTGCGTCCCCGTCGCCACCTCGTGGACCTGGAGCGGAACGTACTCCCCGACGATGTCCAGGGTGGCGCGCACACCGTCGCCGGTGATGCTCCGGCACAGCGGGTACAGCCGTTCCACCAGGGCGTGCATCTGTGCGCCGACCGTGGTCATCGGCGCCACCGCAGGGTGTCGTCGACGGTGCCCGCCCCGGAGGCCGCGCGCAGCACGGCCAGACGGGTGAAGCGCTGCTCGAAGCCCTCCTTGGTCAGCCCGAACTCGCGGTAGGCGTCGGCGAGTTCGCGCGCGCCCCGCTCGACCGTCCACTCGCAGTCGAAGCCGGGGACCGCCGCGCGGAAGCGGGAGAAGTCCACGCGGTAGGAGCGCGGGTCGGCGCCGTTCTCCCCGGTGATCCGCACCTTCGCCCCGGACACCGCGTCGGCCACCCGCTCGGCTATCTCGGCCACCGTGACGTTGTTGGTCTCGCTGCCGATGTTGAACGCCCGGTCGTGCACCGCCTCGCGCGGCGCCTCCAGCGCGGCCGTGAAGGCCCGCGCGATGTCGGCCGCGTGCACCAGCGGGCGCCAGGGGGTGCCGTCGGAGAGCACCAGGACCTCGCCGGAGAGCAGCGCGTGGCCCACCAGGTTGTTCAGGACGATGTCCGCGCGCAGCCGGGGGGAGTAGCCGAAGGCGGTGGCGTTGCGCATGTACACCGGGCTGAAGTCGCCGTCGGCCAGATCGTGCAGATCGCCCTCCACCCGCACCTTGGACTCCGCGTACGGCGTCACCGGCCGCAGCGGGGCGTCCTCGGCCACCAGCTCGCCGCCGCCCGCGGCCCCGTACACCGAGCACGTCGAGGCGTACAGGAAGCGCCGCACACCGGCCTCGCGGGCCAGCCGCGCCAGCCGTACGGACGCGTGGTGGTTGATGTCGTAGGTGAGCTCGGGCGCCAGCGAGCCCAGCGGGTCGTTGGAGAGCGCGGCCAGATGGATCACGGCGTCCACCCCGGCCACGTGCTCGGCCGTGACGTCCCGCAGGTCCACCCGGTGTCCGGCCGGGTCGGCGGGCGGCGGGCCCAGGACGCAGTCGGCGAAGAGGCCGGAGTCGAGCCCGACGACCTCGTGCCCGGCCGCGGCCAGGACCGGGGCCATCACGGTGCCCAGGTAGCCCTGGTGTCCGGTCAGCAGTACGCGCAAGGTTCATTCCCCCAGGTCGAGAGTGAGTTTGGTGACGGCGAACGCCTCGGCGTAACGCGCGTGGCATTCGATACCGCGGATGCGTGCGAGGCCCAGGAAAGCCTCCCGGTCGTACCAGGGCCGGTGCCGCTGCGAGGGGTAGTGCTCCTGCAGCAGCCGCACCTTCTCCTCGGCGGTCTCGGTCGACAGCGGCTGGTAGGCCACCGGGCGGCCGAGGTCCCCGTCCCACTTGACGATCTCGTAGCCGAGCACGAGGTGGTCGCGGAACGCGGTGGGCACCAGCCGCGCCAGGCCCCGGTGGTCCTGGTGCGCGTCGTCGGTGCGCGGCGCCAGGATCAGGTCCGGCTCGCACCGCGAGCGCAGCTCCTCCACCGCGGCCTTGGCCTCCTCCCACCGCGCGGGCAGCCGTCCGTCCGGCAACTTCAGCACGGTCAGGCCGAGTTCGGCACCCGGGCAGAAGGCGGCCAGCGCGGCCCGCTCCTCCTCCTCGCGCTCGCTGCCGCCGCCGGAGAGCACCAGCGCCTCGACGCGCACGCCCGGATGCGCGCGGCACAGGGTGAGCAGGGTGCCGCCCGCGCCGATGGCGATGTCGTCGCAGTGGGCGCCGACCGCGACGATCCGGTCCAGGCGTCCGGTGCCGAGCCGGATCACGCGGTCCTCGCTCTGGTGCCCGCGTCCGCGCCGCCGCGCTCCCACACGGCCCACGGGCGGTCGCCCCGGGCGTAGGAGGCGTCGAGCGCGGCCCGCTCCTTGACGGTGTCGGTCGGCTTCCAGAAACCGCGGTGCTGGTGCGCCACCAGCCGTCCCTGCTTGGCCAGTCCGGTGCATCCGTCGGCCACCAGGTCGCCGTTCTCGGGGATGTGGTCGAAGACCTCCTGGCGCAGCACGAAGTAGCCGCCGTTCTCCCACAGCGGCAGCTCGCCGACCGCGGTGATGCCCCCCACCAGGCCGTCGTCGCCCAGCTCCACGCAGTGGAACGAGGACTGCGGCGGGACCACCATCATCGACGCGCCGGCGTCGCGCCGCTCGAACCGGTCGATCATCTCCGGCAGCGGGGCGTCGGTGAGCACGTCGGCGTAGTTGGCGAGGAACATCTCGTCGCCGTCCAGATGGTGCCGCACCCGGCGCAGCCGCTCGCCGATGGGCGACTCGGTGCCGGTCTGCGCGAAGGTGATCTTCCAGTCGGCGATGTCGGTGGACAGCAGGTCGACGCGCCCGTTGGACAGGACGAAGTCGTTGGACGTCGTCTCCTGGTAGTTGAGGAAGAAGTCCTTGATGTGATGGGCCCCGTATCCCAGGCACAGGATGAACTCCTTGTGCCCGAAGTACGCGTAGTAGCGCATGACGTGCCAGATCAGCGGCCGGGGTCCGACCATCGCCATCGGTTTGGGCATGTCGTCGGAGTCACCGTTGCGCATGCGCAGCCCGTAACCGCCGCAGAAAAGAACGACCTTCATGACTTCGCCTCGACAATGCTCAGTTCCGGTATGGGGAAGACCAGTCGGCCGCCCCACTCGTGCACATAGGACAGCTGCTCGACCAGTTCGGCCCGCAGGTTCCACGGCAGGATCAGGACGTAGTCCGGCTTGTCCGCGGCGATCCGCTCGGGCGCGAGGACGGGAATCCGGGTGCCCGGGGTGAACCTGCCGTGCTTGTAGGGGTTGCGGTCGACCGTGTACGCGAGCAGGTCGGGCCGGATGCCGCAGTGGTTGAGCAGGGTGTTGCCCTTGCCGGGGGCGCCGTAGCCGACCACCGTCTCACCGCGCTCGGCCGCCTCGATCAGGAACTTGAGGAGGTCGCGGCGCACCTTGGCCACCCGCGCGGAGAACTCGGTGTACCCGGACAGCTCCTGGAGCCCGGCCGCCTTCTCCCGGTCCAGCACCTCGGCCACCTGCCGGCTCGGCGCGCCCGCCACCTCGGCCGGCCGGGCCCACAGCCGGATCGAGCCGCCGTGCGTGGGCAGCAGCTCGACGTCCACGAGGGTGAGCCCGCCGCTCGCCAGCGCCCGCGCGGCGGCGGCGACCGTGTAGTACTGGAAGTGCTCGTGGTAGATCGTGTCGTACTGGTTCTCCTCGATCAGGGTCAGCAGGTGCTGCACCTCGATGGAGACCCAGCCGTCGTCGGCGACCAGGGCGCGCAGCCCCTGGGTGAACCCGACCACGTCGGGGATGTGCGCGTACACGTTGTTGGCGACCACCAGGTCCGCCGGGCCGTGCTCGGCGCGGACGGCCGCGCCGGTGCCGGGCCCCAGGAACTCGGTGAGCGTGGGCACGCCCGCCTCGCGCGCGGCGGCTCCGACGTTCACCGACGGCTCGATGCCCAGGCAGCGGATCCCCCGGTCCACGACGTGCCGCAGCAGATATCCGTCGTTGCTGGCGACCTCGACCACGAAGGCGTCGGGGCCGAGCCCCACCCGCTCCACCGCGCCGGCGACGAAGGCGCGCGCGTGCTCCACCCACGACGTCGAGTACGAGGAGAAGTACGCGTACTCGCTGAACGTGTCCTCCGGCGTGATCAGCGGCGGGATCTGCGCCAGCCAGCAGTCGGTGCAGACCCGCAGGTGCAGCGGATACGCGGGCTCCGCGAGATCCAGTTGTTCCGCGGCGAGGAAGCTCTCGCACGGTGGCGTCGCCCCGAGGTCGACGACGCTCGCCATCGCCTCCGAGCCGCACAGTCGGCAATGTGTCATTTACTGCCCCCATCCCCCCTGCCCGCGCGGACGTCCCCGTCGCGAGCATGTGCTGACCGACCCGCGATCGCGGTCCGGTACTCCTCCACCAGGCGCTCCAGGCCGACGGCCGGGCTGAAGCCCCGCTCGTACCGGCTCCGGGCCGCCCGGCCCATCTCCTGGTTGACGGCCGGTCCGGCCGTGATCCGGCGCAGGCACGACGCCAGCGAGGCGGCCTCGCCCGGCCGGTGCAGCAGCCCGGTCACCCCGTCCTCGACGAGTTCGGTGAAGGCGCCGTGCCCGGCGGCGACGACCGGGACGCCCGCCGCCATCGCCTCCACCACCACCAGGCCGAACGCCTCCAGCCACGTCGAGGGGGCCACCACGGCGACCGAGCGGGCGACGGCCCGCCGGCACTGGTCCGTGTCGTACAGGCCGACGAACCGCACGTCGTCGCGGCCCGCCGCCCACGCGGTGACCTCCGCCTCCAGCGGTCCCGTTCCGGCGATCACGAGCGGCACGCCCACCCCGCCGTCGGCGGCGAGCGCGTCCCAGGCGGCCATCAGCAGCCGTACGCCCTTGGCCTCCGCGAGCCGCCCCAGATACAGCACGTGCTCGCCGTCGCCCTCCCGGTGCACGCCCGGCTCGGGCACGAAGTTGTGCTTCACGGCCAGCCGCTCCGCCGGCATGCCCGCCCGCACCAGCACGTCGCGCTGCGCCGCGGAGATGCAGAAGAACCGCTCCACGCCGGACCACCAGCGGCGCCGGTTGACCGACAGGCTGACCGCGAGCGGCACCGTCGCGAGCCGGGAGCCGCGGTAGCAGCCGTGCCGCACGGCGGGCAGCGGCGTCGCGCCCACGCACTCGGTGCAGGGCGCGCCGTCCCGCTGGAGCGTGCCGGGCGGGCACACCTGGGTGTAGTTGTGCAGGGTGGCGACGGCGGGCACCCCGGCGTCGGCGCACGCGGCGAGCACCGCGGGCGACAGCAGCGGGAAGACGTTGTGGACGTGGACCACGTCCGGCCGCTCGGCGCGCAGCCGGGCGGCCAGCTCCTTGCGGACCGCCGGGTTCCAGGGCACGAGCAGCGGCAGCGCGGCCTTGGACGGCAGCGAGCGCGCTGCGATGTCGTCGCTGCGCCGCTCGAAGAGGCCGACCCGGTGGCCCGCCGCGCGCAGCAGCTCCACTTCCTGGTCGACGACCTTGTTCTCCCCGCTCGGCTGCGCCGAGGAGTAGCGGTTGTGCACCACGAGGACGTGCATGGTGGGGGTCACCTCCGATCCCGGGTCCAGCGCGGGACGTGTCGTCGGGGAACTGCGGATGCCGACGGGGCCGTGGCCGCGCCGGGTGCCGCCAGCAGGGAGGCGGCGACGGTCAGATGCAGCAGGTACGGCGAGGCGTCACCCAGCCCGGCCTCGGTGTACGAGGCGATCGCGCAGTAGCTGATCAGGAAGATCGCGCAGGCCCTCGACAGCGACGGCGGGCGCAGCAGCGCGACGCCGCCCAGGACCAGGAAGACCGCCGCCACCAGGCCGATCCCGGCCAGGCCCTGCTCGTTGTAGACGGCCAGCCAGCTGTTGTCGATGGGCAGCCCGCCGAACGACTTGTCGCCCAGGCCCACCCCGAACACCTGCTCCACGGGCGTCCGGGGCGCGGCCAGCAGGGCGTCCCAGACCTTGGCCCGGCCGGTGAGGCTGGAGAAGTTCTCCTTGTCCTGGCCGCGCAGGAACCATGCCTGGAGCAGGGAGCTGAGCGCCACCGCGGCCACCAGGGCGCACAGCACCGCCCAGGAGAAGAAGCGGCGGGCGGCGGCGCTGGTCAGCACGAGCGAGCCGATCGCCAGCAGCAGACCGATGATCAGGCCGAGCGTGGCCGTGCGGGTGTGGGTGAGCACGAGCAGGACGAGCGAGGGCACGATGACCAGCGCGGCGCTCTTCCGGTCGGTCTCGCGGCCCAGCAGGAGCAGCACGCTCAGCCCGATGATCACCGCCGCGTACTGGCCGATCTGCGGCGGTGTGAGCGGCCACAGCGCGCCGACCAGACGTCCGCCGTAGAGGTCGGGCAGGGCCGCGCCCGGGGAGACGAGCAGCCCGGCGGCCACCGAGCCGAGGACGGCGAAGTACATGCGGATGTGGTGCCGCACGAACGTCGAGCCGCCGTCCCACCAGCGGCTGAGCAGCCACAGCGTGGCGACGAACAGCATCAGCCGGCCGCACCGGAACAGCGCGCCGAACCCGGACTCCAGATGCGCGCTGGAGATCAGGCTCGGCACCAGCAGCAGCGTGAGCAGCAGCAGGAACGAGCTGGAGCGGATGCGCAGCCGCAGGTTGACGGCGAGCGCCAGCGCGAACGCGGCGACCAGCGAACCCATGGTGACCAGCTGGATCAGGGAGCGCGGCAGCGGCACGATGGTCTTCGCCCCGGTGGAGCCGAGCGTGTTGAGGATCAGCAGCCCCCAGACGATCCCGACCGCCCTCGGCGCCCCGGCCGGGCGCGGGGCGGCCTCCGTCCGCCCGTCGCCGGTGTCCGGTCCGCCGCGCATCGCGTGCCGGTCCATCTCAACCACCCGCCGCCGGGGTGAAGGTGCTCCCCAGGTCCTGCTGGTAGGGAGTGCTCTGCCACTGCACGAAGTCGAGGACCCGGCTCGGGTCGTGGACGGTGAACTTCCACGGCCCGATGTAGGTGTTGTCGTGCCAGCGGTTCTGCTGCTTGAGGGTGATGGAGTCCGCCACCCGCTCGCCCTGGTACGGCGACCAGTCCGGGTAGGTGCCGTAGTTGGCCAGCACCGCCATGCGGTCGCACTTGGCCGTGCAGTCGACGACGGAGGTGTCCAGCAGGAAGCGGTTGTCGTGGATGTCCACCCGCTGGGTCTTCCACCGGCAGTCCGTGTAGAGCGGCGCGCTCGTGATCGCCGGACGCGCGCACCGGTCGGCGTGCGGCACCAGCAGGGTGCAGTCGCCGGAGGAGGTGTTGGCCGGGCTGTTGCAGAACCGGTCGGCGTTCTCCCACAGGGTGATGCCGGACCAGTTGTTCTCCAGCACGTTCCGATAGATCTCGATCTTGTTGGTGCGGGCCTTGATCCGTGGCTCGCCGCCGGACTCGGAGAGGTAGATGGTCGGATACGGGAACGAGTCGCCCCGGTCGGCGTACTTGCGGCCCTCCACCCAGTTGTTGCGCCGGATCGTGTTGTCGCGGATGACCGCGTTGTAGCTGGTCTCATAGATGAGCGCGGCCCCGTCGTTGGCTTCGAGCACGTTGTTCTCGATGCGGAAGTCGTTGTTGTTGGTGTCCGCCCACAGCCCGGGCCCGCGGTTGTCGTGCACCCAGTTGCCGCGTACGTCCGCGCCGTTGACGGCCCAGAACTTGGCGCCCCCGGTGCAGCCGCAGCCCGGCTTGCGCCGCTCCCAGTCGTCGGTGTTGTTGCCGACGATCTCGTTGCCCTCGATCACCAGGCCGGTGAGGGGCGCGCCGTCCTTGTACGCGTTGAGGCCGTACTGGCCGTTGCCGCGCAGGCAGTTGGCGCGCACCTGCTGACGGGCCCCGGCCATCAGCGCGGCGCCGGAGTTGTGCTGGATCGCCGAGTGCTCGACGACCCACCCGTCGGCCGAATCGTGGTTGACCACGCCCTCGTTCTGCGGCGCGGTGAAGCCCTGGACGGTCAGATAGCGCAGGGTGACGTCCTGGGCGGTGCCGCCGAACGCGTACTGGTTGGTCCCCCGGCCGTCGAGCACCGCGCCGGGCGCACCGATATAGGTGTCCCCGTCCTTGGGCACGACCTGGGCGTAGCGGTCCGGCGCCAGCCGGTGCGTGCCCGGCCCCAGCCAGAACGTGGTGTGCGCCGGGCTGCTCTTGGTCTTCGTGGCGAGGTCGCCCGCCGTCGCCGGGTCGACCTCCACCGCGCCCGCCGGTGCCCGCGCGGGCCCGGCCGGCGGCTTGGCGCAGACCCGGGCCACGGACGTGGACGTGGACAGCCGGTCGGTCGGCTGCGCCGCGGGGTCGCCCGGCGTGCTGGTGCAGCCGGTCGCCGCCGGCAGGGCGAGCGTCAGCAGCGCCGCGGGCAGCGCCCAGTGCCGCCACATGATCCCCACGTGTCCTCCCTCCGCCCTAGCCGTGGAATCCGAGTACGGTCGTGAACTCCCGCGCCCCGTCGGCGAATCCGGTGCCGACCAGCGTGGTGGCGGGCTCCTTGCGCCCGAACCCCGGGGAGTACCAGCCCAGCGGCGGCTCGCTCTCGCCGCGGTGCGCCCGCCAGCGCAGCTGGCCGGGCAGTTCGAGCACCGCCGAGCGGTCCTCGCCGTCCCGGGTCCAGGTGAGCTCCGCCCGGTTCTCCACCAGCTCCACGGCGATCGCCGGGCCCAGGTGGAACGCCAGGCGCACCTCGCGGCGGCCGTCGCCGCGCACCTCGTCCACCACCCGCAACTGCCGTGTCACGGCGGTCAGTTCCACCCGTCGCCGATGGGTGGCGGACCGGTAGCCGTCGTGCTCGGCCGACCAGCGGGCCACCCCCGACCCGCCGGACGTGTCGGCGGCCAGGACGCGGCTGCGGGCGTGCCGGGTCCACAGGAACGGGCCGCCGGAGAGCGACTGGTCCTCGCCGTCCAGCTCCAGCGTGTTGTGGCCCAGCGTCGAGCGGAAGTAGCGCCGCCACTCGGGCTGCCCGTGGTAGCAGTACGTGCCCGGGTCGGCGAGCACGTCGACGCCGTCGTGCCGCACCTCAAGCGACAGCGCGTCCGCGTGGGCGTGCGCGGCGATCGACAGGAAGCCGTGCGGGCCGCCGTCGCACCGGCACCAGATCTCTCCCGGGCCGCGCAGAACGGTGAGCCCCGCGTCCGCGAAGTGCCCGGGGCGGCTCGCCGGGCGGGTCACCGCCGGTACCGATCCCGCCTTGCCGTACGGGCGGACCAGCGCGGCCAGCAGCGGGGTGCGCACATCGGTGCCGGGCACCCGTGGCCACCAGGCGAGCCGGCCGAACACCGCGCCGCCGGTGGCGAGCAGTGAGCCCCACCGGTCGGTGCCCGCGCCGTCCACGACCAGCCCGTACCCGTCGTCCGCGTCGCCCTGGCGCGGTGGCCGCAACCGGTTGTCCACCACGGCCGCGAGCGCGTCCGTCATCCGCAGCAGCACCAGCCGTACGGTCGACGGGACCGGGACACCGGCCGCGTCCGCCTCGGCCAGCGC
The DNA here is from genome assembly GCF_041080675.1 of Streptomyces sp. cg36. Lineage (NCBI taxonomy): Bacteria > Bacillati > Actinomycetota > Actinomycetes > Kitasatosporales > Streptomycetaceae > Streptomyces > Streptomyces cyclosori. The sequence continues at coordinate 1,187,785 of NZ_CP163520.1, read as the reverse complement.
GGCCAGCCCGAGTTCGAGGACCAGCCCGTGGTACTCGGTGGCCAGTTCGCGGTTGAGCCCGGAGGGGAAGGTGTTGGCGCGCAGGTGCCGCTCCAGCGAGCGCAGCGCGTCGGCGCGCCAGCGCGCGGAGGAGGGGAACCACCCGAACGCGCAGGCCGCGGCGAACTGCCCGGCGGCCTCGGCGACGACGTGGTTGTTGGCCGAGGACCCCCGGCTGGGGAAGGCGGCCAGCCAGCGCTGGTGGTGCCAGATCTGGTTCCGGGCCACCGGGTTCTCCTCGAACAGGTCGGCCGCGCCCGGCCAGCCGTCCAGCAGGCGGCGGATCCACACCCAGGACACCAGCCGGATGCCCAGCTCGATGCCGCTGATCCAGTGCACCCCGCGCAGCGGGGGGTTGGCCGTCCACCACAGCCGCAGATGCCCGGCGACCCGCTCGGCGTACCGCTCGTCGCCGGTGACCGCGTAGGCGGCGGCGAGCACCGTGAGGTACTGGTGCCGGGACGGCTCCCAGATCTGCTTGATGTCGCCGACCGCGTCCTCGTCGCGGTAAGGCACGTCGAAGGCGTACCCCCAGGGGGCCCGGCGGCCCGTCCTCGGGTCGCACCACCAGTCCGGATCCACCAGGTCGTGGCGGTCCACCCCGAAGAACTCGGCGTGCCCCTCCATCAGCCGGTCCGCCTCGGCCACCAGGCGCTTCGCGGCGTCCGGCGGCACCGCGGCGATCGCCCCGGCGGGCAGGACCGCGGTGAACCGGGCGCCGGTCACGGCCGGGCACTCGGGCCGCTCCGACCGCCAGCGGCGCCGGCGCAGCGCGTCGCCCGCCCGGCCGCCGACCTCCCGCGGCCCCATCCGGGACAGCCGCCGCAGGTACCAGGCCGCGCTCATGGTCATCGGGCCGCCGCCAGCGTCACCGGTGCGCCCTCGGCCAGGCTCCGGTGCACGGCGAGGGTGGCCGCGGTGGTGGCGACCAGCGACTCCAGCGGCACCGGCATCGGCCCACCCGTCCGCACGGCCCGCACGAACGCGGCCAGTTCGGCGTTCTGCCCCTTGTCCCGGGCCTTGGGCAGATGCGAACTCACCCACTTCTTGCGGCTGTGCACCGAGGCGCGCACGAAGTCGTCGAGCCGCAGCACCTTCCCGTCGGCCACGAGGTCCAGCGTCTCCTTGGGGAAGCCGGGCGCGCCGGTGGTCACATAGCTGAGGGTGGCGGTGGAGCCGTCGGGGTAGCCCAGCACGATCTGGAGGTCCTCGTTGCCGGGCGCGGCCACCGCGTACACCGACACCGGGTCGGCGCCGAGCAGCCAGCTCGCCGTGTCGATGAAGTGGCCGCCCTCGCCCGCGAACCGCGAGCCCTCGGTGCCCTGCTGGAGGTACCAGCTGCCGTGCGCGAGACGGCCCGCGTTGATCAGGTAGCGCAGGCTCGCCGGACCGGTCCGGTCGCCGAACTGCGTCCTGGCCTCCTGCAGCAGCGGGGCGAACCGGCGGTTGAAGCCCACCTGGAGCCGGTCGTTGCCGGACTCCTCGACCGCCGCGAGCACGGCGGCCAGCTCGTCCTCGTCGAGCGCCAGCGGCTTCTCCACGAACACGGTCTTGCCCGCCAGCAGCGCCTTGCGGGCCAGCTCGGCGTGCGAGCTGTGCCGGGTGACCACGAACACCGCGTCGATGGACTTGTCGCCCAGCACGCCGTCGAGGTCGGTGGTCGCCCCGGTGAAGCCGAACTTGCGCTGCGCGTTGGCCGCCGAGAGCGCCGTCGTGGTGACGACCGTCGACAGCTCGACGCCCTCGCGCCGGGCCAGGTGCGGCAGCAGCATCGAGGTGGCGTAGTTGCCCGCGCCGACGAAGGCGAGCCGCACCGGCCCCCGCACGGACCGCGCCGGAGCGGACGTCGCCTTCACGGCGGGCACGGCCACCACCGGCGCCTGCGTCTGGACCGCCTCCCGCGGCTGTCCCGGATAGCGGAACAGCACGGCCACGGCCTTGAGTTCGCCGTCCTTCAGACTCCGGTACGTCTCCACCGCGTCGTCGAAGTCGGCGACGTGGGAGACCAGCGGCTCCACGTCGATGCGGCCCCGCGCGGCGAGATCGAGGAAGCACGCCAGGTTGCGGCGCTCGGTCCAGCGCACATAGCCGATCGGGTAGTCCCGCCCCTCCAGCTCGTACTCCGGGTCGTAGCGGCCGGGCCCGTAGGAGCGGGAGAACCGGACGTCGAGCTCCTTCTCGTAGTACGCGTTCCACGGCAGGTCCAGGCGGCACTTGCCGATGTCGACGACCCGGCCCCGGTCCCGGCAGAGCCGGGCGGCCAGCTCCACCGGCTGGTTGCTGCCGCCCCCGGCGGCCAGATACACCTGGTCCACGCCGTGGCCGCCGGTCAGCTCGGCGACGGCGCTCTCCACGGCGGCGGACTCGGGGTCGCCGCAGGCCGCGGCGCCCAGCCGGGTGGCCAGCTCGCAGCGGACCGGGTCGGGGTCGACCCCGACGACCCGGGCGCCCGCGGCGGTGAGGAGCTGCACCACCAGCTGCCCGATCAGCCCCAGCCCGATGACCAGGGCCACGTCGCCCAGCTGGGGCTCGCCGCGGCGCACGCCCTGCAGCGCGATCGACCCGACGGTGCCGAAGGCCGCGTGGCGCGGCGCCAGCCCGTCCGGTACCGGGGTGTAGAGGTTCTTCGGCACCCAGTTCAGCTCGGCGTGCAGCGCGTGCTCGTTGCCCGCGCAGGCCACCAGGTCGCCGGGCTTCACGTCGTCGACACCGCCGCCGACCTGCTCGACCACCCCGCACAGCGAGTAGCCCAGCGGGGTGTAGGAGTCCAGCTTGCCCATCACCTTGCGGTAGGTGGCGGGCACCCCGTTGGTGGCCACGCTCTGCATGACCTTGGCCACCTGGTCGGGGCGGGAGCGGGCCTTGCCGAGCATCGACATGCCCGCCTCGGACACCTTCATCATCTCGGTGCCGGTGGATATCAGCGAGAAGGCGCTGCGGACCAGCACCCCGCCCGGCTTGCATCCGGGCACCGGCACGTCGAGCACCGCCAGCTCGCCGCTCTTGTAGTTCTGTACGACCTGTTTCACCGAAGTCCTCTTGTTTCTACGCCGTCACGGGGGAGTGCTGGCCGGACCCGGAGGTCGCGCCGCGATACCAGTACTCCAGGGTCAGCACGTGCCACAGATGTTTGGAGAAGTCCCGCTGCCCGGCAGCGTCCTCGGCCACCAGCCGCGCCAGCGCGTCACGGCGCAGGAACCCGGAGCGGACGAGTTCGCCGTCGTTGATGACCTCGCGCACCAGCGGCGCGAGGTCCCGGCTCATCCAGGCGCGCAGCGGGGCGCTGAACAAGCCCTTGGGCCGGTACACGATCTCGCGGGGCAGGACCGAGGTGGCGGCCTCCTTCAGGACAGCCTTGCCCTGCCGGCCCACGATCTTGCGGTCGCCGGGCACGGCGAACGCCGCCCGGACCACGTCGACGTCCACGTACGGCACCCGCACCTCGGTGGAGGCGGCCATGCTGGAGCGGTCGGTGTACGCCAGGTTCAGCCCCGGCAGGAACATCCGGGCGTCGCCCAGGCACATGCGGTTGACGAAGTCGTCGAGGTCGTTGTCCCCGTAGACGTCCGCGTGCTCGGTCAGGACGTCGTCGACCGTCCCGGCCAGGTCCGGATCGATCAGGGCGAGCAGCTCGTCCTGGTCGTACATGGTGTAGCTGCGCCGGAACGCGGTCTCCTCCGGCAGCTCGGCGAAGGAGAGGAACCGCTTGGCGAACCGCACCGACCGGAACCCCCGGCGGGCGGTGGCGACCGGCAGCCGGTCCACGGCCGCGAACACCCCGCGCCGCAGCGGCCGGGGCACGCGCTGGTAGCGCAGCGCCAGCAGATTGGCCAGGTGCTTGCGGTACCCCGCGAACAGCTCGTCGGCGCCCATCCCCGAGAGCAGCACCTTGACCCCGGCCTCCCGGGCGGCCGAGCAGATCAGATACGTGTTGATCGCGGCCGGGTCGCCGATCGGCTCGTCCAGGTGGTACGTCATCCGGGGCAGCAGGTCGAGCACGTTCGGCGCGATCTCGATCTCGTGCAGGTCGACGCCGAACCGCTCGGCCACCTGCCGGGCGTAGCGCAGATCGTCCGGCATCGCCTCGAACTTGGCGTCCTCGGCGCGGAACCCGATCGTGTAGGCGGAGATCCCGGGCTGGTGGCGGGCCGCCAGCGCGGTCAGATAGCTGGAGTCGAGACCGCCGGAGAGGAACGTGGCCACGGGGACGTCGGAGAGCAGGTGCCGCCGGGTCGACTCCTCGACGACGGCGGCCAGGTCCGGCCGCTCGCCGCTGCGGGCCCGTTCCCGGCCCTCGGCGGCGACGTCCTTCAGGTTCCAGTACTTCCCGCGCTCCACCCGGCCGTCGGGCCGCATCCGCAGCCAGCTCCCCGGCGGCAGCTTCTCCGCCTCGCGAAAGGCGCAGCGCGAGTCCGGCACCCAGTAGTACAGGAGAGAGGCCACCAGCGCCGCCGGGTCCACCTGGAGCGATCCGCCGGTGACGGCGGCCAGCGCCTTCAGCTCGGAGGCGAACACCAGCCCCTCGCCGCGCCGCAGCAGGAACAGCGGCTTGATGCCGAGCTGGTCGCGGGCCAGCACCAGTTCACCGGTCCGCTCGTCGAAGACCGCGAACGCGAACATGCCGCGCAGCCGGGGCAGACAGTCCGTGCCCCAGCGCCGCCAGGCTTCCAGCAGCACCTCGGTGTCGGAGGTGCCGCGGAAGCGCACCCCGGCGGCGGCCAGCTCGGCCCGCAGCTGGGGCGCGTTGTAGAGCTCGCCGTTGTACGTGAGGACGAGACCGCCCGAGACCATCGGCTGGGCGCCCGTCTCGGACAGGTCGATGATGGCCAGCCGACGGTGGCCCAGCTGTACTTCGCCGTCCCCCGCGGGATGGCCGTAGCGGCCCGCGCCGTCCGGCCCGCGATGGGCGAGGGTGTCGGTGAGCCGGTCGGTGACGGCCTTCCCGTCCGGCCACCGGTACGTGCCTGCGATGCCACACATGATCTACCGCGCCTCCTGGTCGCTGTCCGGGACCCGCGCGGCCCATCGGGGCAGCCGCTCCGTCCGCCGCCGGCCTTCCCCCACCGCCTGGACGGGGTGGGAGGCGGCCCCCTCGTTCTGCCGGGCCTGCCCGTTGTGGCCGCGCGGCGCCGTGGGCGGCCCGTCCCACAGCGTGCCGTCGGTCCGGTCGCGCGGATCGGGGTCGATGAGCACCACACCGATCACCGGCACGCCCAGCTCGGCCAGTTGCCGCGCCACGGTGTGCAGCCAGGCGGCACTGCCGTGCCCGGCCCGTACGACCAGCACGGTCCGGGCGCCGAGGTGGGGAAGGTCGATCCAGGTCGCGCCGGGCGCCACCGAACCGACGCCGAACCGGCGCTCCTCGGGCGAGCCGCCCCGGGCGCGCTCCCCGCTGACCACGGTCGGGCCCCCCGGCCCGGCGCTGTCGGCGAGCGGCAGCCCGGGCAGCCCGTCCACGATCGCCACCGGTCCGTCCGCCGCCAGCGCCTCGGCCAGGGCCAGGGCGATGGCGCCGGTGCTGCGGGCGCAGCCCAGTTCCAGCAGCGACAGCGGTTCCGAGGAGCCGCGCACGGTACGGGCCAGTGTCGTGGTGAGCCGTTCGCGGGCCGCCCGGGTCCGGCGGCGCTGCCACAGCCGGCCGAGCCGCGAGGACGCGGGCAGCTCGGAGATGACCGAGGCGCCCAGATGGGCCGCGATGTCCCGGCGCAGCACGGGCCGGTCCGCCACCACCGCGCCGACCGAGGCCACCACCAGCCCGAGGACGAGCCCCAGGACGAGGCCGATCACGGCGCTGGTGAGCGCGGACTTGGACACGGAGTGCCGCACCACGCGCGGGGCGTCCACGATCTGCGTTCCGGCGATGAGCTTGGGCGTGCCGGTCCGCGCCTCGGCGGCGCGCTCGTCGAAGTCGGTGATCCGCGCGGTGAGTTCGGCGCGGCGGGCGAAGAGCGTCTCGATGTTCGCCGACGCCTTCGGGTCGCTGCCCGGGGTGCGGGACCCGATTGACTTGTTGACCTGGGCGAGCTCGGTGCGCATCCGGTCGCGCTGGTCGAGCAGGGCCTGCGCCTCGGCGTTGGCGGTGTCCCGCATGCGCTTCACGTGGTCCGCGACGAACGCGTCGGCCAGCGCCTTGGCCCGGGCCACCGCCTGTGCGTCGCTGTCGCCGGTCACGGTGATCTGCATCAGGTTGTTGGTCAGCCCGGCGCCGTGGTACTGGCCGATGAAGTCCTCCGGTCTGTCGGGGGACTTGAGGGCCCGCAGGGCCTCTTCGGCGATCCGGGTGGTGCCCAGCAGCGCGACATCCGTACGGATCAGCGTTCCGGGGTCGTTGGGCTGGTCCTCCTGATGGGTGACGAGCACCTTGGTCACCGCGGTCGGCGGCGGGGGCATGAGGACGGTCATGGCCGCGCCGATCAGCAGACCGAGCAGCGCCATGGTGGCCCACAGGCGGCGGCGCCTGCGGACGGCCACCACCAGGGGCTGAAGATCGATCAGCGGAGCCGCGGCCGACGTCTGTGCAGTGCTGTCGGTCGTCACCCGTTCCCCCCCTGCGCGTGGCCGGGAACCGCGAGCGCCGGAGCGCTGTCGTCCGGCGACCGGCCGGGCGACCGCGCCGGACGGGCCCGGACCGTGGTGGCGACGACGACGCCGACGACCTCGTGCCCCGCGTCGGCGCACGCCTCCGCGACACCGGCGAGCTCGTCCGCGGTCCAGCTGCCGGGGCTGAGCACGACCACGGCACCGGACTCGGTGTCGCGGTCCGGCACCAGAGGCTGGGACACGGTGACGTCCACCACCCGCAGCAGAGGGCCGTTCTTCGCCTCGGCGACCAGCTCCGCCGCCGCCCGGCGGGCGGTCTCGTCGCCGTCGGGGACGACGACCAGCAGCCGCCGGGGCGCGGGCAGTCGCTCCCGCAGGCGGTCGCACACCCGCCGGTAGCGGATCTGTCTGCCCGCCTCGTCGCCGGAGAGCCGGGGGCTGGGCAGGTCCCACCGGGTGTCGGTGCCGAGCAGCCGGCGCAGCACGGCCCGGCGGCCGTGGCTCTCCGGCCGGGGCGCGGACCGCTCGTCGAGCACGTCGACGGCGCCCAGCAGCGCCGAGCCCAGCGCGGTGGTGATCTCCCCTTCGGAGCGCAGCCGCCGGTTCATCCGCGCGGCGGTCAGATGACCGATGATCCCGAGCAGCAGGAACAGCAGCGCGCCGCCGACGAGGAGTTGGGTGCGGGTGGGTGGGGCCTCGCTGGTCGGCCGGGGCGCGGGCCCCATGACGACCATCCCGGCCTTGCTGCTCGCCGGGTTCACCTGGTCCAGTTTCTTCATGGCCTCTTGCAGCGCGGTGCGCAGTTTTTCGAGTTCGGTGCGGGCCTGCACGCTCTCCACGGTCCGGCCGGGGTCGGCCGCGTTGGCCAGCTCGGTGATGCGGCGGTTGGTCTGCTCCACCTGCTGGCGCAGGGAATCGGGCCCGGCCGCGGTGTCCGGTTCGCTGCTGTCGCCCGCGAGCCGGGCGGCGAACGAGACGAACTGCTGGGCCACCTGGTCGGCGAGCCGCTGCGAGCTTCCCGGGTTGTCGGCGGTGCCGGAGATCTTGAGGATGTTGCCGTCGGCGGCCTTGGCGCTCACATGGGAGCGCAGTTCGGCGCCGCTGACGCCGGACCAGCCGAGCGTGGCGGCGGCGCGGTCCACCACCGCCGAGCTGGTGGCGATCTCCGCCTGGGTCAGGAGCTCGCGCTCCTCCCACTGCCCGGGCAGCAGGACCGACACGGAGGCGGTGTAGCGGGGCGGGAACAGCAGCGAGCCGCCGTACCCGACGAGCGCGCCCAGCACGGTGAGGACGGCGAGGAGCCTCCAGCGCCGACGGAGGATCCGTCCCACCGTGACCAGGCGGATGGTGTCGTCGCTCAACGGCGCGGCCTCTTCCCTGCCCGGGCCCGGCCGCCCGCCGCCACCGGGGCGCGGTCGCCGCAGGCCGCGGTGTACGCGGCGAGCAGCGCGGTCTGCGAGTTCCGCCAGGAGAGCTCGCCGCCGATCCGCTCCTGACCGGTCTTGCCCATCCGGGCCCGCCGGTCCGGGTCGTCCAGGAGCAGCTCGATGAGCCCGGCGAACTCGGCCTCGTCGTTGGCGGACGCGTAGACGGCGGCGTCACCGGCGGAGACCCGCGCCTCCCGCAGGTCGAACGAGACGATCGGGCGGCCCATCGCCATGTACTCCAGGACCTTGTTCATGGTCGACACGTTGTTGAGCGGGTTGCGCGGGTCGGGGGAGAGGCACACGTCGGCGGTGGACAGGTAGCGCACCAGATCGGCGTCCGGGATGCGCCCGGTGAACTGCACCTGGTCGGAGAGGCCGAGCCGCCCGGAGAGCTCCACCATCGCGTCGAAGGCGTCGCCGGAGCCGACGAACACGGCGTGCCAGTCGGTCCGCCCGCGCTCGTCGCGCAGCTTCGCCAGGGCCCGCAGGGCGTAGTCCACGCCGTCCTGGGGGCCCATGACACCGAGGTAGCAGAGCAGATGCGGTTTGCCGCGCTTCAACTCCGGCTCGGGCGGCACCGGTTGGAACCGGTCGGTCTGGGGCGCGCTGCGGACCACGAAGACGTCCTGCGGCCGTCGCCCGCCCCGGCGCACCGCGACGTCCCGGTAGCTCTCGTTGGTGGCGAGCACGACGTCGGCGGCCCGGTAGGTCATCCGCTCCAGCGCGCACACGCCCCGGTAGAGCAGGTCCTGGCCCCGGTCGAACCGGGACAGGTACAGCTCGGGCACCAGGTCGTGCTGGTCGAAGACGAACCGGGCGCCGCGCCGCTTGAGCCACAGCGCGGGCAGGAACAGCAGGTCCGGCGGGTTGCAGGCGTGGACGACGTCGACCGGGCCGACCTTGCGGGCCAGCCGGGCCGTGTGCCACAGCGCCGTGCCGTACTCCCGCAGATAGCCGGCCGGTCCGCCGGTGGCGGCGCGCAGCGGGTAGCGGTGGATCCGCACCCCGTCGATCTCCGCCTCCGCCTCCGTGTCCCGCTTGCTGCCCCGGGGGCAGATGACGTGGACCTCCCAGCCCGCGTCGCGCAGGGTCGTGCACTCCTGCCACACCCGCCGGTCGAACGGCACCGACAGGTTCTCCACCAGAATCAGCGCACGCCGATTCCGCCGGTCCTCACGTATTGCGTCACCAAGCAAGGCCCACGTACCCAGGTTCGGCCCGGCGCCTGTCGGCGTCGGGAAGGCGGATGAGGTCGATCAGCAGCGGGCCGTCACCGTGCGGCAGCGCCGAGAGCACGGCCGGGTCCCCGGTCCCGACCAGACACACCTCGGCGTGCCCCAGTACGTCGTCGACGGAGTCCGCGAGCAGCTGCGCGAGGTGCGGCAGCCGGGTCTCGATGTACTCGCGGTTGGCGCCGATCAGCCGGGACAGGCTCACATTGGCGTCGTAGATCCGCAGGTCGTACCCCTTGCCGTGGAGCCGCTCGGCCAGCTCGACGAGCGGGCTCTCCCGCAGGTCGTCGGTGCCGGGTTTGAACGACAGCCCGAACAGGCCCACCCGGCGCTTGCCGGTGCGCTCCACCAGGTCCACCGCGCGCTGGAGGTGGTCGGAGTTGGAGGGCAGCACATGGGCGAGGATGGGGACGGAGACATCGGCGCGCCGGGCCGCGTGGACCAGGCTGCGCAGGTCCTTGGGCAGGCAGGAGCCGCCGAAGGCGAAGCCGGGCCGCAGATAGGCGGGGCTGATGTTCAGCTTGCGGTCGGCCAGGAAGACGTCCATCACCTGGTGCGAGTCCACGCCGAGCGCCTGGCACACCGCGCCCAGCTCGTTGGCGAAGCCGATCTTGAGACCGTGGAAGGCGTTGTCCGCGTACTTGATGGCCTCGGCCGTCGGGACCGGCACCCGGAACACCTCGCCGGGCAGGCCCTCGTAGAGCGCGAGCACCGCGTCGCCGCTGGCCGCGTCCAGTTCGCCGATGACGGTCTTGGGCGGGTCGAAGAAGTCCTTGACGCTGGTGCCCTCGCGCAGGAACTCCGGGTTGACCGCGACGCCGAAGTCCACCCCGGCCGTGCCGCCGACGCTCTTCTCCAGGATCGGCACCAGCAGGTTGAGACAGGTGCCCGGGAGCATGGTGCTGCGGAACACCACGGTGTGGCGTCCGCCGCGCTCGGCCAGCGCGGCACCGATCTCCTCGGTCACCCGCTCCAAGTAGGTCGTGCACAGGCTGCCGTTGGCCTCCGACGGGGTGCCCACACAGATCAGGGACACCTCGCTGCCCCGGATCGCCTCGCGCACGTCGCGGGTGGCGCGCAGCGCCCCGCTCCGCACGACCTCGGCGGTGAGCTCGCCGATCCGCTCCTCGACCACCGGTGCCTTGCCGTCGTTGACCAGGTCGACCTTGACCTGGTTGACGTCCACCCCGATGACCTCGTGCCCCATGCTGGCCAGGCACGCGGCCGACACACAGCCCACGTAGCCGAGCCCGAAAACGCTGATTCTCATGACCCGTCCCTCCCCCCGGGCAGACCCCGGCGGCCTGCGCTCCACACGTTCACGGGACCGGTGAACCGCCGTCCCCCGCGCATCAGTAGGCCCCCTGCCCGTAGAGCACCGCACGCAGTGTCTTCCACAGGATCACCGTGTCCAGGGCGAGCGACCAGTCCTCCACGTACCGCAGGTCGAGGCGGACCGCCTCCTCCCACGGCAGGTCGCTGCGTCCGCTGATCTGCCACAGACCGGTGAGGCCGGGCTTGACCAGCAGCCGCCGCCGGATGTCCGGGCCGTACGCGGCGGACTCCTCCGGCAGCGGGGGGCGCGGGCCGACGAGCGACATCGACCCGGTCAGTACGTTGAACAGCTGCGGGAGCTCGTCGATCGAGTACCGGCGCAGCACCGCCCCCACCCGGGTCACCCGGGGGTCGCGGCGGAGCTTGAACAGCAGACCGGCGCCCTCGTTGAGGTCGGCCAGCTCGGCGCGCGCCCGGTCGGCTCCCGCGACCATGGTGCGGAACTTGAGGATGGTGAACTCCCGCCCGTCCTTGCCCACTCGGCGCTGGCGGTAGAACGCGCCGCCCCGGCTGTCCGCCAGCACCAGCAGCCCCACGAGCAGCATCAGCGGCGCGAACAGCACGATCAGGAGCGCGGAGCCCAGCCGGTCGACGACCCCCTTGACCGCCCGGCGGCCACCGGTGAACGTCGGCATGCTGACCCGCAGCAGCGGGATCCCGAGCACCGCGTCCACGTGCAGCCGGGGGCCCGCCACCTCCATCAGCACGGGTGCCACGACCATCTCGGCGTCGCTGCCCTCCAGGTTCCAGGCCAGCCGCTGGAGCCGGTCCGGTGACCAGTGCGGGTCCGGGGTGACCGCCACGACCCGGTAGCGGTCGCGGCGGACGTGGCCCGCGACGTCGGCCAGTTGGCCGACGACCGGCACACCGTCCAGCTCCTCGCCGTCGAGCCGGGGGCCGTCCGTGGTGCACACGGCGTCCACCCGCCAGCCGAGGTGCGGGAACTTGCGGGTGCGGGTGATCAGGTCGCGTACGGTGGCCGGGCTTCCGGCGGCGAGGACCGGGCGCAGGCAGTGGCCCTCCTTGCGCTGCCGGTGCAGCCGCAGCCGCAGGAGGTAGCGCGCGGTCATCGTGGTGAGCCCGATCGCGGGGATCGCGACGAAGATCCAGAGCTTGATGTTGCGCGAGGTCAGGGCGATCCCGCCGAGCGCCAGCACGACGGCCGCGGTGAACAGCGCGCGGCCGAGCCGGCGGAACTCCTCGGCGCCCTGGCCGAGTACGGCGGGCGCCCACGCCCGGCTCACCGTCAGGGTCGCCAGCACCAGCAGTTCGGTGCCGAAGGTGAGGATGCCCCACTTCTCATGCCAGTTGGCGGCGTCGCGGGCCCCGAAGAAGTTGCCGATCGACAGGACGACCAAGGCGGTGGCCAGGGTGTCGCTGGTGATCACGGCCCGGCGGTAGCGCTGTTCCCAGTCGTTCGCGGACTGGCCGAGCGTGCCGTTCGCAGGCGGTCTTCGCGTCGGTGGAAACGGGCTGGCCACTCCTCCCTGTTGCACGGGACCCCCCCAGGTCGCCGGTTGTTCCACGTGTTCGCCCAACACTGTTCCTCCCCCCTTCGGGAGGCCCCCGCCCCCCGCCCGGTTTCTCCCTCGGGACGTGCACGCCCCCCGCGCGTCACATCCCGGCTATTCAGTGCTAGTTGAACGATCCGGCCAGGTGGCAGCGGCTCCGCGGGCACCGGTCGGATGGTCGAAGTGCGGGGAACCCGGCGCGACCTCGGGTGCTCCCCGCACCCGGGCCCGCCTTCGGGCTCCAGGAATTGATCACTTCCTCACGTCCTGCGCCGGGACGCGACTTGCGGCTGTACCCGGCGCCGGATCTGTAGATCGTTCTCTGGTTGCCTCGTAGCTGAGCGGCTGGGCTCGGACTCTAGACCATCGAACGCCGTATGTAGAGGGGATGTGTGCAATTTGTGCTCAGCTTTGAGACGGGATCGATCGGCTGTTGATCACCCCTGCGCAGGGGGTGTGACCAGCGATGCCCCAGCTAAGCGGAGTGATCCAATCAGCCTGACGTGGGCGTGAGTTGATCACATCGGTGCCCGACGGCATGGCCAAAAGTGAGCGTCCCCGATCGGGCGCCCCGGAGCGCGCGCCGGGGCGGCGTGTGAAGGATGGGGGAGGAGGTGCGGAGAAGTACGGCTGGGGTCGGGAGCGCGGACCCCGTCCGATCGGTCGATGTCTCACCGCGGGCCGTCGATGCCCGAACGCGTCCGACCTTCGGCGAAGCTGGTTCAGCTACCGGACCCGCGACCACATCACGGAACCCGCCACCGCCACCGCCGCGACCAACGCGAGCACCCCGGCGACCCGCTCGCGGCGGGTGTGCGCGGGTACGGGCGGCAGCACCGGGAACGACGGGTCCCGGGGTGCCTCGGCGGGGGTGTGCGCCGGGCGCGAGGCGGCCCGCCGCCGGGCGCCGCGCAGCACCCGGTGCAGGGCGAGCGGCGGCACGAGGGGGAGCGCGGCGGCGCATCCGGACCAGCCGGGCAGGTGGAGCGCGGCCACGGCGAGGAGGACGGCCGCGTACCCGGCCAGGACCACCGGCGCGCCCGCCCGGGGGTGGGCGATCAGGGGGCGCAGCGCGGCCCGGCCCGGCCGGGCCAGCGCCTCAAGGGTCTCGGCGAGCACCGCGAGGCGCTCGTCCCCGGGCCGTGCGGCGGCCTGCCGGCGGGCCCGGGCCGCGGCCGTGCGCGCGGTGGGGGAGAGCTTCAGGAGCAGCCGGGCGTCGTGCCGCTGCATCTGGGCCGCGGTGGGTACGGCCTCGTCCCCGGCGCACCGCTCGGCATGCCGGGCCTGGGGCGAACCCGGGGCCAACCGGCTTATCCGCGCGACCAGTTCGGGGACCCGGCGACGGCGGTCGGGCTGCTCCAGGGGGTCGGCGCCGAGGCACAGGTCGGCGTACGCGGAGAGCAGCCCGACGTCCTGCGGGAAGGCGTCCAGACCGTCCCGGAAGGCCGCCTCGGCGCGCTCGTCGTGGCCGTCGTCACCCTCGGCGGCGTGGGCCCGGCCCAGCACGGCGTAGAGGCGGGGGTGGGGGCCGTGGGTGAAGAGCGCGCGCTCGGTGCGCCGCCGGGCCTCGGTCAGCCGTCCGTCGCGCAGCAGCTCCTCCGCCTCGGAGGCGGCCCGTGCCAGGGCCTCGGCCTCGGTGGCGGGGGCCGCGTCGGCGGCGGAGACCGCCTGGGCGGCAACCTCGGTGGCGGCCCAGGCCAGAGCCGCGGCCTCGGCAGGGGAGGCCGCTTCAGCGGCGGAGACGGCATCGGCGGCGGAGGCCGCGCGGGCCGCAGGGGCCACGTGGGCAGTGGCGAGCGCCCCTGTCGCGGAGGGTGTGCCGGCGGCGGAGACCGCCTCGTCGGCGGAGCCCGCTTCAGCCACGGAGACCGCCTGTGCCGCAGAGGCCGCCCCGGTCGCGGAGGGCGCCTCCGCCGCCGTCTCGGCGTCGGCCCCGGCCCGCACCCCGGTGTCCGCCTGCGGCGGCGTCCCGGCTTCCGGCTCCGGGCGCGCCGAGCTCTTCTCCTGCCCCTTGGCCTGCATGCTTCCCCACCCCTGCGGATGCCCCGAGCGGTTCGGGCGCCACATCCGTTCAGTGTGCAACTATCATGCCTGCGGCCGGACCGGTCAAACGGCGGCGGCCGGACCTCCCGGCACCGGCCCCGCCCCCGGCTCCACGCCCCGCCTCACGCCCCGGCCGCGCCCCCCGGCTCCGCGCCCGCCCGGGCCGTCGCCAGGGCGAACAGCTGCTTGAGGGCGGCGAACGCCCCCTCGCGGTCCACCAGGCCGTCGAGGTGGTGCAGGGTGTGCACACCGATGCCGCTGCCGAACACGATCGACGCCAGGCTCTTGGCGTCCGGCAGGCCCGGGGCCGCCGCCGCGATCCGCTCCAGATAGCCGACCCAGACCCGGCGGGTCTGCTCGTACCCCCGGACGTAGGCGTCCCGCAGCGGCCCCGCGTCGCGCAGCACCTCGGGCAGCACCGTCGCGAACACCCGGCCGCAGGGCGCGTCCATCACCGCCAGGTGCGCGTCCACGAGCAGGCCGAAGGAGAGCGGGCCGGACGCGGGCAGCCGTCGGCGGTACTCCTCCTCCGCCGCACCGAACGCCTGCTCGATGACCTCGACGATCAGCCCGTCCTTGGAGCCGAAGTGCCAGGCGACCGAGCCCCGGCTGATGCCCGCCCGGTCGGCCACCGCCTGCACGGACGCGGCGCGCGGGCCCGCCCGGGCGACCAGCTCGGTGGCCGCCTCCAGCAGACGGCGGCGGCTCTCCCGCGCGGACTCCTCACGTCGACCGGCCATACGGGGATTCTTCCACACGGCACCCAACCGCCCCAGGGCGTACGGCCGTCGGGGCGCGGGTGGCCGGAAACACCGATCATGTCCGGGCCCTTGACGGTCTATGTCGGACGTCCAACGATTGGACGGGCGTCCAGTTTTGGCTGGATGGCCACCCCGGTGCGCCTCGGCCACCGCGCACCGCGCTGCTTCGGCCCACACCTCGTCACGATGGGGAGACGTCATGCGCCTGGTCACCTTCGAACGGAAGTCGACGCCCGGACGGCAGTGCGTCGGCGCGCTGCTGGACGGCGACGCCACTGTGCTCGACCTCAACTCGGCCGACCCCGACGACACGGCCTTCGACTCGATGCGCGCCCTGATCGACTCCGGCGAGCGCGGCCTCGACCGGGCCCGCGAGCTGTGTGCGCGCCGCCCCGGCCACAGCCTGCTCACCCGTGACGCCGTGCGGCTGCGGGCGCCCCTGCCCCGCCCGGCCCGGCTGCGGGACTGCGGCCTGTTCATCGCCCATCTGGAGTCCGGATTACGTGAGTTGGCCCGCCGCCAGGCGGCGGCCTCCGAGGACCCCGAGGGCGAGTTCGAGCGCTTGATGGCGAGCGGCCGGTTCGACCTCAACCCGCTCTTCCGCGAGCGGGTCATGTACTACACGGCCGACCACCTCTCGGTCAGCGGCCCCGAGGACGTGATCACGGCACCGGCCGGGGCGCAGGAGCTCGACTACGAGCTGGAGTTCGCGGCCGTGGTGGGCCGCGGCGGCCGGGAGGTGAAGCCGGGCGCGGCGGGGGAGCACGTCTTCGGCTACACCGTCTTCAACGACTGGAGCGCGCGCGACCTCCAGGTCCAGTTGATGCGGGCCGGTGTCGGGCCGTGCGAGGGCAAGGACTTCGCCGGGTCCAACACGCTGGGCCCGTGCATCGTCACCCGGGACGAGCTGACCGACCCGTACGCCCTGACCATGACCGCCCGGGTCAACGGCGAGGAGTGGTCGCGCGGCGCCACCGACGGGATGCACCACAGCTTCGAGGACGCGATCGTCCAGCTCAGCCGGGACCGGGCGGTGCACGCGGGAGACGTCATCGGCTCCGGCACCGTCCCCTCCGGCACCGGCTTCGACCTGGCCCGCTCCCTCAAGGACGGGGACGTGGTGGAGCTGGAGGTCGACCGGATCGGCGTGCTGCGCAACACCGTGCGCATCCCCGCGCCCGCCGCCGACCGCGCATGAGCGAGGCATACGTCCTGGCCGTGGGCCGCACCCCGTACGGCAGGTTCCCGGAGCTCGGGGTCGGCGCGCTCGCGGCCGAGGCGCTGACGCTGTGCCTGGCCGACGGGGGCGCGCGGCCGTCCGCCATCGACGGGGTGTTCTTCGCCAACGCCACCCAAGGGGCCCTGGAGGGACAGCATCTGATACGAGGTCAGGTGGCCTTGCGGGGGAGCGGGCTGGACGGGGTGCCGGTCTTCAACGTGGAGAACGCCTGCGCCTCCGGTGCCACCGCCGTCCACCTCGCGGCCACGGCGGTCCGCGCGGGCGAGATGGACGTGGCGCTCGCCCTGGGCGCCGAGAAGATGTACGGGGCCGACGCGGAGCGCACCCGCGAGGCGTTCCACGGGGGCCTCGACGTCGCCCGCTGGGAGGCCGAACTCAAGGCGCTGCGGGAGGCCGCCGGGGCCGCCGCCGCCCCGCCCGGGCTGCGGTCGGTGTTCATGGACGTGTACGCGGCGCTCGCCGCCGACCACCGGCGGCGCCACCCCGAGTGCACCCCGGCGCGGCTCGCCGCCGTCACCGTCAAGAACCGGCGGCACGCCGCGCTCAACCCCCGCGCCACCCACCGCGATCCGCTCACCGTCGAGCAGGTGCTGGCCGCGCGCGAGATCGCGGCCCCGCTGACGCTCCCCATGTGCGCGCCCATCGGAGACGGCGCCGCGGCGGCCCTGGTGTGCTCGGCGTCGGCGGTGCGCCGGCTCGGCGCGCGCCGCGCCGTACGGATCCGGGCGAGCGTGGTCGCCTCCGGCACCGGGCGCGAACTGGGCGACGAGGCACGGCAGATCACCCGGCGCGCCTCGGACAGCGCCTACGAGCGGGCGGGCCTCGGACCCGGGGACGTCTCGCTCGCGGAAGTGCACGACGCCACCGCCGTCGGAGAGGTCCTCCAGCTCGAAGCGCTGCGGCTGGTGGGGCCCGGCGAGGGCGCGCTCGCCGCCGAGCGCGGCGAGACGGCGCTCGGCGGGCGGCTCCCGGTGAACACCTCCGGCGGCCTGGAGTGCAACGGCCACCCCGTCGGCGCCACCGGCATCGGGCAGGTGGGCGAGCTGGTCGCGCAGCTGCGCGGCGAGGCGGGCGCCCGGCAGGTGCCGGACGCCCGGATCGGGCTCGCGGAGAACGGCGGCGGGTTCCTGGGCTTCGAGGAGGCGGCTGCCGCCGTACTCGTCCTGGAGGCGCCGCGGGGGAGGCACCGATGACCGGTTCCGCGAACATCGCCGCCCTGCTGCACCGCACGGCCGGGGCGCGGCCGGACGCCCCGGCGGTCTGCGAGGGCGCCGCCGTCCTGCGCGACTACCGGCAGCTGGCCGGGCGCGCCCGGGCGGTGGGCGCCGCGCTGCGGCACACCTACGGGCTGGCTCCGGGCGACCGGGTGGCGCTGGCGATGCGCAACACGCCGTACTACCCGGAGGTCCTGTTCGGGGTGTGGTGGGCCGGGCTGGTGGCCACGCCGATGAACGCCCAGCTGCACCCCAAGGAGTTCGCCCAGCAGATCGACGACTGCGGGGCCCGGGTGTGCGTGGCCACCGGCGAACTGGCGGGCGCGCTGCGCGAACAGGGGCTCGGGGCCACGGTGCTGACCACCGTGGAGACGCTGGTGCGCCGCGCCGGGCAGGTCCCGGCCGGGCCGCCCGCCGAGGTGCGGCCCGGCGACCCCGCCTGGCTGTTCTACACGAGCGGCACCACCGGCCGCCCCAAGGGCGCCACCCTCACCCACCGCAATGTGGCGGCGGCCACCGAGTGCGCCCTCACCGACATCGGGCCCGGCATCGACGCCGCCTTCCTGCACATCGCGCCCCTGTCGCACGCGGGCGGGCTCTTCGGGCTGGCCACGGTCGCCCGGGGGCGGCCCCAGGTGTTCCCCCGCGACGGCGTGGTGGACGCGCACACCCTCGACGAGGCGCTGCGCGCGTTCGGGCCCGCGGTGTTCTTCGCGGTCCCCACGATGCTGCGCCGCCTCCTGGACCCGGCGCTGCTGCCGGACGGGCTGCTCGACCGGGTCCACCACGTCCTGTACGGCGGCGCGCCCATGTACACGGCCGATCTGCGCGCGGCCGTCGCCCGGTTCGGGGCCGAGCGCCTCTGGCAGGGGTACGGCCAGGGCGAGACGCCCGCCACCATCACCCATCTGCGCCCCGAGGACCACACGGGCACGTACGACGAGGCGCTGGGACGGCGTCTGGCGAGCGTGGGCCGGGTGCGCACCGGCGTGGAGGTGCGGATCGTGGACGCGGACGGCGTACCGGTGCCGCCCGGCACCACCGGCGAGGTGACGGTGCGGGGCGAGACGGTGATGGCGGGCTACTGGAACGATCCCGGGGCCACCGCCCGCGCCCTGCGCGGCGGTTGGCTGCACACCGGTGACCTGGGCCGGTTCGACGTCGACGGCTACCTCACCCTGGTCGACCGGGCCAAGGACCTGATCATCGCCGGGGGCTCCAACATCTATCCGCGCGAGGTGGAGGAGGCGCTGCTGCGCCATCCGGCGGTCGCCGAGGCCGCGGTGGTGGGCGCCCCCGACCCCGAGTGGGGCGAACTCCCGGTCGCCTTCGTGGTGGCGGTGGACGGCTGCCCGGTCACCGCCGCCGAGCTGGAGGGCCACTGCCTGGGCGAGCTGGGCCGGTTCAAGCGACCGCGCGCGTACCGCTTCGTGCCCGCGCTGCCCAAGAACTCCTACGGAAAGGTGCTCAAGACCGAACTGACGGGGCCGATCCGCCCGGTCCCGGACGCCGAACGTGAGAGAGGCTGAGCTGAGATGAGCCGCATCGTCGACCTGACCTCCCCCCTGGACCCCCGCGACCTCGACCTCCTGCCGCCCGACATGTCCGAGCTGGCGCTGGTGGTGGCGCCGCGCATCGACTACCACCCGCACGACGTCTGGGGGCGCGCGTTCATGGTCGCGTCCTTCGGCTGCGACCCCGACGACCTGCCCGGCCGCGAGGGACCGGCGGGCGAGGTCATGCACGAGATCAGCACCCACTGCGGTACGCACGTGGACGCGCCGCTGCACAGCGGCCGGCTCTGCGAGGGCCGCCCGTCGCGCACGATCAGCGACTTCACCCTGGACGAGCTGTACCGGCCGGGGATGGTCCTGGACGTACGGCCCTGGGCCGAGCCCGGGGCGGCGATCGCGGTGAAGGCGCTGGAGCGGGCGGTCGAGGCGACGGGCCGGGAGATCGAGCCGGGCGACGCGGTGCTCATCCGCACCGGCCAGGAGCGCTATGCGCTGGGGCAGCCCGAGTACTTCGCCTACCCCGGCATGTCGGGCGAGGGCACCCGCTACCTCACCGGCCGGGGCGCCACCGTGCTGGGCACGGACGCCATCGGCTGGGACCGGCCGATCCCCGCGATGCGCCGGGCGTTCGAGGAGACCGGGGACCCGGCGCACATCTGGGACGGCCACTACGCCATCCAGGGCAAGGAGGCGCTGATCGTCCAGCAGCTGGTGAACCTGGCCGCGCTGCCGCCGACCGGCTTCATGGTGGGCTTCTTCCCGCTGAAGCTGACCGGTACGAGCGCGGCGCCCGCGCGGGCGGTGGCGTTCGTGGCCGAGTAACGCACGCAAAAAGCGTCAGATCCCCGCAGTCCCGGACGGCCCGGCCGCCCGGGACCGCGGTGCGTTGCGGCCGGGGTCCGGGGAGCGCCGGTGCCGGGAATGCACGGGGTTCCCGGCGGTAACCGTAAAGCGGACCGGATTCACCGCCGCCACCCGTGTGGGCCGCGTCACCCGCGGCGACGTCTTTCGGCTGGCCGAATGTCAACTGTCGCCCACCGGTCACGCATTGACTGTGCGTGGACACGAATTGTAGTGTTACTTATCGGTAGGGTGGTGCGCATGCCTAATCCCGGCATTCTCTGTGATCAGGTGCTGTCGCAGATGCGGCCGCTGATCGAATCCGTGGTGAACGAAGTGCAGATCCGGGCACTGGAGGATTCGACCGTCGCGGTAATCGACGACAGGAATACTGCGGCCAATACGCTGGACGCCCTGGTGGAACAGGCGGAGAGTTCCGTCCATTTCCTCGTTCCCCCCGCGGCGGACGCGGTTTCCGTGGTCGGCAGGGCGCTCGGCACCCTCGCCGGACGCGCCGGCGAAGGGCCGCGGGTGCGGATCCTCGCCGACCCGGACATGGCCGGCGAGCTGCGCCCGGCCCGGTTCGGCGCACCCCCCGAGAGCGTCGAGATCCGCCTGGCCGCCGCCGGGGTGCGGCACGCCGCCGTGGTCGTCGACCGGCGGGTGGCGCTGGTGCGGTCGCCGGGCGCGGCCACCGGCCCCGAGGCGTCCCTCGTCCGCGCGCCCGGAGTGGTGCGGGCGCTCGACGACATCATGCTGACCGCCTGGCAGCGGGCCGCCCCGCTGGCGAAGTTCCAGCGCCTCCAGGAATGCCTCGGCCGCGACTCCGGGATCCGGATACTGAAGCTGCTGAGCGACGGCTGCACGGATGAGGCCGCCGCCCGCGAACTGGAGATGTCGGTGCGCACCTATCGCCGCCGGGTCGCCGACATCATGCGCCTTCTGGACGCCCGCTCCCGTTTTCAGGCCGGAGTCCTGGCATCCAGCATGGGCTTGTTTCTCACTTAGGTCGCCGGTGTTTCGCGCACATCACATGAAGTGCGGACTGAGGCAGCAACCTGTCATCCACGACCGGTATTTCCGAACGCCCTGGCAATTAGCTGACGGGGCGTTGAACATTCCCGGGCGGAATTGCCAGAGTCGAAGGACGATCCCGTGCGGTCGACCGCCGCGCGAACCGCCCGACCGAAGGAAGCCACGTACACCATGGGTCAACACAGCCCGGTGCCGCCTGCACCGATCGCGATCGTCGGAATCGCCTGCCGCGTCCCCGGCGCCGACGGTCCGGACGCCTTCTGGCGGCTCCTGACCGACGAGGTCTGCTCGGTCGAGGACGTCCCGGCGGTCCGCTTCGGGCGGCCGTACGAGATCCCCGGCGCGCGCGTGCGCGCGGGACTCCTCAAGGACGTGGACCGGTTCGACGCCGAGTACTTCAGCATCTCGCCCCGGGAAGCGGCGGGCATGGACCCGCAGCAGCGCCTCTTCATGGAGACCGTCTGGGAGGCGCTCGACGACGCCGGGCAGAACGCCGCCGACCTCGCGGGCACCCGCACCGGGGTCTACGTCGGCACCACCAACGTCCACTACTGGGACCTCCAGCAGGCCCTCGGCGCCCCCGACATCCACGCCTCCCTCGGCGCCGGATCCCGCTCCACCACCACCGGCCGCGTCCAGTTCGCGCTCGGCGCCACCGGCCCCGGCCTCTCCGTCGACACCGCCTGCTCCTCCTCGCTGACCGCCATCGCGCTCGCCTGCCAGAGCCTGCGCAGCGGCGAGTCCACGCTGGCCGTCGCGGGCGGCTCCCAGCTGCTGCTCGCCAACACCGAGAACCACGGGTTCGTGGACGCCGACGTGTTCGCCGACAACTGCAAGTTCGGTGACGCCGCCGCCGACGGCTTCGTCTTCAGCGAGGGCGTCGGCGTGGTCCTGCTCAAGCCACTGGACCGGGCCCTCGCCGACGGCGACCCGGTGCGCGCGGTGATCCGGGGCTGGGCCATGAACAACGACGGCGCCGGCAGCGACACCATGATGAACCCGGCCCTCGGCGGCCAGCGCCAGATGCTCGAACTCGCCTACGAGCACGCGGGCCTCGACCTGGCCGAGGTGGACTACATCGAGGCACACGGCACCGGCACCCGCGCGGGCGACCCCGTGGAGCTCGGCGCGATCGCCGCCGCCCTGGACGGCCGGCGCACCGGCGCGCCCCTGCTGGTCGGCTCCGTGAAGAGCAACCTCGGCCACACCGGCGCCGCCGCCGGAGTCCTCGGCCTCATCAAGACCGTCCTGGCCCTCCAGCACCGTACGGTTCCGCGCAGCCTCCACCTCACCGAGCGCACCCCGGCCGTCGACTGGGACGGCGCGGGCCTGGACGTCCCGCACCGGGCCGCCGTACCGCTGGCGGCCGAGGGCCGCGAACTGACCGCCGGGGTCAGCGGGTTCGGGGTCTCCGGCACGAACGTGCACATCGTGCTCGCCGAGGCCGGGGAGCACACCGGCGGCGTCCGGGGCCCCGAGCCCGCGGAGCACGGCCCCGGACACCTCCTCGCGCTCTCCGCCGCCTCGCCCGAGGCGCTGCGGCAGCGGATCGCGGACGTCGCCGCCCACCTGGAGCCCGGCGGCGCGGGCCGCGCGGACCCGGTCGCGGACCTCTGCCACACCGCCGCCGTGCGCCGCCCGCACCACGACTGCCGGATCGCCGTGACCGGCGGCGACGCGGACGCACTCGCCGGGCGGCTGCGCGAGGCGCTGGCCGAGGACCGCGCCACCGGCCGCGCGGGCCGCCCCCGGATCGCGTTCGTCTTCTCCGGCCACGGCTCCCAGTGGATCGGCATGGGCCGCGGGCTGATGGAGTCCTCACCCGCCTTCAGCGCCGCCCTGGCCCGCTGCGACGAGGCCGTGCGCGGTGAGACGGGCTGGTCGGTCGTCGACCGGCTCACCGACGGCAGCGACCTGGTCGGCGAGACCGTCGCCGTCGTGCACCCCGTGCTCTGGGCGATCCAGGTCGCGCTCGCCGAGACCTGGCGCGCCTGGGGCGTGGAGCCGGACGTGGTCATCGGCCACAGCATGGGCGAGTCCGCCGCCGCCTGCGTGGCGGGCGCCCTCGACCTGGCCGACGCGGCGGCCGTGGTGTGCCGCCGCGCGCGGCTGATCCGCGACCGGGTCGCCGGGCGCGGCACCATGTCGGTGGCCGCGCTGAGCGCCGCCGACGCCGAACGGCTCATCGCCGACCTCGCCGTCGACGTCTCGGTCGCGGCCAGCAACGGGCCGCGCACCACCGTCCTCGCCGGTGAGGTCGAGGGCATCGAGAAGATCAAGGCCGAACTGGACGCCCGGGACGTCTTCTGCCGGGTGATGAGGGCCGAAGCCGCCTCGCACTGCGCCCAGATGGACCCCCTGCTCGACGAACTCGCCGCCGAACTGGCCCACCTCACCCCGCGCCCCGGCACCGTACCGCTGCGCTCCACGGTCACCGGCGAGCTGATGGACGGCGCCGGGCTCGACGCCGCGTACTGGACCCGCAACATCCGCGGCCGGGTCCACTTCCACGAGGCCGTCCTCAGCACCGCGCTCGAAGCCGACACGGTGTTCGTGGAGATCAGCCCGCACCCGATCCTGTCGGGCGCGGTGCAGGACTCGCTGGCCGAGGCCGCGCTGCCCGGCTCCGCCATCGCCTCCCTCGTACGCGACGAACCCGAGCGCGAGACCCTGCTGACCCACCTCGGCCGCCTCTACGAGACGGGCGCGCCGGTGGACTGGAACGGGCTCTACGGGGGCGGTCGTTGCGTGCCCCTGCCGTCCTACCCCTGGCAGCGCGAGAGCTACTGGGTGGAGGACCTGGAGGCGCTGGCGAGCGTCCATGACTTCCGCCTGGACGACCCCGGCTCGCCCTTCCTGGCCGACGCCCCGGCGCAGGGCCCCGCGCTGCTGCACGGACCCGCGTTCGCGGAGGCCGCCCGCCTCGCGGCCCTGGAGCGCGCGGACGGTGGCGCGGTGGTGCTGAGCGAGGTCACGGTCAAGGACGCGCTGGCCGTACGGGCCGGATCCGCGCCCGTCATGACCGTCACCCTCACGCCCGACGAGAGCGGGGAGCGCCTGGGCTTCCGGGTCACCGGGAAGGCGGACGGCGTGGAGAGCGAGCACGCCACCGGCACCGCGGCAGTGCTGCCCGGCCTCGCCCCCGCCGTACGCGAGCCCGTGGCCCGCACCCTTGAGCGCTGCTCCGAACGCCTCGACCCGGCCGTCTTCTACGCCCGGACGGCCGTCGTCAAGGAGCTCTTCCCGGTCCTGGACGAACTGTGGCTCGGGCCCGGCGAGGCGATCGGCCGGCTTCGCCGCCCGGACACGCTCGCGCCGCACCCGGCCCACCCCGTCCATCCGGCGCTCCTGGCCGCCGCCTCCCAGCCGGCCCTGGCCCTGCTGCCGGACCTGGCGTACCTGACCGAGCACATCGCCGAAGTCACCGTGCGCGGCGGCCAGTCGGACGTGATGTGGAGCCACTGCCGCATCGCGGAGGCCACCCCTGACGGGCTGCTCCTCCTGGACATGGCCCTGCTCGACGAGGCCGGCGCCCTGGTGGCCGAGGCGCGCGGGATGCGGATGCGCCGGGCCGGAGCGGCGGTGGACACCACGCAGGGCGCGGAGCACGAGACACCGGGCGCGGAGAACGAGATGCCGAACGCGCAGAACGGGACGACGGACACCGCGCCCGCCCGGCAGCCGGAACCGGCCGCGCGGCTCGGCGCGGACAACGGCATCGAGCTCACCGGTGAACTGCGCCTGACCGATCCGGGCAGCGGCTTCGTCGTCGAACTGCGGGGGAGCCTGCGGATCTCGACGGGGACGGCCGGTGGCGCCGCGGCGGCGGTGACGGCGGCCCCCCTCACCGTACGAGCAGCGGCACCGGTACCAGCGCCGGCACCGGCTCCGGTCGCGGCTCCGGTCCAAGTGGCCGTCGCCGCACCCGTGGTGGCCGCCCCCACCGATGCGGTGGGCGTGCCCGCCGACGGCTCGCCGTCCGCCGACCGGCCCGTCGCCGACCGCGTGGCGGAGCACGTCGCGGCGGTGCTCAAGATGCGCGTCGCCAGGCTCGATGTGAACAAGCGCTTCAGCCAGCTCGGCATGGACTCGCTCATGGCCACCGAGCTGCGCAAGCGGCTGGAGCGGGAGCTGGGCGTCACGCTCGCCCCGACCCGGCTGGCGCGGGAGACGACGACCGCTTCCCTGGCCCGGGAGCTCACGGCGGACGTCACGGCGTAGCGGCGGAGTCGACCGACGGGGGACGGCCCGCCCGGCGCACGCATGACACACACTCAGAAACACAAGGTGGAGGAAGAGTTGACGAAGGACCTGTACGACATCGGCCAGTTGCCCCCGCTCGGCGAGGTGCCCGCACGGATGCACGCGTCGGTCATCCGTCCGGAGCGCTACGGTCCGCCGGAGCAGGGCTTCGCCATGGAGGTCGTCGACGTGCCCCCGGTGGGCCGCGGTCAGGTGCTCGTGTACGTGATGGCCGCGGGCATCAACTACAACAACGTATGGGCCTCGCTCGGCTACCCGTACGACGTGATCGCCGGCCGCAAGAAGGCGGGGGCGACCGAGGACTTCCACATCGGCGGCTCCGAGGGCTCCGGGATCGTGTGGGCCGTCGGCGCGGGCGTCACCTCGGTGAAGGTCGGCGACGAGGTGATGCTCTCGGGGTGCACCTGGGACGAGCGGGCCGAGGACATCCGGATGGGCGCCGACCCGATGACCTCGGCCACCCAGAACGCCTGGGGGTACGAGACCAACTACGGCTCGTTCGCGCAGTACGCGCTGGTCGACGACTACCAGTGCCACCCCAAGCCCGCCAACCTCGGCTGGGAGGAGGCCGCGTGCTTCCTGCTGACCGGGGCGACCGCCTACCGCCAGCTGTGCGGCTGGGCGCCGCACACCGTGGAGCCCGGCGACCCGGTGCTGGTCTGGGGCGGCGCGGGCGGCCTCGGCTCGATGGCGATCCAGATCACCCGCATCCGGGGCGGTGTGCCGATCGCGGTGGTCTCCGACGAGGAGCGCGGCAAGCACTGCCTGGAGCTCGGCGCCGAGGGGTACATCAACCGCAACGACTTCGACCACTGGGGCAGGCTCCCGGACACCACCGACGGCGCGGCCATGGGCAAGTGGCTGCAGGGCGCGCGGGCGTTCGGGGCGCGGTTCTGGGAGATACTCGGCGAGCGCCGGGCCCCGCGGATCGTGCTGGAGCACAGCGGGCAGAACACCATCCCCACCTCGATGTACCTGTGCGACACGGCGGGCATGGTGGTCATCTGCGGCGGCACCAGCGGCTACAACGGCGATGTGGACCTGCGGTTCCTGTGGATGCGTCAGAAGCGGCTGCAGGGCTCGCACTTCGCGAACATCCGCCAGTGCCGCCAGGTGATCGAGCTCGCCGCGAGCGGCAAGCTCGACCCGTGCCTGTCGTGGACCGGTGACTTCGCGGACACGGGCCTCGCCCACCAGCTCATGTACGAGAACAGGCACCCGTCGGGAAACATGGCGGTCCGCGTCAACCACGTCACCGGCTGACCGGCTCGGCACCGGCAGGCCCGGGGACCCGTCGGCGCGGACTCGGTCACGCTCCGCGTCCGTACGGGTCCCCCGGGTGATGATCCGGGCGGTACGGGGGTCCCCCCTTGAGCGATCATCACACCGGGGGGTTACCATCTGAGCGCCGCCTAGCTCGAAAGATACGCCTGTGACTGTCAATGACGACTCGTTCACTAACTGGAAGAACCGCGAGGAGATTGCGGAGTCGATGATCCCGATCATCGGGAAGCTGCACCGGGAGCGGGACGTCACCGTCCTCCTCCACAGCCGCTCCCTGGTGAACAAGTCGGTGGTCAGCATCCTCAAGACCCACCGATTCGCCCGGCAGATCGACGGTGAGGAGCTCTCGGTCACCGAGACGCTGCCGTTCCTGAAGGCCCTCACGACGCTCGACCTCGGCCCTTCGCAGATCGACATCGGCATGCTCGCCGCCACCTACAAGGCCGACGACCGCGGTCTGTCGGTGGAGGAGTTCACCGCGGGTGCCGTCGTCGGCGCCACCGGTGAGAACAAGGTGGAGCGCTGCGAGCCCCGCGACGTCGTCCTGTACGGCTTCGGCCGCATCGGCCGCCTCGTCGCCCGGCTGCTCATCGAGAAGGCCGGCTCCGGCAACGGACTGCGGCTGCGCGCCATCGTCGTCCGCCAGGGCGGCGACCAGGACATCGTCAAGCGCGCCTCGCTGCTGCGCCGCGACTCGATCCACGGCCAGTTCCAGGGCACCATCACCGTCGACGAGGAGCGCAGCACCATCCTCGCCAACGGCAACGAGATCAAGGTGATCTACGCCAACGACCCGTCCGAGGTCGACTACACGGCGTACGGCATCAACAACGCCATCCTGATCGACAACACCGGCAAGTGGCGCGACCGCGCGGGCCTCTCCAAGCACCTGCGCCCCGGCATCGACAAGGTCGTCCTGACCGCGCCCGGCAAGGGCGACGTGCCCAACATCGTGCACGGCGTCAACCACGACATGATCAAGCCGGACGAGAAGATCCTGTCCTGCGCCTCCTGCACCACCAACGCGATCGTCCCGCCGCTGAAGGCGATGGCGGACGAGTACGGCGTGCTCCGCGGCCACGTGGAGACCGTCCACTCGTTCACCAACGACCAGAACCTGCTGGACAACTACCACAGCTCCGACCGCCGAGGCCGCTCCGCGCCGCTCAACATGGTGATCACGGAGACCGGTGCCGCCTCGGCCGTCGCCAAGGCGCTGCCGGAGCTGAAGGCGCCCATCACGGGCAGCTCGATCCGCGTCCCGGTCCCGGACGTCTCGATCGCGATCCTCAGCCTGCGCCTCGGCCGCGAGGCCGACCGCGAGGAGGTGCTGGACTACCTGCGCGAGGTGTCGCTGACCTCGCCGCTGAAGCGCCAGATCGACTTCACCAACGCCCCCGACGCCGTCTCCAGCGACTTCATCGGCTCGCGCCACGCCTCGATCGTCGACGCGGGCGCCACCAAGGTCGACGGCGACAACGCGATCCTCTACCTCTGGTACGACAACGAGTTCGGCTACTCGTGCCAGGTCATCCGGGTCGTGCAGCACGTCTCCGGGGTGGAGTACCCGACCTACCCGGCTCCGGTGGCCCACTCGGTCTGATCCCGGCGCACGTCCGCCCGGCCCGGTGCCCCGCCTCGCGCGGGCACCGGGCCGGGCGTCCGCCGTTCAGGGGCTCTGGTCCACCGGGCCGCCCCCGGCGCCGTCCGGCGCCCGCGTGCCCTCCTCCGGCTCGGTCAGCCCGGCCCGCTCGGCGAGCGCGCCGCCCTGGAAGCGGCTCTCGGCGCCCAGCTCCTCCAGCAGCTCCGCGATGTGGCGCCGACAGGTGCGCAGCGACATCCCCATGCGCCGGGCGATCACCTCGTCCTTGGCGCCCTCGGCCAGCAGCCCGGCCAGCGCCCGCCGCAGGCTCTGCCCCACCTCCTTGTACGCGGCACCGCCGCCGCCCCGGAACGGTGTCGCCGCCGACCAGCGCTGGTCGAAGACGCGGCACAGATAGGCCACCACATCGGGGTCGCGGACCAGTACCGCGCCCTCGCCCGAGCCGCCGTCGGCGCGCCGGGGCAGGAACGCCACCGACCGGTCGAACACCACGGCCCGGTCCGGCAGTTCGGCCGCCGTACGGTACTGCGCGCCCGCCTCGGTCAGCGTCTCCACATATCCCTGGGTGGCCAGGCTGGCCCGGGCCGAGTGCTGGTACAGGGTGCGCATCCGCACCCCGCGCCGCAGCATCGCCAGATCCCGGTCGAGGGCGTCCCCGAGCCGGTGCGGGGAGCGCCCGCCGCCGGGCTGGACGCTGAACACCTCCTCGCGGCAGCGGGCCGACTCCTCGGTGAGCATCGCGGACGCGGCGGCCAGGTCGGGCAGCAGGTCCATGCCCTCGCGGTGGTCCCGGGCGCGCCGGGCGGCCCGGTAGAGGGGCATCAGGGAGTGCAGTTCGTCGCGTACCGACTGGGCCTCGGCGGCGGCCCGCGCCAAGTGCGACTCCACCGGACCGAGCGCCTCCGCCGCGGCGGCGTCCGGGCTGACCGGTATCAGCTCCTCCGGTCTGCCCGGAGCCGGTCTCAGCAGCCGGAGCCGCAGCAGGGTGCGGCAGGCCGCCTCGACCTCCTCCCCGCTCAGCCCGGGGAGCCCCGGCGCCCCGGCCGGCCGCTTGAGGCTCCCCTGCGAGAGCACGTACTCGAAGACGGCGACGGCCCGCTCGTCCAATGGCGGGAGACCGGTCGATTGTGTCCCCATTGACATGCTTTACCCCCGAAACGCGACCCTGCGACTTTCGTGTCATGCAGGGTATTGCCAGGTCAAGGCGCTGGACCAAGGGGGCGCGTCAGGATGAACTTTGGGCGTCGGACCGGGGCGAACCCCGCCAGGCCGACATTTCGAGCGGATCCGCCGAGCGCGGAGTCCCGCCACGCCCCGCACTCCCCACCCAGGAGCCGTCCCATGCGCGCAGCCGTCCGCAGCCTTCTCGTCCTGACCGTGCTCCTGGCCGGCGCGAGCGCCGTCACCGCGCACGGCGGACCCGTGGCGGACGGGGGCACCGCTCCCCGCCAGGTCGTGGAACTCATGGACACCAGCTGGGGCGACGACTACGTCCGTCCCGAGAGCTGAGCCCCGAGAGCTGAGTCCCGCGCCACCGACGAGGAAGACGAGGCCGCGCGCACGTGCCGTCCCTGCCCGAAACCCCGTTCGCGTCCGGCTCCGGCTCCGGCTCCGGCTCCGGCTCCGGCTCCGGCTCCGGACCGCGCCGGGCGCACGCCGAACGCCCGGCGGACCGCGCCCTGCTCCCCGACCTCGTACACGCGGTGATCGCGCGGTCCGCGGCGGCGGGGCGGCCCGGGCCGTGGAGCGTGCGGCCCGAGGCGTTCTGGTGCCACGTCGTCCCCGCCGGGGGCGTCCGGCGGGCACAGGGCTGGAAGCTCCACGTCTCGGCCACCCCGCTGGCGGCCCCGCTCACCCTCGCCCGGGCGGCCGAGGTGCTGATCGCCCACCGCGCGGCGTTCAAGTTCGCCAAGAGCCCGGCGTGCGTGGCCGCGCTGGCCTCCGGGCGCTCCGCACGCGGCGGGGGCGGCAAGTTCCTCACCGTCTATCCGGCCGACGACGCCCAGTTCCGGCTGCTGGCCGAGGAGTTGCACACGGCCACGCTGGGGCTGCCGGGCCCGGCGGTCCTCTCCGACCGCCGCTATCTGCCCGACAGCCAGGTCTTCTACCGGTACGGGGTGTTCGCGGGCGTGCCGGAGCAGACCCCCGACGGCCACTACGCCACCCGGCTCACCGACCCGGCGGGACGCCCGGTCGAGGACGAGCGCAATGCCTGGTTCAGCCCGCCGCGGTGGGCGGGCGACCCGTTCCCTGACCGTCCCGCCGCGCCGGTCCGCAGCACCGCCACGGCCAGACCCGTCCTGCTCAACGACCGCTATCTGGTGCGCGGCGCGATCCAGCACTCCAACAAGGGCGGGGTCTTCCGGGCCGAGGACACCACCACCGGCGCCCAGGTCGTCGTCAAACAGGCGCGGCCCCACGTCGGCGCGGGCCTGGAAGGGCTGGACGTACGGGACCTGCTGCGCCGGGAGGCGGCGCTGCTCGACCGCTTCGGCCGGGCCCGCCCGGGGCTCGTGCCACGGGTGGTGGAGGCGTTCGAGCAGCAGGGCAGCACGTTCCTGGCCGCCGAGACCGTACCCGGGGCGACCCTGCGGCGCACCGTCGCCGAGCGCCTGGCCCGGGACGGCGCGGCCTGCCCCGACACGGCGACGGCCGACGCGCTGGTGCGCGGCCTGCTCGAACTGGTCGCCACCGCCCATGGGTTGGACGTCACCCTGCACGACTTCAACCCCAACAACGTCATGGTCACGCCGGCCGGACGGCTCCTCCTGATCGACCTGGAGATGGCCGCCCGCGAGGGCGAGCGCTGGGTGCTCGGCGCCACGCCCGGCTACACCGCGCCCGAACTGCGCGCCGCCGAGCAGGTGGCCCCCGCGTTCGCGCCGAGCGCCGACCTGTACGCGTTGGGCGCGACCGTGCTGCACGCGCTCAGCGGCACGGACCCGCTGTTCGCCCCGGACCGCCCGCGCGCCGGAGCCCGCCCGGACGAGGTGCGGGTGACCGCGCTGGTGGACCTCCTGGCCCGCGACCAGCCCGCCGTACGGAGGTACGCCCCGCTGATACGGGGGCTGATGCGGGACGAGCCGGGGGAGCGCTGGACGCTGGAGAGGGCCGGGCGGTTCGCGGCCGAGGCACCGACGGCGGCCCCCGGGCCCGCACCCTCCGGGGAGCACCGACCCGCACACCCCGCACCCCCCGGTGCGCGGGCACCGCGCTCCCCGCACCCCGACGACGTCACCCCCACCCCGGCCCGTCTCCTCCAGGACGGTCTGGCCCACCTCCTCGCCACCATGCGGCCCGGCCACGCCGAACGGCTCTGGCCGTCCGACTCCTTCGGCGAGACCTGCGACCCGGTGGCCGTGCACCACGGTTCGGCGGGCGGCGTCGCCGTACTCGCCAGAGCCCTGCACCACTGGGGCGACGGGCCCGCCGCACCGGACCTCACCCGCGACGAGCTGCGCGAGGGCCTGCGTACGGCCGCCCGATGGACGGCGGACCGGCTCGACCAGCTGCCGGGCACGCTGCCCGGCCTGCACTTCGGGCGCTCCGGAACGGCCTGGGCCCTGCTCGACGCCGCCGGGGCGCTCGACGACGGCGAGCTGGCCGAGCGGGCCGTACGGCTCGCCCTGACGCTCCCCGTCGAGTGGCCCAACCCCGACGTGTGCCACGGCGCGGCCGGATCCGGCCTCACCCAGCTGCACTTCTGGCGCACCACCGGCGACCCCCGCTTCCTCGACCGTGCGGCCCGGGCCGCCGAAGGCGTACTGGCGGCGGCCCGGCGCACCCCGGAAGGCGTCTTCTGGCCGGTGCCGGAGGACTTCGACTCCACGCTCGCGGGCGCCTGGCACTACGGCTTCGCCCACGGCGTGGCCGGGGTCGGCGCCTTCCTGCTGCTGGCGGCCGAGGCCACCGGGGAGGGGCGGATGCGGGACGCGGCCGTGGAGGCGGGCGCCACCCTCGCCACGGCCGCCCGGCGGCGGCCCGCGGGCACGCTGTGGCCGGTCGACCGGGCCCGCCACCTCAGCGACTCCCCGGACCTGGCCCGCCACTGGTGCAACGGCTCGTCCGGGGTCGCCACCTTCCTCGTACGGCTTCGTGCGGCCACCGGCGGGCGGGACCCCGAGCTGCTGGACCTGGTCGACGGCGCGGCCCGGGCCGTCGAGGCGGGCCGGACGACGGACGGCCCCGCCGCCTGCCACGGTCTGGTCGGCAACGCCGAGTTCCTGCTCGACGCCGCCGCGCTGACCGGCGACCGGCGCCACCGCGCGGGCGCCGAGCGCATGGTCGAGCAGCTGGCCGTGCGGGCCGTGCGGTACGACGGCCGGTTCCTGGTGCCGGACGACAGCCGCCGGGCGGTGCTCGCCGAGTACGCCACCGGCCTGGCCGGCAGCCTCTCGCTGCTGCTGCGCCTGCGGTTCGGCGGACCCCGGGCCTGGCTGCCCGAGGGCGCACGCGCCCACCCCTGAGTGTCCGGTGGCCGTCGGCCACCGGCGGCCGGTCCCGCCCGGGACCGGTCTCACCTCCCGACGAAGGAGACCGCCATGACCGAGTTCGACATCGACGCCCTCCAGGTCCTGCCCGAGGACGTCCGCACCGAGGACGCGCGCGGCGAGGAGCACGCCGCCGCGCTGATCACCGCCTGCCGCATCCACACCAGCGGCTGCTGACGGGCCGTCCGGGGCGGGGCGGGGAGCCCCGCCCCGGCGGTCGTCCGCCGGATCAGCGCCCGGACCGGTCCTGGAACGCGCGCCGGTAGGCGTGCGGACTGGTGCCGGTGATCCGCCGGAACCGCTCGCGGAAGGCGGTCGGCGAGCCGAAGCCGACCTGGGCCGCGATCCGGTCGACCGGGTGCCCGGTGCTCTCCAGCAGGTGCTGCGCCTGCCGGACGCGGGCCCGGTGCAGCCACTGGAGCGGCGAGGTCCCGGTGTGCTCGCGAAAGCGCCGGTTCAGCGTCCGTACGCTCATCCCGGCCCGCGCGGCGATGTCGTCGAGGGAGAGCTCGTGCCGCGCGTTCTCCTCCAGCCACCGCATCAGCGGTTCGAGCACCGACCCGCGTGGGGCGGGCGGCTGCTCGTGGACGATGAACTGCGCCTGCCCGCCGTCGCGTTCCAGCGGCATCACGGACAGCCGGGCGGCGTCGGCGGCGACCGCCGAGCCGTGGTCGCGGCGGATCACGTGCAGACACAGGTCGAGCCCGGCCGCCGCGCCCGCCGAGGTCAGGAACTGGCCGTTGTCGACGTAGAGCACATCGGCGTCCACCTCGACGGCCGGGTGCCGGGCGGCCAGCAGCGGGGCGGCCAGCCAGTGGGTGGTGGCCCGCCGCCCGTCGAGCAGCCCGGTGGCGGCGAGCACGAAGGCACCCACGCAGACCGACATGATCCGGGTGCCCCGCGCGGCGGCCTCGCGCAGCGCGTCGAGCACCTGCGGGGGCACGGGCGCCGCCGGGTCCGCCGTCCCCGGCAGCACGATGGTGTCGGCGTCGGCGAGCGCCGACAGCGGCCACGGCGGCCGGAGCGTGAACGCCCCCGCGTCGATCTCGCCCCCGGGCCCGCAGACGCGTACGCGGTAGGCGGGCCGTCCGTCGGGCAGCCGGGCGCGCCCGAAGACCTCGACGGGGGTGGACAGGTCGAAGGGGATGACCCCGTCGAGCGCGAGAACGGCCACGGTGTGCATGGCGCGATCGTAGAGCTGGGACGGAATACGGCCAAGCGGCGCAAGCAGCCCCAAAGGCGCAGGTGGATGTGCCGACATCGGAGAAGGAAGGTCTCCACCAGCACTTTCCGCTTCTTGGCCGTAATCCGTTGGAACCTGGCAATCCAGCCGCTTCTTGATCGCTGTCGGGGGCGGCTAGCCTCGACCCCGCACCGCCCGCCCCTCCCGAGGAAACGCCCTCCCGTGACCAAGTTCCTGCTGGCCGTCCACGTCCTGGCGGCCATCCTCACCGTCGGCCCGGTGGCCGTCGCCGCCAGCATGTTCCCGCCGCTGGCCCGCCGCGCCGCGGCCATGCCCGGCGACCCGGCCGGGCTCGGCGCGCTCACCGCCGTGCACCGGATCTGCCGGGTGTACGCGCTGGTGGCGGTGGCCGTGCCGGTCTTCGGCCTGTCCACTGCCAACAGCATGCACGTGCTCGGCAGCGCCTGGCTGATCTCCTCGATCGTGCTGACCGTGCTCGCCGCCGCCGTGCTCGGTGCGCTGATCCTGCCCCGCCAGGCAGCGGCCCTCGCGGCCCTCACCGAGCACGACGGCTCGCCGGGCGAGTCCGACCCCGAGCCGGTGCGGAGCGCGTCGCGCCGACTCGCGATGTCCACCGGGGTGTTCAACCTGCTCTGGGCCGTGGTGACGGTACTGATGATCGTCCGCCCGGGCTCCACCACGGGGGCCTGAGCAGCCGCCGCGCTCTGCTCACACCCCGCTGCCGCTCCCGTACGGCCCGTACAGGTCGAGGAGGCGGACGCGGGAGGCGTGCAGCCGGTGGGCGAGCACGCGTCCCACCCAGCCGCCGACCGCCGAGGCGAAGACCGGATCGGCCGCCATGAGGTCGCGGACGAGGGGCGCGTCGAACTCGTACGCGTGCACCGGCGTCTTCGCCTGCGCGCCCAGCTGCCACACATAGGGCCGGAAGAGCCAGGACCAGCCCACCAGCTCGTCGGAGCAGAGCGTCTCGATCACGGCCGGGCGCCGCCCGGGTATGCGCATGTCGAGCGTGACGGTGCCGGACCGCAGGACCCAGAACCGGTCCGCGTGACCGCCCTCGTTGAAAAGGCGAGTATCGGCGGCGAACTCGACCTCGCGAGCGAGCCCGGTGAGCCGACTGCGGTGTTCCTCGGGCAGGGCACTGGTGAGCCGGGGGAGCGCGGGGGTGCTCATGGGCGGCCTCCTTCTCGGATCCACCTCCAGTGTCACTCGCACAACGGGGAACCGTCGTTTTCGGCCGGTGGGGAGCCCTTGGGGCGCACCGCCTGACCTGCGGACTGTCCGTTCAGTGGCCGGGCCGGTCGGCCCGGTCGGGCTGCTCCGGTCCGTCGGCGGGCCCGTTCGGCAGTCCGAGGAGCAGTGCGTCGATCCCGGCCTTGATGCGCTCGGGGCCGGCCCCGTGGGCCCGGAGGTGCTCGAAGAGGCTGGGGACGAAGGGGGCGAGCAGCAGGTGGGCCAGCACTTCCGGGTCGCCCCCGGGCCGGGCGAGGCGCAGCAGCATGGAGACGTGGGTGTGCATCGTGGCGTACACCCCGCTGCTGTACCGGGCGCGGGGCGAGGCGGCCTCGGCCAGCTGCATGATCTCGCGCTTCTCGGCGACGCGGTCGGCGAGCGCGTGCAGGAAGGCGCGCAGCCGGTCGGTCGGCGGGGCGTCGGGCCCGAGCGGCGGCGGCCCGGACAGGAACGCCTGCTGGAAGCGCTTCTCGCTGTCGTCGAGCAGGGCGAGGAGCAGCTGGCTGACATCGCCGAACCGGCGGTAGACGGTGCCGACGCCCATGCCGGCGGCGTGTGCGACGGCGTTCATGGTGACGGCCGGCGGGCCCTGCTCGGCGACCAGCCGCGCCGCCGCGTCGAGGATCTTCCGCCGGTTGCGGGCGGCGTCCGCGCGCTCCGGCGGGGCCTGGCCCGTGACGGTGAGTTCGGTGCGGCTCATGCTCCGAGGCTAGCGGAGAGATGTCCGCTTGGTTCCCGGAACCCCTTGCAAAGCGGATGAGTATCCGTTTAACTCAAGCCATGGAAACGGATTGGTATCCGGTTCCTCGCCCGACGGACGTTGGTGCTGCCCGGGCGGTTTCTGCACAGTCTCAGCTTGGGAGGGGCCTCGTCATGAGTGCCAAGGTTGCGGTCGTCTACTACTCGGCCACGGGCAATGTCCACCAGCTTGCCAAGGCGATCGCCGAGGGCGCGGAGAAGGCGGGCGCCGAGGTCCGGCTGCGCCGGGTCCCCGAGCTCGCCCCGGACGCGGCGATCGACGCCAACCCGGCGTGGCGCCAGCACGTCGACGCCGTCGCCAAGGACGTCGAGGTGGCCACGCTCGACGACATCGAGTGGGCCAACGCGTACGCCTTCGGTTCGCCGACCCGTTACGGCAACATCGCCGCCCAGCTGAAGCAGTTCATCGACACGACGGGCGGCCTGTGGTCGCGCGGCGTCATGGCCGACAAGCCCGCCACGGGCTTCACCAGCGCCCACAACAAGCACGGCGGCAACGAGTCGACGACGCTCGCGCTGTACAACACGTTCCACCACTGGGGCTCGCTCATCGTCGCCCCCGGCTACACCGACCCGGTCGTCTACGGCGCCGGCGGCAACCCGTACGGCACGGCCCACCACGGCTCCGAGGCGGTCGCCGAGGAGACCCTGATCGCCGCCCGCTACCAGGGCGAGCGCCTGGCCAAGATCACGGCCCGCCTGCACGGCTGAGCGGCCTGACCCAGGGGACAGGGGTGTACGGGTGCGGGGGCACCGGTACACCCCTGCGGGGTTGCCGCACCTCGCCGCGGGCCACCGGGGCCGCTAGGAGTGCTTGACCGTCTGGCCTTCGGGGACCCGGTAGCAACCGGAGGTGACTTCGATGCCGATGCTCGGGGTGGCCCGCCCGCTGTAGCCGACGACCCAGACACTCATCTTCTTGGAGTCGTTGTCGGCCACGAGGTTGAGGTTCTTGTTCGCGCTGTTGTCACGGTAGGACCGCTTGAGCACCCAGCCCCCGGTGCCGAGCTTCTCCTTGAGATTGTTCATGGCGACGTCGTTGTCCGCGCCGGACGTCGGCTTGAAGTTCCACGGGTGGTAGACCTGGAAGTAGGTGGCCGGGTCCTTGCCGGCACACGCCTTCACCCCCGGCCCCGGCTCGGAAGCCGCGCCCGCCACCCCGATCAGGTCGTAGATCGCACTGGAAACGGCTTTCACGGCGGCGACCGCCTCATCGGTACGAGCCGTACCCGAATCCGGAATCCCCGAGGCGGGGGCTGATGTCCCACCGGTCGAGGCGTTGGGGGAGTCCGGGCTTTCGTCGTCGTTCATGCCACATCCACTGAGAAGAAGACCGGTCAGTACGAGGGGAAACAGGGCGAAGCCCGGGCGACGCGGACGCCAGGTGGGGAGCGGTGCGCGGAGCATGCGTGTCCTTGGGCTTGGTCGGTTGCGTGGCGGGGGTGGGTAACGACGGCCGGGCAACGTTCTCTCGTGGCGCGGACGGCGCGCGTGCCGTCCGGGCGGGCGCTGGTCAGCGGGGAGCGGTGACATCGCCGTACTCGCCGACCACGACGAGCGCCTGGTTCTTCAGGGCCGTCGTGTCCTCGTTCCAGTACTGGCTGTGGCCGTGCGCTCCATCGGTTCCGGTGGGGCCGCTGCCCTCAGCGTGTGTGTTCATCTGGTGTGCGCCGAAGGCTTCGTCGCTGGGGATGACGAAGACGCCGCCGCCGAGTCTCCACTGGCTGCCACCATGACCCCAGCGTCCGATGTCGGGGACCTTGTCCCCGTCCGCTTCCTCGTTCCACACGTGCCCCTTCGGTACGTCCATCTCGTCGGCCGAACCTACCTTGACACCAGGGCTCCCGGCGAAGATCACGTCGCCCGCGTTGAGGTCGCCGGTCTGGGCCGCCGCTCCGATGAGGGTGGTTCCGTACGAGTGGCCGATGGCCGTTCGGTGGGCTGCGCCGGAGCCGCCGTGCGAGGCGTCGAGCCCGTCCATGAACTGTCGGTAGGCGGGTGCCCCGTCGTAGGCGTAGTGCTCGAAGGGCGAGTCCTTGACGATGTCCTGCGGGGCCTCGTAACCGAGCCAGGTGATGGTGGACACGGAAGCGCCCGGTGCGGCCTGCTGGGTCTCGCGCCACAGTCTGGTCATTCGGTCCATGTTGCCCTCGATGTTGCTGAGGTTCGACGTAGTGCCGGGCACGTACACGGCCTGGTGTTGCGCGGTGTCCGGGTTTCCGTTGGCCACGATGGCCCGGCCGTTTCCCTCCGGGCTGAAACCGAGCAGATACGCTTCGGGCAGCCCGCCCTCGCCGGTCTGGTCGAACCGGGTCCGGATGGCGTCCATTCCCTTGAGGGACGCTTGCAGATGCCGGTACTCGTCGCCGTACCTCCTGTCCCACGTCATCCACTCGTCGGTGTGCACCTTGGAGGGGAACGTACCGGCGGTGATCCACGTCCATTCGTTGGCGGGCGGCTTCGGGATCGCGTCCAGTTCCGTCTGGTACTGGCCGTGCCTCTCGTCCAGAAGGATGCGGTTGGCCTCATCCCGCGCGGCGGCGGGCAGGCCGTCGAGCGCGCCGACCGTGTCGGGCCGCAGAGAGGTCCAGGCTGCCTGCTGCTCGGGGGTGAGCCCCTTCCACCAGTCGGCGTTGGCCCGGGGACTGCCGTCCTTCGGCGGCTGCTGCATGGCGTCCAAGTAGTGCTTGCCCGCTGCTCGTACGCCTTCGGTGTCCTTGCCCGCATCGGCCCAGTCGCTGTCGGACACGACCAGGTCGTCGTCCGCCTTGAGCCTGCGCAGCTGCGGGGCCCACTTCTGGTCCGCCTCCGTGGCCTCCGCAAGGGCTTCGGCGATGCGGTTGGCGATGTCCCTGGCGATCGCGTAGTGGGGATTGGGATCGATGTTCGCCGCCTGCTGCTGGACCGCTCGGGATGTCGCGTCCGTCGTGCCCTTCGCGGAACCGGGTGGGGGCGGTGACCCACCCGGGTTCTCGCCCGCTGCGGGATAGGCCACCGAGCCGTCGGCCCCCACGGTGAATTCGCGCTCGGCCGCCTCGGAGAGCGCCCGCTTCAGTTTGTCCTGCGCGGGGCGCAGATCCGCCGTGAAGGCGTGGAGAGCGGTGCCGACCAAGCCGCACTCGACCTCGACGTAGTGGAAATCCCTGGCCACTTCCCGCAGTTGGGCGACCGCGGCATCGTAGGTTCTGCCCCCCAGGGTCTTGTGCATCTCGACGATGATGCGCCGTTCCAGCGCGTCCTTGGCCCGGCCGGCCGTATCGCTGGTGGAACGGTATCCGCCGGCTGCCTCCTCGAACTCGTGCAGCTTGAGGGTCTTGAGTGCCTCGAGGTCCATGGCTCAGGTCACTTTCCCTCGCCGCCGACGGGCGGGGTGTCCTGGTACTGCTTCCCCAACTCCACGAAGAGGCCCTTGATGTTGTCGTCGGTCAGGAGAAGGTCGTTGCCTGCCCGCTGCAGGGCTCCCTGCAAGGAGGCGCAGCGTCCGGACAGCTTGTCCAAGTACGACTGCCAGCTCTGGTAGACCTCGGACTGTGCCGCGGCGCTTTCGGCCCTGCCTCCGGTGGCCAGCCCCTGCTGGCCGGTCTCCAGCGTGGTGAGCGCCTTCTTCAACTCGCCGCCCAGGCCTCCGACGGCGCTGCCCGCCGCGGTCCACGCGGCTTTGCTGGACTTGACGTCCGCCTTGCCTTCACCGGCCCCGGCCAACTGCATGCGGGCACCACCCGCCGCACCGTCCTTGAGGCGCGCCCACTCCTCGTCGAACAAGCCCACCCGTCCTCCTCGCACCCGCGCCCGGTCCGTGCCGCGTGTCGCCTTCGTCGACGGGCACGAGGTCAGGGGGAGTCGCGGGGCGGATCATGAGTACGCGTACTCATGATCGTGGCCGTTCGGCCTCCGGGTTGGCCGGTACGCCCGTAGGGCCGTATCCCACACGCTGTGGGGTACGGCCCTACGGTTGTTGCTTGCGGCCCGCGTACGGGTCAGAACATCAGGCGGTACGTGTTCCAGCCGCTGTTGCCGATCTTCACCCGCTGCTTGAACGGGGACTTGGCGTCGCCCGTCCCCTTGTACAGGTAGAGCGCGCCCGCGCTGTCGCGGCCGAGGAGGTCGGGCTTGCCGTCGAGGTTGACGTCGCCGCTGGAGAGGATCGTGTTGTAGGTGTTCCAGCCGCCGCCGATCTTCGTGCGGGCCTCGAACGGGGACTTGTGGTTGCCGGTGCCCTTGTACAGCCACAGGGTGCCCGCCCGGTCGCGGGCGACGATGTCGGCCTTGCCGTCGCCGGTCAGGTCGCCGTTGCCGGCGATCTGGGTGTACTGGCCCCAGCCGCCGCCGACCTTGTAGCGCGAGGTCAGCTTGCCGTTGCCGTACCCGAGGTACAGGTAGAGCGTGCCGGACTTGTCGCGGGCGAGCAGGTCGGCGCTCTTGGCGCCGCCGAGGTTGCCCGGGGAGAGGACCTTGTCGTAGATGTTCCAGCCGCCGCCGACGCGGAACTCGTCCTCCACCTCGTCACCGGCGTAACGCAGGTTGCCGTTGTAGTCCCAGCTCCACATGCCGTCGGCGGTGCCGTCGGCGTTGTTGTCGACGAGCGTGGCGCTCTTGAGACGCGGCATGGGGCCGAGTTCGATGCGCTCGGTGAAGCCGCCCTTGCCGTTCGGCAGGTACATCCAGCTCCAGTCCGAGCGGTCCACGCCGAACAGCGGGTGGAAGGTGAAGTCCTCGTCCCCCGCCTCGGCGGACGGCGCGGCGGCCAGACCGTTACGGGACTTGGTGTCCTTCGCGTCCTTGGTGCCCTTGGCGTTCTGGGCGGCCTCGAAGGCGGAGGGGGTGTGCGGGGCGTCGGCGGCGACCGCGGTGGTACCGGTGCCGACGAGGGCGGCGGTGATCGCCGCGGCAGCGACACGGACGGCTATGCGCCCGCGCGTACGGCCAGTGGTTGTGGCCACGTATGTCTCCATGGGGTTGCAAAGAGTGCGCGGAGCGTCGGTGTGCACACCAGGTGGGTGGCACGTGTTGACGCATCACGCGATCACCGCGATCTTTTTACATAAATTTTTACATGTCAAGGGGTTGGAACGTGTACGGGGGGTGTCGCGGGGGCGCGATCTCGATGGAGGGCGTTCTGGGATGCGCGGCGCCGTGCCGCGCACCCGGGGCGTTAGGGCCGGGCACTCCGGGGCACCCGTCCTCAACGACCTTGTGCGCAGTCGAACTTCGGAGGTACAGCCATGGGTCTGGGCGGATGCATTCTGCTGATAGCCGTCGGCGCGATTCTCACCTTCGCCGTCGACTGGCATGTGCAGGGCATGAACATCCACGTCGCCGGTCTGATCCTGA
This sequence comes from Streptomyces sp. cg36, assembly GCF_041080675.1. NCBI lineage: Bacteria > Bacillati > Actinomycetota > Actinomycetes > Kitasatosporales > Streptomycetaceae > Streptomyces > Streptomyces cyclosori. Next base: position 1,146,887 of record NZ_CP163520.1, on the reverse strand, counting down.
TGGCGGTCGGCATCATCGGCACCGGTGCCTACGTGAGCATCTTCAAGCGCCGCCGTCTCCAGGCCCCGCCGCCCGCCGCGCCGGTGGTCGAAGAAGACCGTCGGTACTACTGAGGGCGGGAGCGGAGATGGAGCCCTTGTCGAAGAAGGTGACGACGGAATCCACGGGGCTGGTACGCGCCGGTGTCCTGGCCCTGGACTGCGCCGAGCCGGAGGCTCTGGCCGAGTTCTACGCCCGGCTGCTCGGCGCCGAAACCCCCACCGAGCGCGGCGCCGAACGCATCGCGATCACCGGCCGGAACGGTACGCGCATGGCCTTCCGCCGTGACCACGGCGCCGCCCCCAACAGCTGGCCCCGCCCCGACGACTCCCAGCAGGCGCACCTCGAACTGCTGGTGGCCCGAGTGGACATGGACGCGGTGGAACGCCAGATCATCGCTCTCGGCGGTCGCCCTCTGGACACGAAGGACAACAGCGGCCTGCACGACGCCCGCCTCTACTCGGATCCGGCGGGGCACCCGTTCTCGCTGATCAGCCTGTTGGTGGACGACGAGTGAACCGGGCGTGCCCGATCCCGGACATGCCCGATGGGCCCGCACGCGGAGCGTCGTGCGGGCCCATCGGGAGGGGCCGATCGGGACCCCGTGGGAGGGGCCGATCGGGACCCCGTCGGGGGCGGGTCAGCCGCGGATCCACAGCCCGGTGAGCGAGATGACGCCCGAGGGGACGGGGGAGAAGTCGATTTCCGTGTTGGGGAGAAAGTAGGGGTCGGGGTCGGTGGGCGTCGGCGTCGGCGCGATTCCGCAGGACCCATCGGTGTAGCAGTACCGGATCCGGATGTAGTTGCTGCCACTGGTGATCTTGGATGTCCAGAACCCCGACGTCGTCAGGTCGTCGTACCCGGGGTTGGTGTAGCAGATGGTCCCGTGGTAACGGGTGTATTGGTGAACGTAGTTGCTGGATGTGCAGCCCGTGGAGCCGGTGAAGGGCTGCGCCGTCTGTGCGCCGGCGCTGCCCGCCCCGACGAGGAGCAAGGTGGCCGCGGCGGCACCCGTGAGGGCCTGGCTCGACTTCTTCATGCGTTTCCCCTTACTGGCTGGTTGCTTGAACCCGTTGGACCGGGGGCGGTTTGTCTGCGGACAGGTGACATGTCCGGCAACCCCTCAGTGGCGTGCCTGACAACCACTCAGCGGAACGAGGGGTGTTCGACGGTGTGGGGGGTCGGCCCGTTCTCCGCTTGCCCGGCGAGGAGGTGGCGGCTGAGGAATTCCACCTCGGCCTCCACGGTCTGTTCGTGACCGCCCAGGAAGGGTTCGTAGTGGCCGCCCCGCAGACGTACGAGCTCACCGCGCGGTGCTCGCCGCGCGGCGGCGGCGGAGGGGGCGGCGGGCGCCGACTGGTCCTGGTCGCCGACGACGACCAGCAGGGGGCACTGGACGCGGGCGGCGTGGCGGCCGGGCCGGTAGATCATGAGCCGCAGCACGGTACGGGCCGCGGCCTCCTGCTGCCACTCCGGGTAGGCGTTGCCGGGGTTGAGCGCCCGGTCGCCGTCCAGGCCGTCCGGGGTGGTGAGGAGCGCGACGGTGCCGGGTTCGCCCGCGAGAGGTATCAGCAGGGGCGGTCGGCCGAGGAGTTGGCCCACGGCGTCGAGCAGGGCCCTGCCGGTCGTACGCAGTGCCGCGAGCGGGGTCTGATGGCGGGTCGCGCTGCGCGCGGCCACCGGCCCGTCCGTGAGGGGTGTCTGCGCGATCGCCGCCGCCAGTTGCGGGTTGCGTGCCGCGACGGGGAAGACGTGGCCGCCCGACAGGGAGAACCCCCAGATCGCGAGTCTCGCGGGATCGACTTCCGGCAGTGCCGCAGCGCAGGCGAGTGCGGCTTGCCAGTCGGCCAATTGCCCTCCGGTGCGCACTACTTGGCGGGGCTGTCCGTCACTCTCGCCCAAGTGTCGGTAGTCGAAGGCGAGGACGGAGAATCCCGCGTCGTGGAATCGGCCGGCGAAGGGGTCGGTTCCGGCTTCCTTGGTCACGGCGCCACCGGCGGCCATGATCACGCAGGCGCCGTTGGTGCCCGGGTAGTGCCAGGCGGCGCACTGCGCGCCGCCGCTGATGAAGTGGACCTTCTGCCGCTCCACGGACGTGCTCACGTAGACCTCCGAGTGGACGAGGCTGACCTCTCGCTGAAGTGAACCACGTGGTTCACAAGCTGTCCATGTCGATCAAGGGGGCGTGTTCAGGCGCCAGTTGGTGGGGTGGAGGGGGGAGGGGTGCGGGCGCGGGGCCCACTCCGCGTGCCGGGCTACGTGCCGGCTGCCTCCTCCCGCTCCAAGGCTCGCGCCAACGCCTCGAACCCGGCCGCGATGCCGCCCGTGTCCGCGCTGGTCCGCGCGTCCACGAGGAAGCCCCTCAACGCGGCCAGAACCATCTCGGCGACCTCCAACTTGCGCTGTTCGGACCAGCGTTCCGGGCATACGGAGAGCAGGACCGGCAGATACTGGGACGAGGCCCCTCGGCCGAGCTCCGCGTAACGCTCCGGGTCGTACATCGCCAGCCCTATGGCCTGCTCCAGCACCAGCGCCTCGCGCCCCACCAGGTCCGGCCACACCGCACGCACCCACTCCGCCAGGGTGCGCCGGGTGGCACCGTCGGTGGCGGCGGTCCGCGCCTGGTCCACGCGCTTCTCGCGCAGCGCGTGCACGGCCTGCTTGAGCAGGTCGTCGGCCCCGTCGAAGTGGTAGAGCAGCACCTTGTGCGTCGTCCCGGCCGCCCGTGCGGCACGCCGGAGCGAGAAGTCGACGAGCCCGTTGACGGCGAGGTCGTCCGTGACCCGCTCCAGCAGCTCCCGCCGTCTGGCCTCGCCACGCGGGGTCCCCGTCGATCGCCGGTAACCCGCCTGCTTCGATGCGCCGTGGTCGGCGGAGGTGTCCATGGGGACAGCTTCCACGATCAGTACTGTCTCCGGAGCGCGTCACATCGCCGGGGAGTGACTACCGGCCCCTGGTGGCGGCGGTGCGTGCAGTGGGAACGCGGCGCAGCGGGAACGGGATGCAGCCGTCCGGACGGGGCGGGCGGGCCCGGTCCGGGTGCCTGCGGACCCAGCGTCACCAGGGCCGGGGCCGCCGCTCGGATCCCGTTCCAGCGCGGCGCAAGTGGGCGCCCCGGCCGCATCCCCGCCCCTCAACAGCACTGCATCGTGGCCACCGCCCGGTCGAAGCGGCGGTCGGCCAGGTCCTGGGGCCGGATGAGCCAGTACAGGGTGCCGCAGTCGCCCCACATCATGTCGGCGTCGTCGTCGGTGTCGAACTGCGCGAGCAGGACCCAGCGTTCGGCCTCCTCGGCGACCCGGGGGTCGTCCCAGGCCACGCTCCCGCCGAGGATGCCGTGGGCGACCTCGTGCTCGACCGGGTTCTGCACCGGATCCGCGTGGCCGCCTATCTGGTGCCCCGAGCCCGAGGAGTGGTCGTACAGCGCGTCGGTGAAGTCCTCGGGCCAGCCGTCGTCGAGGGCGTCCTTCGGCAGGGCCGAGCGCATGACGGGGTGCCACACGTCGGGAGCCGTGGGCTCCACCCGGACCGTCAGGGGCACTTCCGGGTAGGCGTCGAGGCCCTCGGGGACGGCTCGTTCGGTGACCGGCGTGCCCGCCGGCACGTACACCAGCCGCGCCCCGGCCCAGGTGTCCGGCTCGCCGGGCGACACGTAGGCGTCCCCGGCGTCGATCTGCCCGTCGAAGTAGAAGAACAGCAGGCTGCCGTCGGCGGGCAACGGGATGTCCAGGGCGCGGCCGGGTATGACCGAGCAGTCGACACCGGCCACGAACGACAGCGGTCCGTGTCCCGGCCACACCGGCCACGCCTCGCCCTCCGGCAGGGCGGGCAGGCCGCCGAGCCGGCCGGCGATCGCGTCGTCCCCGGTCGCCTTGGCCAGTTGGGCGCCGGGACGCAGCAGGGCGAGCCACCTTTCGGCCAGGTCGGCAGGCAGGTGCGTACGGGCGATGTCGTGCAGTGAGGTCATGTCGTTCATCATGGACGACGCCACTGACAATGCCCTCCGGAAGACTCCGGGCCTACGCGCGGGGACCGCGTCCCGCCCCGCGCTGAGGTGGAGCGGCGCCGGGAGCCGCCCCCGGGTGCTCGGGGATCACGTGCTCGATCTCGGCGCCGCCACCGAGGAGTTGACCGTCCCCGCGGCTGTCTCCGCGGCCGTCTCCGAGGCTGCCTCCGCCGTCGCCGTCGCGGCCGTCAGCGACACCCGGAACACCGCCCCCTCGCCCGGCGCGGTCTCCAGCTCCACCCGGCCGCCGTGGGCCTGGACCAGGGCCGAGGCGATGGCCAGGCCGAGGCCCGCGCCGCCGCCGGCCTGGCGGCTGCGGGAGGCGTCGACGCGGTAGAAGCGTTCGAAGACCCGGGCCGCCTGTTCGGGGGCGAGACCGGGGCCCGAGTCGGCGACCTCGATGACGCCGTCGCCGCCCGCGCTGCCGACCCCGATCCGTACGGGAGAGCCCGGCGGGGTGTGGGCGACGGCGTTGCCGACGAGGTTGGCCACCACTTGGCGCAGCCTGGCCTCGTCGCCGAGCACCGGGGCGGGTCCGGGCGCACCCCTGCCGCCCGGTCCGGTGAGGGTGACCTCGCGGGCCGGGTCGAGGGCCTTCGTGTCGTGCAGGGCGTCCACCGCCAGGGTGCGCAGGTCCATCGGGGCGAGCTGGAGCGGGCGTTGCTCGTCCATGCGGACCAGGGTGAGGAGGTCCTCGACCAGACCGCCCAGGCGCACCGCCTCGCTCTCGATGCGCGCCATCGTGCGCTTGACGTCCGCCTCGTCGGGGAGCGCGCCCATCCGGTACAGCTCCGCGAAGCCCCGGATTCCGGCGAGCGGAGTGCGCAGCTCGTGGCTGGCGTCCGCGACGAAGCGCCGCATCTGCTCCTCCGACTCGGCGCGTGCGGCGAACGCCGACTCCAGTTGCGCCAGCATCCCGTTGAGCGCGCTGGTCAGCCGGCCCGCCTCGGTACGCGGTGAGGCGTCCGGCATCCGGTGCGAGAGCGGGCGTCCGGCGGCGATCTCCGCCGCGGTGGCCTCGATGCGGCGCAGCGGGCGGAGCCCGGCCCGTACCGCGAACCAGCCCGCCACGCCGAGCAGCAGTGCCACGACGACACCGATGATCTGGAAGGCGGTGGCCAGGTGGTCGACGGTGGAGGAGACCTCCTCCAGGGGCGCCGCGACGACCACTCCGGCCGGGATCGCCGGGTCGCCGCTGTCCACCGGCACGATCAACATCCGCCAGCTGCCGCCGCCGTGGTCGCTGGGCACTTCGAACGGCTTGCCCAGACGGCTCCGGAGCGCCTTCGCGTCCATCACCGGCCACAGCGGCCGGGGGTCACCGGCGGCGACGGGCTGGCGGAACTGCTCGGTGACCGTGCCGTCGTCGGCGGCGAACGCGATCACGTACTGGCTGGGCAGCCACGCCCGGCCGCCGCCCGCCCGGCCCGCGTGCGGCGTCGGGGTGCCCTCGACGCCGACGCGGTGCGCCACCGAGTCCCCGAACCGGTTCAGCTGCTGGTCCACGCGCTGCACCAGCTGGCTGCGGACCGAGCTGAGCACCACGGTGTCGCTCACGGTCAGCCCGAGCGCGACCATGGCCAGGGCGAGCAGGACGAGCCGGGAGCGCAGCGACAGCGCGGAGAGGCGGCGCGGCAGCCGCCCGAGGCGCGCGCGGAGGTGTCTGAGCATGGGGCGGGCACCTCGGTCAGGACTGCGGGCGGCGCAGCACATAGCCGATGCCGCGCACGGTGTGGATGAGCTTGGGTGCGCCGTCGGCGCCGGAGTCGACCTTGCGGCGTACGTAGGAGATGTACGACTCGACGATGCTGAGGTCACCGCCGAAGTCGTACGCCCACACATGGTCGAGGATCTGCGGCTTGGACACGACTCGGTCGGCGTTGGCCATCAGATAGGCGAGCAGTTTGAACTCGGTGGGGGAGAGCGAGACGGGCCGCCCCGCGCGCAGCACCTGGTGGCCGACCGGGTCGAGCTCCAGGTCTCCGGCCACCAAGCGGCCGTCGCCGCTGGGACCGCCGGTGCGGCGCAGGATGGCGCGGATCCGGGCGATCAGCTCCTCCAGGCTGAACGGTTTGGTGACGTAGTCGTCGCCGCCCGCCGTCAGCCCGCTGATCTTGTCGTCGACGCCGTCCTTGGCGGTGAGGAAGAGCACCGGCAGATGGTCCGGCCCCGGCCCGCCGCCGGTCTCCTCGCGGAGCCTGCGTACGACGGCGAAGCCGGTCATGTCGGGCAGCATCACATCGAGCACCACCAGGTCGGGGCGCTCCTGGGCGACGGCCGCGAGCGCGTCGGCCCCGGTGGCCGCCGAGGCGACCTTGAAGCCGACGAACCGCAGGGAGGCCGAGAGCAGCTCCCTGATGTTGGGCTCGTCGTCGACGACCAGCAGGCTCGCCTCGGGCGTGGCCGTGTCCGTCGGGGCCATCGGGTTCCTCCTCGTGGCGGCGTGGGGCGGTGGGCGCGCGGTCAGCCCCGGCCACCGCCGAAGCCGCTCGCGCCGCCCTGGGTGACGGTGGTCGCCGCGACGTCCCCGGAGGCATTCTGACTGCCGCGCACGGTCACCGTCTGGCCCGGCCGCAGATCGGACACCTTGCCGCTCTTGGACTCGGTGACCTGGGTGCTGCCGCCCGTGGTGACCTTGACGATGTTGCCCTGGGCGTCGGTGACGTAGATGGTGCTGCCGTCGACGAGCTTCACGGTACCGATGGTCAGTCCGCCGGCCGCGCCCGGGCCGGTGCCGCCGCCCGAGCGCTGGCCTCCCTGGCCGTTCTGTCCGGTGCCGGTGCCGGTGCCGGTGCCGGTGCCGGTTCCCGTGCCGGTGCCGGTTCCCGTGCCCTGACGCTGGCCGGTCTGCCCGCCTTGCCCGGTCTGGCCGGAACCGAAGCCGAATCCGGTTCGCCCGCCGCCCTGCGCGGAGCCGCCGCGCGCCCCGGCCGCGGCGGCGCGCTGGCCGCCCGACGACGAGTCCGGGTTCTGGTTCTTCTCGACCAGGGCGCCCGCGGTGAACGCGAGCCCCGCCACCAGTCCGCCGGAGAGCAGCAGCGTCAGCCAGGGCAGCTGGCGCCGGGGCGGCGCACTGAGTTCGGCTGAAATGTCCCGGGTGTCCGGTGGTTCGGCGAGGATGTCCTCGGGGCTGCCGGGGCTGCCGGGGCTGCCAGTGACAGTGGGGTCAGTGGGATCACCATGGCCAGTGAGGCCACCGGGGCTGCCGGGGCCGCCCGCCCCGCCTTGACCGCCCGCACCACTCGGGCCGCCAGCACCGTCAGCACCATTCGCCCCACCACGACTCCCGCCCTCCTGGGCGCCCGGGCTCTCCAAAATTTCGGCTTTGCCGAACATTTCCGTTTCTCCCTGTCCGTACATGGGGTTCACTCGTGCCGCAGGGCTTCGATGGGCCGCAGGCTCGCGGCCCGGTTGGCCGGGTAGCCGCCGAAGAACAGCCCGATGGCCACGGCGATCGCGAACGCGCCGACGACCGATTCGGGGATGATCACCGGCTTGATGCCGACGATCGTGAAGTGCGAGCCGATCAGCCCCGCCGCGACGCCGAGCCCGCCGCCGATCAGCGAGAGCAGGGTCGACTCGGCCAGGAACTGCCCGAGGATGACGCCCCGGGGTGCGCCGATCGCCTTGCGGATGCCGATCTCACGGGTCCGCTCGGTCACCGTCACCAGCATGATGTTGGTGATGCCGATCCCGCCGACGAGCAGGGAGATCGCCGCCACCGCGCCGAGCAGCACCGTGAACGTCTTGTTGGTGTCCGCCTGGGTGGTGAGCAGGGACGCCTGGCTGCTGACCCGGAAGTCGAGCGCGTTCGGGTCCTTGATGCCGTGCCGGCTCATCAGGACGGTGGTGATCTCGTTCTGCGCCGGCGTCGTCGCGTCGGCCGACTTGGCCTCGACGAGGATCTGGCCGATCGAGCCGAAGCCGGTGAACGCGTTCTGCACGGTGGGCAGCGGCGCCACCACCACGTCGTCCGGGTCCTGGAACCCGGTGCCGCCCTTGGTGGCGAGGACCCCGACGACGGTGAACGGGGTGCCGCCGAGCGTCATCTTCTTGCCGACGGGGTCCACCGTGCCGAACACGTCGGTCGCCGTCGTCGAGCCGATCACGGCCACCTTGCGCGAGCCGAGCACGTCGTCGGCGCTGAAGTAGTCGCCCTTGGCCACCTTGCTGTTGGACGCCTTGAAGTACGCCGGGTAGGTGCCCACGACCTGGCTGACCGTGTGCGACGTGCCCTCGTACAGTGCGGTCTGGGAGGTGGTGGTCTCGGGGGCTACGGACTCGACGTGGGGTGCGGACGCGGGGTCGGCGAGCGCCCGGGCGTCCTCCACGGTGAGCGGCTTGGTGGCGGTGGCGCCGGAGGAGCGCGCGCCGCCGAAGCCGCCGCCGGACGAGACGGTGAGCGCGTTGGTGCCGAGCTTCTCGATCGAGTCCTTCACGGCCTGCGAGGAGCCGTTGCCGACGGCGAGCAGCACGATGACGGCGGCCACGCCGATCAGCACCCCGAGCATGGTCAGGGCGGAGCGCACCTTGTTCGCCGCGAGCCCGCCGAAGGCGAAGCGCAGCGTCTCGAACGGGTTCACCGGCCGCCTCCGACCAGGGTGTCGCTTCCGGTCAGGGCGTCGTTCTCGCGCAGGGCGGGCGGCGGGCCGTCCACGGGTGCCTGGCGCACGTCCTCGACGATCCTTCCGTCGACGAGCCGCACGACCCGCTTGGCGTGCCGGGCCACCTCGTCCTCGTGGGTGATGAGCACGACGGTGCGCCCGGCCGCGTTGAGCCGGTCCACCACGGCGAGCACCTCTTCGGTGCTGTGGCTGTCGAGGTTGCCGGTGGGTTCGTCGGCGAGGAGCATCGCGGGCGCGGTGACCAGGGCGCGGGCGACGGCGACGCGCTGCTGCTGGCCGCCGGAGAGCTCGTTGGGGCGGTGGTCCATCCGGTCGGCGAGCCCGACCATCGTCAGCGCGGCCTCGGCCCGTCGGCGCCGCTCGGCGGGCTTCACACCCGCGTACGCCAGCGGCAGTTCGACCTGTGCCAGCGCGGGGGTGCGCGGGACGAGGTTGAACGACTGGAAGACGAAACCGATCTTGCGGTTGCGTACGAGCGAGAGCTGGCGCTCGTCGAGGCCGCCGACGTGGATGCCGTCGAGCAGATACCGCCCGGAGGTGGGTACGTCGAGGCAGCCCAGGATGTTCATGAGGGTCGACTTGCCGGAGCCGGAGCTGCCCATCACGGCGACGAAGTCGCCCTGCTCGACGACGAGTTCGACCCCGAGGGCCCGGCCGGTCACCGGGTCGGCGGGGCCGCTGAGGGCGTGCACGGCGGCGTCGCCGTGCCCGTACGTCTTGATCAGCGAACGCACCTCGATGACGGGCGCCGGGGCCCACGGCCCGGTGTCGGTCCGTGTGTCGGTGAGGGGCACGGGCAGGTTGGCCGCCGCTCTGTGCGGCCACTGGCGCAAGGCCGTGAGGGCGCGCGACCAGGTGGGAGGCTTCAGGGAAGGGGTCATCCGCGGCCACCTCCGCCGCCACCGGTACGGAAGCCACCGCCCGCGCCGCCCGCGCCGCCGCCACGGGTGCGCCCGGCGCCGCCGCCCAAGCCGCCGGGGAAGGCACCGCTGGGGAAGCCGCCGTTGCCCGACGCGGACACGCTGGCCAGCTGCACCTTGGCGCCCTCGCTCAGACCGCTGAGGATCTGGTCGGCGCTGTCGCCCTCCAGGCCGACGGTGACCGGGGTGCGCTGGGTGGTGCCGTCGTCGTTGACCACGGTGACCGTGCGGTTGGCGCCGGTGCCGCTGACGGCGGCGGTCGGCACCGACAGGGCACCGGACGCCTCGCCGGTGACGACCTGGATGCTCGCGCTCAGTCCCGTACGCAGGTTCGAGGTGGGACTGGTGATGGTGAGGGTGGCCGCGTACTGGACGGCGCTGCCGGAGCTGTTGCCGCCCCCGCCGCCTCCGCCGGAGCCCGATCCGCTGCTGACGGGCAGTGAACTGACCGACAGGACCTTGGCGTTCAGGACCGTGCCCGACTCGGCGTTGAGCGTGACGGTGGCGGCCTGGCCGGGCTTCAGCTTGAGTGCGTCGGCCTCGGAGAAGTTCGCGGTGACCTGCATGCCGGAGGGGTTGGTGAGGACGACGAAGCCGGAGAGCGCGGAGGAGGAACCGGAGCTGGTGGAGCCTGAGTTGGAGCCGCTCGCGGACCCGCCGCCGCTCCCGCCGGCCGTGCTGTTGCCGCCGGTTCCGGAGACGGTGTCTCCGGTCTTGGCGGACACGGACGCGACGGTCCCGGCCACGGGGGCGCGGAGGGTGGTGCCGTCGACCGCGCGCTGCGCCGCGTCCACGGCGTTCTGGGCCTGGGTGAGCTGCGCCTCGGCCTGCGCGAGCTGGGCGGGGTCGACGGTGGGAGAGGGGGTGGGGGTGGGCGCGGTGTTGGCGGAGCCGCGCGAGGAGGAGCCGCCCGACCCGGAGCCGGATCCGGTGCTCGTGCTCGGCTGGCCTTCCTGCACCTTGGTGAGGTTGGCCTGGGCCGCCGTCAGCGACGCCTCGTCCTGGGCGAGGGTCTCCTTGGCGGCGGTCGCGTCCACCTTGCCGAGGAGTTGGCCGCGGCTGACCTTGTCGCCCGGTTTGACGTTGACCTGGGTGAGCTTGCCGCCGGTGGTGAAGTTCACCCCGGCGTCGCTCGGCGAGGACAGCGAACCGGAGCCGGACACGGTGGCGAGGACCGTGCCCTTGGCGACCGTGACGGTCCTGGCGTCGGCCCGCGCGGAACTGTCGCTGTGGCTGGTCACCGCCGAGTAGGCGCCACCGGCGCCCGCCAGGACGGCGACACCGAGCACCGAGTTGATCAGGACGGCTTTGCGCTGTCGTGGGAGCACCTTCATGACGGCGGATCCTGGCGGCTCGCACTGAGGAACGCCTGGGAGATTCCTTGGAGTTTCCTGGGAGTGCGAGGGCCGGAGAAACCTCGCATTACGGGTACGAGGTGGCGCAACGGGCCGCCACTGGTGCTCCGGGGGCCCCGTGTGGGGTGGGACGTTCAGGGAACTCCCAGGTTTTCCCCCGGAAGCGCCCATGCGGGTGCGGTTCAGTCATGGGTCGCGTCGGGGGTGTTCCCGGTCGGGGGGTGTACGCACTCGAAGGGGACCGTCGTCAGCCCCCGGCGCACCAAGCCCCACCCCGCGACGCCGGTCGCGCGCACCCCGCCGTACCCGGCACGTCGTACCAAGCCTGACGTACCAAGCCCGCTGTACCGACCTCGCCGTACCGATGCCGCCCTGCGAAGCAAGCCGTACCGACCTCGCCGTATCCAGCCCGCCGTACCAACCCTGCCCCACCGAGCCCGCAGCACCGAGGAGACACCGGACATGACCTGGACCAAGAGCCGGCCCGCGACCGCACGCGCCGCCATCCTCGTGCGGGCCGCGGTGTCCGCCGGGGCCGTGACGGCGTGCGGGCTGCTGCTCGCGGCGTGCTCATCGTCGACGGCCGCGACCAGCGCGGACGCGAAGCCGGGAGCTTCCGCCTCCGCGTCCGCTTCGGCCGGGGGGAAGGGGATGGACGCGTACCGCCAGTGCCTGGCGCAGCACGGCGTGACGCCGGCACCCCGGCCGAGCGGCAGCGGACGCCCGAAGGGCGCGGGCCGCCCCAGCGATGGCACGCGGCGCCCGGGTGGAGGGGGCTTCGGCGGCTTCGGGGGCGGGGCGTCAGCCGACCCCGCCCGGCAGCAGGCGGCCCAGGCGTGCGCGAGCCTGCGCCCGCAGTTCAACGGCCGCGGCGGTGGAGCCGACAGTACGGCGATGAAGGCGTTCACGAGCTGCCTGAAGGATCACGGAGTGGTGCTGCCGTCGGCGTCCCCGGGGGCGGGGGGCGGCCGACGCGGCTTCAACACGTCGGACCCCAAGTCGGCGCAGGCGTACGAGGTGTGCAAGGCGCTGCTGCCGCAGCGGCGGTCCGGGGCGCCGTCGCCTTCGGCGAGCCCGACGGCTTGAGGCGGGCGGGGCGACCCGTTCCGGCGGGTCAGGTGCGCCGGGCGGCGGAGCGGCCCACGGCTGAGGAGGGGGCGTCGGCCGGGCGGGGATCACTGGTGGTCCGGGCGGTCGTGGTCCCCGTACCGCGCCGGATCAGCCGGTGGCCCAGCTCGCCGACGAGCAGGCCGGTGGCGATGACGGCGGCTGCCGGGAGGCCGAGACGGTTCACGGAGACCACGTCGTCGAGCAGAAAGCCGCCGATGATCGGTGCGAGCGATACGCCGATGTAGTTGGCGGAGGAGCTCAGCGAGATCGAGAGCTGGGAGGCGGCGGGGTTCACGCCGACGAGCCGGTGCTGGATCGGTACGAGCATGGCCCAGCCGCACGCACCCCACACCACGACGGCGACGAAGGCCGTCACGAGGTGACGGCTGGTCCAAGGGGTGGTGAGGAAGACGAGGACGGCGGTGACGCCCGCGGTGTTGATGACGACGCGGTTGCCGAACGCGTCGGTGAGCCGCCCGGCGGACAGGTTGCCCGCCACGGCGGCGCCGCCCCAGGCGAACAGCAACCACGCGAGGGTGGTGCCGTCGCCGTGGGTGGCCGGTCGGAAGACCTGGCTGACGTAGGTGTAGAGGACGAAGAGACCGCTGTACGAGATGAGCAGCAGGAGCAGGGTGAGGGTGATCCGCGCGTCGGTGAGCGGGGAGAGCCGCTGCTTGAACGGTACGGCGGGTGGGCGCGGGACGGCGGGCAGTCCGACGAGGACGGCGACCGCGGCGAGCGCGCCGACGGCGGCCACGAACATCATGGTGCCGCGCCAGTCGGCGATGCCGCTGATGGCGGTGCCGATGGGCGAGCCGAGGGCGGTGGCGGCGCTGAGGCCGCCGAAGAGGACGGAGAGGGCGGTCGCGCGCCGCTCGGGTCCGGCGAGGGCGACGACGGCGCCCGCGGCGGTCGGGGTGAACATGGCGCCGCCGAGCGCCGCGACGACGCGGAAGGCCATGGCCGTCTCGAAGGTGGGGGCGAGGCCGGTGCCGATGTTGCCCGCGACGAAGACGGCAAGCCCGCCGAGGAGCAGTGCCTTGCGCGACGCCCGGCCGGCGACCGAGGCCACGAGTGGCGACAGGATCGCGTACGCCAGGGCGTAGGCGCTGATGAGTTGGGCGCTGGTGGGGACGTCGACGTCCAAGTCGTCGGCGACGCCGGGCAGGATGCCGGCCACCACGAAGCTGTCGGTGCCGATGGCGAACATGCCGATGGCGAGCGCGAGGAAGCGGACGTTGAGGTGCTTGTCGGTAGGTGTCATGGGTGGTTCCTGGGTGGATACTCGCACGGCGAACGACGCTCCTAACGGAGAAGGTGTTGGTTTTCCGTTACATATCAACGGCGTGACGGTACGTCGGCTCACGGTAAATCTCAACTGATACCGTGAGGAGCATGGACGCTGCCGAACGACTCCCCACACCACAGGGCCCCGCCCCGGGCGAGGCCGAACACGACTCGCTGGCGCTGGTCAACACGGAGTACGCACTGCCGGGCGGGCCGTACGAGGGCCTGCCGGACGGGGTGGCGGCGGGCCGGTGGCTACGAGAACGCGGGTTCGGTGGGGCGGGGAAGGTGACCCAGGCGGAACTGCGGCGCCTCCGCATGCTGCGTGAGGCCGTGAGGGCGGTCTTCAGCGCGCACATCGCGGGCGAAGGCCCTGATGACCGGTCCCTGAAGTGCGTCAACGAGGCGCTGGCTGCGGCACCGGGCGTACGCGAACTGACGTGGAGCGCGGAGGGCCCGCGACTGGCGGTACGGGAGCGGTCGGGGACGCGGATGGAGGCGGTGCTGACGCAACTGGCGGAGGACGGTGCGGAGTTGCTGACCGGCGAGTCGGCCACCAAACTCTCGGCGTGCGGGGCCCAGGGCTGCACCCGCCTGTTCATCCGAGCCCACGCGGCCCGCCGCTGGTGCTCGGACCGCTGCGGGAACCGGGTTCGGGCGGCTCGGCATTATGGGGGGCGGGGGAGGGGGGTGGAGTGATGTGACTGGGCGGACGCCTCCCGCCCCGCTGCTCGGCCTGGTTTGAGCGCGTCCGCGTTGTCCCGGCCTTGAGCGACGACAGCGCCGACCAGGGCGGCAACGGTGTGAAGTGGGACCCCGAGCCAGTCCGCCCACGCCGCACAGTAGCGGTCGTCACGGACGAGTGTCTCGCCGATGTCGAAGGCCACTGCGCGGATCATGGGCGGGATCTTACGGGGCGGCGGCGAGGTGATGGAGCACGCCGATCGCCCCGGAACCCGTGAGCAAGCCCTGACCCCCGGCACCCGAACCGGCGTCCCAGCAGGCAGGCATCAGCGGCCACGGTCCACCCCAAGTGGCCCCACCCCAGCAGTCCCCGGCACCGCCCGAACGCGCCCCTCACCGCCCCCGCCCCCGGTCCAACGTCGCCCGCATCGCATCCATGATCTCCTGGCGCGCCGCCCGGAACGCGCGGCGCGCCTCTGCGCAGCCGGGTGTCTCGTACGTGGCCCCCGCCATCACCGCGTCCCGGTAGTCGCCCAGCGCCCTCGTCGCCGCCCGCGCCCGTGTGACGACCTCCGCGGGAGCGACGAGCTCCAGCTCGTACTGGCGCGCGTACACCGCGTTGTCCTGGATCGCGGGCCTGGCCTGTTCGGCCCGATCCTCCGGCGCGGCCGTGAGGGAACGGCTGGCCAGCGAAATCGCATCCCGCGCGAGCGTCGCCGCGTCCAGATAACGGGCGTACGCCGTACGTAACTCGCTCCGCTCCTGTTCACCCAAGTTGCGTCTCCACCGGGACCGCTCGGCCAACAACGTGCTGCCCATCCCGATCAACGCACCCATGGCCGTCCCCACCACCGTCGCCCACTCCATGGCCGGAGGATAGGGAACACCCCCTCGCGACGACACCCGCTCCCACACCCCCCGTGGCGGCGGCCCGCCTTCCGGTTCGCCAAAGGGGCACGTCACCGTCCCGCGCCGCCCGCCCCCCCCCGCTGAGCGCGGCCACACCCCCGCCCCGGCAGCGGCACCCACTCAGCCCATCCCCCCGCGCGCCCACCCCATCCCCCGCGATCCAATGAACACGTGACCGCCGGACAGCTCACCGCGACCCTCGCCGCGCCGCCGGCCCCGCACGACGCCGCCGCGCCGCACGACTGTCTCGCGCGCAACGAGTGGATCTGCGGCCAGTACCTCTCCACCCGCCGTCACATCCTCTGGGACGCCGTCGTCCAGCATCTCCAGCTGACCGCCGTCTCCGTCGTGATCGGGCTCGCCATCGCCCTCCCGCTCGCGGTCGCCGCGCGGCGGTGGAGGTGGGCCGCCGGGCCCGTTCTCGGGGTCACCACCGTCCTCTACACCATCCCCTCCCTCGCGATGTTCTCCCTGCTCCTGCCGGTGTACGGGCTCTCGGCCACCCTCGTCGTCGCCGGGCTGGTGCTGTACTCGCTCACCCTCCTCGTACGCAACATCCTCGCCGGACTGCGTGCCGTGCCCGAGGACACGCGGCAGGCCGCGCGCGGCATGGGATACGGGCCCGTACGGCTGCTGCTCTCCGTCGAGCTGCCGCTCGCGCTGCCCGCCGCCATGGCCGGGCTGCGGATCGCGACCGTCTCCGCCGTCTCCCTCGTCACCGTCGGCGCCATCGTCGGCTACGGCGGCCTCGGCAACCTCATCTACTCCGGCATGAACACCTACTTCAAGGCGCAGGTCCTCACCGCGTCCGTGCTGTGCGTGGTCATCGCCGTCGTCGCCGACCTCGTACTCCTGCTGGCCCAACGCCTCCTCACCCCCTGGACCCGGGCGGTACGCGCATGAGCACCTGCACCCCCCGGACCCGGGCGGGCCGCCCATGACCACCCTCTCCGACGCCTGGTCCTGGCTCACCACCTCCGCCCACTGGCACGGCGAGAACGGCATCGCCCACCGCCTCGGCGAGCACCTCTGGCTCACCGCGCTCTGCCTCCTCATCAGCTGTCTCATCGCCCTGCCCGTGGCCCTCGTCCTCGGGCACCTCGGCAGAGGCGGGGCGCTGGCCGTCAACCTCTCCAACATCGGCCGGGCCGTCCCCACCTTCGCCGTCCTCGTACTCCTCCTGCTCACCCCGCTCGGGCGGCACGGGGAAGCGCCGACCATCGTCGCCCTCGTCCTCTTCGCCGTACCGCCGCTCCTCACCAACGCGTACGTCGGGATGCGCGGGGTCGACGGCGATGTCGTGCGGGCCGCCCGGGGCATGGGCATGACCGGCGGCCAGATGCTGTGGCGCGTCGAACTGCCCCTCGCGCTGCCGCTCGTCCTCACCGGCGTACGGATCGCCGCCGTCCAGCTCGTCGCCACCGCCACCCTCGCCGCGCTGGCGGGCGGCGGCGGGCTCGGGCGGATCATCACCGCCGGGTTCAACCTCGCCTCGACCCCGCAGGTCGTCGCGGGTGCCGTGCTCGTCGCCGTCTTCGCGCTGCTCGTGGAGGCGCTCTTCGAGATCGCCCAGCGGCTCGCACCCTTCTGGGCGAGGGGCGGCCCCGGATGACAGCCTTTCGGCTCACCGCCAAATCCCGGCCCGCCGCAGAACCCCGGCCCAACGCCGAACTCCGGCCCGCCGCGGAACTCCGGCCCACCGCCGCAGCCCGGCCCACGGCCAAAGCCGGGCCCATCGCACAGACCCGCCACACCCGGCGCCCCCACCACACCCGCCTCGCCGCACTGCTCGCCGCAGCCGCCCTCACCGCCACCGCCTGCACCACCGGCCCCACCCTCGAAAACCAGGGCAGCGTCACCGCCCCGCCCGGCGACAGCAAACACCTCACCATCGGCACCGCCGGATTCACCGAGAGCGACCTCCTCGCCCAGATGTACGCCCTCCTCCTCGACCGCGCCGGCTACCGCACCAAGATCCTCTCCGTCACCAACCGCGAGCTCTACGAACCCGCCCTGGAGGCCGGGCAGATCGACGTCGTGCCCGAGTACGCGGCCACCTTCGCCGACTGGCTCAACGCCAAGGCGCACGGGCCCGACGCGCCCGCCGTCGGCTCGCCCGACCTGATCACCACCATGACCGCGCTGCGGGCCCTCGCCACCCCGCGCGGCCTCACCGTCCTCGACCCCGGCAGGGCCGTCGACCAGAACGCCTTCGCCGTCGCCGCCGACTACGCCCGCGCGCACCGACTCCGCACCCTCAGCGACCTCGGCGCCGCCGAACTGCCCGTACGGCTCGCGGCGGGCGACGAATGCGTCCAACGCCCGTACTGCGAACCGGGGTTGAAGAAGACGTACGGCATCAACATCACTGCCGTCGACCCCAAAGGCGTAGGAACCACTCAGTCCAAACAAGCCGTACAGAACGGGCAGGACCAGATGGTCCTCACCACGACGACGGACGCCACCCTCGACGCGTTCGGGCTCGTCCTCCTCGCCGACGACAAGCACCTCCAGAACGCCGACTACATCGTGCCCGTCGTCAACCGGGCCCGCGCGGGCAGCGAAGGCGTGACCAAGGCCCTCGGCGCGCTGAACACGGTCCTCACCACCGCCGACCTGGCCGACCTCAACCGGCAGGTGGACAGCTGGCGGCGGCTTCCCTCGGACGTGGCCAGGAACTACCTGGTGTCGAAGGGCCTCATCGGGCCCTGAAGAGACGGATCAGGCCCTGACGAGGCGCATCAGGCCCGGAAGAGACGGTCCCGCAGCCGGTCCTTGCCCCGGCGGTGCAGCCGGTGCTGCACCCGGCCGAGACCGTGGTCCTGCGGCTGGTCGTCGAGCAGTTCCTCCAGATGCTCCTGCACCCGGACGTGGACGTGGACGTCGTGCCAGCCGTCCGCGTGGAGCTGGGCGCTGCGCCGGGTGCTCTCGATGTCGAACCCCGACTTCAGCGCGACCCGGCAGGCCGACTCGTTCGCCGTCGGGTGCGCGATCTCGATCCGGTGCAGCCCGACCGTGTCCAGCGCCCACGACGCCAGCGCCGTCACGGCCGCGGGCGTCACGCCCTGGCCCCGCAGCGAGGGCAGGATCCAGTACCGGCAGTCCGCGCGGCCCACCGCCAAGTCGATGCTGCACAAGGCGATCCAGCCGATCAGCGCGCCGTCATGCGCCCGCACCACCGCCCAGTGCGCGTCCGTCTCCGCGCGCCAGCCCTGGCGCCAGCGCGCGATCCAGCCCCGGGTCTCGATCTCGCAGTCCGCGCGCCGCCGCGTCCAGTGCTGGATCGCCGGATCCTGGTACGCCTCGTAAACGAACGGCGCGTCGGAAAGTTCCCAGGGCCGCAGGAACACGCCGGCGGACACCGGGATGGCGGGTTGATCGGAGCGGCCGAGACGTCCCGCCGGGACGACCGCAGGGACCAGCTGGGGCATGCGCCCCATCATGGCAGCGGACCGCTCCCGAAGGGGGCGGTCCCGGCGGACAGGACGGGCGATTTCTCATACGACACGCCGTCCACGCCGACCAGTTGACAGCGACAATGAGGCGGACGAGGCCAGGGGACGCGACGGGCCGGAGAGACGAGAGGGGCCAGAGAAATGGATCACGAGGAGCTCGGCAGCAGGTTCGCGGCACTGACCACCGCGCACATCGCGGACGCGTGTCTACGCGCGCGCGTGCCGGTGCGCTGCGCACCGCCGGCCGTACGCGCGGCGGTGGCGGGCGGCCGTGTCGCCGGGCGCGTCGCACCCGCCCGCCACACGGGCAGCGTCGACATCTTCCTTGAGGCGTACGAGCAGGCCGCGCCCGGTGACGTACTCGTCGTCGACAACGGCGGACGGCTCGACGAAGCCTGCGTCGGTGACCTCGTCGTCCTGGAGGCCGTCGACGCGGGTCTCTCCGGCGTGGTGATCTGGGGCCTGCACCGCGACACGGCCGACATCCGCGCCATCGGGCTGCCCGTGTTCAGCGCGGGCGCCACGCCGACCGGCCCCCAGCGTCTGGACGGGCGCGCCAAGGACGCCCTGGAAGCGGCCACGGTGGGGGAGTGGACGGTCGGCCGCGCGGACATCGTCCTGGGCGACGACGACGGCGTGCTGTTCGTCCCCGCCGACCGCCTCGGTGAACTCCTCGCGCTCGCCGAGATCATCCGGGACACCGAACGACGCCAGGCCGAACGCATCCGCGACGGCGAGTCCCTGCGCTCCCAGGTCCACTTCGACCGCTACCTCGCCGACCGCCGGGACAACCCCGCCCTCACGTTCCGCGAGCACCTGCGGGCCGTCGGCGGCGCCATCGAGGAGTGACGCGCCGGGCCCGGCACCCCCTCGACCACGAGCCGGGCGCGCGGCCGTGATACGTACACCTACTGACGATACGTACACGTACTACGTACGTACGCGAGGAAGGGACGGGCGTCCACGATGCTGATCGGTACGCAGGAGCCGCTGGCCGTCGAGGTGGCGACGGCCATCCGCACCGGGGACCTCCGGCGCCTCCAGGAACTCCTGGCAGAGCATCCCGGACTCGCCGGGGCCCGGCTGGGCGACGAGCTGATGAACCGCACCCTGCTGCACATCGCCACCGACTGGCCGGGCCACTGCCCCAACGGCCCGGCGGTCGTGGCCGCCCTCGTCGCGGCGGGCGCCGACGTCGGCGCCCGCTTCACCGGCCCGCACGCCGAGACGCCCCTGCACTGGGCGGCCAGCTGCGACGACGTACCCGTCCTGGACGCCCTGCTCGACCTCGGCGCGGACATCGAGGCGGACGGCTCCGTCATCGCGGGCGGCACGGCCATCGGCGACGCCGTCGCCTTCGGCCAATGGCGGGCCGCCCGCCGCCTCCTCGAACGCGGCGCCCGCACCACCCTCTGGCAGGCGGCCGGACTCGGCGAACTCGACCGGGTGGCCGCCCACTTCACCCCCGGCGCCACACCGGTGACCCCCGCCGAAGTCACCGAGGCCCTCTGGTGCGCCTGCCACGGCGGCAGCCGCCCCACCGCCGCCTACCTCCTGGAGCGGGGCGGCGACCTCAACTGGGTCGGCTACGACGAACTCACCCCGCTCGACGCGGCGGCCCGCTCGGGCCATGACGAGATGGCGCGGTGGCTGCGGGGCCTTGGAGCCCGGTCGGCCGAAGAGCCCACCTGACACGGCCCCGGCCCGGCCCCGATCCCAGCCCGAACCCGTCCGTCGGCCAGGGATTCGCTCGCCGCGCCGTCGGAACCGTGCGTTGTCAGTGGTGCGTGCGAAGGTGGTGGGCATGAACGAGACCCCGCGACACGCACCGGACGGGCGGCCCATCCCGCCCCCGCACGCCGACGAACGGACCATGCTGGAAAGCTGGCTGGACTTCCAGCGGGCCACGCTCGCGCTCAAGTGCGCCGGGCTCGACGACGACCAGTTGCGGACGGCTTCCGTCGAGCCGTCGGCGATGACGCTCCTCGGGCTCGTCCAGCACATGGCGGAGATCGAGCGGAACTGGTTCCAGCGGGTCTTCGCGGGTCAGGACATACCGTTCCTGTTCGGCAAGGAAGGGGACGCCGGTTTCGCCCTCGTGCCCGGACAGGGCATCGACGACGCGCTGACGCTGTGGCGCGCCGAGGTCGACATCAGCCGTCAGCTCATCGCCGACGCCACGCTGGACGAGTCCGGCCTCCTCTCCGCCGACAACGCGGCGGTCCTGGGTGACCCGAGCGTGTCCCTGCGCTGGATCCTCATCCACATGA
Organism: Streptomyces sp. cg36; assembly: GCF_041080675.1. Lineage (NCBI taxonomy): Bacteria > Bacillati > Actinomycetota > Actinomycetes > Kitasatosporales > Streptomycetaceae > Streptomyces > Streptomyces cyclosori. The sequence continues at coordinate 1,126,227 of NZ_CP163520.1, read as the reverse complement.
TCGAGGAGTACGCCCGGCACAACGGGCACGCCGACCTGATCAGGGAGCGGATCGACGGGACGACCGGCACCTGATCTCCGCCGTCTGATTCCCGGCACCTGATCTCCGGCACCTGATTCCCGCACGGCACCACCGCCTGCGCTACACCCCTTCCGGCGGCGGGTCCGGGCGGTTCAGGTTCGGAACGATCCGGTCCAGGTCCCACGCGTGGGCGCGCGGCAGCGGCAGGTCCTCCCCGTAGCGGTTCAGGTAGCGCACCGGCTTGCGGCCCATGCCCTCCGTCGTCGGCGCGTACACGACCCGTACCGCGGGATAGACGTCCAGGACGAAGCCGACGGCGGTGGAGTGCGTGATCCCGGCCTCCACGGACTCGGGTTCGGCGCCCTCCAGGTCCGGGGGCCGCCAGTCCTGGTCGACGCGGTGGGCCAGCGCGCGGAGCTCCTCGACCGCCGGGCCCGGCAGTTCGGGCCAGTGCAGTTGGAGGTGGCCGACACGCCGGTCCCCGGTGAGGCCGAGGACGCAGCCGGACTGCCAGACGGGGTGGCCGTCCACGAGCCTGCCGAGGTGCGCGTACCGGTTGCCGGGCTCGGGCTCTTCGAGCTCCGCGCGGCCCGACTCCGCGTCGAAGGCGGCCACTTGGGTCTGTTCGCGCACGATCCCCTCGTCACCGATCTCCGCCTCCGGCACGCCCAGTGAGACGAGCACGGCACGGCAGCTGCGCAGCAGCTCCTCGTCGGGGCCGTCGAACACCCCCAGTTCGCGTCCCACGCCGAAGCGGTTGTCCTGCACGAAGTACGTCAGCGAGTCCAGCCGCCTGCTGAACAGCGTGTCGCGGGACCGGACGCCGATCATGTTCTGGGCCCCGCCGCTCTGCTCGACGGCGTCGAAGCTCAGCCCCAGCGCCGATTCACCGAGCTCGCGCAGCCGCGTGACCTCGGCGTCGTCGCTGTAGTCGCCGTAGCCCTGTCCACTGGGCGAAGTCATCGTTCGGCCTCCAGGAATGCCACCGGTCCGCCGCTCACCGGGTCCGCCACTTCCAGGCGAACCAGGCGGGAGTGAAGTTGAAGGTGCTGTGCACGCCGATCGTCTCGTTGTCGCGCCGCCAGATGGCGTCCGAGCGCGACTCGCCGGCCGCCAGGGCCACGGCGCTGCACCCCGACTGGATGTCGATGGTGCCCGAGTCCATCCAGGCGTCGCCGACGCTCTGGTGCGGGAAGAACCAGAAGGCGCCGGTGGCCCGGATCGCGAAGACGATTCCCCGGTCGGCGCTGTCCAGCGTGTCCGCCGACAGGTTTCCCGAATGCCCCAGCGCGATGTGCATGCCCTGGAATACGGGGAACCAGGAGTTCGCCAGCGAGACGAGGTCCATCGGGCAGCTGGCGTCGATCACCGCGTACTGTATTCCGTTGCGCGAGTTTCCCCAGCGGATCTCCTTTCCGATGGTGATGACATTCGGTTGGCCGAACCGCCCGCACACCACCAGGAAATCGGGATCGGTGGCCTGGGGCGACCGTTGGCATATCCCGTGGCCGGTGAAGAAATACAGCTCGACGAGATCGCTGCCGCCCTGCGGTTCGAGATCGCCGCCGCCCGTCTCGCGGAAGTCGGAGCCCCAGACGTCCCTGTTCTCCCAGTGGCTGAAGAGCTGGTGGCCCGCCATCTGGAACACCGCGGCGAACCCGCGGGCCTCGGGAATGGTGGCCGGGAGGTCGGGCCCCCCGCACCCATTGGGAACGTAGTCGCGAACAGCGCCTGTGGAGAATCGCATCCGGAATCACCTGCGTCCCTCGGGCAGCGGGCCATATCCCGTACACCGCTGCCAATGATTCGGTGTCACGCGCCCGTCCATGATGCTTTTCCGGCAAGGAACCGGCAAGCCCGTTGTCCGAATGGAACAGAGAAATCCGGATGAGGTGAAGGGTTACGGGCCGTAAGTGGCGGGCCAACGGTCAAGTGCCGCCTTTTGTCGCGCACTTCTTCGGCCGGTCCCCTTCGGCCGGTCCCTTTGGATCGGCCCCTTTGGGGCAGTCCCCTCCCCGAGCCGGCTCGCTGCCGCTGCCGCCTTCACCCGGAGGCGGCCCGCCTCACGATCCGCCGTCGGCCGAGGGCGGTGCCGACGGCAACCGGACCTCGAAGGCCGCGCCCGCGTCCGGCGCGCCGCTCACGGTGAGCGTGCCGCCGTGCCGCTCCACCACATCGCGGGCGATGGCCAGGCCGAGCCCCGCCCCGCCCTCGTCCCGGCTGCGGGCGTCGTCGAGCCGTACGAACCGCTCGAAGACGTGCTCGCGCTCGGCGTCCGGCACTCCGCAGCCGTCGTCGGTGACGGTGAGGACGGCCCGCCCGCCCTCGGCGCGGAGCCGGACGACGACCTCGGCGACGGCGTGCCGCTGGGCGTTGTCCAGCAAGTTGCCGAGGACCCGGGCCAGTTGGGCCCGGTTGCCGTCGACCGCGAACCCGTCCGACGCGGAGGGGACGTCGGCCGCGGGAGCGACTCGGTCGGCCGGGGCGCGCCGGGCGAGCTCCTCGCGTACCAGGGAAGCCAGGTCGACCCGGGTGGTCGGCGGCCGTTCACCGGCATCGAGCCGGGCCAGCAGGAGCAGGTCGGCGGCGAGGTCCTGGAGCCGTACGGTGTCCTCGATCGCGCCGCTGACCAGCTCGCCCCACAGCGCCGGATCGGGATGGGCCTGGGCCACCTCCAGCTGGGTGCGCAGCACGGTGATCGGGCTGCGCAGCTCGTGCGAGGCGTCCGCGATGAAGCGGCGCTGCCGGATCCCGGACGCCTCCAGCCGGTCCAGCGTGGCGTTCACCGTCACCGCGAGCCGCGCGATCTCGTCCCCGCTCGCCGGGACCGGCACCCGGCGGTGCAGCTCGCGGTCGCCGATCTCGGCCACCTCGGCGCGGATCGCCTCCACGGGCCGCAGCGCCCACCCCGTCACCCGCCAGGTCACCAGCGCGACGGTGAGCACCAGCAGCGGCACCGCGACCACCAGCGCGGCCGTGATGGTCTCGTCCGCCGTGTCGGCCTGCCGCAGCGAGGTGCCCGCGTACACGGTGACCAGGCCGTGCGGCGTCGTCGTGGTGACCTGCACGACCCGCTGGCGGTGCTCCTCGCGGGTGCGCCCGCCGTTCCAGGTGTCCCGGACCGTACCCGGCCCGTCGGGGCGCGCGGCGGACAGGGCGGGGCGGCCGAGGAGGTTGGGGCTCGCGGCGAGCACCCGGCCGTCGGCATCGACGACCTGGAGGAAGTCCGCGCCGCGTTCCGGCGCCAGCACCGGTCCCAGCCGCCCGCCGGCCGCGAGACCGGCGGTGAGCACGGCCTGCCGCTCGGCGTCCGCCTGGGCGTCGCGCACGAGGTTCTGCCGGAGCAGGCCGAGCAGCCCGAGCGAGGCGACGCCGAGCGCCAGCGCCACCACGAGCGAGGCGCCCAGGGTGGCCCGGGCCCGTACGGAACGCGGGCGCAGCCGCCGCAGCCGCCCCCGGCGCGCCGCCGGGGCCCCGGGCGGCTCAGCCACCGTCGGCCGCCAGCCGGTAGCCCGCGCCCCGGACGGTCTCCACGGCGCCGCGCCCGAACGGCGCGTCTATCTTGCGGCGCAGGGCGCTGACGTGGACCTCCACCACATTGAGGTCGCCCTCGTACGCGGTGTCCCACACCGCGCCCAGGATCTCCCGCTTGGGCACCACCTCTCCGGCCCGCCGCGCCAGTTGCAGCAGTACCGCGAACTCGCGCGAGGTCAGCCGGACTTCCGTGCCGCCCCGCAGACAGCGCTGCGCCGCCGGGTCCACCACGAGATCGCCGAACTCCATGACCGGCGGCTCCCGCCGCCCCGTACGCCGGGCCAGGGCGCGCAGCCGGGCGACCAGCACGACGTACGAGAACGGCTTGGACAGGAAGTCGTCCGCGCCGGTGTCGAGCGCCTCCGCCTCGTCGTACTCGCCGTCCTTGGCGGTCAGCATCAGGATGCCCGACTCGCACCCGGCCGCCCGCAGCCGCGCGCAGACCCGGTAGCCGTTGAGGCCCGGCAGCATGATGTCGAGGACGATCACGTCGTAGTCGTGCTCGCCCGCCAGCCACAGGCCGCGCGGGCCGTCGTGGGCGACGTCGACGGAGAAGCCCTCCGCGCCCAGCCCGCGCTGCAGCGCCGCTGCCAGGCGCCGTTCGTCCTCCACCACCAGTACCCGCATGGGCCAAGGCTCTCAGGTCCCGCCGCCGTATTGCTGAAGAGATCTTCAGGTGGCTTCAGCGGGGCTTCAGGATCCGGCGCGCACGATCTGCCGCAGCCGGGCGCGACGCCCGCGACGAAGCGAGGAGCAGGCAGATGACCGAACCCCAGCCCAGGCCGCCCGAGCCCCCGGGAGGTCCGGACGAACAGACGGCGGCCACCCCGGCCGTCGCGTCCAAGGGGCGGCGAGGCGGCCGGGTCGGCCGGCTGGTCCGGCACGGCCGAGCGAGGTGGGTGGCCCTGGGGGTCGTCGTCCTGCTCGGCGGCGGTCTCGCGGTCGCGGCGGTGGCCGCGCACGACCACCACCACGGACGCGCCTGGGCCCGCCACGCCTTCGAGGACCGGGGCCGCTACTTCGGCGGCGGGCCGGGCGAGGACCGCGCCGGGCCGCAGCGCCACCCCGGCGGTCCCGGCGGCCAGGAGCGGGGCGCGCCCGGCCGCGGGCCCTTCGGCGGGGGAGCCCCCGTGCCGCTGCCCGCGCTCTCGGCGGCGCAGGCCGTCGACAAGGCGACGGCCGCGGTCCCCGGCGGCAAGGTCGAGTCGCTGCGGGTCGTCGCGCAGCAGGGCGGCGGCAGCGCCTGGCAGGCGGTCGTGCTGGGCACCGACGGCGTCCGCCACGCCGTGACGCTCTCCGGTACGGACGGCGCCGTCACGGGCAACACCGTCGTCGGGGACCCGAGGACCACCGGCTGAGACCACCGGCCGGTGACCGCGTACCGACCGCGGCCACCGGCCGGTGTCACGGACCGCTTCCCCGACGCGTGGCGGTCCGCCTCGGCGTCGGTCACGCCCGGCGGCGCACGGCGCGGTCCGCGGCGGGCCGGCGCATGTCCCCCCGCCCGGCCGAGGCGTTGGAGGAGGATCGCGCGGATGCCGAGGTCGCCGGTCCGTCTCCGACGGGTCTCGTGATGACGCGCCGGCCCGGCTGCCGGGCCGGCGCCCGATCCCGAAGAGGCCCCGTGGAGAAGGCGAACCGTGCCGATCCTCGACGGATTCCGGCTCATGTGCGCCGCATCAGTGCTCGTGCCGGATCCTGCGCCGGGGACGCAGTCGTCCTCGGCCCCCGTCCCGCTGGTCGCGGCGGGTGGGGGCGGCAGGCGGCTGGGACCGACCGGGGACCGGCTGTGCGGCACTGCCGGGATCACCCCGGCGGCCGGGCGCGAACCGGCTGTAGCGGTGCAGGGCGATCCGCTCGGTGTGCTGGGCGTTGAGCCGGTGGATCAGGCGTGCCGCGCCGATGACCAGCAGCACCATGACGAGGATGGTGAGGGCCGTGGTCATGGCGCTCACATCCCCACCAGGAGGCGGCTGGGCCGGTCCGGCCCGCCGACGCGGGGCGACGGGGCGCCGCCCTCGGACTCCCAGGCGTTCTCGGGGTCCTGCGGCCGGTCGCCCGCCAGAGCGCCATGGCGGGCTTCCTCCGCCGCGACGAGCGCGGCGGCGGTCAGCGCCTGCCCCGTGCTGGCCGCCGCCGCGGCCATCAGCCGGGCGGCGGCCGGGGCGCTGGTCCGCGGAGGGACGACCAGCAGGTCCCAGCGGCCGACCGAGTAGGACAGCAGGAGCAGCTCGTACGGATCCAGTTCGGTGAACCAGCCGGCCTTCACCACATGCCCGTGCACCGGGATCCTGCGCGGGATGACGGGCCAGTGCCGGGGATTGACGGCGATCCGGGTGATCCGGGCCCACGCCGGGTCCAAAACGTCTACCAGCGCGGGAAGTTCGCTCAGCAGGTCGCGGGAGCGGGGCCACCAGGCTCCGTCCAGAAGCCCACGGGCGGCGCCGGGGGCCTTCAGCGAGAGGCGGGCGGGCGGTGTCGGGGCTGCTGGGGTCCCGGGCCGTGGCCCGGTCGGGTCGATGGTTGCGGACATCACGCGGACCCGTCTCCGGACGGCCATCCGTGGGCGGCGGTCCGGTGTCTTCGCTCGCCAAGAACGACCCCGGCGACAGGCCGGGGTGCGAAGTGCTCTCGGTATCTCCAGCGTACTCCTGGCGGCCGCTCGGGCGGGGCGGAGCGACGACCGGAGGGTGATCGCCCGGTGAACATCGTTCGGAGTAGGGTGGAACAACGGCTTCCGATCAGCCGCTCGACCACACCGATCCCCGTACCGGCGCCACGGCGACGTGTCGACGCACCCGCAGGCAGGCGAACCACCATGGCGCACACCGACACCCCCACCCCCTCGGGACTCCTTCCGGACGCCGTGCACCGGGTGGTGAATCCCGGAACGGCACTCCTGCGGCTGGAGACCACCCGGTCCCGCGAAGGGGTCCTCGACGGCGCGTGGTGGCCGCGCTCCCGCGACATCGCGGCGGAACTGCCGGCTCTGATCAGCGTGTTGACCGAGCACCTCGGCCCCATCACACGGGTCGGACTCGACGCCACCGCCTGGCGGGGAATCACGACCCGCCTGTTGATCGATGGCCGGGTCGTGCACCTCGACTCCTTCCCGGTCGGTGACGACACCCTCCTCGTCACCCGTGGCGACAGCGATCACTTCTCGCTGCTCGTGGTCCCTCCGGACACGACCGCCGACGCCGCGCGCACCGCGATGGCCCGGGCGGTGCACGCCGACAACACCACTCCGGCCGCGCAGCTCCTCGTCGCGCCCCTCCCCGGCTGAGGCCGTCGCGGCGGCACGCGCGGCGAGCGGGCCGGGCGCCGGGAGCGTTTGGACGCGCCGATCCCGGCCACTCGGTGGGTATGTCCAGACGCTACGGCGGAAACCCCGCCGCCACGATCATCCTTGTCGTCGCCGACATCACCGCGGTGATCCTGATCCTGTGGATCGCCTTCTTCCTGCTGGACGCCAACACCGGAAACGATCTGGTGTCCTGGGTCCACCACGCGGCGAACTGGCTCTCGGGCTGGGCGCGCGACATGTTCGACGTCGACTCGGACAATTGGCGCACCGTGCTCAACTACGGTCTGCCCGCGGTGGTCTACCTGCTGGTCGGCCACGCCGTGGCGGGCCGGGTCAACCGCTCGTAGCCGGGCTGTCCGCGAGCGCGGGACAGGACTAGGGTGTGGGCAGCGCCCCAGCCCCCGGCAGCGTGCCGATCCGCTCCGAGGAGGACCAGGGTGCCCATGAGTCCCCGATCTCGTCCCTCGCCCGCCGACGCGCCCCGCCCGCGATCCGCAGGCGAAGGCACCCGTACGTCCGCGCGCGGGCGCGGTTCGCCGCCTTCGCCACCGCTCCGTGTCATCGAGGGGCGCACGGTCGTCACCGTCAGAGGACGTCTTGACCTCACGACTGTTCCCGGGCTGCGCGAGCGCCTTCTGCGGGTGTCCCACGGTCCCGGAAGCCCCTTGGTCCTCGACCTGTCGGGGATGACCTCCTGCGACGCCCTCGGCCTCGGACTGTTCGTCGCCACCGCGCGCCGGGCCCGCTCCTTCGGCGGCGCCCTGTGCCTGCTCGCGCCGAGTCCCGGTGCCGTCACGGTGCTGGGCGCCGCCGGGCTGACCCGGCTCCTGCACGTCCACCCCGACCGCGGCACCGTGGCGGGGGCCGCGCTCGCCGCGCCCGCCCCGCGGTTCGGGAATACGGCGCCGACGGCGGAGTTCAGCCGCCGAGCCCCTTGAGCGGCTCCGAGCCGTCGATGAAGGCACGGGCCAGGTCGGACAGTCGGCGGTTGTGCGCGCCGGCGTAGCCGCGCAAGGTGCTGAATGCCTGCTCCATGTCGACGCCCTGGCGCTCGGCGAGCTTCCCCTTCGCCTGCTCGATCAGGATCCGGCTGGTCAGGGCCGTTTGCAGCTGCTCGTTGAGGGCGGTGCTGCGCTGGCTCGTGCGGTGCTGGAGAAGACTGATGGTGGCCACGTCCGCCATGGCCTGGGCGACGGGGATGGCCGACGGGTCGAAGGAGCCGGGGTCGGCGCGGAAGAGGTTGAGCGCGCCCACGACTTCGTCGCGCAGGCGCATCGGCAGGGCCTGGACGGAGCGGAAGCCGCTCTGCTGGGCCAAGGCGGTGAAGCGCGGCCAGCGGGTCACCTCCTTGTCCAGGTCGGGGACGGTCACGGGAGCGCCGGTGCGGAAGCAGGTCAGGCACGGGCCTTGGTCGTTCTGGAGCTGGAAGAGCTCCAGCAGGCGTACGCGTTCGTCGGAGGCGGCCATGACGCGGAGGGCGCCTTCGCGGTCCGCGAGCAGTACGCCCGCGGCGCCCGCACCGAGCAGCCCGACGCACCGGTCTGTCAGCAGGCGCAGGAAGTCGATGAGGTCGAAGTCGGCGACGAGGTTGTCGGCCAGCTCGACGAATGTCTTGGCCAGGAGCTGCTCATGCATGGCGACACCCTTTGTTGAGACCGGTTCCAGGGGGGACGGGGATCGGCGGACGGGGCGGGCGGCACCGGGACGCCCGTGCGGACGCGTCAGCCGCCATCACGCGGATCCCCGTCCGGGTCGGGCGGCAGGCGGAGCCGGTGGGCCACCACGTCGGCGGCCACTTCGGCGAGGCGCAGGCCCGTGGCGTACGCGTGGGTGCGCAGCCGGACGAAGGCGACCTCGACGCCGACGCCGAGCTGGACCATGAGGATGCCGGTCGCCTGGTCGATCTCGGCGCGGTAGCGGCCCAGATCCTCTCGACGGCCGTCCGGGGACGGGTCATCGGCTCGCGCTCCCGATTCGTCGATCCGCGCATCCAGGAGTACGAGCGTGGTGAAGTCGGCGAATGCCAGGGCATCGGCCAGTGCCTCCGGACTCAGCTCGACGGGCACGCGGGAGTACAGATCCAGGACTCCGGGACTGATCGCACCGATCTGGAGGGGGAGCGCGAACACCGCGCGTATCCCGGCCTCCAGGGCGGCGTCGGCGAACACCGGCCAGCATTCCTGAAGCGGGCTGGTCCGCAGATCCGGTGCCAGGACGGCGCAGCCGCGCGCGAAGGCATCGACGCACGGCCCTTCACCCAGGGTGAGCTGAAGTTCTTCGAGCCGCTCGCTCACGGTGTCGGTGCTGCACAGAGGATGGCTGGCCGTGTGCGGCTGCATCGCCGACACCCCGGCCCCGCCGACCGGCAACGCCGCCACGGCCGCGCTGCACACGTCCACCACACCGATCCGGGCACCGCGCAGCGCCGCCTGCTCCGCCACCTGGTTGTGGATGCGCGCCGACCGGTTGCCCGTCGCCATGGGACACACCGTCCCTCCGCCGAGTGGAGCTCGGATCGTGCGTCGCTGCCGGACGTTCGGCGGTCGTGGCCGAAGCGCCGTCCGCCGCCGTCACGTCCTCCCCTCCGGTGAAGCCGGTACCGGACAGGGCTGGGGTGAGCGGGTGCAGGGGGATCGGCGCCCATGACCGGGCCTTCGGGCCGGAGGGGGAGTCCTGGATTTCGCGGGGTCCGGGCGACGTACTGCTGCCGGCCGGCACGGTCAAGGGCGTCGACGTGGCCGCGCGAAAGGTGTACGTGTCCCGGACGAAGGAAGAGATCAAGAACGCTCCGGAGTTCGACAAGGAAAAGCACCTGGGCGATGCGGACTACCACCAGAGCCTTGGCACGTATTACCAGACCCCGCGCAACACGCCCCGGATGTAAGGGGCTTCATGGGTGGCGGCCACTTGGAATTCCGGGCGACCGCCACCTGCACGATCCGGCGCCTACGCATCGGCGACCGAGTCGAAGTCCACCTCCTCCCGCGCCACTCCCTGGGCGTCCGCGTCCACCGATCTGCGCAGGGCCTCGTGGAGTTTCGCGGGGGTCAGGACGCCCACGAAGCGGGCGCCGTCCAGGACCGCGACCCAGCCCGCGTCGTACTGGAGCATCTCGCTGAACGCCTGCTTCAGGGGCGCCCCGACCGGCACCCACGCCTCCATCCGCCGGGCCAGGTCCGCGACCGTGCCGGAGGCGCCGGCCAGCGACAGCTCCTCCGTGGCGACCCAGCCGTGCAGCTCGCCCGAGGCGTTGAGGACCACCGCCCAGCGCGCCTCGCCCTCGCGCAGCCGGGCCGCGGCGACCGCCACCGGCTCGTCCAGGCGCGCCACCGGCGGCTGTTCCAGGTCGGCCTCCTCGACCTCGGTGACCGACAGCCGCTTCAGCCCCCGGTCCGCGCCCACGAACTGCGCCACGTACGAGGTCGCGGGCGCGCCGAGGACCGCCGCCGGGGTGTCGAACTGCTCGATGCGGCCCTGCCCGTACACCGCGATGCGGTCGCCCATCCGTACCGCCTCCTCGATGTCGTGCGTCACCAGCAGAACCGTCTTGCGCACCGTCGCCTGAAGACTCAGGAACTCGTTCTGCAGCCGCTCGCGCACCACCGGGTCCACCGCCCCGAACGGCTCGTCCATCAGCAGCACCGGCGGGTCCGCCGCCAGCGCCCGTGCCACCCCGACGCGCTGGCGCTGCCCGCCGGAGAGCTGGGCCGGGTAGCGGGCGCCGAACACCTTGGGGTCGAGGCCGACCAGATCGAGCAGCTCCGCCGCCCGCGCCCGCGCCTTCGCCCGTTTCCAGCCGACCAGCGCCGGTACGGTCGCGGTGTTGTCCAGGACCGTGCGGTGGGGGAAGAGGCCGACCTGCTGGATGACGTAGCCGATCCGGCGCCGCAGCTTCACGGGGTCGACCGAGGCGATGTCCTCGCCGTCCACCAGGATGCGGCCCGAGGTGGGCTCGATCAGTCGGTTCACCATCATCATGGTGGTCGTCTTGCCGCAGCCGGACGGGCCGACCAGGGTGACCAGTTCTCCCTCGGCCACCTCGAAGGACAGCCCGTCGACGGCGCTGGTGCCATCCGGGTACACCTTGCTGACCTGCTCGAACCGGATCATGGACCCACGCTAGGAGCCCGGCGGCCCGCGCGCACACGGACCGCCGCCGGGGGAGTACACCTCGGCGGCGCGCCGCGCGCCCGGTGTGATCCACTGGGGACCGGCCGGACCCACGACGCAGAGCGCACGCCCACCACCCAGAGCAGGAGCCCCCTTGACCACCGCAGCCGCGCCCGCCTACCGCCAGCCCGGGACCGTTCTGGTCGACCACCGCTTCGACGTGCCCCTGGACCACGCCCGCCCCGACGGCGAGCGCATCTCGCTCCACGCGCGCGAGGTCGTCGCCGCCGACCGCGCGGCCGACCGGGAGCGGCTGCCGTGGCTGCTGTACCTGGAGGGCGGGCCGGGCTTCGGCGCGCGGCGGTTCATCGGGCAGCAGGCATGGCTGGGGCGGGCCCTGCGCGACTTCCGGGTGCTGCTGCTCGACCAGCGCGGCACGGGGCTGTCCACCCCCGCCGACCGCCAGAGCCTGCCGCTGCGCGGCGGTCCGCGCGAACAGGCCGACTATCTGACCCACTTCCGCGCCGACTCCATCGTCAAGGACTGCGAGCTGATCCGCCGCGAGCTCACCGGCGGTGCCCCCTGGACCGTCCTCGGCCAGAGCTTCGGCGGCTTCTGCGCCACCCACTACCTCTCCACCGCCCCCCAGGGGCTGGCCGCCGTGCTGATCACCGGCGGTCTGCCGTCGCTCGACGGGCACGCGGACGACGTGTACCGGGCGGCCGGTCCCCGTGTCGAGCGCAAGAACGCCGCGTACTACGAGCGCTACCCCCAGGACGTCGCCCACGTACGCCGGATCACCGAGTTCCTGGCCGCCGACCGGCGGGTCCTGAGCAGCGGATACGTGCTGACCCCGGCGGCCTTCCAGTCGCTCGGCCTGCTGCTGGGCAGCGGCGACGGCCCGCACCAGCTGCACTACCTGCTGGAGGGCGCGCTGGTGCGCACGGCCGGCGGGACCGCGCTCTCCGACGCCTTCCAGGAGAACGCGCACGCCGCCCTCTCCTTCGCCGGACACCCGCTCTACGCGGTGCTGCACGAGGCGTGCTACGCCCAGGACGCCCGCCCCACCGACTGGTCCGCCGAACGGGTGCGCGCCGAGTTCCCGCAGTTCTGCGCGGAGAAGGCGCTGGCCGGGGACGGCCCGGTGCTGTTCACCGGCGAGTCCGTGCACCCCTGGCACTTCGAGACCGACCCCGCGCTGCGCCCGCTGCGCGAGAGCGCCGGGCTGCTCGCCGCGCACACCGACTGGACCCCGCTGTACGACCCGGCCGCGCTGGCCGCCAACGAGGTCCCGGTGGCCGCCGCCGTCTACCACGACGACATGTACGTGGACACCGAGCACTCCCTGCGCACCGCCCGCGCCGTTCGGGGCCTGCGCACCTGGGTCACCGACGAGTACGAGCACGACGGCGTCCGGGCCGGCGGCCCCCGCGTACTGGACCGGCTGCTCGCCCTGGTGCGCGGCGAGATCTGAGGCCCGGGGCGGGGGTCCGGGCGGCGGTCGACCGCGGCGCGCGAAGATCGTCGGGATCGTAAGCTGCCCTCATGACAGAGCAGTTGGAGCAGTTGCAGGAGATGCCCGACGACTGGCGGCGCGCGCTGGCGGTCGTCGCCCACCCCGACGACCTGGAGTACGGTTGCGCCGCGGCGATCGCGGGCTGGACCGACAGCGGCAAGGAGGTCACCTACGTCCTGGCGACCCGGGGCGAGGCGGGCATCGACGGCATCGCGCCCGCCGAGTGCGCACCCCTGCGGGAGGCGGAGCAGCGGGCGAGCGCGGCCGTGGTGGGCGTCTCGGCGGTCGAGTTCCTGGACCACCGGGACGGTGTGATCGAGTACGGCCTGGGGCTGCGCCGGGACATCGCCGCCGCCATCCGCCGCCACCGCCCCGAACTGGTCCTCACGCTCAACCACCGCGACACCTGGGGCGGCGTCGTCTGGAACACCCCCGACCACCGCGCGGTGGGCCGGGCCACCCTGGACGCGGCCGGGGACGCCGGAAACCGCTGGATCTTCCCCGAGCTCACCGAGCGGGGCCTGGCGCCCTGGAACGGGGTGCGCTGGGTCGCGGTGGCCGGATCGACCTCGCCCACGCACGCGGTCGACGCGACGGCGGGCCTGGAGCGGTCGGTGGACTCGCTCCTGGAGCACCGCAGTTACATCGAGGGGCTGACCGAGGAGGACCCGGAGACGTACTGCCGCACCTTCCTCACCGAGAACGCCCGGCGCGCCTCCGAGCGGTTCGGGGGACGTCCGGCGGTCACCTTCGAGGTCTTCCCGCGTTGACAACCGCGGTTGCCGATCCTGCAATGTCCCCATGAGCGAAGACCGCGACCTCGACGACGTGCTGACCGAAGTGGGCCCCCGGCTGCGCCGCATCCGCAAGGAGCGCGGGGCCACGCTCGGGGATCTGTCGGCGGCCACCGGGATCTCCGTCTCCACGCTCTCCCGGCTGGAGTCCGGCAACCGGCGGCCCAGCCTGGAGCTGCTGCTGCCGATCGCCCGCGCCCATCAGGTGCCGCTCGACGACCTGGTGGGCGCGCCGCCCGTCGGCGATCCGCGGGTACGGGCGAAGCCGATCGTGCGGGGGAGCAAGACCATGGTGCCCCTGACCCGCCAGCCCGGCGGGCTCCAGGCGTACAAGGTGGTGGACCGGGCGACGGGGGTGGAGCCCGAGCCGAGGATCCACGAGGGGTACGAATGGCTGTACGTGCTGGCGGGCAGGCTGCGGCTGGTGCTGGGCGACAACGACGTGGTGCTGGGGGCGGGTGAGGCGGCCGAGTTCGACACCCGGCTGCCGCACTGGTTCGGGCCGGCCGGGGAGGCTCCGGTGGAGTATCTGAGCCTGTTCGGGCCCCAGGGGGAGCGGATGCACGTACGGGCGCGGCCCCGGCAGGGGTAGCCGGGGCGCGGGCCGTCCTGTTGGCGGTTGCCTGTTCCCTCAGCGGCAAGCGACCGCTTAGTATGCCGGGGCAAGGGTACGCAGCCGTACCGCCTACAGCGCGTGGAGGCCCCGAATGCAGGCATGGCGAGTGCACGAGAACGGCGAGCCCCGCGAGGTCATGCGCCTCGACGAGGTCGACCCGCCCGCCCCGGGCCCGGGGCAGGTGCTGCTCAAGGTGCGCGCCGCGAACATCAACTTCCCGGACGCGCTGCTCTGCCGGGGCGAGTACCAGGTCAGGCCGCCGCTGCCGTTCACCCCCGGCGTGGAGATCTGCGGCGAGACCGAGGGCGGGCGGCGCGTCATCGCCAACCCCGTGCTGCCCTACGGCGGGCTCGCCGAGTACGTCGTCGCCGACGAGGGCGCGCTGCTGCCCGCGCCCGAGGCGCTGGACGACGCCGAGGCCGCCGCCCTGCACGTCGGCTACCAGACCGGCATGTTCGGGCTGCACCGACGGGCCCGCCTCCAGAAGGGCGAGACGCTGCTGGTGCACGCCGCCGCCGGGGGTGTGGGCAGCGCGGCCGTCCAGCTCGGCAAGGCGGCCGGGGCCACCGTCATCGGTGTGGTCGGCGGCGCCGACAAGGCCCGCATCGCCCGCGAGCTGGGCTGCGACCTGGTCATCGACCGGCGCACCGACGACCTCGTGGCCGCCGTCAAGGAGGCCACCGGCGGACGCGGCGCCGATGTCATCTACGACCCGGTCGGCGGCGACGCCTACGCCAAGTCGGCCAAGTGCGTGGCCTTCGAGGGGCGCATCCTGGTCGTCGGGTTCGCCAGCGGCAGCATTCCGGCCCCCGCGCTCAACCATGCGCTGGTGAAGAACTACTCGATCGTGGGCCTGCACTGGGGGCTGTACGCGCAGAAGGACCCGGCGTCGATCCTGCGCTGCCACCAGCAGCTCACCGAGCTGGCCGCCGAGGGCGCGGTCAAGCCGCTGATCAGTGAGCGGGTGACGCTGAGGGACGCGGCCGACGCCGTCCAGCGCGTCGCCGACGGCGCCACCACCGGCCGGGTCGTGGTCGTGCCGGAAGGAGCTCGGTGATGAGCGTCGGCGCCGACGAACTGCTCGGCCTCGTAAGGGAGTTGCTGGCATCGCATCCGCCCGCCACCACCGGGCCCGGCGACTTCCTCAAGGCGCGCTTCGACGCCGGGCTCGCCTGGGTGCACTACCCGGCCGGCCTCGGCGGGCTCGGGGCGCCGCGCTCGCTCCAGCCGGTCGTCGACGCCGCGCTCGAAGCGGCCGGGGCGCCCGACAACGACCCGCGCCGGATCGGGATCGGCCTCGGCATGGCCGCGCCGACGATCCTCGCCCACGGCACGGAGGAGCAGAAGCGGCGGTTCCTGCGCCCGCTGTGGACGGGCGAGGAGGTGTGGTGCCAGCTGTTCAGCGAGCCCGGCGCCGGATCCGACCTCGCCGCCCTCGGCACCCGGGCGGTGCGGGACGGCGACGGCTGGCGGGTCGACGGGCAGAAGGTGTGGACCTCCAGCGCCCATCTGGCCCGCTGGGCCATCCTGATCGCCCGCACCGACCCGGACCTCCCCAAGCACCAGGGCATCACCTACTTCGTCTGCGACATGACCGACCCGGGCGTCGAGGTGCGCCCGCTGCGCCAGATCACCGGCGAGGCCGAGTTCAACGAGGTGTTCCTCACCGGCGTCCGCATCCCCGACGCCCACCGCCTGGGCGCGGTCGGCGAGGGCTGGCAGGTCGCCCGGACCACCCTGATGAACGAGCGGGTCTCCATCGGCGGCATGCGCCGCCCCCGCGAGGGCGGGATGATCGCGCCGGTCGCCGAGGTCTGGCGCGAGCGCCCGGAGCTGCGCACCCACGACCTGCACCAGCGGCTGCTCACGCTGTGGGTGGAGGCGGAGGTCGCCCGGCTCACCGGTGAGCGGCTGCGCCAGCAGCTCGCCGCGGGCCGCCCCGGCCCCGAGGGCTCGGGCATGAAGCTGTCGTTCGCCCGGCTGAACCAGGAGATCAGCGGTCTGGAGGTGGAACTCCTGGGCGAGGAGGGGCTGTTGTACTCCGACTGGACCATGCGCCGCCCCGAGCTGGTCGACTTCACCGGCCGCGACGCCGGATACCGGTATCTGCGCTCCAAGGGCAACTCCATCGAGGGCGGCACCAGCGAGGTGCTCCTGAACATCGTCGCCGAGCGCGTCCTGGGGCTGCCCGCCGAGCCGCGCAGCGACAAGGACACCGCCTGGAAGGACCTGGCCCGATGACCGAGACCACCCCCGATCTGCTCTACTCCGAGGCCGAGGAGGACCTGCGGGCCGCCGTGCGCTCGCTGCTCGGCGACCGGGCGGAGCCCGCCTCGGTACTGGCCCGCGCCGAGGCGGGCACCCCCTACGAGGGGCCGCTGTGGCACGCGCTCGGCGCGGAGATGGGCCTGGCCGGACTGCTCGTCCCGGAGAAGCTGGGCGGCCAGGGCGCCGGGCACCGCGAGGCGGCCGTGGTCCTGGAGGAGATCGGCCGGTCCGTCGCGCCCGTGCCGTATCTGACCAGCTCCGTCATCGCCACCGAGACCCTGCTCGGCCTCGACACCGAGTCCCCTCAAGTCGCCTCGCTGCTGTCCGAGTTGGCGGCCGGACGCCGTACGGCCGCGCTGGCCCTGCCGTTCTCCTGCGGGCCCGACTCGCCGCAGGAGCGCGAGGAGCTGGACGGGACGGTGAGCGCGGTGGCGGACGGCGCCACCGCCGACGTCCTGCTCGTCCCGACCGGCCGGGGGCTGTACGCGGTGGAGGCGGCCGGGGCCGGTGTCGCGCGCGAGCCGCTCACCCCGCTCGACCTCACCCGGCCGCTGGCCGCGCTGGCCTTCGACGGAGCGGGCGGCACAGTGCTCGCGGACGCCGGGACGGGCCGGGCGGCGGTGCGGCGCGGGCTGCTCGCCGGGGCCGGGCTGCTCGCCTCCGAGCAGCTGGGCGTCGCCGAGTGGTGTCTGACCAGTACCGTCGCGTACGTCCGGGACCGCAAGCAGTTCAACCGGCCGGTCGGCTCGTTCCAGGCGCTCAAGCACCGGCTGGCGCAGCTGTGGCTGGAGGTCGTCTCCGCGCGGGCCGCCGCCCGCGCCGCCGCCGACGCGCTCGCCACCGCGAGCCCGGACGCGCCGCTCTCGGTGGCGGTCGCGCAGGCGTACTGCTCCGGGGTCGCGGTGCGCGCGGCCGAGGAGTGCGTGCAACTGCACGGCGGCATCGGCATGACCTGGGAGCACCCGGCGCACCTGTACCTCAAGCGGGCCAAGTCGGCGCAGCTGGCGCTGGGTTCGGCCGGCGAGTACCGGGCGGCCGTGGCGGAGCTCGTGGGGTTGCCCGGACCGTCATAGCTCGCACGGAGTGTCCCGTTTTTGACCAGCCCTTTGCGCGCTGTTTAAATGCGATCTGTTCGCAGTAACAGTTGATCTTCAACAAGGGGTGTGGGGCATGGCCGCCCGATCGATGCGCGGGGCGATACGGGGAGCGGGCGCCGCGGCGCTGGCCGGAGCACTGGCCGTCACCGCGTCCGCCTGCTCCAGCCCCGGCGGGGGCGGGTCGGGGAAGGGCGGGGACTCGGCCGTCGTCGGCATCGCCTACGAACCCGAGACCCTGAGCCCGCTCCTGGGCTACGGCAAGGACGGCAACTCCAAGATCTTCGACGGACTGCTGACGCTCGACGCGCGGATGGGCCTCAAGCCCGCGCTCGCCGTCGCCCTGCCCGAGGTGAGCGCCGACCGGCTCACCTACACGTACAAGCTGCGCCAGGGCGTGAAGTTCAGCGACGGGCGGCCCTTCACGGCCAAGGACGTCGTCTTCACCTACACGACCATCCTCGACCCGAAGACCAACAATCCCTCCAAGGGCGAGCTCGACGCCGTCAAGGAGGTCAGGGCGAGCGGCGACGACACGGTGGTCTTCACCCTGAAGTACCCCTACGCGCCGTTCGCGCAGCGCACCGTGCTGCCCGTCGTGCCCGAGCACATCGCGGGCAAGCAGGACGTGAACACCGGCGACTTCGCCACCGCCCCCGTGGGCACCGGGCCGTACAAGCTCGTCAAGTGGTCCAGGAGCGAGAAGATCGCGTTCGAGGCCAACCCGGGGTACTGGGGCGGCGCGCCGAAGGTGAAGAAGTTCACCATGGCGATCATCAAGGACGACGACGTGCGCGCCACCCGGCTGCGCTCCGGCGACCTCGACGGCGCCATCCTGCCGCCCAACCTCGCCGAGGGCTTCGCGAAGGACCAGCACAAGAAGACCTACGCGGCGAAGACCTACGACTACCGCAACGTCACCCTGCCCACCGGCAACAAGGTCACCGGCGACACCGCCGTGCGCCGCGCGCTCGACCTCGCCGTGGACCGCGCGGCGATGGTCGACAAGATCCTCGACGGCGCGGGCAAGCCCGCCTACGGGCCGGTGCCCACCGGCAGCCCCTGGTTCGCGGCGGGCACCGAGCGGCCCCACGACCTGGCCGCCGCCAAGAAGATCCTGGACGAGGCGGGCTGGAAGCCCGGCTCCGACGGCATCCGCGAGAAGGACGGCGTGCGCGCCGCGTTCCCGCTCTGGTACCTCTCCGGCGACAAGCTCCGCCAGGACCACGCCCTCGCCTACGCCTCCGACGCCAAGAAGGCGGGCGTCGACATCACCACCCAGGCCGGTACGTGGGAGGTCATCGAGCCCCGGATGAAGGAGGAGGCGGTCCTCGCGGGCGGCGGCTCGCCCGGCGACCCCGACTTCGACCAGTACACGCTCCTCAACTCCTCCCTCGCGGGCGACGGCTTCAACAACATGGCCCACTACGCCAACGAGACCGTCGACAAGGCGCTCGACGAGGGCCGCAAGAGCGGTGACACCGCCGCCCGCAGGAGCGCGTACGACAGCATCCAGCGCGAACTGGTCAAGAACCCCGGCTACACCTTCCTCACCCACATCGACCACCTCTACGTCGTGAACGACCGCTGGGACGGCCTGACCACCCAGACCGAACCGCACGACCACGGCCTCGCCTCCGGACCCTGGTGGAACGTCGAGACCTGGGCGCCCAAGAAGTGAGCCGCCGCCTCCCCTGGGGGCCGATGGCACGGATGGCGGGGCGGCGGCTCCTGTTCGCCGCCCCCGTCCTGCTGGTGGTGACCTTCGGCGTCTTCGCCGTGGCCGCCGCCTCCCCCTTCGACCCGGTCAAGGCGTACGCCGGCACGGCCGGTCTCACCGCCTCCCAGCACGACCTCGACCAGCTGCGCGCCAACCTCGGCGCCGACCAGGGGCTGGTGTCGCGCTGGTGGGAGTGGCTGACCGGCGCCCTCACCGGCGACCTCGGCGACTCCAGCGTGCTGCGCCGGCCCGTCGCCGACGCCATCGGCGAACGGCTGGGCTGGTCCGTGCTGCTGGCCGCCACCGCGTTCCTGGTCGCCGTCGTCCTCGGCACCGCACTCGGCGTGCTCGCCGCGCGCCGCACCGGCGGACCGCTCGACCGCTGCGTCACCTCCGCCGCGTACACCCTGGAGGCCGCGCCCGCCTTCTGGCTCGGGCTGCTCGCCATCTGGTTCTTCGCCGTCCAGCTGGACGCGCTGCCCGCCGGAGGACTCACCGACACCGCCAGCACCACCGTCTCCTTCGACCAGGTGGCCCGCCATCTGGTGCTCCCCGCCGCCGTCCTCGGCGTCTCCCAGCTGCCCTGGTTCACCCTGTACGTACGCCAGGGCGTCGCCGACGCGCTGGAGGAGGACCCGGTGCGCGGCGCCCGCGCGCGCGGCCTGAGCGAGCGGACCGTGCTGCTCGGGCACGCCCTGCGCTCGGGCCTGCTGCCGATGCTGACCCTCGTCGGCTCGCGGGTGCCCGAACTCATCACCGGCGCGCTGCTGGTCGAGACCGTGTTCAGCTGGCCCGGCATCGCCGCCGCCACCGTCCAGGCCGCCACCTCCGTGGACTTCCCGCTGCTCGCCGCGCTCACCGTGCTGGCCACCGCCGCCGTGCTGCTCGGCAACCTCCTCTCCGACCTGCTGTACGGGATCGCCGACCCGAGGGTGGGCTTCGATGGCTGACACCGCCTCCGGCACCGCCGCCGCCACCCAGTGGCGGGCGCGCGGGCGCTCCGGCCGCTCCACCCGGACCCTGCGGGTGCGGGCCTCGGCCCTGACCGTCGCGGCGGCGGTGCTCGCCGTGCTCCTCGTACCACCGCTGGTCCAGCTCGACCAGCAGGCCGTCGACCTGTCGCACAAGCTGCTTCCGCCTTCCTGGGAGCACCCGTTCGGCACCGACGACGTGGGCCGCGACCTGCTGCTGCGCTGTGTGTACGGGCTGCGGATCTCGCTGCTCGTCGGCGTCGTCGCGGCGCTCGCGGCCACCGTCGTGGGCACCGCCGTGGGCGCGCTCGCCGGGGCCCTGGGCGGCTGGACGGACCGGCTGGTGATGCGGCTCGTCGACGTGTTCTCCTCGGTGCCGCACCTGCTGCTGGGGATCTTCGTGGTGGCGATGTTCCGCCCCGGCGTGGGGCCGGTGATCGCGTCCGTCGCGGTCACGCACTGGCTCTCCACCGCCCGGATCGTCCGCGCCGAGGTGCTGTCCCTGCGCACCCGCCCCTACATCGACGCGGCCGTCTCCGGCGGCTCCTCCCGACTGCGGGTGACGGTCCGTCACCTGCTGCCGGGGGTGCTGCCGCAGGCCGGGCTCGCCGCCGTGCTGATGGTGCCGCACGCGATGTGGCACGAGTCGGCGCTCTCTTTCCTCGGCCTCGGCCTGCCCAGCCACCAGGCCAGCCTCGGCAACCTGGTCCAGTCGGCACGCGGCTCGCTGCTCGCCGGGCACTGGTGGCCCACGCTCTTCCCGGGCCTGCTGCTGATCGTGCCGACCCTGGCGGTGGCCGGTCTGGCCGGAGCCTGGCGCGAACGCCTCAACCCGCGCCGCCGATCGGAGCTGACGCTGTGACCACGGTCCTGGCCGCGCGCGGCCTCTCGGTGCGCTTCCGGATGCGCGGCGGCCACTACGTCAGCGCCGTCACCGACGCCTCCTTCGACCTGGCGGCGGGCGAGTGCCTGGCCCTGGTCGGCGAGAGCGGCTGCGGCAAGTCGGTCCTCGCCTCCGCCCTGCTCGGCCTGCTGCCGGGCAACGCGGAGACCGCCGGAAGCGCCGTCCTGCACGGCGGCGGCGCCCCCCTCGACCTGCTCACCGCCGACGAACGCACCCTGGCCCGCACCGTACGGGGCCGCCGCGTCGGCCTCGTCCCGCAGAGCCCGGCCGCGCACCTCACCCCCGTACGGACCGTGCGCGCCCAGCTCGCCGAGACCCTGCGCGAGCTCACCGGCACCCCGCGGCGCGAGCTGCCCGCGGCCACCGAGGCGGCGGCCGAACGGGCCGCGTTCCCGCCCGGCCACCTCGACCGCTACCCGCACGAGCTCTCCGGCGGCCTCGCCCAGCGCGCCGCGACCGCGCTGGCGCTGGTCGGGGACGCGCCGCTGCTGCTCGCCGACGAACCCACCACCGGCCTCGACCGCGACCTGGTGGAGCGCACCGCCGACGAACTGCGCCGCACCGCCGACGACGGCCGCGCCCTGCTGATGATCACCCACGACCTCGCGGCGGCCCGGCGGATCGCCGACCGGGTCGCCGTGATGTACGCGGGCCGCATCGTCGAACTCGCCGACGCGGCCTCGTATTTCGGTGAGCCGGGACCCCGTCACCCGTATGCTCGGGGCCTGCTCGACGCGCTCCCGGAACGGGCCTTCGCCCCCATTCCCGGAATGCCGCCCGAACTGGGCGATCTCCCTACGGGCTGCGCGTTCGCCCCCCGCTGCGCACGGGCCACCGCCCTGTGCGGCACCCCGCCGCCGTTCGACGGCGAGGTCGCCTGCCACCACCCGGAGGAGCCCGGCCGTGCTTGAGCTGAAGGACATCACCGCCGGGTACGAGCGCGAGCGGCCCGTGGTCCGCTCGGTGAGCCTGTCCGTCGCCCCCGGCGAGGCGGTGGGCCTGCTCGGGCCCAGCGGCTGCGGCAAGTCCACCCTGGCCCGGGTCGCGGCCCTGCTGCACCGTCCCGACGGCGGCACGGTCACCCTCGACGGCACCCGGGTCACCGAGTGGCGCCACCGCGCCCCGCGCGCGCTGCGCACCACCGTGGGGGTCGTCTTCCAGTCGCCGCGCCTGGCCGCCGACCCCCGGCTGCGGCTGCGCGAGATCGTCGCCGAGCCGCTGCGGGCGAACGGCCGCCGCATCGAGGTGCGCGAGCGCGTGGACGAACTGGCCGAGCTGGTGGGCCTGGGCGGCGACCTGCTCAACCGCCGTCCGCACGAGGTCAGCGACGGCCAGCTCCAGCGCGCCTGTCTGGCCCGCGCCCTGGTGCTGCGCCCGCGCCTGCTGGTGTGCGACGAGATGACGGCGATGCTGGACGCGTCGACGACGGCGGCCCTGGTGGCCACCGTCGAGCGCTACCGCACGGCCACCGGCGCCGCCCTCCTCACGGTGGGCCACGACCGCACGCTCCTGACGCGCTGGTGCGACCGGACGGCGGGCTGGGACGAGCTCGGACGGTAGCGGCGGGCGGAGCGGGCGGCCGTCGCCGCCCCGGTGACGGCCCGGCGAAGTACCGGCCAACTCTCGGCCCGCACCTGCCCGTTGCCCCCGGCGCGCGGCCATACTCGGTGCCGTCCCGCCGTCCGTCGTCCCACCGCCCCCGGGAGAGTTCCCATGGCTCGACTGACCCGCCGCAGTGCCGTCGCCGCCCTGGCCGCGGCAGCCGCAAGCGCCGCCATCGCGCCCACCGCCGCCGCGGCCGACCGCGCCGGCGGTCGCCCCACCGGGCCGAGACCGCTGCGCAGGACCCACGCGCACAACGACTACGAGCACCCGCACCCCCTCTTCGACGCCCTGGCACACGGGTTCACCAGCGTCGAGGCCGACATCTACCTGGTGGACGGGCAGCTCCTGGTGGCCCACGACCCGGCCGGCCTCGACCCCACCCGCACCCTCGAAAGGCTCTACCTCGACCCGCTGCTGGCCCGGGTGCGCGCCAACCGCGGCTCGGTGTACCGGGGTTACCACCACTCCGTACAACTGCTCGTCGACATCAAGGCCGACGGCGCCGCCGCCTATCTGGAGCTCGACCGGCGGCTGCGCCCGTACCGCGAGATGCTCAGCCGGTACGGGCACGGGCGGGTGTCGACCGGCGCCGTCACCCCGGTGATCTCCGGCGACCGCGCCGCCCGGGTGCCGATGGAGGCGCAGCGGGTGCGCCACGCGTTCTACGACGGACGGCTCGACGACCTGGGCACCGCCGCCACCGCCGCCTTCATCCCACTGATCAGCAGCAACTGGACGGAGAGCTTCAGCTGGCTGGGCGCCGGGCCGTTCCCGCCCGCCGAGCGGCAGAAGCTGCGGCAGATCGTGGCGCGGGCCCACGCGCACCGCCAGCGCGTACGGTTCTGGGCCACCCCGGACCTGGCCGGGCCGGAGCGGGACGCGCTCTGGACGGAGCTGCTCGCCGCCGACGTCGACTACCTCAACACCGACGACCTGGCCGGCCTGGAGGCGTTCCTGCGGGCCCACGGCGAGTAGCCCGGCCCCCGCCCGCCCGTCGTCACCCGCAGTCAACACCCGTACGGCGGACACGCCATGCGTCCGAATGGCCCGCCTCCTCCGTCACACTGGCGGCCGAATGCCCGAAATGGGGCGCGGTGGAGGAGGCTGGCCATGGCCATTTCGATCTCGGTGGTGCTGCTGCTCGTGGTGCTGGCGGTGATCTTCCTGCGCACCGGCGGACTCAAGGCGTCGCACGCGGTGGTCTGTGTCCTGCTCGGGTTCTTCCTCGCCGGGACGAGCCTCGCGCCCACGATCCACGACAGCCTGAACGCCACGGCCGGAGTGGTCGGTAGCCTCAGACCATGACGGCTGCCCGACCGAAGATCACCGCGGCCCAGCGGCGCGCCCGCCTCGGCTCCCGCCACCTGCTCGCCCCGGCCGCCCGCGCCGCCGCGCCCGAGCAGGTCGCGCGGGCGCTGGTGGCGCTGCACGCCACCGACCCGGCCACCGTGTACCTCTCGGTCGCCGCCCGGTCGGCCGCGGCGTCGGTCGCCGAGCTGGAGCGCGCGCTGTACGAGGACCACGCGCTGGTGCGGATGCTCTGCATGCGCCGCACCATGTTCGTGCTGCCAGCCGAGCTCGCCCCGGTCGCCGACGCGGGCGCGGCGCGGGCCGTCGCGGTGCGCGAGCGCAAGGGCCTGGCGAAGGTGATCGAGGAGCAACTGGGCCTGGGTGCACAGTGGTTCGCCGCCACCCAGGAGGAGGTGCTGGCCGCCCTCGCGGCCCGGGGCGAGGCGACCGCCGCCCAGCTCGCCGAGGACGTGCCCGCGCTGCGCGCCCAGATCGTCCAGGCCGCGGGCAAGCCGTACGAGGCGAGGCCCCGCATCACCAGCCGCTTCCTGGGGGTGCTGGCCGCCGAGGGGCGCATCCGGCGCGGGCGCCCGCTGGGCACCTGGGCCTCCAGCCAGTTCCGCTGGACGGTCGCCGAGCCGCACCCGGAGCTGCCCGCCGCCGAGGCCAGGACCGAACTGGTCACGCGCTACCTCGACGCGTTCGGACCCGCCACCACCGAGGACGTGAAGTGGTGGACGGGGTGGACGCTCACCGACACCCGCAAGGCGCTGGCCGGGTCCGGCGCGGTCGAGGTCGACCTCGACGAGGGGCCCGGCCACGCCCTGCCCGGCTCGCTCGCGGCGCCGCCCGACCGCGGCCCCTGGGCCGCGCTGCTGCCGGGCCTCGACCCGACCCCGATGGGCTGGCGCCACCGCGACTGGTACCTCGACACCGCCCACCGGGCCGAACTCTTCGACAACACCGGCAACATCGGCCCGTCGCTGTGGTGGAGCGGGCGGATCGTGGGCGGCTGGGCACAGCGGGCGGACGGCGAGATCGCCACCCATGTCTTCGAGGACGTGGCCGACCTGGGCGCGGACGCCACGGCTGCGATCGCCGCGGAGGCGGAGCGGCTGGCGGAGTTCTTCGGCGACGTACGCATCCGCCCGAGCTTCCGCACGCCGCTCGAAAGGCGGCTCTCGGCCTGAGCGCGTGCTGGTCAACCGCCGTGTGTGCGGCGGCGGTTCACGGGCGGCTGCGGTGGACCGGCCCGTCCCGCCGGCCCGTCCGGCCGGTCCTGGGCCGATCATGAAACGTGTGTGAAGCCGCCCGACTTTGCATGGACACTTCACGAACACGGCTCTAGCGTCGGGCCCCGGCGCGACACCCGATGTACGCACCACCCGTACGTCACCGACGTACGCGGCGGTGCCGTACGCGACCGGAGGAGCCGTATGTTGTCCCGCAGAGCGCTCGCCCGCGCACTGGCCCTGACGCTCACCGCCGCCGCGAGCGCCCTCACGGGCCCGGCCGGCGGCGCCCGGGCCACCGAGATACCCAAGGCGCCCGGCCACCGCCTGGTCAGCCAGTACGAGGGCGCGCCCGCCACCGCCCGGCCCGTGCCCGGCGCGGCCCCCGCCCAGAACCCGCACCTCGCCCCCAACGGGCGCAGCGGGATGCACGGCGACTCGTGGGGCAGCGGCACCCACCCCTACCCGGGGCCGCTCGGCCGCGACCCGCAGGTCACCAGCGAGCGGATCGCCGCGCTCGGCGGCGAGTGCGCCACCGCCACCTTCGACGCGGCCGGGCGGCTGATCACCGTCTGCGGCACCTTCCAGGGTTTCCTGCTCAAGCTCCTCGACCCGCGCACCCTCGCCACGCTCGCCGAGTACCAGCTGCCGCAGCGCTCCTCGACGGTCGAGGCGATCACCCGGCTCGACTTCTCGAAGATCTTCAAGGACACCTCCGGCGGAGCGTACTTCTACCTCGACGACCGGGACCGGGTGGTCCTGGCCGACTCCCGCCACCACGTCCTGCGCCTCGCGCACGAGCAGGCCGCCGACGGGAGCTGGCGGTTCGTCGTCGACGACGACTGGAACCTGAGCGCGGTGGTCCCGCACGACTGCGTCAGCTGGACCAACCTCTTCCCGAGCGGCGTCTGCGACCCGGTCACCTCGGTGATGCCGGACTGGCAGGGCCGCATCTGGTGGGTGACCCGGCTCGGCCGGGTGGGCACGATCGACCCGGACAGCGGGCGCGTCCGCTCCGTCCAGCTGCCGGGGGAGGAGATCCAGAACTCCTTCTCGGTGGCCGAGGACGGCGTCTCCATCGTCTCCGACCACGCCCTGTACAGCTTCGAGGCGGACGCCGGGGGCACCCCGGTGGTGCGCTGGCGCCAGACGTACGACCGGGGCACCGGCACCAAACCCGGCTCGGTGAACCAGGGTTCGGGCACCACGCCCGACCTCTTCGGCGACGGCTACGCGGCCATCACCGACAACGCCGACGACCGGATGAACGTGGTCGTCTACCGGCGGGGCGCGGACGTCCCCGACGACCGGCGGCTGGTCTGCGAGGTCCCCGTCTTCGGGGCCGGGCACTCCACCACCGACAACTCCCTGATCACCTGGGGCAACAGCATCGTCGTCGAGAACAACTACGGCTACGAGAACCTCACCTCGCTCACCTTCGGCCGGAGCGTGGTGGGCGGGGTGACCCGCATCGACGTGCGCCCCGACGGCAGCGGCTGCGACACGGTGTGGCAGAGCGACGTCAAGTCGCCGTCGACCGTTCCCAAGCTCTCCACGGCCAACGGCCTGCTCTACTTCTACGAGAAGGAGCCCAACGCCCTCGGCGTCGACGCCTGGTACCTGACCGCCGTCGACTTCCGCACCGGCGAGGTCCGCTGGCGCCGTCTGACCGGGACGGGAGCGGCGTACGACAACAACTGGGCGCCCATCACCCTCGGCCCGGACGGCACCGCGTACATCGGTGTGTTCAACGGGATGGTGGCGGTGCGCGACGGCGGCTGAGGGCGGGGCCTTCAGCGCAGGCGCGAGCGGATGAGGAAGCGCACGCCTTCCGGCGCCTCCAGCGAGAAGCCGCTGCCCCGGCCCTCGACCACGTCCACGATCAGCCGGGTGTGCCGCCACACCTCGTCCTGTGCCGCCGAGATCCAGAACGGCACGGGCTCCTCGACCCCCTCCACCACGAGGGATTCGAGGAGCACGTCGGAGCCTCCCGTACGGAACTCGCCGTCCGGGTAGCACATCGGCGCGCTGCCGTCGCAGCAGCCGCCGGACTGATGGAACATCAAAGGACCGTGCGCGGAGCGCAGTTGACGGATCAGTGCGACGGCCGCCGGGGTGAGCTCCACGCGTGCGTGGTCGGGCTGCTGGGGTGTCCCCACGGTCTCGCGCGGCTCCGACATGACGACCACGGCCCTTCGGGATGGGTGCGGTACCGGCCCGGCCCAGCCAAGCACGGGCCGGGTTGCAGCCACGTTGCGCGCGGCCTAGCCCTGCACTTCCCACCGGGCGCTGTCGGACGCCTCGCGCTGGTGCGGAACGGGGACGCCGGGCCGGGGCTCGTCGTGGTGGAGGGAGACGGTGCGGGTGGGGGCGGGGATCGAGATGCCCTCCGCCCGGTAGCGCTGGTGCAGGCGCTTGATGAACTCGTGCTTGATCCGGTACTGGTCGCTGAACTCGCCCACGCCCAGGATCACCGTGAAGTTGATCCGCGAATCCGCGAAGGTGTGGAAGCGGACCGCCGCCTCGTGGTGGGGGAGCGCGCCGGTGATGTCCGTCATCACGGTGTTGATGACGTCGAGCGTCACCCGCTCCACGTGCTCCAGGTCGCTCTCGTACCCCACCCCCACCTGGACCAGGATCGACAACTCCTGCTCCGGGCGCGAGAAGTTGGTCATGTTGGTGCGGGCGAGCCGTGCGTTGGGGATGATGACGAGGTTGTTCGACAGGTTGCGCACCACGGTGTTGCGCCAGTTGATGTCGACGACGTACCCCTCCTCCCCGCTGCTCAGCCGCATGTAGTCACCGGGCTGCACGGTCTTGGACGCCAGGATGTGCACCCCGGCGAACAGGTTGGCGAGGGTGTCCTGGAGCGCCAGCGCGACCGCCAGACCACCCACGCCCAGGGCGGTGAGCAGCGGCGCGATGGAGATGCCGAGGGTGTCGAGCGCCACCAGCGCGCCCATCGCCAGGACCACGACCCGGGTGATGTTGACGAAGATGGTGGCCGAACCGGCCACCCCGGTGCGGGACGCGGCCACCGACTGCACCAGGTCGGCGATGACCCGGGCCGCGGTGAGGGTGACGACCAGGATGAGGACGGCGGTGAGCGTGTGGTTGGTGATCGCCGCGAGCCGTTTGGTGAGCGGCAGTACGGAGGCCGCCGCCGCGGCGCCCGCGACCACGGCCGCCCAGGGGGCGACGGTGCGCAGCGCGTCGACGATGATGTCGTCCCCGCGCCACTTGGTCCGCAGCGCGTGCCGCCCGAGCCAGCGCAGCAGGGCCCGCAGCAGCACGGCCGCCACGAGGCCCGCGGCCATCGATATGGCGGCCACCACCCAGTCGTGCAGGACCAGTTCCCGGGTCAACGGACGTCCTCCGGGGCGTGCGGGGAGTGGAGGGGTCCGGGGGCCGCCACCGGCCGGGCTATGCGATGTGTCGCCATCTTGTCACCTGTCAGATCGTGTTGCGTGGTGCTCGGTCCGGGTCGGCGTACCCGTGGGTACGCGCCGCGAACGGGCGCCATCCTGCCCCATCGCCGCCACGCCCTCGCAGGTGGGCCGCACTTCTCGGACACACCGAACGGCCGCCTCGAAGGAGGCGGCCGTTCCGCGGTCGGGCATGGGGTGGACGGGTCGGCGCCCCGCCCCGGGGCTTCAGGGTGTCTCGTCCGGGCCCGGCGGTGGCCCCTCCGCCCGTACCGCGCTGACGACCACCACGATCACACAGAAGGCGATCAGGGTCTCCGCCCAGAAGAACGCGAGGTAGTCGAGCAGACTGCCGATGGGCGGCGCGCCCGGCGCGGTGTTGCGGAAGGCGGCCAGGGCGAAGAGCGTGGCGGCCATCCAGCCCAGCGCGGGCCAGGTCAGGCCCTTGCGGCGGCGTACGAGATACCAGCCGCCCATCAGGACGGCACCGGTCAGGGCCCACATCGCGGCCATCATGAACAGGACGAACACGAGGGAGCTGGTGGAACGCACCGCGTCCACCGAGAAGACCGCCGTGCCGCTGTCCTCCGAGGCGTCGACCCCGAGCGCGAACAGCGCGTCGCGGTTGGAGAGCGTCATCCGCACGGGCACGCTCCGGCCGCCCTGCACCGCGGAGAACTCCAGCTCCGTCGCGTACGAGTCGAAGGGGTAGTCCGTGATCGGACCGCCCGTCAGCGCCACCGGCACGTCGATGCTGGAGAGGCGGCTGTGGGCGCGGAAGGAGAGGTCGCCGCGGACGGCGGGCGAGGTCTGCAGCGTCAGGTCCTCGACGGGCGAGAGACCGCCCGCCTCCGCGAGGGCGCCGCGCGGGGTGACCTGGATGCGCAGGACCAGCTCGCGGGCGGTCGCGTCGACGCGCTGCACGGCGGCGTCGATGTCGACCCGGTCGCGGACCGGCTCGGCGGGCGCCGCCGTGTGCCGGGCGCCCAGGCCCTGGCGCTCCCCGTACTGGAGCCAGAGTCCGCACGCCCCGGCCACCAGGAGGGCGAGGACCACTGGCACCACGGCGAGGAGGCCGCTGCGGGGCCGGTCGCGTCGGGTCCCGGTCATGCTCAGGCGGCCGGCTTGCCGGGCTGGTCGTGGGTGGAGCAGTGGATCCCACCGCCACCGGAGGCGATGGCGTCGATCTGCACCTGCACGACGTCCCGCTTGGGGAAGTGCTCCTGGAGGATCGACTTGGCCCGCGCGTCCGCCTGCTTGTCGCCGAACTTCGGCAGGAAGACGGAGTCGTTGGCGATGTAGAAGTTGGCGTAGGTGGACACGAAGTCGTCGCCCTTGCCGGTGATCTTGTCGAGGTCGGGCTGGGGCAGGTCGATGATCTCGAACCGGCGGCCCCGGGCGTCGGTCGTCCTGCTCAGCACCGAACGGGCCTGGTCGGCCGAGCGGGACCAGGAGTCCGGGGGAGTGTCCGGGTGCGCCCGGTCGAGGAGGACGACGCCGGGGGCGGTGAAGCGCACGAGGCTGTCCACGTGCGCGTCGGTGATGTCCTTGCCGCGGACGCCCGCCAGCCAGACCACCTTCCGCACACCGAGGGTCCGGATGAGCTCGGCCTCGATCTGGTCCCGGCTCTTGCCGCGGTTGCGGTTGTCGTTGACGATCGAGCTCTCGGTGATCAGGAGGGTCCCCTCCCCGTCGGTCTCGAACGAGCCGCCCTCGGCGACGAGCGGCGCCTGCTCGCGGTCGATCCGGTACTTGGCCAGCAGCTTGCGGCCCACCTGGGCGTCGTTGGTGTGCTCCTGCTTGTTGCCCCAGCCGTTGAAGTTGAAGTCGATGCCGAGGAGCCCGCCCTTGTCCTCGACGAAGACGGGGACGGTGTCCCGGGCCCACAGGTCGTCGACCGGGAGCGGGATGACCTCGACCTTCGAGCCGCAGGCCCGCTGCGCCGCCGACACCTGGTCCGGGCGCGCCATCATCACCACGGCCTCGTACTCCCCGACGGCACGGGCGATGCGGGCGATGTCCTCGCGCACGTAGGGCAGGTCCTGCCCCCAGACGGAGGGGAGGGCCGGCCACGACATGAACGTACGTGTGTGGCTCTCCCACTCGGCGCCGAAGCGCCGGCCGCCGCCCGCGCCGGGGGACGCCTTCGACGCCTTGGGGCCGGTGGTCTCACCGGCCTCGGCGGAGTCCTCGGGGCTGCAGGCCGTGGCGCCCAGGGCGAGCGCGCCGCCGACGCCGGCGAAGGTGCGCAGGGCGGTGCGCCGGGTGGGGAAGTGGGGGGACACGTGGTGCTCCGATCGTCAGCTGCTGAAGCTATCCGGCCGCCGCGGCCGGGTCGTGGTGACGCGCGGGACGGCGGGCGGCGCGGGCCATGGCTTCACACGGGCGGCGGCGCGGCGACCGGCTGTCCGAGCGATCGCGCGAGTACCGCACCGAGGCCCGCGTGGGGATGGCCAGGAACCTCACTCTGGCACTGACTGAATTTTCAGTCAACTCTGGATCTTCCTCATCCGAGGGCGGGCACCGGGCCCGGAGTGCCGTCCGGGCCGGTCAGCGCAGGGGGTGGGTGCCCGATGCCGCGACCCGGGCCGGGTTCCGGATCCGCAGCGAGCCGACCTCCGCGCGGATTGCCTCCCGCAGCAGCGCACGGGCGTGGCCGACCGGCAGCCCGCCGATCAGCCAGCGGGTGCTCAGCCCCTCCAGGAGGATGGTGAGCCGCTCGGCGGCGGCGGTCGGAGCGCCCCTGGGCGCGCCGGGCGCCGCGTCCGCGAGCAGGTCCGCGACCTCCCGCGTCCA
Source organism: Streptomyces sp. cg36 (assembly GCF_041080675.1). Taxonomy (NCBI): domain Bacteria; kingdom Bacillati; phylum Actinomycetota; class Actinomycetes; order Kitasatosporales; family Streptomycetaceae; genus Streptomyces; species Streptomyces cyclosori. The sequence goes on along the minus strand of NZ_CP163520.1, from coordinate 1,095,024 downwards.
CTCCCCGCTCGCCTGCTCAAGACCCTCGCGCAGCTCGGGCTCGAAGACCGCGCCGCTGCGCAGCTCGCCCCAGGCGACGCGCTTCTCGCGCACCTCGGGCACGTCCTGGAGCTGGTGCAGCAGCCGGTCCTCCAGTTCGCGCACCCGGTCCTCCGGCCCGGCCGGCTCCGACGCCGGGCGGCGGGCGTCGCGCTCCGCCCGGTCCCCGATGAAGTGCAGGGTGTGCCGCAGCAGCCGGGCGCGGTCCCCGAAGTGGTAGTAGACGAGGGCCTTGGAGACCCCGGCCTCCGCCGCCAGTTCCTCCACCCGCAGGCCCCGGACCCCGCGCCGGGCGATGACCCGGGCCGCCGCCTCCAGGATCCCCGTCTTCCGGTCCCTCACCCGGTGCTCCTTCGCACGGTCGTGCCACCTCGTCCTTCGATATCCGTTGTCGTTGACTGAAACTTTAGTCAATGGGTAGGGCGGGTGGGGTGCACTTCGCTCTCCCGTGGGGGCGGAGGGGGCAGGCGACGCTGGTGGGGCGCAGGTGCCCCGGGGGACTCGGGCACGCGGGTCCCGGCGGTCCGGATAGGGTTCTGACATGGCGTCTCGCAGTACTCAGATCCTCGAAGCAGCCGCACGGGTCATCGCCCGGCGCGGGGTCCGCGGTCTTCGCGTGGAGGAACTGGCGGAGGAGGCCGGTGTCTCCACCGGCCTGATCTACTACCACTTCAAGGACCGCACCGGCGTCCTGCGCCAGACACTGGAGTTCATCAACGACCGCGCCGAGCGGTACACCACGGCCCAGGATCCCGACGAGGAGCCGCTGGGCCCGCGCGAGGAACTCGACCAGGTCCTCCTCCTGGAGCTCCAGGACACCCCGGAAGTACGGGAGAACAGCACCGCCTGGGGCGAGTTGCGGGCGAGCGCCGTCTTCGACCCCGTTCTGCGCGAGGACCTGGCCCGGGCCACGCTGGTGTGGGTGCAGGAAGTGGCCGCCCTGCTGGGGCAGGTGCACCCGCTCGCGCCCGCCGCCACGCTCGCCGCGTCGGCCGAGCGGCTCACGGCCCTGCTCGAAGGGCTGAGCATGCGCTGGCTCAGCGGCGGCCTCGCCATCGGCCACGCCCGCGCGCTGATGACGGACGCGATCGAGGTGGAGCTGACCCACCTGCGTCGGCCCTAGCCGTACCGGCGCGGCACCCTCCGTACGCCTGTGGGCGCTTTCCCCTACGCGGGGGAGAGCGCCCACAGGCGTGATTGCGCGCCAGATCTTGACTGAAAATTCAGTCAGTGCCACAGTGTGCTCACGCCGGGCCCCCGTCGCCCCGCTCGCCCGACGCCGAGCCGCCACGGACCAACCCACAGGACCCGGCCCCTCGCTCTCTCCCCGTCCCGGCCCTGTCCGCGGGGGAGGAAGGAAGCACTCATGTACGTCAGGTACGCGAGGCCGACATGCCACTGACCCCCACCGAGCGGGACCGGCTCCTGCTGTTCACCGCCGCTGAGCTGGCGCGGGCGCGCCGGGCGCGCGGGTTGCGGCTCAATGTGCCCGAGGCGACGGCGCTGATCGCGGACACCGTCTGCGAGGCGGCCCGCGACGGCCTGCGCCTCGCCGAGGCGATCGACCGGGCACGCGCGGTCCTGGGGCCGGACGACGTGCTGCCCGGTGTCGTCGGAGTCGTCACCGAGATCCAGGTCGAGGCCGTCTTCGACGACGGCAGTCGACTCGCCGCCGTCGCCGATCCGTTCGGCGCGGTGGAGCGCGATGCCGACGCTCCGGGGGCGGTGCTGCCGGGGCCGCAGGGGCCGGATCGTGAGCCGGTGGTGCGGCTTGTGGTGCGTAATACGGCGTCGGTGCCGGTGAGTGTGACGTCGCACTTTCATTTCTTCGAGGTGAATCCGCGGTTGGAGTTCGACCGGGGTGCGGCGTACGGGATGCGGTTGTGTGTGCCGGCGGGGTCGTCGGTGCGGTTCGATCCGGGGGGTGTGGCGGAGGTGGGTCTGGTGCCGGTCGGTGGTGCGCGGGTGGCGATCGGTTTCGCGGGGTTGGTGGATGGTCCGCTGGATGCTCCGGGGGCCAGGGAAGAGGCGTTGCGCAGGGCCGCGGCCTGCGGCTACCTCGGCGCTGCCGTTCCTGTCGTCCCTGCCGTCCCTGTCGTTCCTGTCGTTCCGGAAGGTGAAACCGTATGAGCAGGCCGACTCGCCACAGCGACCACTGCGCGCCCGGGTACAGCCGCCACATCGACCCGCACGAATACGCCTTGGTGCACGGCCCGCGCGCCGGTGACCGGGTACGGCTGGGCGACTCCGGGCTCGTCGTGCGCGTCGAGTCCGACTCCCAGCTTCCGGGGGACGAGTTCCTGGCGGGGTTCGGGAAGACGGCGCGTGACGGGCTGCACCTCAAGGCGGCGGCGGTCCGCGATACGTGTGACCTCGTGATCAGCAACGTCGTGGTGATCGACGCGGTGCTGGGCATCCGGAAGGTGTCGATCGGGATCCGGGAGGGCCGTATCCACGCCATCGGGCGGGCGGGCAACCCGGACACGCTCGACGGGGTGGACATCGTCGTCGGCACGGGCACGACGATGATCTCCGGAGAGGGGTTGATCGCCACCGCCGGGGCCGTCGACACCCATGTCCACATGCTCTCCCCCCGGATCATGGAAGCGTCCCTTTCGAGCGGGGTCACCACGCTCATCGGCCAGGAAACGGGGCCGAGTTGGGGTGTGGGCGTCAATTCTCCGTGGGCGTTGCGTCATGTGTTCAACGCGTTTGATGCGTGGCCGGTGAATGTGGGGTTTTTGGGGCGGGGTTCGTCGTCGGTGGGGGCGCCGTTGGTGGAGGCGTTGGTGGAGGGGGGTGCGTGTGGGTTCAAGGTGCATGAGGACATGGGGGCGCATGCGCGGGCGTTGGATACGGCGTTGCGGGTGGCGGAGGAGCACGATGTGCAGGTGGCGTTGCACAGTGACGGGCTGAATGAGTGTCTGTCGGTGGAGGACACGCTGCGGGTGCTGGAGGGGCGGACGGTTCACGCGTTCCACATCGAGGGGTGTGGGGGTGGTCATGTGCCCAATGTGTTGAAGATGGCGGGGGTGGCGAACGTGATCGGCTCGTCGACGAATCCGACGCTGCCGTTCGGGCGGGATGCGGTGGCGGAGCATTACGGGATGATCGTGTCGGTGCACGGGCTGAAGCCGGATCTGCCGGGGGACGCGGCGATGGCGCGGGACCGGATCCGGGCGGGCACGATGGGTGCGGAGGATGTGCTGCACGATGTGGGGGCGATCGGGATCACCTCCTCGGACGCGCAGGGGATGGGGCGGGCCGGGGAGACGGTGCGGCGCACGTTCGCGATGGCGGCGAAGATGAAGGCGGAGCTGGGCCCGCTGGAGGGGGACGGGGAGGGTGACGACAACGCGCGGGTGCTGCGGTATATCGCGAAGCTGACGGTGAATCCGGCGATCGCGCACGGGCTGGCGCACGAGGTCGGTTCGCTGGAGGTGGGCAGGCTGGCGGATGTGGTGCTGTGGCGGCCGTCGTTCTTCGGTGCCAAGCCGCAGATGGTCCTGAAGGCCGGTTTTCCCGCGTGGGGGGTGACGGGGGATCCGAACGCGGCGACCGATACGTGTGAGCCGTTGGTGCTGGGGCCGTTGTTCGGGGCGCACGGGGCGACGGCCGCGGATCTGTCGGTGGCGTTCGTGGCCGGGGCCGCGCTGGAGGCGGGCGGGGATGTGATGCCGACCCGGCGGCGCCGGGTCGCGGTGCGCGGCACCCGTGGCATCGGTCCCGCCGACCTCCTGCTCAACTCCCGGACCGGGGCGGTGGACGTGGACGGTGCCACCGGTCTGGTCACCCTCGACGGCGACCCCCTGCGCTCCGAACCCGCCGACACCGTCACCCTCAACCGCCTCTACTTCCTCTGAGTTGTCCTTCCTCTGAGCTGTCTCTGAGCCTCCTCTGGGTGGCACGCGCACGAGCCGAGCAGTGCGAGGACCGGCGCGGACTTCTAGGCATGCCGATATGCCGACACCCGACCTACCGGCACCCCCACATCGCGACTTCCCGACTGAACATTTCGTCAAGAGTGCCCAGCACGTCGAACGTCTTCCCTTCCGTCCAACGAAAGAGCCTGATGATGACCGGTTTCCGTATGCCCGCCGAGTGGGACGAGCACGAGGGCTGCCTGATGGCCTGGCCGACCCGTACGGATCTGTGGGACGACGTGCTCCCCGCCGTGCAGCGGGAGTACGCCGAAGTGGCGCGCGCCGTCGCCCGGTTCGAGCCCGTCACCATGGTCGCGCCGCCCGGGTACGCCGACGATGTCCGCGCGCACCTCGGGAGTGACGCCGTGGACGTCACCGTCGTCGAACTTCCCCTCGACGATTCCTGGTTCCGCGACTCCGCCCCGCTGTTCGTGCTCGACGGCGACGGCCGGCGCGCCGGTGTCGACTTCCGCTTCAACGCCTGGGGCCGCAAGCACCACCCCTATGACTCCGACGACCGGGTCAGCGCCCTGCTCCTGGAGCACCTCGGCGTCGAACGCGTCGCGTCCGGGATGATCCTGGAAGGCGGTGCCATCACGGTGGACGGCGAAGGCACCCTCATCACCACCGAGCAGTGCCTGCTGCACCCCAACCGCAACCCGGACATGAGCAGGGAGCGGATCGAGGCCGAGCTGAGGGAACGGCTCGGCGTCGAGAAGGTGATCTGGCTGCCCTACGGCGGACTGCTGGACACCGAGACCGACGGCCACGTCGACGGGGTCTGCGCCTTCGCCGCCCCCGCCAGGGTGGTGGTCTCCCTGCCCGACGACCCCGCGCACCCCGACTACGCCCGGATGCGCGCCAACCGCGCCGTCCTGGAGGTGTCGACCGACGCCAAGGGGAGGCCGCTGGAGATCGTCGACGTGCCCCAGACCGCGTTCGCCGAGGTCGCGGGGCGTGAGGTCGAGGTCTCGTACCTGAACTACTACGTGGCCAACGGGGGTGTCGTCGTCCCGGTCGCCGGTGTGGCCCAGGACGCCGCCGCACTCGACGTCCTCGCCGGAGTCTTCCCGGACCGCGAGGTCGTGGGCGTTCCCGCGCCGGGGATCGCGTACGGCGGTGGGGGAGTCCACTGCATCACCCAGCAGTTCCCGGCGGCCCGCCCCCGGGCGTGACACGGGCGGCCCGCCCGGGGCCGTGACCGTACGGGCCCCCGCCGCCAGGGGCCCGGCGCCCCCTCCCACCCCCGTACCGAAAGAGAGCGCGACGATGAGCACCGCACCGCCCCCACCTCGCCTCCCCGTACGCCGCTCCAAACGGGCGGTCCTCGCCCCGCTCGTCGCGCTCGTCTGCGTCGTCGCGCTCGCGGCCTGCGCCGGGCCGCCGCGCGGGGCGGCCGACGGCACCGACGCCTCGTTCGTGCTCTCGGCCGGGACCGCCGGGGCCAAGGGGGACGTCGACTCGTTCAGCTGGGCCGTCTACGCCGAACCGCCCACGCTCGACTACACGATGGCGTTCGACTACCCGCAGAACACGATCCTCGCCAACGTGTGCGAGAGCCTGATGCGCTGGACGCCCCAGCTCACGCTCGAACCGGGACTCGCCCGCAGGGCGACCAACCCCGACCCCCTGACCTGGGTGTACGACCTGCGGCCCGGAGTGCGCTTCCACGACGGGCGGACCATGACCGCCGACGACGCCGTCTTCAGCCTCGACCGGCAGCGGGACCCGAAGAACGCCGCGGCCTGGGCGCAGAACTTCGAGAACGTCTCCGCCGTCCGCAAGACCGGGCCCCTCCAGGTGACCGTCACGCTCAAACGGCCGGACTCGCAGTTCCCCCAGTACATGGCGACCGCCGCGGGCGTCGTCGCCTCCCGGGCCGGGGTGACCGCGGCGGGCCCCGACTACGGCACCTCGGGCGGGCTCGCCTGCACCGGCCCGTTCAGCCTCGGCACCTGGCGCAAGGGCCAGTCGCTGGAACTGCGGCGCTTCGACGGCTACTGGGGCACCCGCGCCAAGGCCCGCAAGGTCGTCTTCCGCTTCCTCACCGACGCGTCCGCCCGCACCAACGCCCTGCTCAGGGGCGAGGCCGACGGGGGCTATCTCATCCCGACCGAGAGCTACGAACGGCTGCGGCACAGCGGAGCCGGCACCCTCTACTTCGGCGAGGGCCTGAGCACCGTCAACCTCGGCATCACCGACATGAAGGGCCCGCTCGGCGACGTCCGGGTGCGCCGCGCGCTCTCCCTCGCCCTGGACCGGCCCGGCTTCGTGCACGCCGGGCTCGGCGGCGCGGGCCGCCCCACCAGCTCCCTCACCACCCGCGCCGTGTGGGCGGGCGCCCCGCCCGGGGTGCGCGAGGCGGCCTTCGGCCAACTGCCCGCCACCGGGCGGGACATCGGGCGGGCGAAGGCGCTCGTCAAGGAGGCCGGTGCCACCGGGAAGACCCTGACCGTCGCCACCAGCTCCATCGGCCAGGACGTCTCGCTGCTGGCCACCGCGGTCCAGGCCGCGGGCACCGAGATCGGGCTGCGCGTCACCCTCAAGTCCGTTGCCCCCAACGCCTTCACCGCGCTGTTCACCGACCCGGCGGCCCGCGAGGGCATCGACGCCTTCCCCCTCACCTACTACGACTCCATCACCGACCCGCTCGACTTCCTGACGAACTTCAAGACCGGCGCCTACCTCAACTTCTCCGGGTTCAGCGACAAGGCGTACGACGCGCTCACGGAACGGGCCACCGCCACGTACGACAAGGAACAGCGCCTCGGTGTCGAAGCCCGGCTCCAGAAGTACGCCGCCGAGCAACTGCCCTGGATACCGGTCGCGGAGTGGCCCACCGCCCTCTTCCTGAACAAGCGCCTCACGGGTGCGCCCACCACCATCTCGTACATGTACTACCCGTGGGCCGCCGGGATCGGCGCCGCGCGTCCGGGGACCGCCCCGTGAACCTCCTCGACTTCCTGAGATTCGCCGCGCGGCGCACCACGGAGATGGTGCTCACCCTCCTCGTCGCCTCGTTCGTCGTCTTCGGCGCGATGTATCTGGCCCCCGGCAGCCCCGCGAGCTTCCTGCTCTCCGGGCGCTCGGCCTCGCCCGAGGCGCTGGCCGCCGTCAACGCCCGCTACCACCTGCGAGACCCGTTCGCCGAGCGGTATCTGCACTGGCTCGGCGACATGGTCCGCGGCGACTTCGGCCGTTCCCTCACCTATCGCACCGAGGTCTCCCGGCTGCTCGCCGACCGGCTGCCCACCACCCTGCTGCTCACCGTGATGGCGCTGGTCATGGTCGTCGCCGTCGGCCTCGTGCTCGGCCGGATCGCCGCCGTGCGCGGCGGCGCCACCGACACCGCCGTGCTGCTTGCCACCACCCTCGCCGTCGGCACCCCGTCCTTCGTCGCCGCCGTACTGCTCCAGGGCCTGTTCTCCGTACGCCTCGGCTGGTTCCCCAGCAGCGGCGCGGGCGACGGGTTCCTCGACCAGGTGTGGCACCTGGCGCTGCCCTCGGTCGCCCTCGCGCTCTATCTGATCGGCATGCTCGCCCGGGTCACCCGTACCGCCATGCTCGAAGCCCTCGACAGCGAACACGTCACGGTGGCGCGCGCCCGGGGCGTGCCCGAGCGGCTGGTGATCCGCCGCCATGTACTGCGCAACGCGCTCGGGACCGTCCTCACCACCGGCGGACTCATCGTCTCCACCCTGCTGGTCTGCACGATCCTGGTGGAGACGGCCTTCAGCGTCGGCGGCATCGGGCAGCTCCTCGAACTGGCCACCACCACCAAGGACTTCCCGACCGTGCAAGCCGTCTCCCTGATCGTCGTGGGCCTCTTCATGGCCGTGAACCTGCTGGTCGACCTGGCGCTGCCGCTCGTCGACCCGCGGATCACCCTCGGGACGCGGGGGGCCGCCCTGTGACCACCGCGACCGGTACCGCGTCCGCCACCGCCCTCGTCCGCCGCCCCGGCCTCACCAGACTCCGGTCCGCTGCGCGGAGTTCCCCCCTCCACCTCGGCTGCCTCGGCTTCGTCGCCCTCGTGGTCCTCGCGGCCCTGTGCGCGCCCTGGCTGGCTCCGCACGACCCCAACACCGTCGACCTCGGCTCCGCGCTCGCCGGACCCTCCGGCGACCACCCCCTCGGCGTCGACGCCTCGGGCCGCGACACGCTCTCCCGGCTGCTGCTCGGGGCGCGCACCTCGCTGCTCGGGCCGCTCGGGGTGGTCGTGTTCTCCACCCTCGCGGGCGTCGCCGTCGGCACCGTCGCCGCCTGGCGCGGCGGCTGGCTGGACTCCGTCCTGTCCCGCTCCACCGAACTGGTCTTCGCCTTCCCGGGCATGCTGCTCGCGATCCTGGTGATCTCGGTCTACGGGGAAGGGCTGCTCGCCCCCGTCATGGCGCTGGGCCTGGCCTATCTGCCGTACGTCAGCCGGCTCACCCGCTCGCTGGTCCTCGCCGAGCGCGCCCGCCCGTACGTCAGCGCGTACGCCGTCCAGGGGCACTCGGCCGTGTGGATCTGTCTGCGCCACGTCCTGCCCAACGTCGCACCCGTCGTCCTCGCCCAGTCCACCATCAACTTCGGCTACGCGCTGATGGACCTGGCCGGGCTGTCCTTCCTCGGGCTCGGCGTACCGCCGCTGACCCCCGACTGGGGACGGATGGTCTTCGACGGCCAGACCGCCATCCAGCACGGCTACCCGCTCTCCGCGATCTGGCCGTGCGTCCTCGTCGTCCTCACCGTCGTCGCCTTCAACGTGGTCGGCGAGCGCTGGGCCGACCGCGTCGCCAGGAGGGCCCGATGACCCCGCCCACCGCATCCGCCACCCCACCGCCCGCCTCCGCGCCGGTGCCCACGCTCGACGTACGGGGGCTGCGGCTCACCCTTCCCGGCGCCGCCCGGCCGGTCCTCGACGGCGTCGACCTCACCGTGGGGCCGGGCGAGACCGTCGCCCTCGTGGGGGAGTCGGGCTCGGGCAAGTCCCTCACCTCGCGCGGCGCGCTCGGGCTCCTCCCGCCCGGTGCCCGCGCGGAAGGCGCCGTACTCGTCGAGGGCGAGGACGTCCTGGGCGCCCCGCCCGACCGGCTGCGCGCCCTGCGGACCGGCACCCTCGCCATGGTCTTCCAGGACCCCCGGGCCACCCTCAACCCCCTGCGCCGCATCGGTGACTTCCTCACCGAGGGGGTACGGGCCGGCGGGCGGATGGACGAGAAGGCCGCCGGGGCGCGCGCCCTCGAACTGCTGACGGCGGTCGGCCTGGACGCGGGCGTCCTGCGCAAGTTCCCCCACCAGCTGTCGGGCGGCATGCTCCAGCGCGTGGTGATCGCGGCGGCGCTGATGGGCGACCCCGCCCTCCTCCTCGCCGACGAACCGACCACCGCGCTCGACGTCACCACCCAGGCCGAGGTGATCGCCCTCCTCACCCGGCTGCGCGCCACCTTCCGCACGGGCCTGCTGTTCGTCACGCACGACCTCGAACTCGCGGCGGCGATCAGCGACCGCGTCTACGTCATGTACGCCGGGCGGATCGCCGAAACCGGCCCCGCCGACGTGCTGTTCGAGCGCCCCCGGCACCCGTACACGGCCGCCCTGCTCGCCTGCACGCCCCGGCCCACCACGCCGGGCGGACGGCTCGCCGCCATCCCCGGACAGCCCCCGGACCCGCGCACCGCCCTGGCGGGCTGCGCCTTCGCGGCCCGCTGCGCCCTGGCGAGCGACCTCTGCCGGGAGACGGCCCCGCGGGCGCGCCCGGCCCCGGGCCGGTCCGACCACCACGCCGCCTGCCACCACAGCGAACGGCTCGCGCACGAAGGAGCGGCCCTCGATGCCTGAATCCCCTCCGTCCCCCGAACCGCTGCTGCGGGCGGCCGGTCTGAGCCGCAGCTTCGGCGCGCTCCGAGCGGTGGACGACGTCTCGTTCACCCTGCCCGAGGGCGGCTCGCTGGGCATCGTCGGAGGATCCGGCTCCGGCAAGACGACCACCGCCCGCATCGTCGTGGGCCTGGAACGCGCCGACGCCGGGGAGGTACGGCTGCGGGGCCGGGTCCGGCCCGCGCGGGCGCGCGGGCGGGCCGAGCGGCTGGCCCGGGCCCGCGAGGTGCAGATGGTCTTCCAGGACCCCTACCTCTCCCTCGACCCGCGCACCAGCGTCGAACGCGTCCTGCGCGAGACCCTGCGCCTGCACTTCCCCGACCGGGACCCCGCGCCCCGCGTCCGCGAACTCCTCGACCAGGTCGGCCTCGGCGCCCGCGCCGCCGACGCGACTCCCCGCCGGCTCTCCGGCGGCCAGCGCCAGCGCGTCGCCATCGCCCGCGCGCTCGCCGTGGAACCGGCCGTCCTCGTCCTGGACGAGGCGGTCGCCGCCCTGGACGTGTCCGTACAGGCCCAGATCCTCAACCTGCTCGCCGACATCCGCGCCGAGACCACGGTCGGCTGTCTCTTCATCACCCACGACCTCGGCGTGGTCCGGTGCGTCACCGACGAGCTGCTCGTCATGCACCGGGGCCGCGTCGTCGAGTCCGGCGCCACCGCGCGGGTACTGGCGGCGCCGCGACACCCGTACACCCGGCTGCTCATGGACTCGGTGCCGCGCCCCGGCTGGAACCCGGAGCGGATCGCCGCCGCCCGTCAGGAGCTGTCCCGCCCGCAGTCCACCCCCACACCCCAGGAGGCATGAATGATCCCAGGCATGAACCGACGAGGCTTTCTCGCGGCGGCCGGGCTGACCGCCGCCGGCGCCGCGCTCGCCACCACGACGTCCGGGACCGCCCGGGCCGCCGCGGGCCCCTTCCGGGTCCCGGCCGAGGACGGCCGCCACACCCGCACCTGGATGGCCTGGCCCGACAGCACCTCCATCTGGGGCGGCGCGCTGAGCGGCGTCCAGGCCGACATCGCCCTGATCGCCCGCACCGTCGCGAAGTACGAGCCGGTGGTGGTGTGCGCCAACTCCGGCAGCGCCGCCAAGGCCCGCTCGATGTGCGGCTCCACCGTCACCGTGCTCTCCTCGATCCCCGTCGACGACTGCTGGATGCGCGACACCGGGCCCGTCTTCCGCACCGACGGGGCCGGGGGCCTGGACGCGGTCGGGCTCAGCTTCAACGGCTGGGGCAACAAGCAGACGCACGCCAAGGACGCCCTGGTCGCCGAGCGGATAGCCGCCTGGACCGGGGTCGCCTTCACCCGCGCCGCCCTGGTCGGCGAGGGCGGCGCCGTCGAACAGGACGGCTCCGGCACGCTGATGGCCACCCGCAGCAGTCTGGTGAACCGCAACCGCAACCCCGGGCTGTCGGAGAGCCGGATCGCGGCGGCCCTGTGCGACGCGTACGGCGCGTCCAAGGTGATCTGGTTCGACGGGGTGCGCGGCCAGGACATCACCGACGACCACGTCGACGCCACGTCCCGCTTCCTGTCCCCCGGCGAGGCGCTGGTGCAGATGCCGCTGTCCACGGACACCGACGTGTACGCGCGCGACGCCCGCCAGCAGTACGCGACCCTGTCCGCCGCGACGACCTCGACGGGCGGCCCGATCGACACGATGAGCCTCCAGGGCCCGGACTACGACAAGATCCGCTCCACCAACCGGGACTTCCTCGCCTCGTACGCCAACTACTACCTCTGCAACGGGGCCGTGATCAGCGGCCAGTTCGGCGACACCCGGGCGGACGCGGCGGCCCGCGCCACCCTGGCCCGCCTCTACCCCGACCGCAGGATCGAACAGCTCGACATCGACCGCCTGGGCACCGGAGGCGGCGGCATCCACTGCGTCACCCAGCAGCAGCCGGTGGTGTGAGGCCGCCGGGTGCCCGGCCGGGGGAACACCCCGGCCGGGCACCCGGACATGCTCCCGGACGGCGCGGCCGGACACCGGGGGCGACGTACGGCATGGTCATCACACCGGTCATGTGACGGATGGCCGCGGCGCCGCCCCGCCGGAGAGTGGGAGCGGAACGCACGCACCGCACCGCACTCGGAGTCACCCATGGCCGTCGTCCTCTCCACCGCGACCCTGGCCCCGTCCCAACGGGCCGACTACTGGCACGACCTGGTGTCCGGCACCTTCATCCCGCTCGACGTCGAACTCCACGAACCGGAGCCCTCGGCCGGGACGATCTCCAGCGAACGGCTCGGCCCGCTCCAGATCTCCGTCGTCGAGGCGGGCCCCCAGGCCGTGTCGCGCAGCGCCCGCCGGATCTCGCAGGGCGGCGAGGAGTATCTGACGGTCACCCTGCAGCACCGCGGCACCGCCCGGCTCACCCAGGACGGGCGCCAGGTCCTGGTGGCACCCGGCACCTTCACCTGCTCGGACGCGGCCCGGCCCTACCGCCGGGAACAGCCCGACGACTTCCGCTTCACGGCGTTCCGGATGCCCAAGCAGGGCCTCGGCGTCGGGGACGGCGAGCTGCGCGCGGTCACCGGAACGCTGTTCCACGCGCACTCCGGCACCGCCGGGCTGGTCGCCGGATATCTGCACAGGCTCGCCCAGCAGGCCGCCGGATTCGACGCGTACACCGGCCACCAGCTCGCCCTGACCGCCGCCGACCTGCTGTCGGTGCTGATCCACGAGCGGCGGGGCCGCCTCGACCCGCGGGCACCGGAGGCGGCGCGGGGGATGCTGGCCCGCGTCAAGGAGTACGTCCTGAGCAACCTCGGCGACTCCGGGCTCACCCCGGAGCGGATCGCCGCCGCACACCACGTCTCGGTCCGCCACCTCCACCAACTCTTCCGCTCCGACGGAACCACCGTGGGCCGGTGGATCCACCGCGAACGGCTGGAGCGCTGCCGCGCGGAGCTGTCGCGGCGGCGCGGCCCGGCGCCGGTGGTGTCGGCGGTGGCCCAGCGCTGGGGTTTCGTGAGCCCCTCCCACTTCAGCCGGGCCTTTCGGACGGCGTACGGGATGTCGCCACGGGAGTGGCAGTCGGCGGCCCGGGCCGAGGGCTGACCGGAGCCGCCGTCCCCGCCGCTCACAGGGTGCGGCGCACGCCCGCCTGCCGCTCCAGGTTCCGCAGCTGCACGGCCAGGCCGCCCTCGACCGCGTGGTGCGCCGGACCGCTGCGGCCGACCGGCAGCACCTCCTCGCCGCGCATGTCCTCCAGGAGGAGCGCGAACGCCGTGTACGTGGCGACCAGCGCCACCACGATCCCGAAGGCCCCGGCCGTGCGGGTGAGCCACTCCGCCCCGGTCAGCCCGGCCAGGCCGGTCGCCGCCCAGCGGGGCAGCGAGACGACCAGCACGAGCCACAGCGCGCGTTTGGGCCCGGTCACCGCGACCATCAGGGCGCCGAAGCAGAGGAAGGCCAGGTTGAACACCCCGAGCACCTCGTGCCCCCCGGCCGCACCGGTGCCCGTCACCAGCGCGTACGCCAGCCAGCTGCCCGCGAACGTGCCCATCAGGGTCGCGGCGATGACGTCCCGGGCGCCGAAGGCGATGATGCCGACGAGGAACTGGAGGACGAAGGCGGGCAGCACGCACAGGGCGACGGCCCGGCGTGCCGAAGGGTCGAAGACACCGAGCTGCTGACAGGCCGTCAGCATGGACCCGATCGCCACGGTGAAGAAGCCGAGCGGCATCGGCGAGGCGACGGGACGCAGGGTGATCCGCGTCATCGCCCGCAGATCCGGCTCGAAGTGGCGCCCGACCGCGTCGGAGGCGTCGGACGCGTCGGAGGGGGTGCCGGAGGTGGTCGGGCCGGCGGGCTCGGCGGCCTGCGTGGGCCCGGTGGGGGCCGTCGAGCCCGCGCCGGGGACCGGCTCGGTGGGGTAGGTGCTCATCTGCTGCTGGGACTCCTCGTTCAATGCGCGAAGCACGGGTCGACCGGGTCCGCCGGAAACGGACCGGCGGCGGTGCCGTCGCGTGCCGCCCGCCAGTGGCGGTGCCGCTCCGACTCGGCGACCACCTCCGCCATCGCGTCGGCCTGCCGGGCCCCGGCCGCCGCGTACCCGCCGAAGTGCGCGACGGGACTCCACACCGGGCTGACCGGCGGGAGCGTCTCGTCGAGGCCCGTGTATTCGGCCTCGGCGTGGACGATGCGTCCGCCGACGACCGTGAGCACCGACTCGATGTCGGGAATGACGGCCTCCGGCACGGTGAAGTAGTCGTGCGACAGGACGGCGAGATCGGCGTAGAACCCCTCGCGGAGCATGCCCTTGACCTCGTCCTCCCCGGTCAGCCGCGCCCCGCCCCGCGTGTACAGGTCGAGGGCCTCCGCCCGGCCGAGCAGGTTCGCGGCCGGGTGGAGCGGAGTGCCGCCGACCGTGCGACCGCTCACCAGCCAGTGCAGCGCCACCCAGGGGTTGTACGAGGAGACGCGGGTGGCGTCCGTCCCGGCGGCGACGGTCAGTCCGCGCTCCAGCATGGCCCGGACCGGCGGGGTGCGGCGCGCGGCCTCGGCGCCGTACCGGTCGACGAAGACGCCGCCCTGGAACGACATCCGGTTCTGCACGGAGACGGCGCCGCCGAGGGCGGCGATGCGGTCCAGGCTGTGGTCGGAGACGGTCTCGGCGTGGTCGAAGAGCCAGCGGTTCCCGGCCGGGAACAGGCCCTGCACCGCCAGTTTCTCGAAGACCGCCAGATCGCGGCGGATGGTCTCGTCGTAGGTGGCGTGCAGCCGGAAGCCCCAGCCGTTCTCCGCCAGCAGCCGCACCGCCTGCTCGAACTCCGCCTCGTAGCCCGGTTCGAGCTGGGGGCGCGGCTCGGCGAAGTTCTCGAAGTCGGCGGCGGCCCAGGTCAGGTTCTCCCCGGCACCGGCCAGCCGCAGCCACTCGTCGCCGTCGCCGGGCCGGACGGTCTGCGTCCAGCGCCGCAGGTCGGCGAGCTCCTGCCCGGCCGTCTGCGGGAACAGGTAGTAGGCGATGCGCAGCGACAGTTCGCCCGAGCGGGCCAGGTCGGTGACGGTGGCGTAGTTGTCGGGGAAGTTCTGGAAGCCGCCCGCCGCGTCGAGCGCCGAGGTGAGGCCGAAGCGGTTGAGCTCCTTGAGGAAGTGGCGGGTGGAGGTGCGCCGTTCGGCCTCGTCCAGGGCCGGGGCCTTGGCCAGCGTCGAGTAGAGGACGAGGGCGCTGGGCGCCGCGAGCAGGACCCCGGTCGGCTCGCCGTCCCGGCCGCGCACGATCTGGCCGCCGCGCGGGTCGGGGGTGTCGCGGGTGTATCCGGCGGCCCGTACGGCGGCCCGGTTCAGCAGCGCCGACTGGTACAGGTGCAGGACGAAGACGGGGGTGTCGGGCGCGGCGGCGTTCAGCTCCGCGACCGTCGGCATGCGGCGCTCCGCGAACTGCTCGGGCGTCCAGCCCCCGACGACCCGGATCCACTGGCCCTTGGGGGTGCGCCCGGCCTGCTCGCGCAGCATGGCCAGGGCCCGGCGCAGGCTGCGCACACCGTCCCAGCGCAGCTCCAGCACGTAGTTCAGACCGCCCCGGATGACGTGGAGGTGCGAGTCGTTGAGGCCGGGCACCACCCGGCGGCCCAGCGCGTCGACGACCCTCGTGGCGGGGCCGACGAGCCCGGCCAGCTCGTGGTCGTCGTCGCCGAGCGCGAGGATCCGGCCGTCGCGGACGGCGACCGCGCGGGCCCCGGGCCGCCGGGGATCCCCGGTGAACACCTTCGCGTTGCGCACCAGGAGGTCGGCCGTGCCCTCGCCGGACCCGTCGGCGGGACGCACCCCGGCGACGGGCATGCTCGTCGTGCCGCTCGCCCGCCCGGACCCGCTGGTGTACGGGGAACCACCCGCGGGACCGGGCCCGTTCGTACGCGTCGCCCCGCTCATGCCAGGGCCTCCCGCAGGGTGGCGACCGCGAGGCCGATCGCGAACCGCGCGGCCCGCGTCTCGCGCAGCGCGTTCAGCATCACGAAGTCGTGGATGGTGCCGAGCGCGCGCACGGCGGTCACCGGCACCCCGGCGGCGCGCAGCCGGGCCGCGTACGCCTCGCCCTCGTCGCGCAGCACATCGGCCTCGGCGGTGACGACCAGGGCCGGGGGCAGCCCGGTGAGCTGCTCGGTGGTGGCGCGCAGCGGGGAGACGGTGATCAGGTCCCGCTCGGCCGCGTCGGTCGTGTACTGGTCCCAGAACCAGCGCATCGCCTCGCGGCGCAGGAAGTAGCCCTCGGCGAACTGCCGGTAGGAGTCGGTGTCGAAGGAGGCGTCGGTCACCGGGTAGAAGAGGACCTGCTGGACGAAGCGCACGTCGCCGCGCTCCTTGGCCATGAGGGTGAGGGCGGCGCTCATGTTGCCGCCGACCGAGTCCCCGGCGACGGCGAGCCGACCGCCGTCGAGGCCGTGGTGGCCGCCGTGTTCGCCGACCCAGCGCGCCACCGCGTACGCCTGCTCGACGGCCACCGGGTAGCGGGCCTCGGGGGAGAGGTCGTACTCGGGGAAGACCACGGCCGCCCCGGTGCCGACGGCGAGGTCGCGCACCAGCCGGTCGTGGGTGCGGGCGTTGCCGAAGACCCAGCCCGCGCCGTGGACGTAGAGGACGACGGGGAGGGGGCCGCTCGCCCCGCGCGGGCGCACGACGCGGGTGCGGACCTCGCCGGTGGGGCCGCCGGGGAGGCTCAGCCACTCCTCGTCGACGGGCGGCAGCACGACGCCTTCGGCGTGCTCGGGGTTCTGGACGTCGTCCACGGCCGCGCGGCCCTCGGCGACGGGGAGTTCGTACAGGAACGGCGGCTCGGCGGTGGCCTCGGCGAAGGCCCGGGCGGCGGGCTCCAGGACCGGCTGGTTCGACATGGTGGTGCTCCGGAAGTGAGGGGTGGTTGCGGGGGAGCCGCGCCGGTGGCCGCGCCCCGTTGGGGGCGGCCACCGGCACGGAGGACCGGTCGGGCGCGGTCAGCCGAGGAAGGCGAGCAGCGCCGAGTTGACCTCGGCGGCGTGTGTCCACAGCAGGCCGTGCGGCCCGCCGGGGATCACCTTCAGCTCGGCACCGGCGATGGCGCGCGCCAGCGGTACGGCGGTGGAGTCGATGGGCAGGGTGCGGTCGGCGTCGCCGTGGATGATCAGCGTGGGGACGTCGATGGCCGGCAGGTCCGCGCGGAAGTCGGTCAGCCACGCCCGGACGCAGTCGAGGGTGCCCTTGGCGGAGGCTCCGGCGGCGACGTTCCAACTGGCCCGGACGGCCTGCTCGCTGATCCGCTCGCCGCCCAGCACGTCGGTGTTGTAGAAGTCGGCGAGGAAGTCGGTCAGGAACGCGAAGCGGTCCGCGCGGATCGCCTCCTCGATGCCCCGGAACACCGAGCCGTCGACCCCGGCGGGGTTGTCGTCGGTCTTCAGCAGGAACGGCGGGACGACGCCGATGAGGACGGCCTTGGCGACCCGGCCGGAGCCGTAGGTGCCCAGGTACCGGGTCACTTCGCCGGTGCCCATGGAGAACCCGGCGAGGACGGCGTCGCGCAGGTCGAGGGTGGTGAGCACCCGGTCGAGGTCGGCGGCGAAGGTGTCGTAGTCGTAGCCGTCGGCGGGCTGGTCGGAACGCCCGAAGCCGCGCCGGTCGTAGGTGATGACCCGGTACCCGGCGTCCAGGAGCGCGGCGGTCTGCCGCTCCCACGAGGCCCCGTTCAGCGGCCAGCCGTGGATCAGCACGACGGGCTGCCCGGTGCCGTGGTCCTCGTAGTAGAGCTCTACGGGGGCGGAGTTGCCTTCGGCGGCCTTGATGTACGGCATGTGCGGGTTCCTGTTTTCTGTGGAGAAACGGTTTGCGGGGAAAGGGCGTTGACGGTGGGTCCGGCCGCGCGGCACCGGGGGACGTGCGCGGGCGGCCGGACCCGGTGCGCACCCGGCGTCAGACGGCCGGGGCGCGGTGCAGGACGAGCCGGGTGAGGAGGCCGCTGCCGACTCCGGCGGCGAGCACGAGGGCCGTCCACCACAGCGGGTACGGGGTGAGGCCGAGCGCCCGGTCCAGGGACCAGGCCCCGGGCCCGGTGGCCGCGAGCGCGGCGGCGGTGCCGATCAGGACGAACGGGTACTCATAGCCGTCGTTCTGCACCCACAGGCCGTTGTGCCACTTCACGGTGAGGGCGACGGTCATGACGCCGATGGCCCCGGTCGCGGCGAGCGGCGTCAGCAGTCCGGCGGCCAGCAGCAGGCCGGAGCCGATCTGGCCGCCGCCCGCCGCGAGCGCGGTGAGCGCGCCGCCGCGGAAGCCGTCCGCGCGGAACTCGCGGGTGCCGCCGTCGAGTCCCGAGCCGCCGAGGTGGCGGCTGATCTTCTGTACGCCGTGACTGCCGATGAGCAGGCCCACCAGCAGCCGCAGGACGAGGAGGCCGAGGTCCACGGAGGTCAGCCGGCCGCGTGCGCGCCGATGACGGCCTGCGCGTACACGACACCCAGGCCGTACGCGCCCGCGTGCTCCTTGACGATGTCCATGACGGTGCCGTACGTCTCCTGGCGGGCCCAGTCGCGCTGGAGCTCCAGGAGGACCTGGACCCAGGTCACGGGGACCGCGCCGGCCGCGATCATCCGCTGCAGCGCGTGCTCGTGGGCGGCCGGGCTGACGCCGCCGGAGGCGTCGGACACCACGTACACCTCGTACCCCTGCTCCAGCGCGGACAGGGCGGGCAGCACCAGGCAGACCTCGGTCCACAGGCCCGACAGCACGATCTTCCTG
Source organism: Streptomyces sp. cg36 (assembly GCF_041080675.1). NCBI lineage: Bacteria > Bacillati > Actinomycetota > Actinomycetes > Kitasatosporales > Streptomycetaceae > Streptomyces > Streptomyces cyclosori. The sequence goes on along the minus strand of NZ_CP163520.1, from coordinate 1,076,484 downwards.
CGGCCGGTGGCCCGGACCGCCTCGACGAGGGACTCGTCCTCCCAGGCGTTCATGCTGGTGCGGTCGATGGCCTGCTGGCCCGGGAACACGGCGGCGAGCTGCGGCAGCAGCGGACCGGAGAAGGACTCGGCGGCGACGGTGGTCAGCACGGCCGGGACGCCGAACGCGCGCGCGGCCTTGGCGAGGCCGACCGTGCTGTTGACGATCGCGGCGCGGTCACCGCTGCCGGTGCCGAAGAACATCTGCGGCTGGTGGTCGACGAAGAGCATGACCGAGTTGTCGGGCGTGAGGAGGTCGGCGCTGGGGGCGGCGTGCACGCGCGAGATGTCGAACATGAGGGGGCCTTTCACAAAAGCGGCAATCAGTAAGGGTGTTGCGCAAGGGTGTGGTGCGGGGGAGCGGCCGGCCCGCCCGGTCGGGCGGGCCTGGCCACGACCTGAACGTAGGTCCGGGAGGCGGGGCGGAGTTGCCCGTCCGTGCCCGGTGTCTTGCCCGTGAGCGCACGGGCGCCGTGGCCGCCGCTTGGCCGCGCGGTACGGGTGTGTGGGGTGTCTGTCACACCTGTAACAGGAATGTAGTAGCGGGAGGTTGGACGGAACGTTTGGCTGGGTGGGGCCGCTCTTGTAGATCAGAAGGCCGGCTCGCCCCGGTCAGGCGGACGCGTACACCTCGTACCGTCCCGCTCGGGGCGGGCGGCGTCCCCGATCGACAGTGAGGAACCCACCATGCGCGTCCACCAGCTCTCCTTCGCCGCCCTGGCGATCGCGGCGGGTCTCTCGCTCACGGCCTGCCAGAGCGACGACGACGGCAAGGCGCGGAGCGACCCGTCGGCCGCGTCCTCCGCCTCCACGGGCGGCGCGGGTACGGGCGGCGCGGACCAGGGCGGCGGCGCGTCGGCCGGGCAGGGTACGGGCGGGAAGAGCTCGGGCGGGCAGGGCGCGACCGGCGCCAATGGATCGGGCGGCAGCGGCTCGGCGTCCGAACTGGGCAAGTGCCGCACCGCCGACCTGCAGATCACGGCGAAGGACAGGACCATCACCGGCGACGACGGCACGGTCGTGGTGTCGCTCAGGAACCGGAGCGGCCACAGCTGCGCGATCTCCGGCTACGCGGGCGTCGACCTGAAGACCAGCGCGGGCTCGCTGTCGGCGAAGCGCACCGGCGCCAAGTCCCCCTCGGTGGTGCTCAAGAACGGCGAGTCGATCGACTTCGGCATCAGCTACCCGAGGAACGACTCGGGCGGCTCCGGCATCCGCGTCACGGGCCTGCTGGTGACCCCGCCGAACGAGACGCACACGGCCACCCTCCACTGGCCGGGCGCCCCTTCCCTGCCGATCACGGAAAACGGCGGCACCCCGGTGAAGGTGGGGCCGATCGGGAGTGCGGGCCAGGGCGGCTGACGGGGTGCCGGGCGGCGGCGGGCGCCAGGCCGGGACGTCTGGATCCGGCCGCGGCCCCCGTGGGCGCACCGGCCGCCGGACGACCGGCGCGGCTGACCGCTCTCCGTGCGGCGGACGCGGTGTGCCCGCCGCCCCGGGAGGTCAGGACTGCCACATCAGCCAGGGGTCGTCCCGGCAGTCCTGCTGGAGCACCGGCTCGTTCTCCCGCGCGCCCGCGCGGGCCCCGGCACACTTGCCGCTGTTGACGTTGACCAGCTGCCAGGCCCGGTACGCGCTGCGGTAGCGCAGGGTCCAGAACTGGTCGGGGAACAGCCCCTGCCGGTCCCCGCACAGGTAGTGGGTGACGGCGACGTCGTTGTCGACCCTGGCTCCCTGCACGGACAGGCACAGGCCGCTGAACCGGTTGCGGATCGAGTAGACGGCGGGCGGACCGGCCGCCTCCCGGGTGAGGTGCCACTGCTGCTCGGGGCCGGCACCGCAACCGGCCTGGATCATGCCGTCCGCCGGGGTCTGGCTGCCCGCCGGGACGGACAGGCACAGATGGCTTCCGGCGTTCGACAGCCGGAACAGACCGTTGGGCGCGTCCGGGACGTCGGGCCCACCGGTGGGGGCCGGTTTCCCGTCCGAGGGGGTGGGCTTCGGCGTGGTCGCCGGGAGGGGCGGCGCGACGAAGCCGCCTCCGCGGGCGGGCGTCGGCGCGGCTGTCGGCGGCGGCCCGCTCGGCGGTGTCGCGGGCGGCGAGGACGGGCCGGTGGGCGGTGCGGCGGCCGGGGTCGGTGTCAGGCTCGCGCGGGGGGAGGGCGGCTGGTACTGCACGAGGTGCGGTCGGCCCCCTTGCGCGAGGGGTGCGGGCGGGGGTGTGGCGGGCCCCTGCCGCTGCACGACGACGACGGCCGTCACGGCGGACACCGCGATCGCCAGGACCGTGCACACGGCGAGGACGGCCGTCAGCACCAGCGACGAGCGGACCGGCCTGCCGGGCGGGGCGGCGATGACGATCTGCCCGGCCGCACCCGGCAGCACCGGTGACGGCTGCGTGAGGGCGTACGGCAGGGGCGGCAAGGGCGTCTGCGCGATCACGCGGGCCGTGGACGGACGGTCGGTCCGCTCCAGGACGACGCCCTGCAGCGGCAGTTCCGCGTCCTCCCGGTGCTCCAGCCACAGGCGCTCCACCTCGTCCCCGAGGTGGGCCAGTCCGTCGGCGGTCCGCGCCAGCGCCAGCACCAGTTCGGTGCCCGCCGCCGCGGACCCGGCGGATCCGGCGGGCAGGGCGGCCCGGCTCTCCGCCCGAGCGCGCCCGAGGACCTTCCGGGCCCCGCCGTGGAGCGAGCGCACGGCTTCCAGCTGTCGCAGGGCCCGGTCCACGAGGCCGTCCGCCGCCTCGGGGTCGGGTGCGCCGTCCGGCGCGGCGGCGGGCCCGGGGGCCTGATCGGCAGTGCCGGACGCCGTACCCGGCTCCGAGGCGTCCGCCGCCCGGGAGGCGTCCGTGCTCCCGAGCAGGGTGCTCACCAGGGCGAGGAGGCTGCGTACGAGCCCTTCCGCCTCGGCGAGATCGGCTTCGGCGCGCCGCAGCGCCTCGTCGAGCTTCACGCCCGGTCCCGCCTCCGCCTCGGCGACGAGCGCCGCCTCGTGCAGCCGGTGGGCCCGCTGGAGCAGCGTCTGGCGTCCGCGGCCGTCGCGCACCCGGTCGCGCACGACGGAGTTGAGTCTGCCGAGCGGGATGATCCGGGCGCCGCTGCGGTAGTCGCTCCACATCGTCTTGCCGCCGCCGTAGCGCTGGGCGAGCTCACGGACCGTCAGTTCGGCGGTGAGGTCCCCCAGGAATCCGGCCAGGGCGTCCGCTGCTCGCGTCGCGCCCTTCGGTGTGCCCTGTGGTCGGCCTGTTCTGCCCATGGTCGGTTCCCCCGTTGTCCGCGGACAACCCCGCTTGTCCGCTTCCGTCCCCCGGTTGACCTGCGCCGATCACCTCGGGGCCGCGCGGCCAACTGCACTCCGTGGCAGTGTCGGGCCACGGAACGCCACCAGGGAACACCTGTTCCCGGGTGCCGTCCAGCGCATGGCCTGCCGTTGGCTTGATTGCGTCGCTCGAACGGCGTGCCCGCGGCTCACTCGTCCGACGGCCCGGAGGCGTGCGGTGCGGCACAGGGGAACACACCGCACGGCTCCGGCGCGCCGAGCGCGGGCAGCGCGAACCGGTGGATCGCCAGGCATGAGGAGCGCCGCCCCTCAGCTCCTGTGCCGCCGCCCCTTCCCCCGGGGCTCGCGCTCCTCCGCCTCCAGTACGGACACCGCGTGGGCCGCCGAGGCCAGCGTCACATGGCGGTGCCAGCCCGCGTACGAGCGACCGGTGAAGTCCCGGATTCCGAGGCGGTCGGTGGTCTCGCGGAAGTCGTGGTCGGCGCGCCGCACCAGTCGGCTCAGCCGCATCAGGGTGGGCAGCCGGGTCTCCGTCAGGTCCGTGAGCCACAGCTCCACCTCGCCCTGGCGGCGGTTCTCCGCCACTCCCAGCAGGGCCAGCTCTCCCGGCCCCGCCAACTGCCGCACGGCGGGCGAGGGGCGGACGCGGAGCTTGGTGGTGAGGCGCATCGGCCGCTCGCCCACGAGATCGCGCCCCGGCAGCGGGGCCGGGCGCATCCGGTCCCGGGCGGCGGTCATGATCTGGCCGGCCTGCTGGACCTCGGGCGTGCGTCCCTGGAGCGCGGGGTCGGTCACGGTGAGCTGGACCGCGCCGTTCATCCGGGCGAGGAACGGCACGCCCGCGGCCCGGAACGCGGCGATGGTGGAGGCCAGGTCCATGTGCCGGGCGTCCAGGACGACCGGCCGCTGCGGCAGCCCCCAGTGGCTCGCCGTCTCCACCGCCGCCTCCACCGCCCAGTCGCCCAGGGTGCGGTCGCCGAGGTCGTCGGGGATGGACGCCTGGCGGCGGCGCACGCGGTCGTTGAGCCAGGAGGGCGACAGGTGCAGCCGCCAGTTCAGGGGCACGCTGATGCGCTCGTTGGCGGACCACACCCCCACCGCCTGCTGGGCGTTGACGAGCTGGCCCAGCTCGGAGACGAACTGCCGGTCCACCCCGACCGAGTTCTCCCCGGTCTTCGGGATGACCATCGGCCGCACCACGTACGCCAGGGGCGGATGCAGCCGGGTGATGTGCCGGGCCAGCGAGCGGCGCACCGGAACCCAGTCCCAGGTCGAGTCGCTGACGAAGTGGTGCAGGCTCTGCTCGGTGGCCGAACCGCCGAAGAGGGCCGCCATGTTGCGGGTCGACCGGCGCCCCTTCGCTCCGAGCCGTGCGGTCTCGCCGCCCAACTCGACTACTACGAAGCCCATGTGGACCACTTCGGCGGCGCGGACAGCGTCCCCGTCCGCGAGGCGCTGGCGCTGCTGCGCGACGGGCTGCCGCCCGAGCCGGAGCGGCCCAGCCTGCTGTGGGGCGACGCCCGCCTGGGCAACCTGATGTTCTCCGGGGTGGCCCCCGTGGCCCTACTGGACTGGGAGATGGCCTTCCTCGGCCCGGGCGAGGCCGACCTCGGCTGGGACCTCTACCTCGACCGCCACCTCAGCGAGGGCGTCGGCGCACCCCGGCTGCCGGGGCTGCCCGGCCGCGCGGAGACGATCCGCCGCTACGAGGAGCTGGCCGGGCGGCCCGTCGCCGCGCACATGGACTGGTACGAGGTGTTCGCGGGCTTCCGGTTCGCCCTGATCGCCTCCCGGGTGGGCCGGCTCCTGGTCGAGCACGGTCTGGTGGCCGCCGAGGCGGACGTGCCGCTCGCCCGCAACGCCGCCAACCTGCTCGCCCGCACCCTGCGCCCGCTGGGCTGAGTGCCCGTGCTTCCCCCCACGTCCAACCCGCCCCACTCCTACGCATGTTCCGACCCGTTCGGAGAGGCCGCCCCATGGAAACCCATCAGCACCGCACCGACGCCCTGGTCGTCGGCAGCGGTTACGCCGGATCGATCGCGGCCCTGCGCCTGGCCGAGGCCGGGGTCGCCACGATCGTGCTGGAGCGCGGTCGCCGCTGGCAGGTAGCCGCCGACGGCGACACGTTCGCCACCCAGCACCGGCCCGACGGTCGATGTGCTCGGAGCGCGGAACGGTGTTGTCCCGCCGGACGACCGCCCGCGACCGGGGCTCCCAGGCCGCCTTCCGGGCCGTCTTCCGGGCCGTCGACGACCGTGCCGGGACCGCGCACGCACCGGCGTGCGCCCTGGTTGACAGCCGCTTACCAGCCTCGTCGACGGGCTGGGGGAATCTTTGCGATATCGCCTCAACTCTGATCGACGCGTGCGGACCGCTTCCGTGTCATGACCGCAAAGCTTCGCATTGCGATCGATTCTGATCACGGTGTCCAGTGCATCGAGAATGAGTTTTCACGGGGCGCTTGATGGCCTTCAGCACCCAAATGTGCGCGGTAGCTTTTCCGCGGGCTCCGGTTGAGGGCCCGCCTGGGGAAGTGCTCCAACACGCCCCCAGGGACGTTCAGTTCGAAGGAAACATGCGAATGATCGAACCGCTCCGCCGAGGGCGTCTTCAGCTGCCCTCCGGGCCGTTTCACGGTACCAGCCCCCACCTCGCCCCCGACGGACCCCACGACGGCCCGGGAGGTCAGGCGATGGTCCGGCTGAGTGCGCCGATCGCGGGATTCGTCCTGCTGTGGACCCTCGTCAAAGGCTCCGCCATAGCCCCGGCCGAGTCCGCCCACATCGTCACGATGCTCGGCTTCACCTGGCACGCCGGGGTGAACGTGACATGGAACCCCGGCAGTTAGGGCCCGCCGCCATGAGGAGTGCCCCCATGCCCATGACCTCCCTACCGGACGTGCCGTTGGGCAGCACGCCCCTTCCCCGCGACGTACGGGCGGCACCCGCTCGCGTCGCCGCGGACCTCGGCTTCAGCGCCTTCGCCGAGCGGAACCAGTCCCGTTACGGGCACTACGTCACCGCACGCCTCTCGGCGGACCGGCGCGTGCTGACCGTGGTGCCCGCCACCCTGGCTCACGCCCGCAGGCACTGGGACTGGCTGCTCAGCCGTCCGAGCCCGGCGGCCGACGTCTGGGAAGAGCTCCGCTACCAGGTGCGGCGCCAGAGCGAGCAGGCCCCGACCCGCGACGCGCGGGTGGCCGCCCTGTACTACCGCCTGCCGGAGACCAGCGCGGACAGCGTGCTGCTCTGCTGCCGACTCGGCCTGGCGATCCGCGAGGCCGCCGAGCTCATGGGGCTGGAGCGCCCCGCCGTCGAGGCCGGACTCCGCGTCGCGAGGCGGGTGCTCCCCCCGGTGCACGTGGGGAGGAGGTGCTCCTGACGCACATCTGAACCACAGCCGCGCGGAAGTTCGCCGGCGGTACTCCGTCCGCTCGCATCGCGCCACCGTGCGTCACCGTTCACTCCTCCCGGCGGTGGCGCACGGTGTGCTGCACTCCTAGGATGTGAGCTCCACTTGAGCGCGGCGGAACCGGTGAGGGGACAAGTCCGTTGGCGGAGCAGAAGCATGTGGTCGATCTCTCGGTGCCCAGCGCGGCGCGGATGTACGACTGGCTGCTGGGGGGCAGCAACAACTACGAAGTCGACCGGGAAGCCTGCGAGTTGCTTCTCGAAGTCGCGCCCACCTCGCGCGAAATCGCCCTGAACAACCGGTGGTTCCTGCAGCGGGTGGTCCGGGTGCTCGCCCAGGAGCACGGGATCAGGCAGTTCATCGACTTCGGCTCCGGTCTGCCGACGCAGCGCAATGTGCACCAGATCGCCCAGGAGGTCGACCCCGAGGCGCACGTCGTCTACATCGACAACGACCCCGTCGTCCTGGCGCTCGGCCAGTCGCTGCTCGACGAGAACCGCAACACCGCGATCCTGTCGGTCGACATGACGGACACCGACCGGATCTTCGCGGACCGGGAGTTGAACCGGCTCATCGACTTCTCCGAGCCCACGGCCGCCCTGTTCATCTCCGTGCTGCACTGCCTGCCCGACAGCGCCGGCCCCGAGGCACTGGTCCGGCGGGTCGCCGACAGACTCGTACCCGGCAGCTTCGTCGTGGTCTGCCAGCTCGTCAGCGACGATCCAAAGGTCCGCGACGGCGTCACCGAGCTGATGCGGGTGCAGACCCACGGCAACTGGGGGCGCGTCCGCGAGAAGTCGGACGTGGACGCGATCTTCACCGGCTTCCTCACGCAGGAGCCGGGTCTCGTCGATGTGACCGACTGGCGTCCCGACTCCGAGCTCCAGCAGAGCCAGCGCAGCATCGAGTGGACCGAGTACGGCGGGCTGGGGAAGGTCCCGCCCCGGGAGTAGGTCAACTCCCGCCGAGCGGCTACGAGTAGCGCCTGATGGCCTTGTCCAGCATCTGGCGGCTCTTCGCCGGGGAGGCGCACCCCTCGCCCTGGATGCGCAGGAGCAGCTGCAGGTGCCGTTCGTAGTCGTTCTGCCGCCGGGTCGGAGGCTTGACCGGGCCGCCGGTCTGCCTCGGCGGTCTCGTGAAGTAGTCCGCCTTCTCGTACCCCTCGGCGTACACGAAGTCGGGCAGACCGCCCCGGCCGAACTGCAGCTGCGCCATGGAACCGGCCATGGCCGCCGCGTTGCCCGCGATCATCCGGCCCGAGAGGAGGAACCGGATGGTGATGTGCGGCAGATCGGCCATGTTCCGCAGGTGGACCATCTGGTCGCGCATCGTCCGCTTGGTCCCGGCCTTGCGGCCGAGCACGGACTGGTCCAGCAGGAAGATGCACCCCGGGGGATCGGCCTGCCCGAACACCCGCTCCTGACGTTCGAGCCGCTGCGCCAGGCGCAGCTCCACCTCGGGGCCGTCCCACTCGTGCAGATGCAGACCGGTGCGGACGATGTGGGTGGTGTAGTCCGGTGTCTGGAGGAGTCCCGGCACCAGACGGACGTCGTACGTCGTGATGTGGATCGCCATCGATTCGAGGCCGAGGAGCCGGTGGATGTAGTCCGGCGTGCAGTCGGAGAACCGGTGCTGAAACCATTCGGGTTCCTGGGCGCGCGAGAGGAGCATCAGCAGCTCGTCCCGCTTCTGCGGGCCGAGTTGGAAGAACTCGATCACCGCCTCGACCGTGCGCCGTACGGGAGTGGTCTCCGCGGTCTCCAGCCGGTGGACCGTCGGAGTGGACACGTGGATCCCCTTCGCGACGTCCTTCATCGTGAGTTTCGCGGCTTCGCGCAGATTCCTGACGGTGCGTCCCAGTAGGGTGTTCGCCGCCGTCTTGGTCCAGTCTGGCCCGGAGGGCCGGGCCAGACGGACTATGGAATCCGAGTCCGCAGACACACTTGCTCCTCACCGAGGTGTCACCTGTTCATGGTGGCACGCCGGGGGAAGCGGTGGCAGTCGAACTGCTGTCTTCCGCTGGTCAGTTGGCATCCGCGAGGGCGTCGAACTCGCCATTCTTCGCGCCGTCGAGGAACGATTCCATCTCGGCGCGGGTGAAGATCAACGCGGGCCCGCCGGGGTCGGTCGAGTTGCGCAGGGCCACACCCCCGTGGGGCAGCCCGACGGCCTCGACGCACGTGCCGTTGGCCTCACTCCTGCGGCTCTTGACCCAGGTGCCGGGGATGAGGGCGGCGGACATGCCGTTGGTGTAGTTCTGCATCGCGGACACTCCCTTGATGTTCGATAATCCCACGTCAGCGCTTCCTTTTCGGGGCCGCAGGGATCAGCCCAGGCGGGGGCCTCATGAAATCCCGTCATGAAATTTCATGCTGCGGCGTGCACGGAATTCTAGCCGCCACAAATCGAACAAGACTGTCCCACGAAAGGGTGGAGCGGGGGTCCGTGCCGCGCTGATCGCCGAGGGGAACAGGCTCACCGCCGACGCCGGTGGTGTTCACCGGCCGCACCCGGCGAAGGCGTACCGCCCGCCGGGCCGAAGGCATACCTCCGCGCTACCGAAGTGTTTCTCCGGCGCGGCGGAATGGGGCTGTCCAGCCGGGCGGGCACTTGGTGTCATGTCATTCCGGGCAGGGCGGTGGGGCGGCGCACCGGCGTCGCGCACATGCTCCGGCAGGTCCCGGAGAAGCTGAGCCGATCCCTTGCGCCGACCGCTTTCCGTGGCGGGCGCTCAGCCATGCCCGGTGCCGCGCACCGACAGAAAGCCGCACGTCACCGACCCGCACGGTCCGGGGCGGTCGGATCCACCAATCCACTAGGAGAGTCTCGCTGTGAACGCCGCAGATACCGCGTTCGTCCTGATCAGTGCCGCGCTCGTCATGTTGATGACGCCCGGTCTGGCTTTGTTCTACGGCGGTATGGTCCGGGCGAAGAGCGCCCTCAACATGCTCATGATGTCGTTCATCTCGCTGGGTATCGTCAGTGTGCTGTGGGTGCTGTACGGGTACTCGCTGGCCTTCGGGGACGACCTGGGGGGCGGGCTGGTCGGCAATTTCGACCACGTCGGTCTCAAGGGCATCACGGCCGACACCCTCACCGGTGGCAAGGAGGGTATTCCGGTCTTCGCGTTCGCGCTGTTCCAGCTGGCGTTCGCGATCATCACCCCCGCCCTGATGAGCGGGGCCCTGGCCGACCGCGTGAAGTTCAGTGCCTGGGCGCTGTTCATCGCGCTGTGGGTGTCGCTGGTCTACTTCCCGATCGCCCACTGGGTGTGGGCGGTGGACGGCTGGCTGTTCAAACTCAAGGTCATCGACTTCGCCGGCGGTACGGCCGTCCACATCAGCTCCGGTGTGGGCGCGCTCGCCGCGGTGCTCGTGGTGGGCAAGCGCATCGGCTTCCGGCAGGAGACGATGCGTCCGCACAGCCTGCCGCTGACGATGCTCGGCGCCGGGCTGCTGTGGTTCGGCTGGTTCGGCTTCAACGCCGGCTCCGCGCTCTCCGCGAACGGCGTGGCCGCGAGCATGGCTCTGAACACCCAGGTCGCGGCGGGTGCGGGCATGCTCGGCTGGCTGGCCTTCGAGCGCATACGGCGTGGTGCGTTCACCACGGTCGGCGCCGCTTCCGGAGCGGTGGCGGGACTGGTGGGCATCACGCCCGCCGGTGCCAACGTGAACGTCTTCGGCGCACTGGCCATCGGTGTGGCCGCCGGTGTGCTCTGCTCCTGGGCCGTGGGCCTGAAGCACAAGCTGGGCATCGACGACTCGCTGGACGTCGTCGGCGTCCACCTCGTGGGCGGCCTGGTCGGCACCCTGCTCGTCGGAGTGCTCGCCATCGACGGCGTCGGCGGCACGGCGCAGCTCGGCAGGCAGGCCGTCGGGGCGTTCTCCGTCATGGTGTTCTCGTTCGTCATGTCCTGGGCGATCGCGACCTTCGTGGACGTGACGATCGGGTTCCGGGCGGTCGAGCGGGACGAGACCCGCGGTGTCGACCAGGCGTTCCACGCCGAGAGCGCCTATGACTTCAAGGTCCTGGACGGCTCCCCGGCCGGACTCGGGGCGGCTCTCGCGTCCGGCGCGGCCGACGGCCGGACGCCGGACCCCAAGCCGGTCGGCTGACGCGGTCGGACCCGCCCGTCTCCCGCACGGACGCCACCGCGCGCGGGTGCGGGCGAGGCCATCGGCGCCCGGTACGCATCTCCGTACCGGGCACCGGTGTTGCCGACGGGGGAGGGCCGGGCGTACGCGGTGCGGACGACCGGCAGCCGTTTCGCGCCAGGAGCGCGCGTCCCCGTGCGTTCCCCGGGTTCCCACTCCTCGTCTGCCACCGGCTGAGGGGGTTTCGTCGTTGTGGTGGCTTTATAGGCGTAGTGTTCGTATTTCGGACGGTTGGGCGGGGTGGGAACGCGTATGGGGTAGCCTCCTCGTCATCCCGCTCGGGCCTGGGGTGACCAGCGGGGATGCGCGGGGGCGCGGCAACGGGGCGGGCGCGCCCGGGTCGTCGCCGCGCGCCGTGGCCCGTGTGGACCGGGTGGTGCGGAGCCGCCGAGAAGCGTGCGAACGGCACGCCATCAGCTGTGCGTGAGGAATGCGTCACGCCATGACATCCGTGGATCGCGAGGTCCGCTGACAGGGGTACGGCAACCGGTGGACGGACTGAGGATCGCAGTGCTGGGGCCCCTTCGGGCCTGGCGCGACGGCCGTGAGCTGCCAACGGGCCCGGCGCAGCAGCGAGCCGTACTGGCTTCTCTGGCGCTGCGCCGCGGCCGGGTCGTCCCGGTGCCGGACCTCCTGGAGGACATCTGGGGATGGGATCCGCCCGCCAGTGCCGCCGTGGCGCTGCGCAACCACGTTTTCCGGCTCCGGGCCGCGCTGGAGCCCGATCCCCGCACCCCGGCCGTCCTGGTCTCGGAATCGGGCGGCTACGCGCTGCGGCTGGACGGGGCGGCCCTGGACGCGAGCGTGTGCGAACGGCTCAAGGCGGAGGCCGAGCGGGCCCGGGACGCAGGGGAGCACGAGCAGGCCGTCCGGCTGCTCAAAGAGGCCCTGGCCCTGTGGGAGGGCACCGCGCTCACCGGTGTGCCCGGGAACTTCGCCGAGCGGCAGCGCCAGCGGCTCACCGAGACCAAACTCGCCCTGCACGAGAGCCAACTGGGCCTGGAGCTGCGGCTGGGGCGGCACGCCGAAGCGATGGCCGAGCTGTCGTCCCTGGCGGACGAGTACCCGATGCGCGAAGGGCTGCGCGCACTGCACATGCTCGCCCTCTACCGCTGCGGACGACAGGGTGACGCCCTGGCCGCGTACGGCGCGACCCGCCGTTTCCTGTCCGAGGAGATCGGTGTCGAGCCGGGCCCCGACCTCGCCGCCCTGCACCAGCGCATCCTGCGGTCCGACCCGGGCCTTGACCTGTCGTCCCCCGTGACCGTTCCGGACGACGACCACGGGGGCGCGCCGGGCCGGATCCGGCCCGCCCAGCTCCCGCCGGTCGCCCCCGACTTCACCGGCCGTACGCAAGAGGCCGAGCGCGTCGGCCGCGCGCTCGCCGGAGCCGCCGAGCAGACCGGCCACGCCGCCACCGTGTGCGTCGTCCACGGCATGGGGGGCGTCGGCAAGACGACCCTGGCCGTCCACGCGGGCCACGCCGTACGGGAACGCTTCCCCGACGGCCAGCTCTACGCCGACCTGCGCGGAGCCAGCCGTACGCCCCTTGAGCCGGAAGCCGTCCAGCGGTCGTTCCTGATCGCCCTGGGGGTCTCGCCGCAGAGCATCCCGACGGATGCCGCCGAGCGCACCGCCCTCTACCGGTCCCAGCTGGACGGGCGGCGCCTCCTGCTGCTGCTCGACAACGCTGTCGGCGCGGAGCAGGTCCAGCCGCTGCTGCCGGCGACACCCAGGTGCGCCACCCTGGTCACCAGCCGCACCCCGCTGATGGGGCTCCCCGTCACCAGCCGCACCGCGCTGGAGCCCTTCAGCGAAGCGGAGGCGCTCGCACTGCTGGAACGGATCGCGGGCCCGGAGCGGCTGCCCAAGGAGCCGGAGGCGGCGCGCGGGCTGGTGCGCGCCTGCGGTTTCCTGCCGCTCGCCGTACGCATCGCCGCGTCGCGGCTCGCCGCCAGACCGCGGTGGAGCATCTCCGCGCTGGCGGCGCGGCTGGCGGACTCCGCGCGGCGCCTCGACGAACTCCAGGCGGGCGGCCTCGCCGTCGAAGCGGCCTTCGAGCTCGGGTACGCGTCCCTGAACGGCCCCGCGGCCCGCGCCTTCCGGCTCCTGGCCGTTCCCGAGACGGTGGACCTCACGCTCGGGCCCGCGGCAGCGCTCCTGGACACTACGCAGGACAGGGCCGAGGAGGTCATGGAGGAACTGGCCGACGCCGGTGTGCTGGAGTCGTTCGAGCCGGGCCACTACCGCTACCACGACCTGCTCAAGCTCTTCGCCCGCCATCGCTCGCTCAAGGCCGACGCGGCGCACGAACGACAGGACGCCCTCAACCGGCTGGCCAGTCTCCACCTGCGCGCCGTGAGCCGTGCCCTGCGCACCGTCAGCCCGGACAGCCGGCTGACCAAGGCCGTGGATCCGCGGCTCGCGGTCGGGCCGCGCTTCGCCGACCACGACGCGGCGCAGAGCTGGATGATCAAAGAGATCGACAACGTCCTGTGCGTCGCCGCACAGATCGCGGACGACGCCGACGGACCCGTGCGCGCCGCCGACGCGCGCGTCGTCGGACGTACGCTGGTCCTGCTCACCTACGTCAGCGACCACGACGTGCCCTGGGGCTCCTTCACCTCGCTCGGCCACATGCTGCTCGACGAGGCGGAGATGGGCGACGACCTCCCCGGCGTCGTCAACGCGTGCGCGATCCTGGCCCTCGCCCACGCGGCGGCCGGACGGTACGGACAAGCCCGGGACTGTGCCCGGCGGGGCTACGAGACCGCCGCCTCCCAGGAACCCGACATCCGCCACCACCTCGCCCACATCCAGGGCGTGGTCATCGCCGCGGACACCACGTCCGCCGAGGACCAGGCGGCGTACTTCGCCCACGCCGCCGAACTCAGCCGGGCCGCGGGTGACCCGTGCTTCGAGGCCCAGTGCCTCCTGGGGCTGATCACGACCCATCTGGCGCGCAGACAGCCCGCGCAGGCGGTGCCCCACTGCCACCAGATGCTCGCGCTCGGCCGGACGACCGGCAGCGCCTTCGGCAGCGCGCTCGCACATCGCCACCTCGGACAGGCCCTCCACGACCTCGGCCGTCCGGGCGAGGCCGTGGAGCAGTACACGCGGGCCCTGGTGCTGTGCGACGCGCACTACATGCCGGTGCAGCGCGCCCGCTCCCTGCTGGGCCTGGCCCGGGCCGAACACGACGACGGCCGCCTCGCCGAGGCCCGGTCCCACGCGGTCGAGGCGCTCCCACTGCTCGCCGGCGCGGACCAGCGTGCCGCCGCGCAACTGATCCGGAGCATCACGGAGGCCGAAGCGGGGACCTGAACGGCCGAGGTGCGACCGAGTTGCCCGCGCCCCCTCCCGGCGGCTCGGGGGCGTACGTGTGGCGGTCTCGTCGAGAGTGGCCGATGAGCGGTGTCTTACCGGGTAGTTACGAGAGTCTTGCGGCGAACCAGGAGTATCGCCAAATGCCAACCGGCACCAAGACGTTGGCCGACTCGGAACGGAAACCCATGAACAAGCGAACCACCCTGCTCGCAGCCGCCGGAGCGCTGCTGAGCGCCGGCTCCCTCGCACCTGTCGCCCAGGCGGCGCCCGCGCCGAAGGCACCGGCGGACTTCGTCGCGCTCGACTCCGTCGACAGCTCGATCCTCCAGGAGATGCGCTACGCCACCCACGTCAATTTCGTCGGGCGCCGCATCGACGGCTACCGCCAGCCCCTCTGCATCCTGACCAGGCCGGCGGCCGAGGCACTGCACCGGGCGCAGCGGACGCTGCTCGCGCAGGGGTATTCGCTGAAGGTGTACGACTGCTACCGGCCCCAGCGGGCCGTCGACCACTTCGTGCGGTGGGCCAAGGACCTCACGGACACCCGTATGAAGGCGGAGTTCTACCCCCAGGTCGCGAAGGACCGGCTGTTCGCGGACGGCTACATCGCGGAGAAGTCGGGCCACAGCAGGGGCAGCACGATGGACCTGACGATCGTCGAACTGAACACGCCCACTCCCCACGCCGCACCGGCCCGGCCCGCCGGACCCTGCTACGCGCCCCAGGACCAGCGGCGCCCCGACGACTCCGTCGACATGGGCACGGGCTTCGACTGCTTCGACCCCCTGTCCCACACGGACAACCCGCGGATCCAGGGTGCGCAGAAGGCCAACCGGCAGTTCCTGAAGACCACCTTGGCCGCCGAGGGATTCGTCAACCTGCCCGAGGAGTGGTGGCACTACACCTACCAGCCGGAGACGTACCCCCAGACCTACTTCGACTTCCCCGTGGCTCGCGGGTCGGTCTCCCACTGACACCCACCCGGGGCGCGGATCGCTTCCGCGCCCCGGTCCGCCCGGCCACGGCGTAAGACATCCGTCATCACTGCGGGTATGGCGCCGTGGCCGGGCTTCCGCGTTGAATCGATCAAGATGCACGACCGAGGGAGAAGGACCGGCATGACGCCACGCACGCGAGCCCGCCGCAGGATCGTCGTCACCGCCCTGGTGGCCACCGTGGCGGTGGTGGGCGCCGGGCTCTACTGGTTCCAGCCGTGGAAGCTGTGGCAGGACGAGACGGTCCGGGAAGCCCTGCCCGGCGCCTCGCGGCAGGCGGGCGCGCACACGTCCGGCCGTGGGGGAGCCGCCCCGCGCACCCTCGCGGACGGGACTCTGATCAGCCACGAGCACAGCACCAGCGGCAGCGTGAGGATCGTGCGGCTCGCGGACGGCTCCCGCGTTCTGCGGCTGGAGAACCTCGACACCAGCAACGGCCCCGACCTGCGCGTCTGGCTCACCGACGCACCGGTGAGGGAGGGGGTGGGCGGCTGGCGGGTGTTCGACGACGGCAAGCACGTGAGCCTCGGAGAGCTCAAGGGCAACAAGGGCGACCAGAACTACGCCGTTCCGCCCGGGGTGAACCTCGCCGACTACACCAGCGTCACCATCTGGTGCGACCGCTTCGACGTCTCCTTCGGGGCGGCGGCGCTGCGGTCCCTCTGATCGCGCGGATCAGCAATCAGCGCGGACCATCGGCCAGTGCGGATCATCCACTGGCACGGATCAACAACAGCACCCACGAAGTCCGGCCCCGGCGGTATTCCGCCGGGGCCGGACCTCTTGGGGAGGGCGATCAGATGAGGCCGGTCTCTTCGAGGGCGGTGCAGCAGGTGTCGACGATGAGGCGGGTCACCACGTACGGGTCGACGTTGGCGTTGGGGCGGCGGTCCTCGATGTAGCCCTTGCCGTCCCGCTGGACCTGCCAGGGGATGCGGACGGAGGCGCCGCGGTCGGAGACCCCGTACGAGTACTCGTTCCACGGGGCGGTCTCGTGCAGGCCGGTGAGCCGGTCGTCGATGCCCGCGCCGTAGTTCTTGACGTGGTCGAGCGGCTTGGAGCCCTCGCCGAGGGCTTCGCACGCGGCGACGATGGCGGCGTAGCTCTGACGCATGGTGTTGGTGGAGAAGTTGGTGTGCGCGCCCGCGCCGTTCCAGTCGCCCTTGACCGGCTTGGGGTCGAGCGTGACGGTGACTCCGTACTCCTCGGCGGTGCGGTAGAGCAGCCAGCGCGCGATCCACAGCTGGTCGGAGACCTCCAGCGGGCCGACCGGGCCGACCTGGAACTCCCACTGGCCCGGCATGACTTCGGCGTTGATCCCGGAGATGCTCAGACCGGCCGTCAGACAGCGCTCCAGGTGCTTCTCGACGATCTGACGGCCGAAGATCTCATCGGCGCCGACGCCGCAGTAGTAGCCGCCCTGGGCGGCCGGGAAGCCGCCGACCGGGAAGCCCAGCGGACGGGTGCCGTCGAAGAACGTGTACTCCTGCTCGATGCCGAAGACGGGGGCGTGGGCGGCGAACCGGTCGGAGACCGGAGCGAGTTCGGCCCGGGTGTTGGAGTGGTGGGGCGTGCCGTCGGTGTTGAGGACTTCGCACAGCACCAGCACGTTGTCGCCGCCGCGGATCGGGTCGGGGCAGATGAACGCCGGCTCCAGTACGCGGTCGGACGCGTGGCCCGCGGCCTGGTTGGTGCTGGAGCCGTCGAAGCCCCACGTGGTCGGCTCGGCGCCGGTGGGCAGGACCTTCGTCTTGGAGCGCAGTTTGGCGGTGGGGGAGGTGCCGTCGATCCAGATGTATTCGGCGAGGTAGTTCATGTGGGTCTTTCTCTCAGTGGCCGGAGCGGGGGTCCCGCTCCGGGGTCGGGTCCTCGGCCGACGGGGGTGGCTGTCGCCGCCAGTGGGGCGTGGCGACTTCCCCGGGCCGGTGGTCGGTGCCGCGGGTGGGTCCGGGCGGCTGCCGGACGCCTGGCGGCAGTGAGTGGCTCAAGTGGTGTGTCAGGCGGGCTTCCTGGCGGTGCCGGGCACCGCCGCGAGGGCACTGCTCGCCCGCTTCAGCGCGTCGAGTACGGGGGAGTGCCCGCTGCTCTCCGCGTCGGACAGGGGTGTTCCGCCCCACCGGTCGACGGCGCGGACATCGGCTCCTTGCTCCAGCAGATGGGCGACGACGGGAAGGTGCCCTTCGGAGGCCGCCAGATGGAGTGCCGTGCGCCCGTCGTAGTCGGCGGCCGACGCGGGAACCCCCGAGGCCAGAGAGGTCCGCACGCCGTCGAGATCGCCCTTGCTCGCCGACCACAGCAGGCGGATGGTGCCCTCGATGGCCGTCTGGTCCTTCTTGAGCCGGGGGTCCCGCTTGCCCTTGGAGTCACCGCTCACGAGGGAGTCGTACACGTGGAAGTTGTACTTCTCGACCAGTTGCCTGCAGAACTCGATGCCCCGCACGGAGTTGCCCAGACGGTCCAGCCGCGGCGACCAGATGGCGATTCCCATCACCTGCGGGACGACCAGCAGCAGACCGCCCGACACACCGCTCTTGGCGGGGAGGCCGATGGTGAAGGCGAACTCGCCGGAGTAGTCGTACATCCCGCACGAGGACATCAGCGACAGGCACTTCTGCACCGAGTCGGTGGAGAAGACGCGGTCGCCCGAGAGCGGCACCGTCCCCCCGTTGGCCAAGGTGGCGGCGACCGATGCCAGGGCCGTGGAGTCGAGCTCGACCGAGCAGCACTGGAAGTAGAACTCCAGGGTCTCGGTCAGATCGGTGCCCTCCGGGAAGGCCCCGTGCTCGCGCATGAAGTACCCGAGGGCGAAGTTGCGGTCGGCCGTCTGCCGCTCCGACAGGTAGACGGCGTTGTTGAACCCGACGGACCCACCGCCCGCCAGACGCCGCCACGTCTCCGCCACGAAGTCGTAGCGGTCGGCGATGTCGAGGGACGGCTCGATGAGTGAACAACTCATGATGGCGCCCGAGTTGATCATCGGGTTGTGCGGCAGCCCGTGGCTGTTGACGGTCAGTTCGTTGAAGCCGAGTCCGCTGGGCTCCCGGCCCACGTGCTGGTGGACGACGTCGGCGCCGTGCCTCTCCAGCGTGAGGCAGTAGTTGATCGGCTTGCAGACCGACTGGACGCAGAAGGGCACCCCGGCATCACCGATGGAGAACCGCTGCCCGTCCACCGTGCACACGGATATGGCGAACTGGTCCGGTGCCACCCTTTCGAGCTGGGGGATGTAGTCGGCGACGGCGCCGCCCCGTTCGGGCACCAGCCGCTCGTAGATCTCGCCGATGTCCGCGACGAACGAAGGGAAGTCGGGAATGACGAGGTCCCCGGTGATGGCACGGGCCAGCAGCCGGCCGTTGCGCTCGCAGAGCGCCGCGAACTGCGCCAGGTCCAGACGCCCCGCGTCGCCCTCGGAGTCTCCCGGCGACGTCCAGCCCTCCTTGACGCGCGGATCGTCCGGAGCGATGCCGGACTGCTGGAGCCGTGTCGCGATCTCCACGCGGGAGATGCGGCCGTCCGCGTCCTTCTTGAACGAGTCGAAGAGGTCCCGGACGCTGCCGGGATCACCGGCTGCCCCGGCGCCATCGCTCCGCATGGGTGTGGCGGCGCGGGGTGTGCTCCGGTCCTGGCCCCCGCTCCCCGTTCTGGCCATGGCGACACCTGCTTTCGTTGGGGGTTTCTGTGATGCTCGTCCGCAAACCCACCGTCGGGCCGTGGGTTTGCGTGACGACAGGAGGACGTACGCGGGTCAATCGCGTCCCTCCGACCGGGACCCGCGGCGACCAAGTGGGAATCGGCCGGGTCCGGTGAGCAGTGGTGAAGCGCTGCCCGTGGTCCGACTTCATCAATTCCGCGCAGCTGTTTCAAGCCAGGAAGAGACACTCCCGATAACCCTTGGGTGCCTTGGCGGTCGGCCCCCGGTCCGTGTTTCGGTGCGGCGGATTTCCTACGGGGGCGGGGACCGGCGGGACCTGTCGGTTCCACGCGTGGTGTGTCGGTGCGGTGTGTGGTCGTCCGCGGTCGGCGTGGTCAGGATGCTGCCCCCGCCGATCGGCCCGACGGAACGTTTGCGGGACCGGCCCCGGCGGGAGGGCTCATGGAAACGGCCGCAGCCGGGCGGGGACGGCCGGCTGCGGCCAAAGAGGTGAAACCCATGGGGTCTGAACTCCTGTGCCCCGGGGCCGCGTTCGCGTCCCCGGGGCACAGGCCGTCCGGAAATGGGCTGGTGGCGGGCCGGGACCCGCACACCCGGCGCCGGTGGAGCAGGGTTCTCGGAGGCGTTGGGAGCCTCCCGGACCCGCAGGCGTCAGATCGCCCGGGTCAGCGCCTCGGCGAGTCCGGGGCGGCCGTTGATGCCGAGCTTGCGGTAGACACTGGTGAGGTGTACCTCCACCGTGCGCAGACCCACGAAGAGGTGCCCGGCGATGGCCCGGTTGGTCATGCCCTGGGCGGCGAGGTCCGCCACGCGCCGCTCGGTGGGTGTCAGGGCGTCCACTCCGCGGAAGGCCGGGCTGCGCGGCCGGTCGCCCAGCGCCCGGAGTTCGGCCAGCGCACCCTCCGCCACGACGGTCGCGCCGATCTCGTGTGCGACGCTGACGGCCTGCTGCAAGTGGGTACGCGCCCGCGCGAGGTCCCCGGCCTCGCGCGCTCGGGCGCCGAGGTCCGCGGCGGCTCGGGCGTAGTCGTACTTGGCCGTCGTTCCTTCGAGCAGCTCGACCGCCGAGTGCAGCGTGGTGAGTCCTTCGGCGCCGCCGGTGACCAGGCCCAGCGCCCGCAGCGCGATGCCCTCGGACGCGCGAACGCCCCATTGGCGGGCGAGCGACACCTCCTCCCGCGCCAGCGTCAGAGCGGCCTCGTGCTCGCCCAGGGCGGCGTGTGCCAGGGCGGCCTCCGAGCGCCAGGCCAGCACGCCCGCCCCCGCGAGTCCTCGCGCGGTGGTCCGGTGCCCGCAGAGGAGGAAGTCGGCCAGGGCCTCTCGTACATGGCCCTGGGCCAGCCGCAGACGTCCGCGCGACAACAGCACGTGATCGTTGATCCAATGCCCCTGGAGGTCACCGGTGAGCCAGCGCTGTTCGAGCTGTGCGGCCTCCTCCAACTCGCCCTGTTTGGTGAGCGCGTCCACGAGGGCGCCGGCGGCGGCGACACTGCGGGCGTTGGCGCGGTCCACACCGATCTCGCCGAGCGCCTCCAACGTGGCCTGGGCGTCGGCCCGGCACTCCCGCACCTGCCCGAGCCGGATGCGCATGGCCGCGCGGGCACTGACGGCGTACGCGTAGGCGAGGGCCGAGCCCCGGGTGCGTGCCTCGTCGACGGCGGCGTTGGCGTACGAGAAGCCCAACTCCGCCTCTCCCGCTGCCCCGAGGGCGATGATGGCGCCCAGGTAGACGGTGGACTCCTCGTCGGGGCGCATCCCGTGGTCCAGGGCCAGCCGGGCCATGGAGACGACCTGCTCGGGCTCCTCGCCCGCCATCAGGGCGCGCAGGCTGAGCAGGGCGGCCAGCGGATGCACCGCGCCGCTCTGCCCGGCGTCGGAGAGCCGGAGCTCCTGGAGCCGGGAGCGTACGGACGCGGCCGAGCCGGGCAGGGACACGCTGCCGTACAGGAAGTCCACCTCCAGTCCCAGAGCCTGTACGGGATCCAGCGGGCGCAGCTCCGCACTGGTGCTCCGGAGCACCGCCAGCGCCTCGGAGTAGCGGTCCAGTGTGCAGAGCGCCCGGGACAGGGCGCGGGCGGCGTCCGCCCGTTCCGCCGTGTCCCGGGACAGTTCGAGGCCGCGCTGGAGGTGGTTGATGGCATCGGACAGGTCGAAGGTGAGTTCCGTCCGGCCGAGGCCGATCAGTGCGGTGGCCCGGGAGCCGTCGTCGAGCTTCTCGCGCAGGGCGCGCCGGAACAGGGCGACGGCGTCCCCGTGGCGGGAGTCCTCCCGGGCGAGCGCTGCCGCCGCCTGGAGGACGTCGGCCGCGCCGGGCACCCCCACGGGCGCCCGGCGGAGGTGGGCCGCCGCGCTCTCCAGCGGGGCGTCCTGGGCGAGCATCAGACGCGCTGCCCGGGCGTGCAGTTCCTGGCGCCGGCTGGGCGCGACCTCTTCAGCGAAGGCGGAGGCCAAGAGAGGGCTCACGAAGGCCACCTCTTCGTCGGTACACGTCATCAACCCGGCCCGGACGAGGCCCCGCACGGCGTCCTGGGCCCCTCCCTCGGTCAGTGCCGCCACCCCGGCGAGGAGCACGGTGTCGGCGGACCCGTCGAGCACCACCAACGCCTGGGCCACCGCGAGTGCGTCGGAACCGCAGTTCCTGATCAGGCCGTGCACGGCGCGTCCCACTCCGGCAGGGGTGTGCCGAGTGAGTTCGCCCGCGGTCCGGGCGTCGAACGGCGCACCCGCGGAACGCAGCGCGCGCAAAAGGGAGTTGAGAAGGAACAGGTTCCCGCCCGTCGCGGTGCGGCACGCGGCGGCGAAGGACGGTGACACCTCCGTGCCCAGGACGTGCGCGGCCACGGCCGTGACGGCGCCCTCGTCGAGCGGGCGCAGGGTGAGCTGGTGCCGGAAGAGCTGCGCCACCGCCCCCGCCGTGTCCGCGCCGTCACCGGCGGCCTCCGGGCCGAGCGAGGCCAGGACGACCACCGGCAGGTTCGCCATGCGCCGCAGGAGGAAGTGCAGCCAGCGCAGGGAGTCGCGGTCGGCCCACTGGAGGTCTTCGACGACCAGCAGCAGCCTGCCCTTCGCGGCGAGGTTCACCACCAACCAGTACAGGCCGCGCAGGAGTTCGTCGTCCTGGCCGTCGGCGTACGGGACACCGTGGCTCCGCTCCGGTCCGGAGCCGGTCAGCAGGGAGGCGGCCACTCCGGCGCGTCCCGACAGCGGGGACGTCGCCGTTCCCTCCTCCTCGTCCAGGACGAGGTGCTCGAAGAGCTGGCGGACGACGCCGAAGGCGAATCCGCTCTCCATGGCGTCCCCCGACGCCGACACGACGGTGTCGCCCTCTTCCCGGACCTCCTCCACGACCGCCCGCAGCAGGGCGCTCTTCCCGCTGCCCGCGTTCCCGCGGACGAGTACGGCCGTGCTGGGGGCGGTGTGCGGGCTGAGCAGCGCCTTGACGGCGTCGAGCTCCCGTTCTCTGCCGGGCAGGACACCGGAGGGCCGGTGGTTGGCGTGCTGGGCAGGGGGAGTGACCGTATGCAGCACGGTCAGCTGGGGTCGGGGTGGAGGTGCGGCACCCTCGCCGCCTTCCCGCCCGGCGGTTTGGTTGCCAGGAGGAAGGGGTGTGGGTGGCGTCAGAGGGACAACGTTTTTCGGGGCGGTGGGCAGCAAGACGACTCAGAGGTGTGAGAGGGACGGTTGGTCGTGCCACTGCGCCGTGCGGGTCTGTCGAGCTCGGTCCGTACGCATGGGCGGGCGTCACGGTGGGGCCGTGCCGCACTGTCGGTGGCGCCGATGCGGTGAGGTGCGGACCGGTGGTTGATGCCGTCCACGCCGTCTCCCGCATGACACGGAATTATGCAAAGCCGCTGGCCACAAGCGCGTAACTTGTACGTAAGTAACGGCTCGTACGGGCATGGTCACGGCATGCTTACGGGTCCGCGCATGCCGATGACAGGAGTGCGGCAGCGGTGGAGGGGCTGCTGTTCGGCCGCCGGGACTCGGCCCGAGGCCCCCGCCCGGGACCACCGGCCGTCCTCGCGTGCAGGCCGCGTCACCGTATGTCCCGTCCTCGCTCCACGTGGTCGCGGAAGGAGCGGGCGGGGCGGCCGGTCATGCGGTGGACGGCGTCGGTGACACGGTCCTCCGACCCTTCCGCGATGGCCCGGTCCATGGCGGCCAGCAGGGCGGCGAATTCCTGCGGGATCTGCGCCGCGAGGCGGTCGCGCATCTGCTCGTAGGAGAGCCGGTGGTGCGTCACGTGCTGTCCGGTGACCTCGCCGATGATGCCGGCGACGCTGTCGTAGCTGAGTGTTTCCGGCCCGGTGAGAACGAGGTCGGTGTTGGGGGCGTGTTCGTCGGTGAGGGCGTGGAAGGCGACGGCCGCGATGTCGTCGGCGTCGACGAAGCCCAGCCGGCCGGCGTCGGTGGCGCTCCAGATGCCGCCGTGTGCGCGGATGCCGTCGGCGTGCGCGTGCGTGCCGGTGAAGTTCTGCATGAACCAGGAGGGCCGCAGCACCGCCCACTGGTCGAACAGGCCGGGCAGGGCCCGGTGCACCAGGCCCACGGCCGGGCCGCCCTCGGGGATGGCCGAGGAGCTCAGGAGTACGGCGCGGCGCACCCCGGCGGCACGGGCCAGCCGCAGGAACGGCAGCATGACGGCCGCCGGGTCGGGGTCGCCCGGGGGCGGGACGAGGTACAGCCGGTCGACTCCGTCGAGCGCGGTGGTGTGCGTGGCCGGATCGGACCAGTCGAAGGCGACCGGCTCGGCGCCCGCGACCGGTGCGGCGCGGCGGCTGGCGGCCTTCACCGGGTGGCCGGCGGCCGTGAGCAGTGCGGTGAGGCGGCTGCCGGTGGTGCCGGTGGCGCCGATGACGAGGGCGGCGGGGCCGCCGTTCACCGACTGCTCGTCCTTGACGTCGCCGGTCTTGAGGTCGCAGGTCTCGGGTTCGCCGGTGGAGGTGGAGGTGGAGGTGGAGGTCGACGGTACGGGCATGGGTATCCTTCATCTCGTAGAATACGGACCGCTGGTCCGTTTGGATGATATGGACCCACGGTCCGTTTTGCAATTGACCGATCGAGGCTCGAAGGATCGAAGACTCGAAGGAACGAAGGAGTCGCATGGCTGAGCGCGCACCCCGCAAGGACGCCGTACGCAACCGAGCGGCCGTGCTGGCAGCCGCCGACACCCTCTTCGCCCGCCACGGGAGCCCCGGGGACCTCACGATGGGCGACATCGCGGAAGCGGCCGGGGTGGGCAAGGGAACGCTCTTCCGTGCCTTCGGTGACCGGGCCGGACTGCTGCGCGAGCTGTACGCGGCGCGGCTCCAGCCTCTGTGGGAGGCCGTCGAGTCCGGGCCGTCGCCGCTCGGGCCCGGCACCCCGCCGCGGGAGCGCGTCCCCGCGCTGCTCGACGCGCTGCTGTGCTTCAAGCTCGACAACCGGAGCCTCGCGCTCGCCCTGGAGGAGGGGGGCAGCGGGAGCAGCCCGTACCGGGCGGACCACTACGAGCGGTGGCGAGAGGTGCTGAGTGCCGCACTGGCCGAGATCCCCGGCCTCGCCGAGAGCGACTTCACCGCGCATGTGCTGCTGGCGGCCGTACGGGCCGACCTCGTCGAGCACTTGGCCGGGAGCGAGGGGGTGCCGCGCGAGTCCTTGCGGGCGCGGCTGGCCGGGTTCACGGCCCAGCTGATCGGTTCGGGCCGCCCGCCGGGTGTGCCGGCGGACGGCTGACCGCGCCCGGTGCTCGCTGCCGTCGGGGAGGGACTTGGGGGCGCGCCCGTCCGGCCGTCTCAGGTTCAGGCAGTCATCTTCAGGTGGTCATCGCGTCCCGGTCACGGCTGTCGCGCCCGCTGACACCGGTACCGCCGCCCCCACCCCTCTTGTGGCGCGCGTTGACGTACAGGACGAGCAGCGACGCCATCCCCGTGAAGGCCACCGTGATGATCACCGACCAGGTCGCGACGTGCGCGTAGCCGCCCGGCTCGCGGGGGTCGAGGAAGTCGTACGGGTACCACCCCACGTGCGGCCCGCGCAGCAGCGAGTAGGCGAGGTAGAGCAGCGGGAAGGCCAGCCACGGCAGGGCCCGGGTCCAGGGGATGCGGCGCGCCGGAGGACGCAGCAGCCAGTCGGCGAGGAACGCGGCCGGGATGACGCCGTGCACCACGTTGTTGGCCCAGATGATCGTGTTCGCGTCGATGGTCCCGGCGAGCAGGGCCCAGTACACCACTCCAGTGATCACCAGATAGAGGGTGGCGGCACCGCGCAGCAGATCGGGAACCGGCCGGGTGCCGCGCAACAGGGCCAGCCCACCGGTGAGCAGGACGGCGGCGCCGAGGAGGTTGGAGAGATTGGTGAAGTAGGAGATCCAGTTCGCCGCACCCTCGTCGGTGTGCGTCGCCCGATCGAACGAGGCGGAAAGAGCGGCGACGCCCAACAGCGCCAGCCCTATTTTGGCCGAACCTTCCAGCTTGGTGCTTAGAGACATGACGTGGATGTTACTTGCGTGTAGGGCGAGGGAAGGCTGGGCGGCGCTTCGGGGGCGGTCGGCCGGGGCGGGGGCCGCCCCGGCCCCGTTCGCCCTGGCCCGTCTGGATGTGGCAACAGCCGTCGTCACTGACCACGCCCCGGATCAGGCGCTGTCGGCAGACGCTGCGATCCGCGGCGAGTCCACTCGAGAACACCCGTTAATGACGTGGAGGCCGGAAAGAGCCTCTTGGCGGAGGGACTGAGCCTCCCCACACTGCCAACAGATCGGGGGACGGGGGAGAGCGGTATGCCACAGGGCAAGAGGCGAATGAGTAGGGCTCGTCGGCAACGACTGCTGCGCCGCCGCACCGGAACCGCTGCAGCAGTGCTCGCCGTCTCCCTGTTCGTCTTCTGGCAGCACGTGTGGCTGCTCGTCGCGCTCGTGGTCGCCGCGATTCTAAGCGCGGGTGGCTGGTTCCTCTGGCGAGCACATCGCAGAGAGCGGGAGGGCGACCGGACCTGGAGGGAGCAGGACCGGCGCATGGAGCTCGAACGTTCCATGACGGCCATCGACGCCATGAGCTGGCAGGACTTCGAGCAGTACGTGGCCGAGCTGTGCCGGCGCGACGGCTGCACCGGGGTACGCGTGGTCGGCGGCTCCGGCGACCTGGCTGCCGACGTCCTGGGCTGCTTGCCCGACGGCCGCAGGCTGGTCGTCCAGGTCAAGCACTACGCTCCCCACCGGAAGGTCCCCAGCGGTGATGTGCAGAAGTTCGTCGGTATGGCGTTTGCCGAACACCACGCGGATGTCGCCCTGTTCGTCGCGACCTGTGAGTACAGCGCCAGCGCCCGCCAGCTCGCGCTCAAACACCACATCGTGGCCCTCAACCGCGACCTGTTCGGATCCTGGAACAGCGGCGCACCTCTTCCTTCCTTGCTTGGCCTCGGAGGAACGGGCGCAGGGCCGGAGCACCGCCGACGGCCGCGCAGGGCATGAAGCCGAATGGGACGGAGATGCGCAGAAGACCACCCACGCCGGCCCAGAAGACCCCCACCGTCGCTGACGCTCACGAACCGGGCCGACCGAAAGGCGCCCGACCGGCAAAACGCCAGGCCAGGCGCCCCTCCTCGTACCCCTGGAAGAAGCCCGGCTTCTTCGCCGCGCAAGACACGAGCATGCCCGGCCTGCCCGGCGGGGATGTCACCTGGGCGCGGGCCCCGCCGTGCGGCGGTCAGCGCTCCGATAGCGGGCCGTGGCCCGCAGTTGCCTGACGGCGAATGCGGTCAGGAACAGCCCGAGGAGTGCTGACGCGAGTCCGATGGGTCCGATGCGGTTGACGGCCATCGCGACGGTCCCCGCCTTGGGCAAGCTGGTGGCGACCTCGGCGTACGTGCCGATTCCCGAGTTGAGGTGGATCTTCCAGGGGTCGGTGGCGTCGTTGTGGTCGCCCTTGGTCTCCAGGGTGAGCTGGTTGCCGTAGTCCGACTTCGTGATGCGCCAGACGCGGTGGACGACGGGGTTGCCGTCCTTCGGCTTCCACGGGTCAGGGGGCATGAACGCGATCACCATGCCCTCCCTCACGGCTTGGTGGGGGATCGGCTTGGTGACGGCCAGGGCGCCCTGGGGCATGCCCGGTGCCATCGACCCGGTGAGGATCGGGACGTACCGCAGTCCCTGGACCTTCCAGGCGACGGCTGCGCCGATCACGCCCACGACGAGCACCGCGGTCAGCAGGGTCCCGAGCAGGCTCAGGGTCTTCCTGAGCACCCGGAATTTCCTGGAGGGCCCGGATGCGTTACGTGTTTCACCCATACCGCACACCGTAAACGCGCCACGGGAAAATTCTCCTTTCGGCATCGAAGGGGGTTACGTAAGTCTGCGAAGGGTTTACTTTCGGACCGTCGGAGGGCCTGTTGCGCAGACTTACGGCCTGTTCCGGAAGCCTTTTTGACGCCGACCGGAAACCATGGTGGGGCGGTCTGCGGCATTCGTTGTCGATAGCCGTGATGTGTCATTTTTCCTCGTTCCTTGAAGCTAGTTTTGATCTTGCTTGAATCCATTTCCCTTCGGCCCTGCGGGGTCGTATTCCCCTTAGGCGGAGAAGAGATGACTGACCACCGCATTGATGCCGCAGAGCTCGCAGAGGATGGCGCCGCCTCCCGCAAGGGCAAGCGCAGGCTGGTCGCGGGCACCGCCCTGCTGGCCGGTACCGCGCTGCTCGCTGCCGGTGGCTACGCGGCCTACACCTCCAACGCCACCATCCAGTCGGGCAAGTTCTCGGTCACCGACAAGCCGGGTGACGGCGAGGAGGGTGCGGATGCCGAGCTGGCGCTGAAAGCCAACGGCAAGTCCAACACCACGCTGAACCTTTCGCTCACCGATCTGGCGAACAAGTCCGGCGCCTCCGTCACCGACAAGGTGACCTTCACCAACAGCGGCAAGGACACCACCATCACCAACCTGTCGCTGGCGACCGTGGCGGCCAACGTCGCGAAGGGGTCCCCCGACGGCAAGGCGGATGACCTGATGAAGGCGCTCACCGTGACCTTCACGCCGGACGACACGGAGAACAACCAGCCGGTCACCACCACGCTCGACCAACTGGCCGCCACGCCGGACCAGTTCAACCAGAAGGTCGCGCTCAAGGGCGACGCCAAGTCCGCCTGGACGGTCAAGGTCTCGGCCGCCGACGACCTGACCGCCGCAGCCAAGCAGGCCCTCGACAACGTCTCCCTCACCTTCACCGGCACCGGCGAGTGAGCCTCGCCAAGGGCCCGGACCAGGCCCGCTAGCCCCGATCCGGGCCTGTGAACCGGTGGGCCGGCTGCCGTGCTGGAGCTGCCGGTGTTCCCGTAGCCGGGACGCCGGCAGCTCCGCTTGCCCGCTCCCGCCACCGGGGTCACCGGGGTCACCGGGCGGCACAGCCTACGACCAACGCCGCTCCCACGGCTTCGGACTCTCTGCACACGGCACATCGAAAGGCTCTTTGAGGATGACGAGGATGAACCGGCGGTGCCTGGCGAAAGCCGGCGCCCTGGCCGCTGGGACGACTGGCGTCCTGTTCGCGGGGGTCGCCCCGGTGCAGGCGGCCCCGCCCGCGGCGGCTGCCGACCGGGTCGAGATCCAGGAGGGACCCGGCGTGTCCTGGCAGGCCGACACGGCCCTGCAGCTGGGCGAACGTGCCACCCGCTACCTCGACGTGGTCTCCGGGCACAACGCCCCCGTCCAGCTGGCGAGTTCACTGGCCGCGACCGGTACCCTAGCCGATGCCCAGGGTCTGCACGCCGGAGTCCGCGTCTGCACCCAGCCCTGGTCCGCCGGCGGCAGCTGCTCCGGCCGGGCGACCACCCTGCTCGCGGCGGACACCCCCCTCAGCACCTCCTTCGCGCTCGCCACGGACAGCCTCCCCGCACACGGCACGGCCCATCTCCAGCTCGCCTTCTCGGTGCCCAAGGCTCCCTCCCGGCCGCTGGACGGTACCTCGGCCCGCGTCACCCTCCACGTCACCGCGACCGGCGGCACGGGTGCCACCACACCTGCCGGAACCGGCGTACCCGGGGGAACGGGGGATCGCCCTGCCTCCGGCAACCTCGCCTCCACCGGCGCCGACTTGTGGCCCTACGCCGTTCTCGCGGCCGGCCTCTTCGCCGCCGGCACCGTCCTCGCCACCGTCAGACGCCGCCGGGCCCAGCACCCCGACACCACCACTCCCACTGGCACCGGACCGGAGGCCACCGCATGAACACCCCCCGCCCTGCCCGCCGCCGCACCATCACGGCCCTCACCGCCGGTGCCGCGGCCCTGAGCGCGGTAGCCCTCATCACCAACGGCGCCTACGGCGCTCACACCTCCAACGCCGTCACCACAACCGGCCCCTTTTCCGTGGCCCCCGAGGATGTCGGCAACACCTGCACCCCGCAGGCCGGCTTCACTCATTGCCAGGTCTGCGACTACACCGGCCGGCAGCAGGACCTCACCGTCCCCACTTCGGTGGACACGTTCGATGTCTCCATGTGGGCCGCCGCCGGCGGGGGGAAGGGCTCGATGGCCGGTGGTGGTGGCGGCTACAGCCACGGCACCCTGGCCGTCACCCCCGGCCAGCAGCTCCACCTGGCCGTGGGCGGCGGAGGCGGTACCGCGAACTATGCGAGCGGTGGTGGGGGGATGAGCATCCTGTGGAAGGACACCAACACCCCCCTCCTCATCGCCGGCGGTGGGGGCGGCGCCGCCGCCGGTTTCAGCGGTGGCCCTGGAGGCGGCCGCAGCGGTGGCACCGGCGGCGGTAAGGGCGGTGGTGGTGGCGGTGGCAACCAAGGCGGACACGGCAGCACCGGCGGTGGTGGCAACGGTGGCAACGGTGGCAGCAACGGCAGCAACGGCAGCGACAGCACCGGCCCGGGCGGCGGTAGCCGCGGCGGTATCGGCATCGGCGGCGGCAGCGGCGGCGGCGCCGGCGCTCAGATGTACGGCGGCGGCGGCGGATACAGCGGCGGCGGAAACGGCGGCGCCAGCGGTGGCGGTGGCGGTGGCTACGGTGGCGGTGGCGGTGGCGGTGACAACGGCGGCGGCGGCAGCAAGGGCGTCGGCGCCGGTGGCGGTGGCGGAGGTTTCGCCGCGGGGCCGGATGTGTCGGGGGGCATGACGAAAGCCGCCACCGGTGGGACTCCCCCGGAGACCGGTTCCCCGTTCTACGCCAAGGGGATCGGCCAGAGCAAGGGCGGCGCCAAGGGCGGCGACGGGCGGGTGGTGATCCAGTGGAAGGAGCAGAGAGAGCAGACTCCCGCCGCTCCGGGGATCACCGTCTCTGCCGACGGGGACGCGGCGGGGCCGCGTCCGGTGATCTCGGGGTCGGGCGAGCCGGGGGCGAAGGTGAAGCTGACCGACAGCCTGGAGGGCCTGCTCGCCCAGGAGCTGTCGGTAGGCCGGGACGGCACGTGGTCCTACACCCCCGACAAGGACCTGACGGTGGGAGCCCACGAGCTGGCCGCTGCCCAGACCACGGCGGGCGGGACCTCTCCCACCGCGACCCGCGGTTTCACGGTGGCGCCAGCGGTGGACGAGCGGCAGATCACGGTGCGGCAGGTCGGAGAACTGGAGCTGGGGCAGGGCCGGTCGGGGCTGGTGTACGCGGCGCTGAGCTCGGAGAAGCGAGTGTCGACGGGGAAGGTGAAGCACACGGTGGAGACGCCCGAGGGGTTCGTGTTCACGGGGCGGGTCACCTACGGCGACGGGCGTCCGGAGGATTTCCGGCAACAGCGCGGGCCCAAGAGCGTGGAGGGGGTCTCGGTCTCCGGGGACGGGCGGACGGCGACCTTCGAGCGGGAGGTGCACCTCAACGACGGTGTGAACGGCACGTCGTGGTCCAACTACGCTTTCGAGGTCAAGGCTCAGCAGGACGCTCCGGTGGGTGTCCACACCGACGGGCAGATCGTCGTGGGCCGGCATGACCTGGCCCCGCTGGTCATCGGGGTGCTCGCCGCCGACAAGGCCGTACCGGGCCAGGTCGGCCCGCAGCGCCTGCCGTCTTCCGTCCCCTCTGTGCCGGGGAGGCAGGAGGGTTCCGACGGGCCCACCCCGCGCACACCGTGAATCTGCTGGTCAGCAGGGGGCGTTGACGTCGTTGCGATGGGGGTGCGGGCGGCGGGGGCGGCCGAGCTTGTTTCGCTGACGGTTGGCGGTGCGGGCGGCCTGGACAAGGGCGAGTCGGTGGAAGTCGTCCCGGCCCGGCCGCATCGAAGAGGACGCGCGACACGTGGGCCGCACCGGTCGGCCGCTACTTGGTGACGGCGGCTGCCCTCGTGGCCGGTGGCACCTCGACGGCCCGTTTCGCCTTGTCCGTGGCGCGCCCTCCCGCCTTGCTCCCCACGGCTTCGAGGAAGCCCTTCTTCCGGGCGAGTTGGAGGTGGGACTTCACGGTGCCCAGCGAGCGTCCGGTGATGGTCACGAGCTTCCGTACGGGCGAGCGCTCGCCGGACTCGGCAAGCCGTTCGTACCGCAGCGCCAGGGCCGCCAGGTAGGCGTCCGTGGGGCGCTGCGCGCCCGTCAGGTGGGCGTCGACGTGCTCGGCGAGGGGGTATTTCTCCCGCTCGGCCGGTGCTGTACCGCTCTGCTGGAAAGAGTGGGCCTCCCTGGCGGGATTGAGCTCCCGGAGCACGGTGGTGGTGATGCCGCGTGCCTGCGCGGCGGGGTCGCCGCCGTCGGTGGGGCGGATGACCAGATGGGTGGGGGCCGTCGCGGTGGAGTCCGTGCGGAAGCGGCACCAGACCTCGAAGTTGCCGTGCGCGATCTCCCCGCGGGTCCAGGCGCCTTCGCCGGATGCGTCGACGGCCAGTTCTCCCAGCCATTCAGGTGTCTCATCCATACCTCCCATCGTACACAGCTAGACCTGACAATCCCGGCCATCTGTTGTGGTCTTCGGGCTCGGCGTCCTGGGGGCGTGTGGCCCGTGCGGTTACGGGGTGGCGGGGAGGAGGGGGAGGGAATCGCAGGGCCATTCTCTGTGGGCCGCGGTGTCGCGTTCGTTCCTGAGATCACTCCCGGGCGTCCTCCTCGGGTGTGGCTTCCGCCTCAAGAGGTCGGCCTGACTTGACCTATCCGGCTGGGTCATGTCTAGATGGATTGAAGGGTGGGGAAGGTCGGCGGCAGGGGGCCGGCGGGGTGCGCCGCCGATCCGGCTGCGTCTTGGCAGCCGCCCCCTAGGGGGCCGCGACAGGCTCAGTACGGTCGAATGTGACGAGGAGCAGGATGATCCGGGTCTTGGTGACGGATGACGAACCGCTGGTGCGGTTCGGGCTGCGGGCGCTGCTGGATGCCACGGAAGGTATCGAGGTGGTCGCCGAGGCCGGTGACGGCGTGGAGGCGGTGGCCCTGGCGTGCGAGCTGGTCCCGGACCTCGTGCTCATGGATCTGCGGATGCCGCGCCTGGACGGCATCGGGGCCACCCGGCGCCTGCTGGCTCTGCCGAACCCGCCAGCGGTGCTGGTCCTGACGACGTTCGATGCGCACGACGGTGTGGTCGAGGCGCTCCAGGCCGGTGCGAGTGGCTACCTGCTCAAGGACGCGCCCCCGGAGCAGGTGGCCAGTGCCATCCGTGTGGTCGCGGCCGGCGGCACCGTGCTGGCGCAGGCGTCCGCTGCCCGCCTGGCGCACGAGGCACGGGCGGGAGGCGCGCTTGCGCCGGGCCGGATACCGGCCGAGCAGCGCGATCGCCTGGACAACCTGAACGGAACGCTGCGCGATGTCCTGTGCCACCTCGGCGAGGGCCTGTCCAATGCGCAGATCGCCCAGCGGATGTACATGACCGAAGGCACGGTCAAGGCGTACGTGTCCCGGCTGCTGGCGGCCCTGAAGCTGAACAACCGCACCCAGGCGGCGATCCTGGCCCACCATGCCGGCCTGCTGAGCGGGGGCAGCGACGCGGGTGCCTCCGACCCCGACCGGCCAGGACCTGGCCGGGTGCTGGCCTGAAGGCGTCCGCCGATGCGCGGCGCGGCCGGTGAGAGTCCTGTGGGCCGGACGCCGACCGGGCGAGCAGGAGCGCCGCACGCCATAGGGGCGTGGGACTGCGGCGGCTGTGACGCACGCCCTGTCCACGGCCTGCGGACTCCGCCGGTGCGGACGGAGGGTCACACACGCGGGGCCCTGCGTGGCTCCGGGCGCCCTGGCCTGTGGCGCCTGGCCGCCGGTGCCGTTTCTGTCGCTGGCTGGATCACGTCGGTGGCCGCCCCGGGGGGCGCGGCCCGCACGTTCGCGTGGAAGGAAGTGGAGCATGACCGTGGAGGAACTCGGACGCGAGAGCGTCACCGCCGGGTGGCGTCCGGTAGGCACGTTCGAGCGGCTCTACTTCGCCGTGCGGGCCCCGCTGCGCGGATCGCGGTGGAGCGGCATCGACGTACTGGTCGTCACCGCGCTGGTCGGCCAGACGCTGCACATCGCCCTCCAGCGGATACCGGGAATCCTGAGCGCTGTCATGCCCAGCGTGGCCATCGGGATCCTGGTGGCCGGCTCCTTCCTCTGGCGCCGGAAGGCTCCTTTTGCGGTGGCCCTGCTGTCGCTGGCAGGGCTCGTGTTCAACGGGGCCCGCGTGCCCGTCTTCTTCGCCCTGTACGCGTTGGCGAAATACGGTGGTCGCCGCCGTTTCAGCGCGATCCTCTGCTGTGTCGCCGCCTACATACCCCTGACCATTTTCATGCCAGGAGGAATGGGGATCGGCTCCGTGATAACCACAGAGAGTGACACGGAGGACATCCTGTCCACGTCCGTGCTGATGGCGCTTCCCGTCCTCAGCGGGCTGGGCGCCGCGGCCTACGAGGAAACGATCCAGGCCCTCCACGCACGGGAAAGGCTTCTCGAAGTGGAACGCGAGCGGCGAGTCGGGGAGGAGAAGATGGCGGAGCGCCTGGCGCTGGCCCGGGAGATGCACGACGTCCTGGGCCACCGCATCGCCATCATCGCCCTGCACGCCGGAGCCCTGGAGATGGTGGTGCGAGGACACCGCCCGCAGGGAAGGGAGCTGGCGCGCTCCGTCGGGGACACGGCGCGAGCCGCCATGCGGGACCTGCG
Source organism: Streptomyces sp. cg36 (assembly GCF_041080675.1). NCBI lineage: Bacteria > Bacillati > Actinomycetota > Actinomycetes > Kitasatosporales > Streptomycetaceae > Streptomyces > Streptomyces cyclosori. Next base: position 1,042,615 of record NZ_CP163520.1, on the reverse strand, counting down.
TGCGGTGCTTTCGACCCTTCGGGGCCCCTCCGAGGCTCCGACGGTCGGGAGCGAACTGAGTGACCTGGACGAACTCATCGCCACCGTCCGATCCTCGGGCCTGGACGTATCCTTCGCCCTGACGAGCCGCAAAGCCCAGGAAGACATCGGCCGCGACATCTGTCTCGCCATATATCGCATGATTCAGGAATCCCTGACGAATGTGCTCAAATACGCGCCGGACTCCCGCGTATCCATAATCCTGTCCATTGACCGGAAAACATCCGTCTGCATCACCAATACGGTGCCAGGACGGCCGGTGAACCACCCCGGCAGGCAGGCATTTCCTGGCGGAGGGTTCGGCCTTCTCGGCCTTCAGGAAAGGGTCCGCTCCTTGGGCGGCACCTTCTCCGCCGGACCCACAGCAGAAGGCGGATGGCGGGTACGGGCCCTCATACCCGGCCCCTGACCCCTCCGCTCGGAGCCCAAGCGCCCCGAACACCGCAAAGGCGCCGTAGCGCATCCGCTCCTGCTGGCTGCGGTACCCCCCCGCGCCGGTTCGTCGGAACAGATACGACCGGCGTGCGCGACGCGGCTGAGGTGTGCCCCGCCCCCTGCTGGTCGAAAAGGAGCCGCGTGCACGAGAGTCCTCGGGCGGCTCGGCCCGGACAGGGCAGCCGTCCGACCGTGCCGCCGCCGCGGTGGCTTTCATGAAGGAGCGGAATGACTCCGGCCCCGAGCGTGGTCGAGTCTCTGTCTCGGGTCGGTGTCTCAGGCGTGGGGTGGCGTGGACAGCCGTGCCACGGCAGGAGAAGCAGTGGCCGACACGGCTTCTCGCCCCTACGACTCGGTGCCTCCGGCCGGCGCACCCGTGTGGCGGCCAGGTGTGGACCCCGTGGGGCAGCTGGACCAGTCCTGGAACCGCGGACGGGAGCGGGCCTGCAGTCCTCGAACCGGGCGTGGGCTCCGGCGCAGGGCGAAGGCCCGGCCCAGCCGCGGGCCGGGCGCGGTCAGCCGTACCGCTGAGCCCCCGGGCAGGGGGCCAGGGCGGCGCCCGTGTCCCGGTGGTGAAGGGGGCCCTGCCTGGCGACGGGCCGGAGCGGATGCGCGGCATCAGCGTGCTGCCTCGCCCTTGGCTGACATGTCGGTCGGGGCGGATTTCCGGGTGATGACGACGAATCGCAGGTCGGTGCGTTGGACCGGTAGCAGGACGTGGCTGGCCACTTCGACGTCGGTATGGCCGTGGACGGGCAGGCGCAGCCGGAAGCGGTGTCCGTCACGGTGTTCGACCACGTCGTGTTCCTGGGCCCAGATGCGGCGGCAGTCGGCGTCCTGGGCCAGGATCTCTTCGAGCAGGGCCCCGACGGGAGAGCGCCAGCCGTCCCGGTGGGCAGCCATCCGGAGCATGCCGAGATAGACGCGGGCACAGTTGTCTTCCCAGTCCATGAGCTGCTGGCGGGCCTCGGAAGACAGAAGGGCCCAGCGCATCAGGTTCGCGCGGTCCCCGGCCGACCAAGGGAACCACTGAGTCATCGTCGAATTGGCCGCCACGATGTTCCAGGATCGATCCGACAGGTAGGCCGGGTGCGGCGCCTGGTTCTCCAGTAGTTCCAGGACCGCCGGGTTCACGTGCTGAGGTTGGGCTGTTCCGTCGGGGGGCCTGCGGCCCGTGACGCCGAGGAAGAGGGTGAGGGTCTCGGCGTCGGTGAGCTGGAGCGCGGCTGCCACACGGGTCAGGAACCGGTCGGAGAAGTTCCGCTGCTGGCCCGACTCCAGGGCGCGGTACCAGCCTTCACTGACACCGGTGAGCCGGCCCATGTCGGCCTGGGACAAGCAGGCGCTGGAGCGCTGTGCCGTGCCGTGCAGTTCACGAATGCTCCGCCGGTCGATACGTTTGCGCCACGCGCGCAGCAGGTGCGCAACGGATCTTCCATCCAAAGTCGGCCCCGCCGTCGGATAGTTATGGATGGCGTCCTGACTTTCGTTATGCATGACATTCCATTCGGCTGGCGGGTGCCGCCGGATTCGGAGACTCACGGTACTTCATAAGTGCCTTCCTGGCTTGGTGCATTGGTGATCTGCTCGTGCGGGGCAGGAGCTCCGAGCCTATCTCCGTGGGGAGCGCAACTCTCAGTGCCGGAAGAGCGAGTGAAGCTCCCTCTCGTGCATGGTTGGTTCCCGGGCGCCGGGCTTTCCGCTCTCTGGATCGGAACGTCTCCTCTCAATCCTCCCGAGGTCGAAGGGGTTTGGTGTGCCCTCAGGTAATTTCATTGGAGAGGAACGGTGTATGCCTATTCATGGGGGACCGTCGAAGACGCGCTCTGGGGCAGCCATCGCGCTGGTGGCGCACGATGCGAAGAAGGCGGAGCTCATTTCCTGGGCCGGTCGCCATCAAGACGTCCTGAAGAGATGCCGCTTGGTGGCGACCCGCACGACGGGCGCACAGCTGGCGGCCGAGGTGAGGCTGGCGGCCGACTGTGTGGAGAGCGGGCCGCTGGGAGGCGACCAGCAGATCGGCGCGATGATCGTGGAAGGAAAGATCGCCATGGTGGTCTTCTTCACCGACCCACTGAGCGCGCATGCGCATGACTGCGATGTGCGGGCACTTCTGCGGCTCGCGGTCGTGCACAACGTACCGATCGCGCCGAATCCGGCCAGTGCCGACCTGCTGCTCTCCGACCTCGTGCACGACGTCCACGGCACCGGCCCGGCGAAGCTCGACGTCGCGTGAGCCGCGTCGTGTTCCTGAAGGAAGACACACTGTTGAAGGGCGTGCACATATGAAGGTCTGGCTTGTGGCGGGCGGCGCCGGCTACATCGGCAGCCACGTCGTGAAGGCCATGTACGACGCCGGGGAGAACGTCGTCGTACTGGACGACCTCTCCACCGGAGCCGAGCACAACGTGCCCGACCGGGTCCCGCTCATCGTCGGGAACATCCTGGACGAACACACGCTGGCTGGGGTGTTCGAGGATCACCAGGTGGAGGGCGTGGTCAATCTGGTGGCTCGAACCCAGGTCGGCGAGTCCGTGGAACTGCCGCTGGCGCACTACCACCAGAACGTCGAGGGGTTCCGGGTCCTGCTGGCGGCCATGCAGCGGGCCGGGGTGCGCAAGCTGGTGTATTCCTCCAGTGCCTCGGTGTACGGCATGCCGGACGTGGACCTGGTCACCGAGGACACCCCCTGTGCGCCGATGAGCCCGTACGGGCAGACGAAGCTGATCGGTGAATGGCTCGGCGAGGCGGCCCACCACGCGTTCGGCATGGACGTCATCAACCTGCGCTACTTCAACGTCGCCGGTGCCGCGGCGCCGCACATGACGGACAAGCGAGTCCTGAACCTGGTGCCGATGGTCTTCGAGAAGCTCACCGCCGGCCTGCCGCCCGAGATCTTCGGGGACGACTACTCGACCCCGGACGGCACCTGCGTACGCGACTACATCCATGTCGCGGACATCGCCTCCGCCCACCTGGCGGCCACCCGATTCCTGCGCGAGCAGCACGGCGTGGCCCGGACCTTCAACGTGGGCCAGGGCCGCGGGCTGTCAGTACGGGAACTGATCGAGGTCATCACCATGGTCACCGGCCACACCGCGGAACCCGTGGTGACCGCGCGCCGGCCCGGCGACCCGGCCAAGGTCGTCGCGGATGCCACCCCCATCCAGCGGGAGCTGGGCTGGACGGCCCGCCACAGCGTCGTCGACATGGTCGCCTCCGCCTGGCAGGGCTGGTGCCTGCGGCACCCCGAAGCCCGACCCGCTTGATCCCTGTCCTCCCCACCTCTGACTCTTCTTACCGGCAAGGCGGTTCACGATGAGCATTCTCTTTTCTCCCCTCACCCTGCGCGGGCTGACGATCCCCAACCGGGCCTGGATGGCGCCGATGTGCCAGTACCAGGCCGAAGCCACCGGGCCGCAGGCCGGGGTGGTCAACGACTGGCACCTGCAGCACCTGATGTCCCGGGCGGCCGGCGGCGCGGGACTGATCATGCTGGAGGCCACCGCCGTCGCGCCCGAGGGGCGGATCACTCCCTGGTGTCTGGGCCTGTGGAACGAGACCCAGGCCAAGGCGCTCAAGCGCGTGGTGCGGTTCCTGGAGGACCACGGGGTCGTACCCGCCATCCAGCTCGCGCACTCCGGACGCAAGGGATCGGCCGACGCTCCCTGGCGCGGCGGTATGCCCGTCGCCCCCGCCGATGGCGGCTGGAGCACCATCGGCCCCAGTCCCGTGGCCTACGGCTCCTTTCCCGCCCCGCAGGAACTGACCAACCAGCAGATCCAGCAACTGGTAAGGAAGTTCGCCGAGGCCGCGGAGCGGGCCCTGGAGATCGGGTTCAAGGTCGCCGAAGTGCACGGCGCCCACGGCTTCCTGATCAACTCCTTCCTGTCCCCGTTCAGCAACCACCGCACCGACACCTACGGCGGCAGTTTCGAGAACCGGCTGCGCTTCCCCCTGGAAGTCGTCGACGCGGTGCGTGCGGTGTGGCCGGACGAACTGCCCGTCTTCTTCCGCACCTCGGCCACCGACTGGCTGTACGCCGAAAACCCCCACGACGCGCGCCGGGGCTGGGACGGCGAGGACACCGTCCGCCTGGCCAGGGAACTCCTGGTGCACGGAGTGGACTTGCTGGACGTCTCCAGCGGCGGCATCGCCCACGACGCCAAGATCACGGCCGGGCCCGGCTACCAGGTCCCCTACGCCGCCGCGGTGCGGGCCCGGACCGACCTGGCGGTTGGCGCCGTCGGCCTCATCAGCGAGGCACGGCAGGCCGAGAGCATCCTGGCCACCGGCCAGGCCGATGCCGTACTGCTGGGCCGGGAACTGCTGCGCGACCCCTACTGGCCCCAGCGCGCCGCCCGACAGCTCGGCGGCACCACGCGCTGGCCCGATTCCTACGGCTACGCCGTCTGACACGCCCTGACCGCAGGCGGGAGGGGAGGCGGCTCGCCAAAGGCTGCCTCCCCTCCCGCCACCGGCGTTCCCCTATTCGAGCGAGGATCTTGTGAACCGTTCCGTTCTGATCACCGGCGGCAACCGCGGCATCGGGCTGGCGATAGCCCGCGCCTTCGCCGCCGCCGGAGACAACGTGGCCGTCACCTACCGCACTGCCCCGCCCCCGGACCCCGGCCTGCTGGCCGTGCCCTGCGACGTCACCAGCACCACCGCTGTGGACACGGCGTTCACCACCGTCGAAGAAGCACACGGGAGCGTTGAGGTGCTGGTCGCGAACGCGGGGATCACCGCGGACGGTCTGCTGCTCGGGATGAGCGAGACCGCCTTCACCAGGGTGATCGACACCAACCTCACCGGTGCCTTCCGGGTCGCCAAACGGGCCGCCCGCCCCATGCTGCGGGCCCGCAACGGGCGCATGATCTTCCTGTCCTCCGTCATCGGCGCCACCGGGGCAGCCGGGCAGGCCAACTACGCCGCATCCAAAGCCGGCATGACCGCGATGGCCCGTTCCATCGCCCGGGAACTCGGCTCCCGCAACATCACCGCGAACGTCATCGCCCCCGGCCTCGTCACCACCGACATGACTGCCGACCTTCCCGAAGGCCATCACACCGACCTGCTCGCCCGCATCCCCCTGGGGCGCGCGGCAGAACCCGACGAGATCGCCCGGGCCGCCCTGTTCTTCGCCGGCCCGGACGCCGCCGCGATCAACGGCACCGTCCTGACCATCGACGGCGGCCTCAGCTCCGGCCTGTAAAACACCGTAATCCACCACAGTCCCTGACAAGAAGAACCGCCCGGACATGGTCGGCAACAGCATCCTGTTCGCCCTCACCAGCCACAGCCGGCGCGGTGACACACGCCGCCCCACCGGCTGCTACCGCATGCCGTTCCCCGTCACCGCCGACATGGTCGCCGATGCCCTGCGCGCTCTGGACCGGCCCGCCTGGCCACGCACGTCCGTGACCCTTCTTCCTCCGTTTGGAGAATCTCGCCCGTGACCCTTCTTCCCCACCGTCGTACGGCCTGTGTCGTCACTGTCGGCGACGAACTCCTGCGCGGTGACATCACCGACACCAACGGCACCGAGGCCAGCCGGATCCTCGCCGCCCGCTCGATCACCACCCGTTCCCGTCACACGGTTGCCGACCGGACCTGTGACATCGCCCAGGCCCTGACCCAGGGCCTGGCGGGCGACGATCTCGTCGTCGTGATCGGCGGCCTGGGACCCACCTCGGACGACGTCACCCGTTTCGCCGTCGCCGACGCCCTGGGCGTGCCCGTCGTCGAGAATCTCCCCGTCTGGCAGTCGATCCTCGACCGCCTCGACAGCTTCGGCATTCCAGCGCATCCCGACAACCGCCGCCAGGCCCAGTTCCCGGAGGGCGGCATCCCGCTGCCCAACGACAACGGCACCGCCTGGGGAGCCCACATCCCCGTCGCCGGCCGCTACGTCCTGGTCCTGCCCGGCCCGCCCAGGGAATGCCTGCCCATGCTCGAATCAGCCCTCGACAACCTCGGATGGCACACATGCCACCCCGAGCCGCTACGGTGGCGCGTCCTGGGACTGCACGAGCCCGACGTCGCCACCCGCATCGACGCCCTCCTGGCCCTTAACCCCGGCCAGGCATCCGTCAGTTACCGCTGGGCCTATCCCTACGTCGACATTACCCTGCACGCCGCACCGGAACAGGACCTGCGCCTCGCCGCGCAGATCAATCACGCCCTCGACGGCCACATCGTCAGCACGGACCACACCAGCGCACTCGAACAACTCCGGAACGCTGAATTCCCGTACGAGCTGTACATCCATGACCGCCTCACCCACGGACGCTTCTCCCACATACTGGGAGCCCCTGCCCACCCCGAGGCGTCGCTCGGCGCCATCGAGGTCGAGGCCATGGGCATCTGGGAGGGGGGATCGCCCCAGGACCACTCCGGGTCCGTCCGAATGTTGTGCGACGTGGCCGTCCAGCAGGACAGCCGCCGATACGAGATGGTGCAGCCCAACCTCGGCACGGAAATCCTGGACTGCGCAGCCGAGTTCATCGCCTGGTCCATCCTGCGCGCCCTCGCGACCCTCCACATCAAACCCGACCCCTCGCCACACAATTGACCAAGGTTCGCGTGGATCCAGCGCGCACTGCACTGCGTCCACGCCCGCACGTCTGAAGCCGCGGCCCGCCCGGCTGGCTCGCCGACTGCGGACTCGGCCCGGTGTGTCGCTGAACTGGAGCTGCTGCTGGGCCGGGTCAGGCTTTCGGTGGCGTCGCTGGTGCACCCGTTCACTCCGCTGGGGCCCGTAGAGCGCGGGCCCGTCAGGTGATCGAGCCGCTGGACCGGTAACCACGTCCAGGCCGAACACCGACGCCTCCCTCCCGCCGCCGACCAGGCCAACTACAAACTCACCGCCTGAACAACGACCTCACCGGAGAAGAGCCGCACCCTAAGGGAATCGGCGGAGCGGGTCACTGACTCACCCGCCGTTGGTCCCGTGAAGAGTCTGGCGCACTCTGGTCAACTGGCGTGTGCCTTTGTTAGGTTGCGCCGGAACCAACCTTTGGCCACTCCTCCTTCGGGCCGTAGCGGTCATCTCTTTGATCCGCTTACACCGTTGGGGAGAGTCATGCGTAAGTTCAGAGTGTGGCACGCCGGGATCACGGGCGTCGTCGCCCTCGCCGTCGCCGCCGTGCCCACTGTCGCGTCCGGCGTTCAGGAGCGGCCCTCGTCGACGACTGCCGGGAGCGACGCGTTCTACACCTACAACGGCAGCAAGCCGCTGTCCTCGTACAGTCCCGGGGACGTGCTCAAGGTCCGGACGCTGCCGTACCACGTCCTGGGTATCGCGACCCCCCTCCAGGCGACGCAACTGCTCTACCGCACCACCGACGCGCAGGGCCACCCGTCCGCAGGCGTGACCTCCGTGCTGCGCAGCCCTGCTGGCGACGGCCGCAAGGTCGTGTCGTACCAGTCGTTCTACGACTCGCTCGACCCCGAAGACGGTCCGTCCCGGGCGGTCGCGGGCGACGTCAAGCTGCCCGGCGGCTTGATCGCGAACGGCGAGTCCACGCTCGTGGCGCCGCTCCTGCTGTCCGGCTACGACGTCGTCCTCCCCGACACCGAGGGTCAGGCCGCCCACCTCACGGCCTCCCGCGAGTACGGGTACAACACGCTGGACTCCCTGCGTGCGGCTTCCAGCGCGGAGTCGCGCACCGGCATCAGTACCGATGCGCGCGTCGGCCTCATGGGTTACTCCGGCGGCGCCGTCGCAACCAACTGGGCCGCTTCCCTCGCGCCCACGTACGCCCCTGACGTCAACAAGCGCCTGGTGGGATACGCCGAGGGCGGGGTCCTCGTGAAGCCCTCGCACATCCTCAGGTACATCGAAGGCAGTCAGGTGTGGTCCGGACTCATCCCGGAGTTGCTCATCGGGCAAGCGCGTTCGTACGACTTCGACCTCAAGAAGTACCTGAACGACTACGGCAAGCGGCTGGTCGACGAGCACCAGCACTCCTCGATCGCCGACGTGCTTGGCCACTACCCCGGTCTGACGTGGAAGAAGATGGCGAAGCCGGAGTACGCGAACCCGAACTCCGTACCCGAGCTCGTCGAGGCGGTCAACAAGTCCAACCTCGGCCTGGCACCGACCCCGACCGTCCCCGGCTACATCGGTCAGGGCAATGCCGGCTTCCTGGAGGGAACCACGAGCAACATCGCGGGCATCGGCTCGGGCGACGGCATCACGGTCGCCGGGGACACACGGGCGCTGGCGCGGAAGTACTGCGCCGAGGGCGACGCCGCGGTCTGGTACCAGCAGTACGACGTCCTCAGCCACTTGACCGCGCCCACGGCCACGGTGCCCACCGCGCTCGCCTGGCTGCGCGCCCGGTTCGCCGGCGAGGAGGGCCCGTCCTCCTGCGGCAGCATCGCCGAAGGCAACTCACTTGCGGCTGACGAGACGGTCCCCGCCGGATGACAGCGTCGCACCCTGGACGCCGATCCTGGACCTCTATCAGATGCTCCATGAGGTCGGGGAGTACCACGGTCTGCCATTCCGGAAGTCGGCTGCGGTGTTTCGTCCGCACATTGGCATCGCCTACTCCCACCGTGCCTTGCCCACGGACAGGATCCGCGACCTCGGACGTTCGCTTCACTCGGCTGGTGCCGTCGGCGCCGACGGCACCAGCCCGGACACCGCATGCCCCTCAGCCTCGCTGGATTACGGGACGACTCTTAGGGCCGCTGCGGGAACTCGTCCCTGTGGACACTATGAGTGGGCCGGCCGAAAGGCGCCTGACCGGGAAAACCCCAGGTCAGGCGCATTTTTCTGGGTCCCTAGAAGAAGCCCAGCTTCTTCGCCGAGTACGAGACGAGCAAGTTCTTCGTCTGTTGGTGGTACAGGCCGGATAAGCCGTTGAACAGCCAGAATGGCGGCCATGGAGTCGGCCGGAAGGAGGCTGGTCCGCATATGGTCCGGATCTTGGTCGCCGACGTTGCCGGGCCGCAGCAGCGCGGCCACCGGCTCTCCGGACCCGGCTGGGCTGTGGTCGACGAACGCGACGAGCGGATGGTGGCTGAAGGTCTTCTTCCAGGTCGCGGTGGCGTCCTGTTTGTCGGAGTGTGCAAGGACGAGCATGCCGTCGATGTCCACGATCACCTGCCCGTCGGCGGCAGGAGCGTTCGCCCCGGCCAGTTCCCAGACGCGCGCGACCGTACCTCGGCCCGCGCCGACCGGATCGCAGTGAGCGCCTTCGGGCCTGCTGCGGCGAGGGTTCGAGAGCGGCGCGGCGTCCGTGCTTCAGGTCGGCGAGACACCCTTCGGCCTCCATGACCGCCGTCGACACGACGCGCTTGCGCCTGGCTGAGCCGCCGGAACCCGTGGACCGCCTCGCTTGCCACTGCCTGTCGGTCACTGTTTCCCCTGGAGCCCTCTGAAATTACTGGTGTCGACGATAGGGGTGACCACTGATATTCGGATGCGCAACCCGAGGCGCCGACGAGGGCTAATTACCGCGCCGGTCGGTACGAGCCGCCCTCGGAGACCTCCTTTCCGCTCGATCCACGAGGGTGTCGTTGCATCCTCAAGCACGTCCCGCCGAGCGCTCTAATCGCCATCCGCTCCGCCTGCTACTTGGAGAGGTGAGAGCGCCTTCTATCGTCTAACTGGCCCTAACAAAGGCGTTGGACGTGGCGGTGGGTGATCAGGCAGACGGCGAGGCCGAGGAAGGCTTCGTGGATGTCGTCGCGTCGTTCCCATCGGATGCGGAGGCGGCGGAAGCCGTGGAGCCAGGAGGATGGGTGGGCCGCGCGGCGAGGTGCCCGCCGAAGGCGAGTCCTTTTCCGCACGGCCTCCCGCCGAACCGGACATGACGGTTTCCTGTCATCCGGCTCTCCAGTGACTACTGCGTGAGTGGTTTAACAGCTCGCTCCGAATGGATTCGGTCATGGCAAGTATCGCAAGCCACAACCGTTTTGCGGCGTCGATGAAGCATGACGCGCGCCCAGTCAGATGGCTGCCATCCGGCATGCGCGAGGTCGGCGAGTGCACGGACATGGTGAACCTGAACATTGCCCCTGCTTCCGCAGATCTCGCAGGTATCCGCAAGGAGTCTCGCGACGAGTTCCTTCTGCGGATAGTCCACCCGGACCGGCTCGCGGTCGACGACTTCTGCCGTCCGCTGCCGTTGGAGTGGAATGCCACCGAACCGTGCGACCAGTGGTTTCCTGTTCTTCCGTTCAATTCGGGCTTCGAAAGCAACGCGAGGCCCGTTCGGTGTCTCGAAGGTGGTTTTGTACTTCGCCGCCATCTTTGAAACTGTTGAACGGTGTTTTCCTGCCAGGGTCTTGAGCATCGAGGTCTCCATGACCCATCGCAGGCGGTGCAGCCGGTGGACGTCCCCGGCCAACAGGTAGTACTGGACGATTCCCCGATAGACGGTCCCGAAGGTGGCGATGATGGCGTGGTCGTCGCTGTTCAACAGGGCCGGTTGTTTCGCGGGTTTTCCGCGATCAAGATACGGGGAACATTTGGCCTTGATCACATCCAGCGGGACTCGCAGCGCGATCTGTCCGTTGACCGCTCGACGGCCGCGGGTGACCTTGTTGCTGTTCTGCTGAGTGGTGATCTCGTAGCCGAGGAACCGTGCCGCCTGGGTTCTGGCATGGGTGATCAGCGTCTTATCCTGGGAGAGTTCTAGCTTGAGTTCGTCACGCAAGAACTCGGCCAGACGCTGCTTGATTTCTTCGGCTTCGGCCTTCGGTCCGGTGAACCCGAGCAAGTGGTCATCGGCGTAACGGACATAGCGCAGTCGCCTGTACTCCGGATCATCCGGGTCGGAGCTTGGCAGACTGTGCATGTGCTGACGCAGCCGTCGGGCTTCCGCCCTGTCGCCGCGCCGGCGTGCCCGTGCCAGCACATTCGCCACCATGAGGTATTCCAGGTTACGAGCCCGGCGTTCCCCTCGGGTGTATTCCGGAATAAGAACCTTCTCGACGAACTCATCCAACTTGTGCAGGTAGATGTTGGACAGGATCGGGGAAGCCACTCCGCCTTGCGGCGCTCCGGAGAGCGTGGCTCCCCACCTCCAGTCCTCTACGTATCCGGCCGTCAGCATGTTGCGCACCAGCCGAAGGAAGCGGTTGTCGTGAATCTTCTCGCCGAGGGTCGAGAGCAGAACCTCATGGTCCAGGCTCCCGAAACAGTCGGCGATGTCTCCCTCAACGAACCAGGAAGTCCCGGTCCAGGTATGACCCACCTCGCGCAAGGCGGTGTGGCATCCCTTTCGGGGCCGGAACCCGTGAGAGTGGTTGGAGAACGACGGCTCGTAATACGCTTCCAGTAGGAGGCGCACCACTTCACCAACGAGCTTGTCCGACCACGTCGGCAGTCCCAGCGGCCGCGTTTTCCCGTTCTTCTTCGGGATGTTCACGCGGCGTACTGGACGGAATCGGTAACGCTCGTGGCGTATCGCATCAATGATGCGTTCGATCTTCCGTTGGGACATGCCGTCCACTGTTTCCCTCGTGACTCCGGGTGTCATCGCGCCATGGTTAGCGTAGATGCGCCCGTAAGCCAGCAGATATAACTGCGGGTTGGACATCTGCCGATACAGTTCGTCACACGACAGACCACGCCTGCCGCGCTCACGCAGGACACCCAGCACCGTTTCGGCGCTCTGCATTTCGCATACCTCCCGAGTCTCGGGCGTCCGAATCACCTGGCCCCCTTCGCCCTGCGGACGGCTTTCCCGTCCTCCCTGGCCGGGCGTTGCTCCGGCGACTACTACGGGGCCTCCGTCGCCATAGGACTCGCGTCCCGTAGGCGATCCCACGTTCGTCTCTGCTGTACGTCATAGCGCGACGTAGGCGTCCCATTCATCTCCTTGAATGCCCTCGCTGGGCATCGCTCCGCGCTCCGGAAGTGCACCGGATAACGATCGGTCCAGTGCAGAGCGCGGCGCCGGTTTCAGTCGTCTTTCCGGCGGATGGGAACTTGCATCTTCTGGAGATTGGGCTTCAAGCAATCCAGCCTTCGCCATATCGCGCGGGCCACCCAGCACACCGTCCCTGACAACTGAGCCCGGTCACTGGTTTTCTGACATTCTGTTGTCCCCTTCACCTTTCGGATCCAGGTAAGTCATCTGGCCCAGAAACCTCCTTCCGAGTTCCTCCCGGCTGAACCGGGGATACAAACAGAGCGCCACGTGGCGCACATGGTCCGTTCGACGACCCAGCGGAAGGTGCCCAGGCCGGTGCCGTGCGGCTCGCCTCGTCGGGCGATGACGGGACGGATCCCGCGCTGCCACAGGAGCCGGCGGTATTTGTCGTGGTCGTAGCCGCGGTCGGCAAAGAGCATGTCGGGGCGTCTGCGTGGGCGGCCGACGAGGCCCGCCAGGCGGGGATCTTGTCCAGTAAGGGCAGGAGCTGGGTGATGTCGTTGCGGTTTCCGCCGGTCAGCGACACCGCCAGCGGGATGCCCTGGCCGTCGGTGAGGATGTGGTGTTTGCTGCCCGGGCGTGCGCGGTCGACCGGGCTGGGTCCGCTTTTGGGCCTCTGCGTGCGGCCCTGACGTGGGAGGAGTCGATCACCGCCCGGGACCAGTCGAGCTGGTTCTTCGACCGCAGCTTGTTCAGCAGCAGCTGGTGCAGCTGGTCCCAGACGCCGGCTTCGTTCCAGGCGGCCAGGCGCCGCCAGCAGGTCATGCCCGAGCCGAAGCCGAGCTCCTGCGGCAGATACTCCCACTGGATCCCGGTGTGCAGGACGAACAGGATCCCGCACAGGGCCTGCCGGTCAGGCACGCGTGGACGCCCTTCCACCTGCTTCAACGGCGGCTCGGGCAGCAACGGCTCGATGAGCGACCACAGTTCGTCCGACACGATCCACGGCCGCGACTGACGCTTCCCCATGACCACATCAACGAGCGATCAAGCCGACAGTCACATGATCAAACCACTTTTGTTAGAGCCAGTAAGGGAGCTTCTCGACCATGCTCGACGCACTGCTGCGCGACATCGACGCCACCGACGTCAACGCCTTCGCGCGGACCATCATCACCCCGGCCGACTACGAGCTGACGCGGTCTGTCGTCCCGGAACGGCGCCTGAACGGCGTCAAGTTCCGTGTCCGAAGCTCCAAGCGGCGGGTCAACGCCGCGAAGTTCCGGGCGTACGACACGTCCACGGCGGTGGCCCGCCGTCAGGCCGAGCGCATCATCACCGAGGGTCTCCTGCCGCCCGTCGGCCAGAAGCTGCTCGTCGGTGAACTGGAGCAGATCCTCCTCGACACCGCCCGGGGCGCCGACACGAGTGACTTCGTGGAAGCCCTGTACGACGACATCGAGCGGCACATCGAGTCCATCCACAACCGGATGGAGCTGGCGGCCGGTGGCCTGCTTGCCACCGGGCGGTTCACGCTGAACGGCGAGAACGGGCTGACCCTGGAGGCCGACTTCGGTGTCCCGGCCGCCAACATGCCGACGGCCCCGAAGCCGTGGAGCGATCCGACCAGTGACCCGATCGCGGACGAGCGGCGGTGGATCGAGTACCTGCGGTCGATCGGCGCACCGACCCCCGAGCGCGTGATCACCTCGTACAAGGCCCAGGCGACCCTCGCGGGCAATGCCGCCTACAGGGCCGCGTACTACGGCAGCGTGAGCGGCTCCAGCATCCCGACGGCAGTCCTGTCCCCGAACGAGGTGGAGGTCGTGCGATCCCGGTACAACCTCCCGCCGATCACGCCATACGACGTGCAGATCCCCGTCGATGACGTCTATCAGCGGGCGCTGCCCGAGAACCTGTGGGTGCTGGTCCCGCCGGACCCGCAGTCGTGGGCCGAGACCCAGTACGGCGTGACCGCCGAGTCCCTGGTGCTGTCGCGCGGCACGAACCCGGCGATCACCCGCGAGGACGCTCCGGGCATCGTCGTGACCACCGGCTACACGGACGACCCGGTCTCCGTGTGGTCCAAGGGATCGGCCGTCGCGATGCCGGTGATGTAGGGCGTGTCAGTGACTCCGTGTAAGTCCTGGGGTTTCAGTTGAGGGTAATACGGTCCTGGAAGTAGATCGAGAACGCGTTCAGTGCCGCTTTCCAGTGCGGCGCGACGTGTGTCTTGCTGCGCGTCTTGGGCTCGATCAGCTCACGGATGGCCAGGTAGAGCACCTTGACCGCGGCCTGCTCGGTCGAGAAGTGGCCGCGGTTTCGGGTGACTTTACGTAGCCGCGCGTTGATCGACTCGATCATGTTGGTGCTGTAAATCACCTTCCTGATCTCGGGCGGGAACGCCAGGTAGGGCACGAAGTCCTGCCATGCCTGGGACCAAGTGCGAACCACAGCGGGGTACTTGCGTCCCAGGTCAGAGGTGGTGAACTCCTCCATGGCCTGCTCGGCGGCCTGTTCGGTCGGCGCCGTGTAGATCTTCCGTAGCGCCGGCACGAGCTTGCCGTGGTCGGCCTTCGACGCGTATCGGAGAGAGGCCCTCACCAAGTGGATCACGCATGTTTGAACAGTCGTTCGAGGCCAGGCGGCGTTGATGGCGTCCGGCAGCCCCGGGAGCCCGTCGCAGCAGGCAACGAGCACGTCCTCAACTCCGCGCGCTTTCAACTCGCCCAGGATCGTGAGCCACTGGCGGGCGCCCTCGCCGTCCTTGCCGATCCACAGGCCGAGGACATGCTTGCAGCCGTCCAGGTCGACGCCGGCTGCGAGATAGACGGGACGATTTGCCACCTTGCCGTCCCGCACCTTGATCCACAGCGCGTCGATGTAAACGACCGGCCACAGCGAGTCCAGCGGCCGTGACTGCCACGCTGTGATCTCGTCGTTGACCGCGTCGGTCACCTTCGAGATGAGGTCCGGCGAGACGTCGGTGCCGTACATCTTCGCCAGATAGGACCGGATGTCGCGCACGGACATGCCGCGGGCGTAGAGCGCCAGGACCTGCTCGTCGAAGCCGGACAACCGGCGGGCGTTCTTCGGAACGATTCCCGGTTCGAAGTCGCCATTGCGGTCGCGCGGCACCTCCACCTCGACCGGGCCGACGTCAGTGAGGACGGTCTTCGCGGCCGTGCCGTTCCGACTGTTGCCCGAACCGCGGCCGACCGGATCGCCCTTCTCATAGCCGAGATGCTCTCTCATCTCGGCCTGCAGAGCCCGCTCGAGCAGGGCCTTGGACAACTGCTGCAGCAGCCCGCCCTCCCCGGCCAGCGGGGCACCAGCGGCGTCCGCGGAGTCCATCAGCTGCTCGACCAGAGCGTCGACCTGCTCAGCAAGGACCGTCTCACCGGCAGCGGGCTCGGATATATGGGTCTCAGTCACGCGATCTTGCCTTTCCGGAGGGACGGGGCCAGACAGAACCCGCCACACTCTCAGATCACGGACTTACACGATCTTCCGGACACGCCCCGCGGAGGCCGGGGCCGCCTTCTACGCCTGGCGCCGCAGCAGTGCGACGAGGCGGTGCCATAGCCGCACCGGCAGGGAGGTCGAGCCGCCGCCGAGCGTGAGCGCGTGGACCGGCTCGGGTTTGTCCTTGGCGGTGTTGTCTGGGCTCATGTGCGCTGCTCCTTGTTCACGGCCACGCCGGAGGTGTGGGCCTGTCCGGAGTCGCCGCCGTTCTTGTCCGACAGCATGTCGACGGACGCGGTGAGGCGGGTCCGGTAGAACCCTGGCACGCAGCCGATGGTGACCGTGGCCTTCTTCGTGACGTTGATGCCGGGGGCTGCCTGGTAGGCGGCGCGGTTCTGCTCTGCCCAAGTTCCGCTGGCGGTCCGCTTGTTGAGGATCACGGTCAGTTCGTGGCGCAGGACGGCGGCCCGGCAGACGGCGTCGGCGTATCCGGTGATGCGTCCGCTGGTTACGTACGGCTCGGAGATCCGCTGGGTGTAGCGGCCGAGCAGCACATTGCCGGAGTAGGTGACGCCTTTGTCGGAGGTCCCCGAGCTGCTGCTGGAGGAGCAGCCGCTGCCCTCGGCCCCCAGAGTGACGGCCAGGGCGGCGGTGGTGGCTAGGCAGTTGAGGGCGTGGCGTATTCGCGGGTCTGTGCGCATGACGGGCTCCTGGTCCTGGAGGAGAGAGGAAGGGGCGGTCAGCTGAAGACGTGGAGGAGGGCCCAGACGAAGCCGAACCAGAGACCGGCGATCACCAGCAGTGCGAGGGCGGCGGCGACCAGCGCGGGGCCGATGCGCTCGCTGGCCCGCTCTTTCGCCTCGGCCTTCGCTTTCTCCTCGTCCAGCCGGGCCTGCTGGGCCTTCCAGCAGCTGTGGCAGTGGAAGCCGGGCCCGGCGTGCGGTATGTGGCTCTCC
This sequence comes from Streptomyces sp. cg36, assembly GCF_041080675.1. NCBI lineage: Bacteria > Bacillati > Actinomycetota > Actinomycetes > Kitasatosporales > Streptomycetaceae > Streptomyces > Streptomyces cyclosori. Next base: position 1,025,886 of record NZ_CP163520.1, on the reverse strand, counting down.
ATCACAACGCCCCGCGTCTGGAGGGAAGGCGGCCGGGGACGCCGTCTGGACGTTGGCCGTCGCGGAATGCCTTGAGGTGGCCTGCGGCCCGGCCGGCCCCGTCTCGGCGCATGGCGGTCTGGCCGAGGTCGGCCAGGCGCGGCAGGAACGCGACGTCGAGTTGTTCCACGGGGTGCAGCAGCCCCTTCGAGCAGGTCTTGGCCGCCCACACCGTGCAGGTGGCGCGCGGGTAGGCGGGGTTGACGCCGATCTCCCCCTTGGGCAGGAAGCCGTTGAAGGGGGTGGGGATGCCTTCGGTGTTCCAGTAGTTCCAGGCTTCCAGCGCCTTGGCGTGCTCCAGACAGGCGTAGAGCTGGGGGTAGCGGTCCATGATCCGCATCTCGCGGAACAGGAGCTGCCCCATCAGGCCGGGCGCGGCATCGGTGAGCGCGGCGAAGGACCGGCGGCGGAAGGTGAAGGCCGCCGCCTCTTCGCCCGGATCGAGTGCGAGGCACGCGAAGAGGTGGGACAGGCGGCGCCGGGTGTACTCGGCCGCGCCTGCTGCGAGGGAGGGGTCGATCTGTCCGGTCAGCGCGGTCAGCTGCTGGTGGTCGGGGTGGAAGCGGGCGAGGTCGAACAGCTGGTCCATGCCGTCGACCGCCGCGTGGGCCAGGTGCTTGTAGAGCCGGTTGTTCAGCTCCCCGCGCTCGGCGTACGCCCTCGTCTGTGCGGTGGTGGAGTGGAGCATCAGGTACTCGGACAGCACTTCGAAGTACAGGTAGCCCAGGAACGGGATGTGGGGGACGGCCGCGGCGAGCTGGTCGGTGAACACGGCGGCCGGGGTCTGGGTGCCGGACGCGTTGGCCAGGGCGAGGTCGAGGAACGGCGCGGCGGCCCGCAGCCGGGCCATGACCGTGCGGCGCAGGTGCTCTTCTTCGGCCGGGGTCAAAAACGCCGCGTGCTGGAGGTGCGTGCGCAGGTGGATGGGGCCCAGGCGCAGGTAGTCGATGCCCTTGGGCGGGACCGGGGCGTCGGGGGTGATCTCGATGACCAGCGTGTCGGTGTGCGGCTTGGTCTCCAGGAGGTACTGGCCGAGGTTGTGGGGGCGCAGCCCGTCCGGCTCGGGGGTGAGGGGGGCGCAGTACAGGGCGGCGACGAGGCAGCCCGAGGACGCGTACAGGTGTCCGCTGGCACGGATCGCGTCGAGGGCGACGGTGGTGTGCATCAGGCGGATGGGGCCGCCACCGGTGAGAGTGCGGGTCATCGCGTTGTCCCGCAGGAGCCAGCCGTGGGGAGCGTCGGCAAGGCGCTGGCTCCACTCGGCGGGGCTTTCTGCGAGCCCGGCCGGAGCCGGGACGGGCGGGATGGGGAGGGTGTGGTCGATGTGGGCGTGATCCCATGCGGTGTCCATCAGAACCGCTCTCCTTTCGCAGGTGTGGTGAAGAGTCGGCAGGCGTCGTCCATCGCCTGTTGGTGGGGGGCGCCGTTGAGGCGGGCCCGTTCGCTGCGGATCACCAGTTCGAAGGCGACCGTGGGCAGCCAGGCCGGGGCGGCGGCGCGAAGCCGGGTGAGGTCGGGCCACCAGCGCTTGAGGGGCAGGCGGTAGCGGTCCAGGGCGTCAGCCGTCTTCAGCAGGTCGACCAGGTGCGGGGCCTGCTGGTAGGCGCGGCTCTGGGGACGGGTGAACGCCTCGTGGGGCACGTCGTGGAGGCGGATGGCCACCGCCGCCCGGACCAGGGAGCGGACGGGCAGGTCCTGGCCGAGGACGGTGAGGACCGTGTCGCTGTGGCGCTGGAGCCACAGGGCGGCCCGCCGGCCGTGCCCGGTATCGGCCCGGTCGTGGTGGCGCCGGCAGTCGTGGACGGCCGCGGCCAGGCACAGGGCTGCCGCGTCGTCTGGGCTGAGCTGGTGGTGCTGGGCCAGGAGATCGGCCAGCACGCAGACACGGCCCTGGTGCCGGATGCCGTGGAGGGAGTCGGCCAGCCGGGGGTCGGCGAACCAGGCGGACTCCGGCACAAAGCGACGCCGAGGTTGTGGGAGGGTGAACGGCATGGGCGCGAGCGCGGGCGTGGGCCGGTTCTGGGCGATCCAGTCCACGGTGGCCTGATCCAGGTACTGGTGGGCCGGAAGCGACCGCTGAACCGCCCTCTCGTGCAGGGACGCTGGGGCAGGCCGCGGCGTTCGTGCTGAGGACACGGGACTCCTCGAAAGGATGAAGAGACGTTGGTGGGCATCAAGGTGGGCGTGGCCGTGCTGACCATGGGGACGCGGCCCAAGGAACTCGCCGAGCTCCTGGCATCGGTCGAGGCCCAGACGGTCAAGCCCGCGCGGACCGTACTCGTCGGCAACGGCTGCACGCTCCCTGCCGATCTGCCCGGCTGGGTCGAGCGGGTGGAGCTGGCCGAGAACCTCGGGGTCACCGGCGGCCGCAACGTCGCGCTGGAGCATCTGCGGGACGTCGACGTGGTCGTGGACCTCGATGACGACGGGCTGCTGGTCGCCGACGACGTCATCGCCCGCATCAGCGACCTGTACGAGAACGACCCCACGCTGGGGATCGTGAGCTTCCGTATCGCGGATGAGAGCGGCATCACCCAGCGCCGCCACGTCCCGCGGCTTCGCGCCGGTGACCCGATGCAGGGCGGCGAGGTCACCACCTTCCTCGGCGGCGGCCACGCGCTGTCGAACCGCATGCTGCGCCAGGTCGGCGACTGGCCCCAGACGTTCTTCTTCGCCCACGAGGAGACCGACATGGCCTGGCGGGCACTGGATGGAGGGTGGCGGGTCGTGTACGAGCCGCAGCTCCTGCTCCAGCACCCCCGCACCTCCCCGGCCCGGCACACGTTCTTCTACCGGATGACCGCCCGCAACCGCGTCTACCTGGCCCGCCGCCACCTGCCCGCTCCTCTCGTGCCCGTCTACCTCGGTACGTGGATCGCCCTGACCGTGGCCCGCACCCGCGACCTGGCCGGGCTGAGGGCGTGGTTTTCGGGGTTCGCCGAAGGCTGGCGCACCCCGTGCGGCCGACGGCAGCCGATGCGCTGGCGCACCGTGTGGCGCATGACCCGGCTCGGCCGCCCGCCGGTCATCTAGCGACCGGAGTGGCCGGTGTGGGGTGCAGCCAGTCCGGGATGGCATCGGGGGACGCGGCGAGCCAGGCCGCGTACCGGGCAATGCCCTCTTCGACCGTGATGCCCGGCTGCCAGCCCAGCACCGTCCGCATCCGCTCGACGCTGGCGTAGCCGCCCTCCGGGTCGCCCGGCGGCATCGGTGCCGAGATGAGCGTGGTGCCGGGGTAGCGCGCGGAAACGAGCTCGGCGACCTGGCGGATGGTGGTGGCGGTGCCCGTGCCGATGTTCACCGTCTCGTTGTGCGCGCCCTGGGCGACCAGGGCGTGCAGGGTGGCGGTGGCGATGGCGTCCAGCGGGCGCCGGGTGCACGCGGCGACATCCGCGAGGGCGGCAGCGTGGATCACGTAGTCGCAGCCGGGCACGACCGTGGGCATCAGCCTCGGGTCCGCGATGTCCCCGATGATGAAGTCCGGGCCCAGCGGGTCGATGCCGAACCGGCGCCGGTAGACGTCCGGGGGGTAGGCGTCGAGCTTGCACACCGAGACGGGGCGCGCCCCGGCCTGCCGCAGCCGCGCGACGATGCGGCTGCCGATCAGCCCACCGGCCCCCGTGACCAGCACGGTCTTTCCGGCAAGGTGCTGTTCGAGAGACATGGGACGTCCTTCACGCCGGGAGGGAGATCTCGTTGGGGTTGCTGCGGGCGCCGACCGGCCTCGGGGACCGGTCGGCGCCGTTGTCCGCCCGGCCGACTGCCAGTGGGAACGGGCGGAGCTTGGGGCGCCGTGGCGCACTTCGGGCCGGGCTCACCGCAGGGCTCCGGCGAGTGCGATGCCCTCGGACACGATCCGCAGGCGCGGGCGCGCTCTCGCCGTCTGGCTCTGGGGGCGGGCGTCCGACGTGGCGGCCGGGAGCTGTGGGGGGACATCGAACGCGGCCCACACCTTCTTGCCCCCGGGCGTGAGGTCGGATCCCCAGCGGTCGGCGAAGACGTTCACCAAGAGGAGCCCGCGCCCGGACTCCGTCTCCGCCGGGTCGCAGGTGTCGGGAGGCGCGGGGAGCGTCCGGCTGCTGTCGTGGACGACGAGGAGCAGTCTGTCCTCGTCGAGGTAGAGGCCGAGGGTGATCGGTCCTTCGGTGTGTACGACCGCGTTGGTGATCAGTTCGGAGGCGACGAGCTTGATGGCCTCCCGTGTGTTCTGCTCCAGCGTCAGGCCCCAGGCGTCGAGCTGGATCAGGATCCGGTCGCGGGCGAAGGCCACGGACTCCGGTGCCGCGGGGGTGGCGAAGCGGGCATGGCGGCTGGTCATGACACTCCCTCCGGGGACGGAGGGCGGGGAGCGGCCGGGGCCGGGGCCGGCGGGAAGCCGGGCGGGAGAGGGAGGAGCGGGGCGAGAGGTTCGCCCAGGGCGCGCCAGCACAGGCGGTCACCGGTGAAGGCGTTGCGGGCGTGGAGCCAGCGAGTGTTGTCCAGGAGGTAGCCCTGCCCGAGGGCGAGCGGCAGGTTGATCTGGTGCCGGTTGATGGCGGCGAGCAGCTGGGGCACGTGGGGTGTGAGGAGCGGGCTCCAGCGGGCCAGGGCGTCGGTGCGCAGCCGTAGTACGACCCGGTCGGCGTGCGGGGTGAACACCTGGCCGTTGTGGCCTTCGCCGCCGCCGAAGTACGCGCTGCGTGGGGTGGACAGCTGCTCCAGCGCCTCCGGTCGGTGCGCGGCGAGGTCGGCGTGGACGGCCTGGCCATCGGTGAGCAGGCATTCCCCGCCCCGGGCGGCCGGGTGCGCGCACACCAGGAGCATGAGACGGGGCGGCAGGGGGAGGCCGGAGCGTTCGGTGTGGGCGGCCAGTTCACTGGAGGTGAGACCCGCGTACGCGGTCTGGTGGGCGTGGCGCCGGGTGTCGTAGATGGTGGTCAGCCCGTCGGGGTCGCTGTCCCGGTGCGGCGTGATCTCCATGATGCGCTCGGTGAAGCGCAGCACCGCGGCGCGGGTGGCCAGCCCCTCCACGGTGACCAGCCCGGCCTCCCGGAGATGGTCGGCGAGCACGCTCACGGGGGTGTGCGTGGCCGAGAGGAAGGCAGGGGCGCTGCTGGCTGGGGCCCGCAGGGCGTGGGGCATCACGAATCTCCTTCGCTGGGTGGGGGCGGGTCCACTGTTCGCGCCCGGTCGGCGGCCGGTAAAGCGACAACCTGTCGACTCGGACAAGTCCGGCAGAACGCGGTGGAGTTGGGTGCGGCGTGCTACGTTCCGATCGCCCCTTGCACGTGCTGCTGGACGAGGACGACCGTCATGACGTACACGCCGCCGCTGTGGCCCGTTTCCGTGAAGGGCGTGGCCCTCGACAGTCGGGGTCGCGTCCTGCTTCTGAAGAACGAGCGGGCCGAGTGGGAACTGCCGGGCGGGCGACTGGAGATCGGCACCCACGACGGCACCCAGGCCCCTGATAAGAGTCCCGAGGCGGCGCTGGAGCGGGAGATCCTGGAGGAGACCGGCTGGAGCGTGAAGGCCGGCCAGCTTCTTGACGGCGGCACCTGGATCTACGAGCCGATCCCCGGACGGCGGGTCCTGATCGTCACCTACGGGTGCACCGTCCAGACGCCAGACTTGCCGCCGGTCCTCAGCCACGAGCACAAGAGCATCGGCCTGTTCGCCGCCGATGAGGTGCCGGAGCTGACCATGCCGGAGGGGTACAAGCAGTCGATCGCCGCCTGGTACCGGTTCCTGGGCGGTGGCCCGGACAACACGCGCGGGTAGTGCGACGTGCCTCGGGGTGAACTCGCCGCACCAGACGGCCCCGGTGCGGGTACCGGGCGGCCGGTGGCGCGGCATGCGGCCTGGCGCTGGGCGACCGGCCAGGCACAGCACGTCCTGGCGACCGGCCACCTCGGCAAGATCCTGCGCCTGTTCCGCGCGGTCCACGGGCTGAACCAGGCGGAGCTGGGGCAGCTGCTCGGCTACGACAAGACGTACGTGTCTGCGATCGAACTGGGCAAACGGACCGTGGACGACGTCGGCTCGCGGCGGCGCATCGCCGACCAGCTGCGGCTGCCGCCCCACGTGCTCGGGATCACCGATGTCGCGGACACCGATCACCGGGCGATGGTCGCGTTCGGCGAGTCCACGGTGCGCCTGGCGGAGATCGCCCGCCAGTCCGGGCATGCCACCGAAGCCGTCGCTGAGCTCTGGCCGCTGGTCGCCCGGTTGGAAGCGCGTCTGGATGACGGGCACTGCGAGCGGGAGGTTCTGCACCTGCTGGCTCAGGCCCGGGTCGGTCTCGGTGTGGCTCTGGGTAACGTCCTGCCCGAGGAGCGTCTGGCCGTGGCCGCGCGCTGGACCGGCAAGAGCCTGCCCATCGCCCGCCACTTCGCCGACCGGGCCTTCTCCTCGTCCGTGCTGCGGATGCACGGCAACGAGCTCCGCAAGGCCGGGATGCAGGGCGCCGCTGTCGACCGCCTTCAGCACGCCGCCGCCCTCGCCCCCACCCCCGCGGCGAGGGCCGCTGTCCTCCCGCTCCTGGCCCGCGCCGCAGGCGCTCTGGGGGACAGCGCGTTGTTCGACGAGGTGGTGAGCGAGGCGGAGGTGCTGCTGGAGGAGGTGGAGCACACCTCGCTGGCCAACCCGTACGCGCTGCACGAGATCCGGCTGCGCGGCCTGGTTGCGACGGGACGGGCGGACATCGCCATAAGGCTGGTGGAGCGGGCCCCGGCGCCCTCTCTGACGGTGGCGCCGCAGTGGCGGGTCATCGAGCTGATCACCGTCGCGCACGTGCGGCTGCTGGCGGACGACCGCGACGGGGCCGGTACGTGCCTGGAGGCGGCCGTTGGCGAGGCGGCCAGGCAGCGGCTGCCGCACCAGTTGCAGCGGATCATCCGGGCGGCGGGCGACCGGCTCCCGGCCAGCCGTGACGCCGCTGCCCAGGCGTTGGACCGGCTGCGCCAGGAGATGGCGGCCTAACCCGGCGCCGGAGCGGTCACCGGGCAACCCGGTGGCGGGGGCTGGCCGGGGTCGGTGGGGGCAGGGCATCTGCGAGGGTCCCTTCAGCGATCGGCGAGGGGGGCTCATCGGGGCAGCAGGTCCGGCCGCGCGGGCGCATCCGAGACGGAGACGGACTCCAGGTCGGCCAGCGGCGCGGCGAGTTCGGCGTCGCTGGCGACCAGGTGAGGGAGACCGGGTCTGATCTGGGCGCGGAGTTGCAGGCGGTAGGACCGGTGCCCGTCGGGGTCGCGTGCGCCCCGGACCAGCTGCCAGCCGCAGACGTCCTTGAGATACAGGGCGAGTCGGCTTTCCCTCACTGCGCTGCGGACCCAGATCGGCGGGCCGGGCAGGCGGGCGATGTAGTCGGCCAGCCACAGCGAGGCGATCCGGGCGAGGTGCTGATCGTGCTGGGCGGGGTGGGCGATGGCCGTGGTGACCGACAGGGCTTCCTCCTGCCGCTCCTCAGCGGTCCAGCCGACCAGGCCGGGTTCACGGACCATCAGCGTGAGCATTCCGACCAGTTGCCCGTCCTCTTCCATCCCGATGACCTGGGCGCTCTGGTGGCTGTCGGCGAGCTGGCTGAGCAGCGCGGGGTTCTGGCCGTGGTGCGGACGCTGGTGCTGCTGGTCCCACAGGGTGCGGGCGGTGAGCAGCGCGTCGATGCGTGGCCGGTCCGCGTGCGAGAGCAGTCTCATGACGTACACGAGGGGTCCTCGGTGGTGGGGGCGGCTGGTTTGAGGGCGATGCCGGCGAAGGCGCCGGAGTGCGAGGGGGGAGTTCGCGCGTCGGGGTGCTCGGGGTGCCAGTGCGCGGTGGGGACGAGCCCGGGAGGGAGCAGGGGCCAGTCACCGAACAGGGCGGCGACCGCCTGGCGGGGGCGGGGCCGGAGCGCGACGGCTGCTTCTTCGGCCCACAGGGCCGTGAGCTTGGCCTTCGCGCCCGGAGCGTGTTCCAGGTCGGCGGTGGCATGAGTGATGGACAGGGCGCTGCGGGGCGGCAGCCAGTTCCGCAGCGCGGCGAGGGCGCTGTCCACCGTCTGGTCATCTCCGATCCACGGGAGTACGTCGTGGAGCAGGACGGCGATGGGACGCTGGGGGTCGAACCGGTGGGTGACCTGGGGGTGGGCGAGCACCTGGCCCATGTACTGGATGTCGGCCTGGAGTACGCCGCATCTGTCGTCGTCTGCGGGCCGGTAGACGTGAGCGTATGTGCCCACGACGGCGTCGATGTCCACGTGCAGGATCGTGGCCTGGGGGAGCACCTCCCGGATCAAGGGCGTGTGGGGCTGGTGGCCCGCTGGCCAGGGGGGATATCCACAGCCCAGGTCGAGGACCTGCTCGATGCCGAGCTCGGCGACCAGCTGCACGGTCAGCCTGCCGTGATCACGGTTGATGCGGGCGGCCGACACCAGCGTGTTGTCCACCTCCGACAGACGCCGCCCGAAAGCCCGGTCCAGCTGGTAGGAGTCCTTGCCGTCGCACAGCCAGTCGTCGACACGGGCGGGGTTCGGATGGCGCATCTGTGCGAAGGGCACATCCTCGGGTGCTCCCGGCCCCTTGCCTGGTGCGTCGCTCAGCATGGCGCGCTCTCCGCTCCCAGCTCGGCGGGCGGCGCGGGGGTGTGGTGGTTATTGATGACGATCGCGTTGCCCCTGACGGGCAGGGCCAGCAGTCCTTCGGCCGCCAGGTCGCACAGGGCCCGGCGGACATCACGCGGTGAGATGCCCAGCAGACGGGCGAGGTCGCGTCCCGGCGGCAGCGGGCGGTTCAGCCGGTAGTGCCCGGTGCGGATCTCCTCGCGCAGCTGCCGGGCGGCGGCGATCGCGTGCGGGCCGGGTTCGGTGTGCCGGATCTTCCACCGCTCGCGCGGCGCCACGACGAAACGGTGGCCGGACGCCCGGTCGAGGACCCCGCGGGCGTAGAGGCGGTCGAGGGCGGAGCGCACGCAGATCTCCGGCACCCGAAGCTCCCGGGCGAGGGCGGCCGGGGCGGGGAGCGCTGCGCCGAAGAAGTGGTCACCGCGGGCGATGCGGGTGAACAGGACGTGCCCGGTGCTGCTGAGGTCGGTGGCGGACACGGGCCGCACACCCCGCCGCGTCACCAGGCACCGTCCCCGGCGGGGCGCTGCGCCAGGAGGTCCTGGAGCGCGGGCAGCGAGAGGGTCACGAGGAGCGGCAGGTGCTCGGAGAGGTGTCCGACCTCGTCGATCCTGCCGGTCCCCACCGATGTGATCGCCTGGGCCAGCTCTTCGGACAGGTAGATCCGGCTGGTCCGTGACGGTGCCTCCCGGTGGGGCTGGAGCGGTGTGAAGCCGGTGGTCGGCTTCAGGGCCTGGTACTGGTCGAGGTTGCAGCTCGCCCAGCGGGCCGCATCCGTATAGCCCGCGCCCTGCATGGTGCGGTCCGGCCGGTCGTCGCCATAGCGGCGTCGGCCTTCGAGGAAGGTGCGCTGGGTGTAGAACACGAGGTCCTGCGTCTTGGCCAGGTCCGGGGGAATCTCGGCTTCGGGGTAGCTGTGCCGGTTGCCGCCGGTGATGCACAGTCCGGGCAGCCCGCTCGTGCGGTCGTAGGCGATGAGCGTGGTGGACCACTCGGCCTCACGGAGCCGGTTCTCGGCGGAGAAGGGACAGCCGTGCTCACTGACCAGCAGCAGTTTCCCGGTGCTCAACTGGCCCTCCTCGCCGCGCAGGCGGGCCGCGATCGCTGCCGGCGGGTGGTGGGGAGCCGGGGGATGGCAGAGGCGGTCGTGGAAGACGAGCGGCCCGTGGGCCCGCAGGAACACGCAGGCGAGCTCCAGGGAGGCGGCGGTACGGGCGGCCGGGTAGCCGATCACGTCCACGGTGTCCTCGACGAGCGCGAGGTCCTTCGGCTCAAGGCCCTGCCACAGCACCACATCCGGGGACAGCGCGGACAGGTAGTCCAGCGCCTCGGGCAGCTGCTCGTTGTGGGTGAGGTGCCAGGACACGACGGTCACCTCGGCAGGGGCCGTGGTCGAAGGGGAAGGCGGAGGGGGCATGGGTCCTCAAAAGCGGGAAAGGGGTGAAGGGGCTTGGGAGGGAGGGGTGTTCAGCTGGCGGGGCTGCGCAGGATCACGCAGGCGGCGCGCTGGCTCGTGAGGTCGTAGCGGGTGGCGTGGGCCCAGCCGTCGCCGAGCCGGTCAAGCTCTGGTTCCGTCATCCCGCCGCGCAGGGTCCGGGCCTCGTGGTCGGTGATGCGGATCTCGCTCAGGTACAACTGGCCGCCGGGCCGCAGCCAGTTGGTGCGGATGCGGTAGAGCAGAGCGGCGGGGTCGGCGAGCAGGGACAGGGACTGGCGGCACACGACCAGGTCGACGCTGCGCGCGATCAGCCCGGGAGGGTCGCCCAGGGAGAGGTCGTGGACGACGTACGGCAGCGGGCAGGGGGTGGCCTGGCGGGCCATGGTGATCGCGAAAGGCGACCAGTCGAGGCCCGTCACGTCCATCCCGGCCGCGTACAAGTGGCGGGTGAAGTCCCCGGTGCCGCAGCCCGCGTCGATGGCCCTCTTCCCACGGTGTCCGGGGAAGCGCTGCTCGAAAAGGCGGAGCTCCTCGGAGGTGAGCGGGTGCCGATAGACGCCGCTGGTGGTCGCCAGGTCCCAGAAGATCACGTCATGGGGAGCCAACCGGGGCGGGCTCGTCGTCATACGGACTGTCCTCTCGACCACCCCACAGAAGCGGGGCGAACTAGTTGTTTTCGGTCGGGGTGAGGGCGCGCCTGCCTCCGCGTTCCAGTCGCGCGGAGCCCGGGCGCCTGACGCGGCCTGGCACAGCGCCGACGGGCCATCTCGCGGCGCACCCTCTCCGTCGCGCTGGAGGCGCAACCCCAGCGCGCGCTCCGGGCCGAAGAGGGCCCCGGCTGGTTGGCCGCCTCCTGGGCGCGTCGCGGACGGGGAGGTCTCGACTGCGGCCAGGAGGCGGCCCGCTACGGCGGAGGCAGGTCGAACGGGCCGCTGAGCATGTCGAGGATCCCGACCTGGGGTGCGTCGGTCACGGCAGCCGCCCCGGGAACACCCAGATCAGCGACATCAGCAACAGGCATACGAGGGGGAAGCCCGCGCAGTGCTGGAGGAAGTGCCGCCAGAACGGGAGCGGGTCCCGGCGCGTGGCCGCAGGGGCCGTGGTCCTGCGGCGCGCAGCCTGCACCGAGCGGGCCAGCAGCACCGCGTACAGGGGGAGCAGGCCGTAGACGAACAGCGAGCGGACGATCATGATCCAGGCGTGGTGAGTGGGGGTAAGGCGGGAGGGTCATTGCTGTGCACCTGCCTCGGCTTCGGTGCGGCAGACCAGGCGTATGCCCCAGCCGTGCAGCCACGTCTCCAGCCCGTGCCGCCCCCACTGCGGCTCGCCCACACACATCGGCGGAACCAGGTCAGCAGCAGACTCCACCGTCAGCAGCGTGATCTGCCTGCCCTGGACCAGGCGCTGCACGTGCTGCCAGCCCGGCCGGTCCCACAGCGGCCAGTCCGACAGGTCACGGTCGTGATGGAACCAGCAGACCGACCCGCCGTGCGCCTCGGCCGTCCGCCCGAGGCGTTCGTGTATCTGCGCTGCCTCGGCGCCGTCGGGGAGGACGACGTACGTCGCGGCCGACACCCGCAGCGCCTCGACCCGCGCGGTCAGAGCACGCAGCGACCGTACATACGCCCTGCTGGGCCGGGCCGCATCGACGGGTTCCAGTTCCAGGAACTGCCGGGCCTGGATCACTGCCGCCGCCAGCTCCGGCGTGGGATCGAAGGCCAGCTCCAGGGTCCGAAGGAGGTTCTTGATCCGCTCGCGGTCCTCGCGCACCGCGCTGATGCACAGCAGCTGCCGGGCGATCTGTTCGAGGGAGCCGGTGCCCTCGTCTTCGGGATGGGGCTGGGCGAGCAGCGTCTTCGCCTGGGATAAGGGAAGTTGCACCCGGGTCACGGGCCCTCCGAGGAGATCAGGGCGGTGGGCTTCGGGTTCCTTGCTGCGGGGGCTGGGGCGCGTGGAGGTGGCGCCACTCAGCGGGTGGGTGTTCACCGGACTCCCCTCCTGGGAACGGCAGTTACTGAGGTTGGCGGCGTGATGTCGTGAGGGTGAGGCCGGTTCCGGTGAGGCAGCCGTCGAGGAGGTCGGGGTGGTACTGGATCTCGCGGAGTCTTGTGCGCAGGATGCGGATCAGGTGGTCGGGGTCGGCGAAGGCGGTGTTGCACTGACCCGAGCGGCGGATCAGGGACCAGATGCCCTCGACAGGGTTCAAGTCGGGTGCGTATGGCGGAAGTTGGAAGGAGGTGATCCAGTCGCGATCGTCGATGAAGGTCCGCAGACGGGCGTCGAGGTGCACGTTCAGGTTGTCCTATACAAGCACCAGCGGTGCGTCCAACTGTGTGTGCGCGGCGATCAGCAGGTCGCGGTAGTCGCTCCAGGCGAAGCTGCGTCGCCCTTTGCTCTTGTGGTCGGCATGCCGTCTGGGCCGGAAGATCAGGCGCGAGCGTTCGCCGGGCTTGTAGCAGGCCAAGGCGGCGATGGAGAAGCGGCGCTGCGAGCGTCCACGCACCCGGATCACCGGGGTGCGGCCGCGTTTGGCCCAGCTGCGACGGGTGGGCGGCGTCATCGAGAAGCCGGCTTCGTCCTCGAAGACGACGTAGGCCCCGAGCGCCGCCGCGGTGCTTCCACCTGCGGCCACGTGTCCTTCACCCAGCCACTGACCCTCTCCTCGTCTCGCTCCAGTGCCCGCCGGGCCGGGACCTGGTGGCTGAAGCCGTTGCGGTGGAGCATCCGCGCGATGGACGAGAGCGTCATCGTCTTGTGGAACCGGCGCCCGATCAGCGTCTTGATCCTGGCCAGGGTCCATGTCTGGTCGCCCCAGCCATGGGCTACCGGCCCTTTGGCCAGCTCTTCTTCCAGAGCCACGACCAGGGCCTGGCCCAGCTTCGGCCGGGCCGCCGAGCCCCTGGTCCGCAGAGCGGTGTCTCCGCCCCGCTGCCACGAGCGGCGCCAGCGTTGCACGGAGCGCACGCTGACCCGCAGCCGCTTCGCCACCTGCGCGTTGTCCTGCCCCGCGGCGAACATCCCGGCCGCCTCCATACGGATGCGCTCGCGAAACACCCGCCGCTCGGCCGTCAGACCACCGCCTTGCGGATACCTCATATACCGGATGTACCGCGACGACCATCACCTGTCAGCCCCAAACGACATCACGCCGCCAACCTCAGTGGTGGTTTCGTTGACCATGAGCCAACCGCTCGGGGCGGGGGGCCGGTATCCCCGCGTGGCGGGGGAGGCCGTCAAACCCGTCAAACTTTGTACCCTTGTGAACAGGGGCGTCTGATGCGCAGTGCCGCGCGGAAGCGGAACGAGGACCTGGCCGCTGTGATCGCCGAAACCGGCTGGTCGCAGACCAAGGTGGCCGCGGCGTTCGTACGCGTCGCTGCCGAGGCACGGGCCGGGGAACTGCTCGGCACCAGCCGGTCGCAGGTCGCGATGTGGGTCAGCGGCACGCGCCCGAGCGGCAGGGCGCCCCGTATCTTGTGCGAGACGTTGTCCCGACGGCTCCAACGCCCCATCACCCTTGCCGAGATCGGCCTCTGTATGCCGGGATCGGCGGCGGTCACGGCGATCGAATGGCACGTCGATACGCTGACCGAGCTGGTGGACCTGGGGAGAGCCAACGTGGATCTGGAACGTCGCCGCCTGCTGTCCGGGGCCGCCTACTCGGTGGGCGGGCTGGTCCTGCCCGGACGGCAGTGGTGGGACGAGGCCCCCGAGCGGGCCCGGCGCCGGCCTGCGGCGACCGGCCGCCGGGTTGGCACCGCGGAGGTCAGCGCGCTGCGCGAGACAACGGAGTTCTTCTCCCGGCGGGACCAGCTGCACGGCGGGATGGACGGCCGCACCGCCCTCTACCAGTACATCAGCGACGACATCGCGGCCTACGTCGGTGGCGTGTTCGCAACCGATCAGGTGCGGCGCAGTCTGTTCTCCGCCGCGGCGGAGGCGGTGTACGTCGCGGGGCGGATGAGCTTCGATGCCTCTCGTCACGAGGCGGCCAGGCGCTACTTCACCCTCGCGACGAAGCTGGCGGCCGAAGCCGGTGACGCCCCGCTGGGCGGCCACATCCTGCGCGCGATGGCCCACCAGGCCACCGACCTCGGCCACCCGGCAAAGGCCGTGGACCTGGCGACGGAGTCCATCGCACGCAAGAGGTACACGCTGGCCACGCCCCGCGAACGCGCCCTGCTCGGCGTGGTGCAGGCCCGCAGTCTCGCGGCGGCCTACCCAAGGCGCGAGGCCCTCGCCACGCTGCTCCGCGCCGAAGACGACCTCGCCTCGGCGACCCCGGGCGATGATGAGCCGTCGCGTGTCTGGTTCTTCGCCGAGGCGTCGCTGGCGCACGAGACCGCCCGCACGCTGTGGACGCTGGGCGACCTTGACGGCGCGCTGCGGGAGTTCCGCCGCAGCGTGCAGACCCGGAAGGCCGACACCTTCAGCCGCACCCACTCCGTAACACTCGGGTACATGGGCGCCGTACAGGCCCAGCAGGGCAACGTCGAGGCGGCGTGCGAGACTTGGTCGCGGGCCCTGGACGCGATGGACGGAATCCACTCCGGCCGGGCCCGCGAGACCGTGATCAACATGCGCCGGGTGCTCTCCCCCTACCGCAACCGAGGCATCCCGGCAGCGGCGCAGATCGACGAGCGCGCCAGGACGGTCCTCGCGGGCGTAGCCTGACCGGGCCATGATCGCGCGGGCGCAGGACTCGGAGGGGTCGGCGGCCCGCCACTGATTGAGAACGAGGGGGCGTCCGTGTCCGTGGAGCGCATCGAGTTTCCTGTCGTCGCCGACGTCGTCGGCGGCCACCTGGGCCGCCTGGACGACTACAAGGGCGGCGTGGAATCGATCATCCGTCTGCGCCCCGAGTACCCGCTGGAGACTCTGCAAGGGATCGAGGAGTTCTCCCACCTGCAAGTCATGTGGTACTTCAGCGCGGGCAGCGCCGCCGACGTCGCGCTGCACGCCCGCAGCCCCCGCGACAACCCCGCTTGGCCCGCCACGGGGACCTTCGTCCACCACAACCACCGCCGCCCAGCCCGCCTCGCCACCAGCTTCCCCCGACTCCTGCGCGTCGACGGCCGTGACCTCCACGTCGTCGACCTCGACGCCGACGACGGGACACCGGTCATCGACTTCGTCGCCTGCTTTAAGGAGATGCTTCCGCGCGGCCCCGTGACCCAGCCCGCTTGGCCCGGCGAGATGCTGGAGGACTACTGGAAGGACGCTCAGGAACGCTGAGACGAGCCATTCACTCCAGCTTCGCGTCGCCGCTTCCGCAGATCGTTCAGCCGCGCATGCCGTTGCTCAGTGTGGCTGCCAGCCAGAACGGTGCCCAAGCCATGGCCTCGCCGATCTCCCCAGGCAGGAGCGTGGCAGAGAGGAGCCAGATGACAGGCACCAGGGGAATCAGCAAACAGTAGTACCCGGCACCCTCATCTGCGGGCTTGCTCTTCGAGGTCGGGTCTGTATGCACGTCGCGAAGGCAGGGACCGCCGACGGGCCCACGCATGAGTACTAGAGGCCCGCTCGGTGGGGCTGCGGTGAGCCAGAGCTGCGGAGAGGATGAAGGCCAACTCCTTGGAGGCTAAAGGACGACGGCGGGGGACTATTCGATTGCGCCGGTGGTCGTGGGGTCCTAATCTTCCGGGCAACGCGTAGACGGAGACGAGTAGCCAGGGATCACGCGAGCAGAGAGAGCCGCCGGCAGCTGGGAAGGCGGTCTCGCACCCCGCGGTGAAGACCCTCCTGAGCGCGGGGAGGAACGACCTCGTGGTCCAATGCCCCGCCGGTCGGCCCCCGTGATCGGGCCTGAATGAGGCCGCCACCTGGTGGCGGTGAAAGTGCGGTGGTACCGCGAGTTCCCTTCTCGCCCGCACTCCCAAGGGATCATGACGACGTCCTCCGGAGGACCGAAATGATCCACAGCCGCGTTCACATCGCCGACCTGCGAGAACGCGTCGGCCGTACCGTAACCGTCTGCGGATGGGTGAACACCCTTCGCCTGCAGAGCAAGATGCAGTTCGTCATCGTGCGGGATGGCACCGGGATGGTGCAGGTGACCCACAAGCGCGACGGTGGGCCGCAGGAGGGCCAGCTCGAAGCCCTCACCCCCGAGTCCGCTGTGCGCGTCACTGGGCGTGTCGTTGACGCCGCCCAGGTGAAACTCGGCGGCCTTGAGATCGTCCCCGAGACGGTCGAGGTTCTGAACCCGGCCGCCACGCCCCTGCCGATCGACGAGCACACCGGGCTGGAACAGTGCCTTGACTGGCGTTTCCTGGACGTACGCCGCCGCCCTGCCGCTCAGCTGCTGTTCGCCGTACAGACCACCCTGGAACAGGGCATGCGCGAGTACGCCTACGCGCAGGGCGCCACGGAGATGCACACTCCCAAGCTCATGGGCACCGCCTCGGAGTCCGGAGCGGAGGTGTTCAAACTCGGATACTTCGACCGCAGCGCCTATCTGGCACAGTCCCCGCAGTTCTACAAGCAGATGGCGATCGCGGCCGGCATCGACAAGGTCTTCGAGATCGGGCCGGTCTTCCGTGCCGAACCGTCGTTCACCTCCCGCCACGCCACCGAGTTCACCGGTGTCGACGTGGAGCTGGCCTGGATCGACGGGGTCGAGGACGTGATGGCGTTCGAGGAGCGGATGCTGGCCCACGCCATCGGCAAGGTCGCTGATGCGCACGGGACAGCGGTCGCCGAGCACTTCGATGTCGAGATCACGGTTCCCACGACGCCTTTCCCCCGTATCAGCATGGCCGAGGCACACGAGATCCTGCGCAAGGGCGGCTGGGACCCGCAGGGAGTCAAGGAGGACCTCGACCCGGAGGGCGAGCGGAGCCTTTCGGCCCACATCGAGAAGATCACCGGGCATGAGTTCGTGTTCATCACGCACTACCCGGTTGGCATCCGGCCGTTTTACCACATGCGGCCGGCCGACGACCCGAGCGTGACCTTGAGCTTTGACCTTCTGTGGAAGGGACTGGAGGTCACCACCGGCGCCCAACGCGAACACCGCTACGACGTACTGCTGAAGCAGGCTGCCGAGAAGGGCATGAGTCCCGAGCCGTTGCAGGACTACTTGAACGCGTTCCGCTACGGATGTCCGCCGCATGGGGGACTCGGCATGGGCTTGGGGCGCGTGCTGATGGTGCTGCTCGGCCTGGACTCGATCCGCGAGGCCACCTTCCTCTTCCGTGGCCCGAACCGCCTCACCCCGTAGGCAGCAACGCCTGGAGGCGCCAGTCGAACCGGCGGCCGCCCCAAGGCGGATCAGTCTTCCTACGACACCGGTACCTTCCGCTCGTCCGCCTCCTCATGGCAGCTCCTGGCTGGCTGGGGGACCATCCCCGCGCACGTGGGGATGGTCCCTCTCTGTCGGACATGCGCGACTCTCTGATGAGCTGGGAGGGCGGCCGCGTGACATAGCCAATTGACACACGTACACCGGGCGCGGTGCGGGCTCGTGCTCTTCAACGTTTACCCCCTGTCATGGCAATGACTGCCTAGTGCCCGGTTCGCGTCACCACAGCCCCAGGGGGCAGCCTTCCGTCGCCGCCGCGCGGAAACCGAGGGCGATCTCTGCCTCGGACTCGCCCGTGGCACATCCGGTCCCAATAGCTAGCCTCAGCGATAGTCCGTGAACGCCCGGCCGGGCCGCTGATGGGTAGGTCGTTGCGGCTGGCAGCGGATGGATTCGCTGACGGCAGACGAGGAAGGTCCCGAAATTACTGGAATCTCTCCGAAGGCCATGTCAACGTACAACGTCCCGGGAACGATCCAGGTCAGCCACGGAAAGGCGGGCGGTAGAGCGATGTTCGCACCGGCGGTTTCACAGCAATCTGCAGTCACCACTTGTTGAGCGGAGGCGCCGATTCGTCCGTTGGGCTGCCCCGGTCTTCAACTCTTCGAGTCTGGACGCTCTGATTCTCTGAGCCTAGCCAGGCTGATCGGTGACGATCTGCGGTAATGGGGCTGCCGCCGCGACCATGAGTCTCTGAAAATGGGTGCTGGCTGCGGCACATCTATGTTCGGGAACTTCCCTCACTGCGGCCTGCTGGTCCCTGTCACGGGCACTATGACGAGACCTCCGACATTTGGATCCCGGCGAATCGATGATTGGGCGGTTGCTGCGCCGGAACTTGGAGACTCAACAGCATTGCGCAAGGCGATATATAGCAGACGATCCCCGGTTTCCGAAACCGGGGATCGTGGAGACCATTGATGCTGTTCCTGAAGAGGGTTCTGGCCCGTGTATTGCGGTGTGTTCCCGCCGTTCCGCATAAACGATTTCAAGTATGAAGGTGACATGGCATGGCTCGTCCTCCGGCGCTGAAGCTCGCTGAGGTTCTGGCGGAGATCCGCATGAGTCCGTCGGCGTTCTACCGCATGCGCGCTCGCGGGCAAGCCCCCCGCATGCTCAAGCTGCCCAATGGCGAACTCCGGTGCCGCCGCGCCGACCTGGATGCCTGGTGGGACATGTGCGAGAGAGACTCTGACACTTGGCGATGAGTTACAACGTCCGCTTCTGGGACATACGCGAGCGCCTCGATCGGCGCAAGCCCTACATGGTCCGGTGGACGGTCAACGGGCGTGAAAAATCCGAGTCATTCATGACCCTCGGTCTCGCCGACAGCAGACGCTCCAAGTTGGTGACGGCAGCGCGCGACGGCGAGCCCTTCGACGAACACACGGGTCTGCCGGCGTCCGAGCTGCGCGCCATCAAACAGCGGACGACGTGGTACGACCTGGCCCACGAATATCTCGACCAGCGGTGGGACCGCACGCCGGGAAACACCCGCCGCACGCTGGCCGACGCATTCGCCACGATCACACCTGCCCTGGTGCACCCCGGCGCGATCTATCCGGAGCCACGGGTACTGCGACGTGCCCTGTACTCGTGGGCATTCAACAAGAACGCATGGACCCGGGAACCGACCGAGGAGTGGCGCAAGGCCCTGGACTGGATGAAGCGCAACTCCCTGCCCGTAAGCGCCCTCGCGGAAGCCGATGTGCTGCGCCGCGCACTGGATGCCATGTGCCGCAAGCTGGACGGGAACGCGGCCGCGGCCAAGACGGCGCGGCGCAAGAGGGCTGCTTTCAACGAGGTCCTCAACACCGCTGTGGAGAAGGGTTACTTCGCGGAAAATCCGCTGAACGGTCTGCGGTGGAGCGCGCCGGCGGTCAACGAGGAGGTGGACCCGGCTGCCGTTCCCAACCCGGCCCAAGTCGCCCGGCTGCTTGCCGCCGTTGCCCAGCAGCGGGGGCGGGGGCCTCATCTGGAGGCGTTCTACGGCTGCATGTACTACGCGGCGATGCGTCCGGCGGAGGTCATTCACCTCCGCCTCGACCAGTGCCATCTGCCCACGACCGGCTGGGGGATGCTCAACTTGTCGGGCGGTGTCGTGACTGCGGGTAAGGAATGGACGGATGACGGAGTCGTGCACGAGGTGCACTCGCTCAAGCGCCGAGCGGAGACCGCGACCCGGCCCGTCCCGATCCCGCCGCAGTTCGTGCGCATGCTGCAGGCGCACGTCGACCGGTTCGGCGTGACGCCGGACGGACGGCTGTTCCGTAATCAGAAGGGCAACTATGTGGACGCCTCCGCCTACGGCTTGACGTGGGCGCGGACACGGAGAGACGTCTTGACCCGGACGGAACTGGCTTCCAAGCTCGCCAAGCGGCCGTACGACCTCCGGCACGCCGGCATCTCGTTCTGGCTGTATTCGGGAGTGGACCCGGCCGAATGTGCCCGTCGTGCGGGTCAGAGCATCGAAGTCCTCTTCCGTCATTACGCCAAGTTCCTGGACGGGGTGCGAGAGCAGGCCAACCGCCTCATCGAGCAGTCCATGCAGGAGTGGGACCGTGTCAGTCAGGGCTCCCAACCGGCCGGGTGAGCCGAGGTTTTGGTCCGTGACTGGTCCGGAAGCACTGGTCTGGAGCGGGACAGCAGTGGGATGAATTGGGAGTTACGCCATAAACCGGACCCCGCTATGAGTGGGCCGGCCGAAAGGCGCCTGACCGGGAAAACCCCAGGTCAGGCGCCTTTTTCTGGGTCCCTAGAAGAAGCCCAGCTTCTTCGCCGAGTATGATGTGAGTATGTTCTTCGTCTGCTGATAGTGATCCAGCATCATCCGATGCGTCTCCCGTCCGATCCCCGACTGCTTGTAGCCGCCGAAGGCGGCGTGCGCCGGGTAGGCGTGGTAGCAGTTGGTCCAGACCCGGCCCGCCTGGATCGCTCGGCCCGCGCGGTATGCCTGGCTGCCGTCGCGGGTCCAGACGCCCGCGCCCAGGCCGTACAGCGTGTCGTTGGCCGTTCGGATCGCGTCGTCGAAGTCCGTGAAGGACGTGACCGCGACGACCGGGCCGAAGATCTCCTCCTGGAAGATCCGCATGCGGTTGTCGCCCTCGAAGATGGTGGGCTGTACGTAGTAACCGCCCGCCATTTCCCCGTCGTACTGCACCTGCTGACCACCCGTCAGGATCTTCGCGCCCTCCTGCTGGCCGATGTCCAGGTAGGAGAGGATCTTCTGGAGCTGGTCGTTGGACGCCTGGGCGCCGATCATCGTGTCGGTGTCCAGGGGGTGGCCCGCCACGATGGCCTCGGTGCGGGCGATGCCCGCGTCCAGGAAGTCGCTGTAGTGGCCGCGCTGGATCAGCGCGCGCGACGGACACGTACACACCTCCCCCTGGTTGAGGGCGAACATGGTGAACCCTTCGAGCGCCTTGTCGCGGAAGTCGTCGTCCGCCGCCCAGACGTCGTCGAAGAAGATGTTGGGGGACTTGCCGCCGAGTTCCAGGGTCACCGGGCGGATGTTCTCGGACGCGTACTGCATGATCAGGCGCCCGGTCGTCGTCTCTCCGGTGAAGGCGATCTTCGCGATGCGCGGGCTCGACGCCAGCGGCTTGCCCGCCTCCACGCCGAAGCCGTTGACGATGTTCAGTACGCCCGGCGGTATCAGGTCGGCCACCAGGCTCAGCCAGAAGTGCACCGACGCCGGGGTCTGCTCGGCCGGTTTGAGGACCACGGCGTTCCCCGCGGCGAGCGCGGGGGCGAGTTTCCAGGTGGCCATCAGGATGGGGAAGTTCCACGGGATGATCTGGCCCACCACGCCGAGCGGCTCGTGGAAGTGGTACGCGACCGTGTCCTCGTCGATCTGGCTCAGCGACCCCTCCTGCGCCCGCAGAACGCCCGCGAAGTAGCGGAAGTGGTCGATGGCGAGCGGGATGTCGGCGGCGAGGGTCTCGCGGACCGGTTTGCCGTTCTCCCAGCTCTCCGCGACGGCGAGCTCCTCCAGATGGGCCTCCATCCGGTCGGCGATCCTGCTCAGGACGGACGCCCGCTCGGCCGGGGCGGTCCTGCCCCACGCGGGCGCCGCCGCGTGCGCCGCGTCCAGCGCGGCCTCGACGTCCTCCGCCGTGCCGCGGGCGATCTCGGTGAAGGGGCGGCCGTTGACGGGGCTCGGGTTCTCGAAGTACTGGCCGCGGACGGGCGGCACGTACTCGCCGCCGATGAAGTGGTCGTAGCGGGACTCGTACGAGACGATCGCGCCCTCGGTGCCGGGCGCTGCGTAACGGGCCATCTCCGTTGCCTCCCTCCGGCGCCGTCCGCCCTCGGACGGCACTCGGTGCGGAGGCTAGGCCCGGCTACGTTGCGCCCCCGTTGCGGGGCGAGTGCGTGCTCGCTGGTCCCGCGCCCTACAGGAACTCCCGTCCCTCCCCGAGCTCGTTCAACCTCGCCCACACCGGCCCCTGCTGACACTCCGGCAGCGCGTCCGCCAGTGCCCGCAACACCGTCGCGTCGTCCTCGCCCCACGGGCTGCGCGTCCAGTCGGCGAGCAGGCCCGGGTCGCCGCGTTCGACGAGGGCCGCGCGCAGCTGTCCGGCGAGGCGGGCACGGAGGCGCACCACCGCGGGTGCCTGTGAGCCGGGCAGCAGCGGGCCCGCGTACGCGCCCATCGCCGCCGCGACCGCGCCCGAGGCGAGTCGGCGGGCGACGGTGTCGAAGTCGGCGTCCAGGCGCTGGGCCAGCCGGTACGGGCGCGAGGCGAGCAGGTCGGGGCCCAGCAGGCGGCGCAGCCGGGAGAGCTCGGCCCGGATCGTCACCGGGGTGACCGTCTCGTCCTCGTACAGATCGATCAGGAGCTGATCACCCGTCAGGCCCTCGGGGTGGCGGGAGAGCAGGACCAGGAGTTCGCTGTGGCGGCGGCTGAGCCGGACCTTGCGGCCACCCGCGACCAGCAGCGCCTCGTCCCGGCCGAGGGCGCTGAGGTGCACCGCGTCGCCCGGGGGCGGGGTGAGCAGCGCGAGTTCCGCCTCCGCCGCGCGGGCCACCGCCTGGACGAAGGCCAGGCTGTGCGGATGCGCCAGGCCGTCGCCGCCGGTGATGTCCACCGCGCCGAGCAGCCGGCCCGTGCGCGGGTCGTGCAGCGGCGCCGCCGCGCAGGTCCAGGGGTGCACCGGGCGCCGGAAGTGCTCGGCGGAGAAGACCTGTACGGGCCGGTCCTCGGCCAGGGCGGTCCCGGGCGCGTTGGTGCCGACCTCGGACTCCGCCCACCGGGCGCCGGGCACGAAGTTCATCCGGCCCGCCTCGCGCCGCGTCGCCGCCGGGCCCTCGACCCAGAGCAGTCGCCCCTGCGCGTCGCAGACGGCGACCAGATGATCGCCGTCCCGGGCGTAGACGTCCATCAACTCCCTGATCACCGGCATCACCCGGGCGAGCGGGTGCTCGTCGCGGTAGGCCGCCAGCTCGTCCTCGCCGAGTTCCACCCCGGCCGTGCCGTCGGGGCTGACCTTGGCCCGCACCGAACGCCGCCAGGACGCGGCCACCAGCGGACGCACGGGCCGCACCACCCGGCCCGCCGAGGTGAACGCCTCGTGGGCGCGCCGCAGTTCGCCGGTGCGCTCGACGGGGTCGGCGCCCGCTTCCAGGGCGACCCACGACTCGTACCGCGTCTCGGTCAACTGGGGCCTCCGGGCCGATGGGACGCACTGGGAACCGGTCCATCGTCGGCCCGTCCGGCGTCCCCGGCAAGGCACCTCGCACGCCGGTCGCGCATCCGCCACCGGTTCCGGTACCGCCGATGGTCCGTCAGGCGAAGTTGACCAGGCGGATGTAGCGTACCCAGTCCCAGTTGCTCCCCGGGTCGGTGTGGTCGGTGCCGGGCACCTGGTAGTGGCCGACGATGTGCTCCCGGTCCTTGGGAATGCCGAGCCGGTCGCAGAGGGCGGCGGTGAGCCGGGCCGACCGCTCGTACAGCGCGTTCGTGAAGTAGGCGGGCTGGTCCACCCAGCCCTCGTGCTCGATGCCGATGCTGCGGGTGTTGTAGTCCCAGTTCCCCGCGTGCCAGGCGATGTCGCGCTCGCGCACCATCTGCGCCGTGTAGCCGTCGGCGGAGCGCACCACGTAGTGGGCGGACACCTTCTTCGCCGGGTTCTGGAAGATGGCGAGCGTGTTGCTGAACGACTCCTGCGTCACATGGATGACCACGCGGTCGATCCGGTACGAGGAAGGGCGCTGCGAGGCCGTGAAGTTGGAGGCCGAGGCCGGCACCCAGTGCGCGTCCGGATCGTCCGTGTCGGCCGCCGCCTGCGCGCGCGTGGCGGGAAAGAGCAGCCCGGCGCCCACGGTCGCGGCGGCGCCCTGGAGGAGTCTTCTGCGGTCCACGGGAAACGGCGCTCCTCTACGTCGTGGCTGCGGCGCCAGTGATGTCGTGCGTGTCCTGTTCAACCGGGTGGAACCTCGCCGAGGTTACGGTACGGGGAGGCGCACGGAGGTGGAAGGCCCGGCGCGCGGGCGGGTCGGGCGCGGGTCGCGCGCCCTTGGGCGATCAGGTTCGCGGCGGCCCTCGGCGGCCCCCGGCGGCTCCTCGCGCCGCGGACTTCTGGGCAATTTCCGTAGGGGGGCCGCGAGATGACCGCTTCGGCCCGACTCTGGGGGCTATGGCCACGCCGCCCGTTCCTCCGCGCCCACCGGTGCCGCCGCCCCCGCCCGGCGGAGGCTTCGGCCCGCCCGCCTGGCAGCCGCCGCCGGAGCGGCCGGCCACCCCGCCGGGCGGCAGCCGGAGGGGGATCTTCCTGGTGCTCGCGGTCGCGGTGGCCGGTGCCGTCGTCGCCATCGTGCTCGTCGTGAACGCGAGCGGCGGCGACAGCCCCGGCGGCGCGCCCACCGGCAGCCCTTCGGGCACGCCCAGCCCGGCGCCGTCACTGCGCCTGCCGACCGTGCTCCCGAGCGAGTTGCCCTCCGAGCTCCCCACCGGGCTGCCGTCGGGGTTCCCCTCGGACCTTCCGTCGCGGCTTCCCTCGGAGCTGCCCAGCGGCCTCCCCAGTGAGTTCCCGAGCGACCTGCCGGTCTTCCCGGACCTGCCGTCCGACCTGCCGGACCTGCCCACCGACTTCCCGGGCGGTGTGCTGCCCTCGGCGGTCTCCGTGCCCGACGACCTCCCGTCGGACGTACGGGCGGGCGGCGGCGGTGCTCCGCTCAGCCCTCCTCGGCACCTGTGACGCCCGCCAGCGCCGCCCCCGGATCGGCGTCCGCCGGTCCGGCCGGGACCCAGGCCCCGCCTTCCTCGCGGTAGGGCCACCACCGTCCGTCCCGGTCGAGCCGCAACTGTACGCCGCTGCCGAGCACGGTCCAGCGGTTCGGGCCGGCCGAGCGCAGGGCGGGCCGCTCCTCGTCCTGCCAGGCGCGGGCGAGGGCGTCGCGGGCACGGGCCAGGGCCTCCGGTCCGGGCGTCCACTCCTCCTCCAGTACGGCCAGGGCCGGGGCGCCGCCGTGCCGCCAGGCCCGCACGGCCACCTCCAACTCGGCCGCCCGCCGCCCCGAACCGGCCGCCAGCCGCTCCCGTACCCGCCGGTCCTCGCAACCCGCCGCCAGGCGCACCGCGTCCTGGGCCTCCGTCAGCTCCCACCCGGGCGGCTGGAGTTCATGCCCCGGAGCCAGCGCCTCCGCCAGGAGCGCCCACGCCCGGCGCGCCGCGTCCGCCGCCAGGAACTCCAGTGCGGCCGGATCGACGCCGGGCGCCGGGTCGGACTCGGTGTCGAGACGGGGAGGCGTACCGGGCTCGCGCGGTATCTCCGGCACGGGGGGCAGCGGCGGCACGATGTCCCGCGCAGCGAACGCGTCCACCGCCGCCACCCCGAGGGGCGCGACCGGCGGCGCGTACGACGAGGCGGGCGCCGCACTGCGCTCCTCCAGCTCTCTGAGCAGGGCGCGCTCGCCCCGCCCGCGCATCAGGAACAGGACGAACGGGTCCTCGTCCAGCAGCCGCGCCACCTGGTAGCAGAGCGCCGCCGTGTGCGAGCAGTGGTCCCACGCCTCGCAGCTGCACTCGGGCTCCAGATCGCCGAGCCCCGGCAGCAGCTCCACGCCCGCCGTCGCCGCGTCCTCCACCAGATGCGGCGGCATGTCGCGGTCCAGCAGCGCCGCGACATGTCCGGCCCGCTCGACCGCCATGGCCAGGAAGCCGTCCCAGCCGTCCTCGGAGAGCCGCTGGAGCATCACGTCGCTGCGGTAGGACGTGCCGTCGGGGTCGCGCACGACCGCCGTGATCCGCCCGGGCCGCACCGACACGGCGCCCACCGCGCCTTCGCGCGCGTAGCGGCGGCCCTTCTTGAGCTGCCGGCCGTCGAGTGCGGTCTCCTCCAGCGCCTTCAGCCAGGCCCGCCCCCACCACGTACCGGCGAAACCCCGTCCCGGCGCGGGCGCGAGGGCCGCGAAGACGCGCTCCTCCGAGTCGCCGTCCGCGTCGGGGTTCGGTCCCGAGGACCTCTCGCTGTCGTACGTGCTCATCGTCCGCTCCCTCGCAGTGCCACCAGATCCGCCAGCTCGGCGTCGGACAGTTCGGTCAGGGCTGCCTCGGCCGATTCCCCGGAGCCCAGGACCGCGTCCGCCAGCTCGCGCTTGCGCGTCAGCATCTCGGCGATGCGGTCCTCGATCGTGCCCTCGGCGATCAGGCGGTGGACCTGCACCGGCTGGGTCTGGCCGATCCGGTACGCGCGGTCGGTGGCCTGTGCCTCCACGGCCGGGTTCCACCAGCGGTCGTAGTGGACGACATGGCCCGCGCGGGTGAGGTTCAGACCGGTTCCGGCCGCCTTCAACGAGAGCAGGAACACCGGGACTTCACCGTCCTGGAAGCGCCGCACCATCTCCTCGCGCCGCGCCACCGGCGTACCGCCGTGCAGGAACTGGGTGGCCACCCCGCGTCCCGCCAGATGCCGCTCGATGAGCCGTGCCATCTGCACGTACTGGGTGAAGACCAGCACCGCGCCGTCCTCGGAGAGGATGGTGTCCACCAGCTCGTCGAGCAGTTCGAGCTTGCCGGAGCGGTCGGGGATGCGGGGCCGCTCCTCCTTGAGGTACTGCGCGGGATGGTTGCAGATCTGCTTCAGCGAGGTGAGGAGCTTGACCACCAGGCCGCGCCGCTCGAAGCCGTCGGCGTCCGCGATCTCCGCCAGGGTCTCGCGCACCACCGCCTCGTAGAGCCCGGCCTGCTCCTTGGTGAGGGAGACGGCGCGGTCCGTCTCGGTCTTGGGCGGCAGCTCAGGCGCGATGCCCGGATCGGACTTGCGCCGACGCAGCAGAAACGGTCTGACCAGGCGGGACAGTCGTTCGGCCGCCGCCGGGTCCCGGCCGCTCTCGACGGCCTGCGCATACCGGGTGCGGAATGTGCCGAGCCTGCCGAGCAGTCCCGGCGTCGTCCAGTCGAGGATCGCCCACAGCTCGGAGAGGTTGTTCTCGACGGGCGTGCCGGTGAGCGCCACGCGCGCGCGTGCGGCGATCGTGCGCAGCTGCCGCGCGGTCGCCGAACGCGGGTTCTTGATGTGCTGGGCCTCGTCCGCGACGACCATGCCCCACGCCGCCTCGCCGAGCTTCGCGGCGTCCAGCCGCATCGTCCCGTACGTCGTCAGGACGAACTCGCCGTCCGCCAGGTCCGCCAGCTGCCTGGTGCCGCCGTGGAAGCGGCGTACGGGCGTGCCCGGGGCGAACTTCTCGATCTCGCGCTGCCAGTTGCCCATCAGCGAGGTCGGGCAGACCACGAGGGTGGGACCCGCGGTCGTCGGCTCGCCCTGACGGTGCAGATGCAGGGCGATCAGGGTGATCGTCTTGCCGAGGCCCATGTCGTCGGCGAGACAGCCGCCCAGGCCCAGGGAGGTCATGTCGGCCAGCCAGTTGAGGCCGCGCAGCTGGTAGCCGCGCAGCCGCGCGGTGAGCGCGGCGGGCTGCGCCACCGCGTGCGCGCGCGTGGCCTCGGGTTCGGCGAGCCGGTCGCGCAGCGCGGCGAGCCACCCCGTCGCCTCCACCTCGACCCGGCGCCCGTCCACCTCCGTAGAGCCCGTCAGTACGGTGCTGAGCGCGTCGAGCGGGGTCACCTTGCGGTCCTGCGCGGCACGCGCGCGGCGGACGTCCTCGGGGTCGATGAGCACCCACTGGTCGCGCAGCCGCACCACCGGGCGGCTGGCCTCGGCCAGCCGGTCCAGCTCCGCGCGCGTGAGGCGGGTGTCGCCGAGCGCGAACCGCCACTCGAAGGAGAACAGGGCGTCCGCCGACAGCACGGACGGGCGCGCCGACCAGCCGTCGCCGCCAAGTCGCCGGGTGGCGTCCCCGGCACCTTCTTCCGCCTCCGACGTGTCCCCGGCCGGTTCCCCCGTGGCCCCGATCACCGCGCGCGTGGTGAACCCGCGCGCCAACTGCCGGGGCCAGTGCAGGGGAACGCCGATCGCGGCCAGTGCGCGCGCGGCCCCGCCGAGCAGCTCTCCCACCTCCTCGTCGGCCAGCTCCACGGCGTCCGGCACGGCGGCCGAGAGCAGTGGTGCGAGCGGTGCCCACGCGCGCGTGGCGCGACGCAGCGCGAGCAGCGCGTCCATCCGCGCGCGCGGGCCGAAGGCCGCGACGGCCGGGCCGGACTCGGCCCACACCTCGGCCGCGTCCGCCACCAGCGCCGGATCGCTGACGCTGTGCAACTGGAGCACGGCACGGAACGCCGGGGCCGCTGCCTCGGGCGCCAGGGACTCCAGGCCGGGCAGCTCCATCCGCAGCGAGATGCGTACGCCCGCGTCGTGCCCGGCGGCCACCTCCGCGGCCCAGGGCCGCTGCTCGGGCATCCGCAGGGGCGCGGCGGCGGCGTACGCGGGCGAGCCGGTGGCCAGCGGGGCCGCCGCAGTGCGCGGCAGCCCGTCCGCCACCGCGTCCAGGAACCGCCGCAGCAGCGCCTCGGGCTCCGCCAGCATTACCGCGTCCTCGGTGCGGCCGTCGAGCGGCACCGCGTGCGCCTCCGGCGGCATGGCGGCGGCCAGCTCGCGCACGTGTGCCAGTTCGTCGGCGCCCAGCGGCCCGATCCGCCAGGCGTCGTGGTCGGTGGCGGAGAGGCCGGGCAGCAGGAGTCCGCGCGCGGCGAGCTGCAGCGCGCGCAGGGTCGCCGTCCCCCAGAACGCGGCGGCGCGCGAGGCATCCGCCCGGGGCCGCGCCCGGGTGAGCACGGGCAGCGCCTCCCGTACGGGCAGCAGCACCGCCCGTACTTCGTACGGCATGGCGTCGGCCGCGACCACGGTCAGCTCCGCGATGTGGTCCGGGAAGGCTTGCGGGGTTGTGCCGTCGGCGTGCCAGAAGGCGATGCGGCCGGTACGGGCGGGGTCGCCGGGCAGGAAGGCGACGTCGCAGCGGGCGAGTTCATGGATCTCGGAGGGTGTGGGCGCGGGGAGCGTGTGTACGGCGATGACACATTCCTCAAACTTGACTACTGCGGACCGGGATCGCCGAGGGTACACCGCGAGCACCCCACCCGGACCGCCGCGCGCCGTGACGTGGGTCACTTGCGGGCTGGGGGCCGGTCCGCCGTCCTCGCCGCACGGCGGCAGCCGCACAGCCGGGGTAAGC
This sequence comes from Streptomyces sp. cg36, assembly GCF_041080675.1. Lineage (NCBI taxonomy): Bacteria > Bacillati > Actinomycetota > Actinomycetes > Kitasatosporales > Streptomycetaceae > Streptomyces > Streptomyces cyclosori. The sequence goes on along the minus strand of NZ_CP163520.1, from coordinate 996,960 downwards.
CGCATAGTGGAGGCAGACGGTCGGCGTACGGAGACGGACGGGCGCGCGGTGCAAGGAGGACCTGCCGGGTGCCGGTGAGCATGCGGCGTACGAGTGGGTCGCGGCGCACGTGCGGAATCGGATGCCGGACCGTGGAACCTGGGGACGCGGCCGTGCGTTCCTTGTGCAGAGAGCGACGGCAGCGGTAGCGGCCGTGAAGGAGGCGACGGACATGTCGAAGCGCGTGATGATCGCCGCCGGTGGAGTGGTGGTGGGACTGATCCTGATCCCGCTGATCGGATTCCTGCCGGCGCTGCTGGTGCTGATAGGGCTGCCCGTCGTGGCCTATCTGATGCTCGACTCCGGGCAGCGCCGCAGGCTGCGCCACATCACCCGCAAGGAACTGCGCTGACCGCGGGGGCCACCGCGAGGAGCTGGGCTGACCCGAGCGTCGGCCGCGAGGAACTGAGCCGACCCGGGGGGGCGAGCGCGCGTGCGCGGACCCGTCGGCGGCGGTGTATGGACGCTGCCGAAGCGTACGGCCTGGACGGAGCCGCTCTGCTCGGGCCCAGAGCCGCATCGTGCTGTTCGATCCCCCCTCGCGGTCATGGGCTCCCGCCCTATGGGCAAGGGCGGGAAGGCATGTCGGGCTGCTACTCGCCGCCGCTGTAGTAGTCCCGCATCAGCTCCGTCGACCAGGCGGGCTGGACCGTTTCGCCGCGCGGGCCGAACTCCGCCATGTAAGGCTTGACGTCGAGGACGGGCGTGCCGTCCACCGCGTCCAGGCCGCTGACCCGGATGTCGAGGCCGTCGACCGAGACCAGTCGGCAGCGGGAGACGCCCAACCGGTTGGGCCGGTTCTTGCGGCGCTGCGCGAAGATGCCGACCAGTGGCCAGTCGGGGTTGCCGCGCGGTCGCCGCGCCCCTGACTCGATCTTGTCGGGCGACACCCGGTCGAAGTGGTAGACGACTTCCAGGTGGGAGAAGTCGGCCAGCCCGAACAGCGCCTCCGGGCCGAACTGTTCGGCATCGAGCCGGATCACCGCCGACTCGCCGCCCCACCGGTCGTCGGCCACCTCGACGCGCCCGCCGACCACCCGCCCCACCGGCCGGCACACCACGTCCGGGCCGTCCGTACCGCGCTCGCCCGCTCCACCGTCCGCGTCCGCCATGCGTACTCCGTCCATCGTCGATCCGTGCCCCGCGCGCGTCCCCGGAGTCCGCCTGAGTCCGTCTGTCCCGCTGCCCCTCAGTTCGGCCGTACGGCCATCTTGTCCAGGGCGGCCAACAGCTCCGGCAGCCTGGGCCCGCGTCCCACCGGAACCACCTCGCCGGGCTCGTCGTCCAGCAGGACGAAGGCTATGTCGTCGGTCCTGGCCACGATCGACCACCCCGGGCCGTCCGCCCGCAGCATCCGGGCCCCGCCCGGCGCGAAACTCGAACGCACCCGCCCGAGCGGGGGAGGGGAATCGAGGTACTGCCGCACATCGTCAAGGACCTGCTCGACACGCGCGTCGAGCTCAGCCAGGGCGGGGCTGGGGCCGGGGTCCGTGCCCGGAGTGGGGGCCGCGGTGGTGCTGCTGGTGTCCGGGGCGGTGTCGGTGCTGGTGGGCGGCGCAGCCTGGTCGGTTGCGGCGCCGGTGTCGTCGGGCTCGCTCGTATCGTTCGAGGCGCGGGACCCTGCCGGTGCCGTGGGTTCCGGTTCCGGCGAGGGGCCCGACCCCGGTCCAGATCCCGAATCCGGCGTCGGCTCGGGCGAGTCCGGTCCCGCGTCGGCCAGTTGGGCCCGCCACGTCGCCCACTGCAGGGCGACCTGGTCGGCGCCCAGACGTCGTTGCGCGGATCCCCAGACATCCGTGTCGGGCGGTGTGAGCGGAGGCCGTACGGCGCCGTTCTCGTCCGGTTCGGGTTCGGGATCGTGCGGCGCGGGCACCCCGGGCGCGGCCACCACGAGCTCCAGCGGCCAGCCCGCCAACGTGGCCACGACCGTGCGCTCGTTCGGCGACAGGTCGTACTCCATCCCGCAGTCCCACGACGCGATCGCCACAGCGACGAGCGAGGCGTCATCGACGATGACGGTCCACCGGGCGCCGTGCCCGTCCTGGCCGAGGATCATTCCGTAGCCGTCGAGATACGGTTCCAGGCCGAGCGCCGCGCACGCCTCGGGGAAGTCGTCGCCGAGCACGCTGGGGAATTGTGCGGGCGTGAGCAGTATCGCCGTCAGCACGTACAGCGCGCCTTCCTCGATCGCGGCTTCTTCCACCGCGCCGTCGTCGGCCGCGTCGGCCGCGACTGTGGCTGCCGCCGCCTCGTCCGTCCCGGTCACGGAACTCACCCCTTCGGATCGCTCGTCGGCGCACCATAACCAGTGGGTAACCCGGCCGTCGAGGGGTTGCGCCCGTGGAGGTCACGGGCCGGGGCGCGGGGGCTCCGGAGGCCGTCCGCGAGGAGCGCCGAGATGGGACGACATCGTCCGTGATCAGCCGAGATCACATCTGATCAGCCGAGACCGCGCCGCATCGCGCAGCGCGACGAAGGGCGCGGAGGGCGCGCCCAGGTCGGAGGCGTCGGATGACGTGGGTGGCGCGGAGGGTGCGCATGAGGCGCGTACGGGGGTGCGGCGGTCGACGGCCAAGCCCCCGACATCCCCCGCATCTCCACCGCATCCGACCGACGGCCGGGCGGGCGGGGCAAGGCTCGACGGGTCCCCGGGCGGCGCCCATCGTCCCGGTTGCGGCATCAGGCGACCGGCAGCCCCATCAGCGACCGCGCCACCGTCTGCGGCGACTCGTCCCGTTCACGGGCCAGCGCGATCACGGCTCGGCACGCGAGTTCCCGTACGCCGAACGACATCGCTTCCGGCGAGACCCACCCCACCGCCTCGTCGAGCCTCTCCTGGTCGTCGTCCGCGCACGCCGCGACATAGGTCGCCGCCGCCTCGAAGATGTTGTGCTGCCGAGCGGGCTCGCGCCGAACCGGCTTCCGGAATCTGCCCCACATACGAAACATCCGGACCGCCTTCCCCGTGGGTTGACCTCACCAGCCGTGGAAGCCGCAGTGGCGAGCTCCCTACTTCAACGTAGAGTTGACGGCCCGGTGAAAGAAGGGGGTGTGCACTCCGGTTCCGTGCGCCCCCTAGGAACCGAGGGAGCGGAGCGTGCTCCGCAGCCACTTCAACTCCGCCGCACTCGTGGCACGGGCCACTGTCAGGATCCCCTGCCGGAAGGGATCATCCAACTCCTCTGCCCTGAGCGGCCGTTCACCGTCGTAGAAGAAGCTCGCGGGCTCCTCCAGGAAGTGCAGCCGCCGTCGTAGAACCGCTGCCTGCCCGTCAGCCTCCGGCAGGTGCCGCAGGAACGCGAGCAGGGTGAACCAGCGGTTCTCGTCGGTGATCTCGACCTGCTCGGGCTGGGCGAGCCGCCGCAGGAGCTCCGCCCTGCCCTCCTCGGTGAGCGAGAGCGTGTGGCGCGGCGCCGCCCCGGCCCCCGGCTGCGTCTCGCGGGTCAGCAACCCCGCCCTCTCCAGCCGCTTGATCGCCGGATACAGGGTGCTCTCGGCGACCGGACGTACGTGCCCGGTCAGTGCGGTGATCCGTTTGCGCAGCTCATAGCCGTGCAGCGGCGCTTCATACAGAAATCCCAGGATGGCGAGTTCAAGCATGCCCCGCATTCTGCCCCATGTTCGTAGTACATCGCTGGCGTAATACTTCGATACCGATGTATTGTCACGGCGTCAGCCCGGCGGGACGAGCCGCCGGACCGAAGGAACGGGGGAGCGGGACCGTGCGACAGACGGCATTCGACGAGCAGGGCGGTCAGATCCGCTGGACGGAGTCGCAGGGGGCCGGAGGGAGCGGCTCGACCGGGGCAGGTGAAGGCGCAGGGGCGGGTCGAGGCGCAAGCCAAGAGGAAGGCGGCGGCTGGGGTGAAGGCGCCCATGTGTGCGGCGGTGTCCACGCGTGCGCGGGCGCGTGGACAGGGGCACGAGCAGACGCGGACGCTTCGGCGCACGCTGTCCAGCTGCCGCCCCTCGTGTACGTCCACGGGCTCGGCTCGGCGTCGACCGTCTACCACGCGCACATCGCCGCCGACCCCCGGCTCACCTTCCGCAGGCAGCTGTTCGTGGACCTCCCCGGCCACGGCATCAGTGACCGCCCGGCCCACTTCGGGTACTCCCTGGAGGATCACGCCGACGCACTGGGCGCGGCCCTCGACGCGGCAGGTGTCTCCGGAGCCGAGCTCGTCGGGCACAGCATGGGCGGGGCCGTCGCGATCGTGCTGGCCGCCCGCCGCCCCGACCTGGTGTCCCGCCTGGTCCTCACCGAGGCCAACCTGGACCCCAACCCCGCGCCCACGGCGGGCAGCAGCGGCATCGCCGCGTATACCGAGGAGGCGTTCGTCGACGGCGGCGGCTTCCAGGCGGTCCTGGACCGGGTCGGCCCGCTGTGGGCGGCGACGATGCGACTCGCCGACCCGCGCGCTCTCCACCGCACGGCGCTCGCCCTCGTACGCGGTACCGAGCCCACCATGCGCCGACTGTTGATGGCGCTGCCCATCGACCGCACCTACCTCGTCGGCGGCATCGGCGACGACCTCGTCGACCGTGCGGAACTGGTCGCCTCCGGCGTACGGGTCGAGGTCGTCCCGAACGCCGGCCACAACATCATGTTCGACAACCCGGAGGCGTTCATCAGGGCGGTGGTGGACGGCGCCGCCCAGTGAGCCGGGCTGTTGTGCGGCAGGCCCCGGGTACTGATCAGCCTTCGCGTACCGCGAGCGCGAGGTAGCGCGTGTCCTCGTCCACGTACGACGTCAACCGCCAGCCGGCCGTGGCGAGCAGTGGCCGCAGATGCGGTTCCGCCCGCAGGTCGTCCGGCGTGAGCTGACGGCCCTGGCGCTGGGCGAGGGCCGCGCGGCCGATGGGGTGGAAGAGGGCCAGCTGCCCGCCCGGCCGCACCACCCGCGCCAACTCCCGGAGATTTTCCGCGGGTTCCGGCAGGTGGGAGATGAGACCGGCGCCGAACACGGCGTCCAGCGCGTTCGCCCGCAGCGGCAGGCGGGCCACATCGCCCCGTACCAGCCGTCCGGCCCGGTCGCGTCCGGCCCGCGCCGCCGCGTCCAGCATCTCCGGCGTCAGGTCCACTCCGAGCACGGTCCCGCCCGGTCCCACGGCGTCCCGCAGCGGCGGCAGCGCGCGCCCGGTACCGCATCCGGCGTCGAGAACGGCGTCCCCGGCCCGCAGCCTCAGCTCGGCGACGGCAGTCGCGTAGGCCGGTCCGTCGTCCGGGAAGCGACGGTCCCAATCCGCCGCCCGGACACCGAAGAACTCCTGAACGTGCATGTGGTCATGGGGCATGGCCCCATGATCGCGCATCAAGGGTTTTCGGCGGGCGGGCGAGCGGGCGGGCGAGTGGGCGGGCGGGTCCGTCGGCGGGGCGGGCGGGGTTGGCCGGGGGCGGTGGGGCCGGTCGGGGCCAGCCGCCACGGGGTCTCGGGGCCCCGCCCGCGCGCTTCCCGCCCGGAAGATCTGCTTGCCCCCACGCGTACCTTGGGTAAGGCTTGCGGAGACCTGGGGGAACGGGGATGACATGAGCGGGGTGAGGCTGCAATGGCACTGAACAAGGAACTCGACTGGCTGCTCGACGACCTGACCAAGCGGGTCGAGCACGTACGGCACGCCATCGTCCTGTCCAACGACGGACTGGTCACGGGCGCCAGCGCGGATCTGCCCCGCGAGGACGCGGAGCATCTCGCGGCCGTGTCGTCCGGGCTGCACAGCCTGGCCAAGGGCTCCGGCCGCTATTTCGGCGCGGGGCAAGTGCGTCAGACGATGGTCGAGTTCGACGAGGCGGTCCTGTTCGTGACGGCGGCGGGCGAAGGCAGTTGTCTGTGCGTGCTCGGCACCGCCGAGGCCGACATCGGCCAGATCGCCTACGAGATGACCCTCCTGGTCAACCGCGTCGGAGAGCACCTGGGCGTCTCGGCCCGCCGCCCCGGCTCTCCGCCTCCTTCGAGCTCCTGACGGGCTTCCGCGACATCTGACGAAGAGTCGGGGCACGGTTCCATCCAGTTCGTTCCACAGCCTCTGAGCTGCGGTGATGGGGGAGGAGCCGGAGGGCCGACCAGAGTTTTCCACAGGCCGAGCGGGATGTCGGCGCGGGGAGTTACGGTCATCACCGAGAGTATTCAGGCACTCACGGGGGAGGACCTCATGGCCACCACGACGGCGGCCGAAGTGACCGGCAAATCAGTTTCCTTGGGGCGCGCGGCACAGCTGCTGGAGCTCAAGCGGGGCGAGTTGGAGCTGGCGGTCCAGCTGGGCCATGTCCGCGTCGTCCGCGAGGACGTCGCCGCGCGCCCACGGGTCGCGCAGGAGCATCTCGACCGCATCCGTTCCGCGGAGGGATTCCCGGACGCCCTGCGAGAACGGGTACGTGTGGTGGGCACGGCCGAGGCGTCCCAGCTCCTCGCGATCCCGGCCCACCGCTTCACCCGCCTCGCGCGCGGCGGCCACTTCACACCCGTCAAGTGCTATCTCAACCGCTATCGGGCCGTCGTCTGGCTTTACCTGGCCGAGGAGCTGACCGATATCGCCCTGCGCCACCCGGCGCTGCTCTTCGACCGGCGTCTGCCGAAGGAAACGCTCGCCAGGCTGGAAGCGGGTGACGACCGCCGCCCGCGCAACTGGCGGGGGCGCCGGGCCGCCATGCTGCTGCGCCGGACCGTAGACCCCTGGGAGCGGGCCGCGGGCATCTCCACCACGCTGGACGAGGCGCATCTGGCGGAGGTGGTCGGCGATCCGTACGAGCGGGCGTATCTGACCCGGCTGCGCCCGGATCCGTTCCGCGGCGGGCCGGATTCGCCCGCGGCTCAGGAGATCGTGGGGCGGTTGCTGCTGGCCCAGGACCCCGACGAGGTGCTGTGGTACCGGATGGATCTCGCCCGGACCCTGGAGATCGCCCGCGCGCTCCGCCCGGCGCCGCGCCCCGAGTGGGAGCGCCCCGTGCTGGTGCGGCCCGCCGGGGTGAGGCCACTCGCCGCGGATGCCGCCCAGACCCCTCGGAGTGCTCCGAGTGCTCGGATCTCTGGGAGTGATCGGATCCCCGGCCCTCGGCCCGTGCAGTCCGAGGGCGCGAAGCTTGAGAGCACCCCGTCCGGGGCGGCTCTCCCCGCTCCCGCCGCCTCCCCGACCCGCACCGCCTTGCTGCGCCCCGAACGTGTGGAGCGCGCCACGGGTCCTGGAAGGCTGCGGCGTGGGCTGGCGCGGATCAGGCGGCCCAGGGGCGCCGCCCGTTCGGCGTCCGCCAAGCGGTGACCGGTGGCGGCGATGAGGTCGGCATCAGGTGTGAGCTGGATGCGGAGGGCCGCGCGGTCAGTGCTGGGACGAGTGATGCGCGGCGGCCGGAGCTCTTCCCCGGCGGCCACGTCTGCGACCGCGTGTCCGGTCCCGCTGCGGCCACAGGAGAACGTAGGTGGTGGACACCACGACGAAGGCGAGCCGGATCAACCCGCGCGTCGAGTCGTCGGGTATGACGAAGACGCTGCCGTACAGGGAGATCAGCGCGAGCCAGCTCCACCACGGCACCAGGCGGCGCTGTCCGATCACGTCCCAGAGCAGCGTGCCGAGCAGGACCGACGCGGTGTAGTACGTGTAGACGCTGGGGTCGAGGACGATCCTGGCATTGGCGCCGAGCAGCACCACCGCGGTCCAGCGCCTGCGCCAGACCGCGATGCCGCAGAGGAGGAGGCTCAGCCCGGCCTGCGCCGGACGGTCCCACCCCGGTGTCTCCGCGTCGCCGACACCCAGCCAGCGCAGGGCCGAGGCGGGCTGGTTGGGTATCGCGAATCCGGTCGCGGCGAAGCTGTCCGCGTTGCCGATGAAGAACGGCAGCCAGGCCACCGCGACGAGTCCCGCGCACCACAGCCCGGCGCGCAGCCACGACTGCCGCGGCAGCGCGAACAGCAGCATGGCGAAGCCCAGCGCGGTCGGTTTGGAGTCCATGGCGAGGGCCAGCCACACCCCGGTCCCGACCGCGTTGCCCCGGGTGACCGACCGCACGGCCAGGGTGGTGAAGAACAGTGCCAGCACATCGTCGAGATGGCCGAAGCGGACGGAGACCTCGATCCACATCGGGATGAAGGCGAGTCCGGCGATGAGCACGCGCTGGCGCAGCCGCTGATGGTTGGTACCCGTGCCGAGGAAGTGCTGGGCGGCGCTGCGGCCGACCAGCACCACGATCACCAGACCGAGCACGGACATCAGTGCGGCGGAGAGGAACTGCCCGGTGGACTCGGGGAACGGGTTGAACAATCCGGCGATCAGGAAGCTGATCGGCCCCATCTGGAGCTCGGGGTGGTGGGCGTAGAGGTTGAGTCCGCCGGTGCCGTCGCCGGACGGCCCCTGGTAGATCAGCTCTCCACCGGTGCGCAGGTAGTGCCAGGAGAAGCCGCCGTTCGGCTCCACCACGGCGAACCACAGGACGGTCCACGCGGTGAGCAGCACGAGGTGCATCCGCTGGCTGATGGCCGGCACGTGTGTTCAGCTCCTGATTCCCCGCCGGGTACGTCGACAGCTCGCAGGGGCTTGCGGAGCCCCGCGAGGAAGACGGGACTCCGCGGTGACTCGTTCATCGCCGACCGAATTTGTGCCGCCGACCACACCCGAACGGTGACGAATCGGTCAGCTCACGGTGATCACCTTGGCGATACTCGGCACTCCGTCCGCATTGAGAGCAAACAGCAGGTAAGTGCCGGGAAGGGCCACTCCGGGGTCCTTGGGGACGGAGAGCTCGTACGACCCGTCGCCGGACTGCTGGAAGGCGAGCGGCACCCGGCGCTGGTCGTTGTCGACGGAGTGGGTGGCCGCGCCCGACCGCACCAGGGCGAAGGAGCTCACCGGCGATCCGGTGGTGAGCGAGAGCTTCGAGCCGAGCGCCACCCGGTCCGGGACGGAGCTGGTGATGACGGGGCGGGGCTTCTCGCTGCCGTCCGGATTCAGCAGATACGGCGGAGTGAAGACCGCCCCGTCGAGATGGTTGGTGGCGCAGTCCCCGCACAGACCGCCGCCTCCCGAGAAGATCCGGCCGTCGGGCAGGAGGTTGGCGGTGCTGTGGTAGTTGCGGGGGACCGCCATGTTGGCCAGCGGAGTGAAACGGCCGGTCGCCGGGCTCCAGATCTCCGGCGTCATCACCGAGGTGGCGTCGCTGAACGGCACGGGCATCTGCTGGCCCCCGAAGACAGCGACTTCTCCGTCGGGCAGGACGACGCTGTTGCTGAAGGCGCGCGGGGAGGCCATGTCGCCGGTGCGGTTCACGACGGGCTGTCCGCCGCCGTTGAGGTCGACGGTGTAGGCGCGCCGGGTGGCCGGGGTGTTCTCGTAGGCGGGCGCGCCACCGAGGGTGAGCAGCTTGCCGATGTCGTACGAGACCGCGTTGCCGTTCATCGCGTCGGCGCTGTCGGCCCGGGGGCCGGCGGGGGTGATGCTCCCGTTGCCCGCGGTGGTGATCCAGTTCATCTGCTTGCTGGGGCCGAGTTGGAGGACGCGTCCCTGCGAGGTGGCGTGCAGCCACATGTGGTTGTCCGCGCGGTAGGCACCCCTGGGGTCGGCGGTCATGGCGCTCTGGGCGGGGACGCCCGGGAGCTTGCGCCAGGTCTGGGTGCTCGCCGACCACACCTCGCCGTCCTTGGGCCCGTCGCCACCGCTCCAGGAGCCGCCGAGCACGAAGGCGTCGCCGTTGGAGAGCAGCGTCATGGCCTGGTAGCCGCGCCCGATGTTCATGTCGGCCGTCGAGGTCCACGCGTCGGTGCGCGGGTCGTAGATGCTGGCGCGGGTGGCGTTGCTGCCGCCGGTGACGAGCACCCGGCCGTCGGCGAGCATGGCGATGCCGGGACAGAACATGTCGTGTCCGGTGTTGTCGACGCGGCGCTGGGTGACCCGGCCGGTGGTCAGGTCCATGATGGCGGTCTGGGTGTATCCGTTGCTGCCGCCGTACCGGTCGACCGCGTAGGCCGACCAGGCCAGCAGCTTGTTGCCGGGAAGCATCGCGGTGGCGACGGGCACCAGCGGGAAGCCGGTGACCGGGCCCCAGGAGCCCGAGACGGACGGATCGACGGCTCCGCTGAGACGGATCTCCCCGGCCGAGCTCCACGTGCCGCGCTGGCCCGCCTCGCTGAGGGCGACGAGACGGACATAGCGAGCCGGGACCTGGGGGCTGAACAGCGCGGTTTTGACGGTGCTGTCGTCCGCCCAGTGGCCGCTGGCGACCGGGGTGCCGAACGAGACGCCGTCCAGGCTGGTGTAGATCGCGTAGGTGCCGATGCGGCCGTTCACTCCGGTGGGACGGGGTGTGTACGTCAGCGCCGAGACGGTGGTCGTACGGTGCATGTCGATGGTGAGGGCGTGCGGGAAGCGCGTGGCCTTCGGCGACCACTGGCTGTGCCACAGGGTGGCGGGGTCCCCGTCGAGGACGTTGGCGGCGCGGTCGTTCGCCTGGCCCGTCTCCTCGTCGGTCGCCTTGACCGTCCAGCCGGCGACGGGCAGGGATGCGGGCGCGCCGGCGAAGCCGGGGTCGCCCAGGAGCTGGATGTCGGCCCGGGTGTCGGCGGAGCCGACGGCCTGGTGGCCGATCTCTTCGGCGCCGGTGGCCCAGCCGCTGCGCCCACCGGCGGTCGTGGTGGCCGTCAGCCGGAGGTAACGGATGCCCTGGGGAGCGAAGTTGAGGGTCTTGGCGGAGGTGTCGTCGGCCAGGGTGCCGGTGGCGACCGGCTTGCTCCAGTGCCGCCCGTCCTCGCTGAGGCGGATGGAGTACTCGCTGAGGAGGCTCCGGCCACTGGTTCTGCGGGGCTGGTAGACGACGGCGGAGACCGTGGCGGTCCGGTGCATGTCGACGGTGAGCGAAGTGCCGCTGGTCGTGACGTTCCAGCCGGAGCGGGCCAGGACGGGAGCGGTGGGATGCATGGCGTCGGCGGGCGCTGTGCCGTGATGGGGAGACTGAGGAGGTGCGTTGGGGTCGACGACGGGTGCCGTGGGGCGGAGGCCGTCGCCGGTCGCGTCGTGCGGCGTGAGCAAGGGCAGCAGTGCCGCGGTCGCGGTGGCGGACGCGAACAGAACCAGCGCACGTGGTCTGAAGCGGGTGATACGGGATGATATGCGCGAGGATCTGAAAGCCAACGTGAGCCCCCCAGCTGAAACCGAGTGTGCGATGTTCCGGCCGAAAATAGGGCGTGCGGGGGCCGTGCCACAGCCAGTTGCGGCAATCGCCTCAGAAATGTGACCCATACACCGGTCTCGGTGTGCCAGGTCCGGGGAGGTTCTACGGGAGGGGCGCGGGCTCGATCTCCAGGTAGCGGTGACGGCGGGGGCCCCGGTACTCCAACGACTCCCAGCCAAGGGGACGCAGTGCCTCCGCGCAGCGGCGTAGCGCCTCGGGCTCCTCCTGGGCGGCACCGCTTCCGGCAGGGCCGAGCCACTCCACGCGGACCGCGCCCGGCTGCTCCGCCGGGCCGACGCGATAGCCGGTCGCGGCGCGCTCACCGGCGGAGTCCACGGCCGACGGCGGGATGCCGGCGGCTTCCAGAGCGAGGGCGACCGCGCGGACCATCTGGTTCCGCTCCCAGTCGGCGGGGATGGCGAGCGGGTCGGGGTGTCCGGCGTTCATCAGGCGCCGGATCTGGCACAGGCCCTCGAACGCGACCCGGACCGCGGCTTCCCGGCGGGCCGGGGGTTCGGCCGACGGCGTCTGGTCACCGGTCGCCGCCTCGAACGCCGAGGGCTGCTCGCTGGGCGCGGAGGGAGGTGTCACGGTGGTGCCTTTCAACGAGGGATCCGGTTGGCGCGGGCCCCGGCCCGGGGCGGGGGCGGCGCCGGTGGTGAGACGTCGGACGGTCAGTGTGGCGGACCGCGAGGCTCGTGGTCACCGTCGTATGGGCGGCGGCCATGGGGCGAGGCGGTATCGGTCGTTCACTCGAACGGCCGATGGGTGGCTGATGGTCTCGTGGCCCTCTCGTCGACATCTGCCGCCCTCTCGGATCCGGTGGTCCTGCGGTTCGTCGCGGTCGGGGCCGGGCCCGCCACCGGGAGGCGCGGCCGGAACTGGGTCATGCTGAAGGGGCTGGTCGACGTGGCCGCCAGGAGGCGGTGTCCGTGGGGGCGGGCAGGGTGTGCCGCGTGTGGTGTTCGTACTGCGTCGAACGGAACATGCATGCACACCCCAGTCTCACGGCCCCCGGCCGAACCGATCGAGGAGCTGGACCCCGGGCGCTGGATCGTCCTGGCGATCCTTTCCGGGAGTCTGCTGCTCATCGCGATGGACACCACGATCCTCAACGTGGCGTTCCCGTCGCTGGTGGCCGATCTTCAGCCCGGCTCGGTGGAACAGCTGTGGATCATCGACGTCTACGCGTTGGCGCTCTCCGGACTGCTCGTGACCGCCGGCGGCCTCGGTGACCGCTGGGGGCGCAAGCGGTTGTTGCTGGTCGGGTTCGGGATCTTCACGCTGGCTTCGCTGCTGGCCATGCTCTCCACCGAGGCTTGGCATGTCATCGCGGCCCGGGCGCTGCTGGGGGTGGGCGGAGCCGCGATCATGCCGTCCACGCTGTCGATCCTGCGGGACGTGTTCACCGACGCGCGGGAGCGGGCGCTGGCGTACGCGGTGTGGGCCGCGGTGCTCGGTGGCGGTATGGCGCTCGGGCCGATCATCGGGGGATTGCTCGTGGAGGACCACGGCTGGCAGTCGGCGTTCCTGCTGAACGTTCCCGTCGCCCTGCTGGTGATCGGGTTCGGGGCGTGGTTCCTGCCCGAGTCGCGGTCGCCGAGGACCGGTGCGTGGGACTGGTGGGGTGTGGGGCAGTCGGTCGTCGGAATGCTGGCTCTGGCGGGAGGGATCAAGCAGTTGGGCAAGAGCGGTGTCGGTGATCCGTTGCCGTGGGTGCTGTTGGCCCTGGCGGCGGTGGCGCTGACGGTGTTCGTACGGCGTCAGCTCCGGCTGGAGGTGCCACTGTTGCAGGTGAGGCTGTTCCGCAACCGGTCCTTCAGCCTCGCCGCCGCGGCCATCTTCCTCGCCATGGTGGGGATGGGGGCGGTGTTGTTCCTGGTGACGCAGTGGTTCCAGTACGCCCAGGGGTACTCGCCGTTGGAGGCCGGAGTGCGGCTGCTGCCCGCGCCGCTCGGGCTGATCGCCACCTCGATGGTCGCGCCCGCGCTGATGCACCGGTTCCCCATACGTCATGTGCTGGGCGTGGGGCTGGTGGCGATGGCGGTGGGGCTGGCGTTGCCGTGGGTGGTGCAGCGGTTCGCGGAGGTGGGGTATCCCGCGTTCGCGGTGGCCCTCGCGGTGCTCGGCCTCGGGGTCGGTGTGGCCACGACGGTGGCGTCCGTGACACTCATGGCCGCGTCCCCCACGAGCGACGTGGGCGGCGCGGCGGCGATCGAGGAGACGTGCTACGAACTCGGCGCCGCCATGGGGGTGGCCATCCTGGGCAGTCTCGCGACCGCGCTGTACTCGGGCAACCTGCCGACGCTGGACCTCGAAGGCCCCTCGGCGGCGAAGGTCCGCGACTCCGTCGGAGAAGCGGCCCATGTGGCGCAGGAGATGGGCGGCCCGGCGGGCAAGGCGCTGCTGGACACGGTCTCCCACGCGTACAGCACGGCCGTGACCCCGGCCTTCCTCGTCGGATCCGGGCTCGTGCTCGTCGCGGCGGCGATGGTGTGGGCGTGGATACCGAGAGACCTCCGGCCGACGGAGAACGCGCACTGACCGCGGGCGGGGCACGACGCCGAGGCGGGTGCGCATCGGCGTCGTACCGCATGCGTCAGACGCCGAGGCCCGGGCGGCGGAGGCCGCTGAGCTTGTCGGGGTTCACCTGGAAGCGCAGGCTGTGGATGCGGCCGTCGAGCAGGTCGTAGCAGAGGGCGCCGATCGGCCGGTCGTCCACGGTGAAGATCAGGCTCTGCTCGCCGTTGATCGTCGCCGGCCGGAACTCCAGGGCTTCCCGGCCGGGCTTGGCGAGGACGCCGAGCATCCACCGGGCCACATGGCCGGGGGAGTGCAGCGGACGGCGGGCCGCGGCGACCTTGCCGCCGCCGTCCGACCAGGAGGTGACGTCGGGGGCGAGGAGTTCCATCACGGCGTTGAGGTCGCCGCCCCGGCAAGCGGCGATGAAGCTCCGGGTCACCTGGTCGCGCTCGGCCGCGTCGGTGTCGTAGCGGGGGCGGCGCGCCTGCACATGGGCCCGGGCCCGGTGGGCGATCTGACGGACCGTGGCCTCGGGACGCTCCAGGACGTCGGCGATCTCGGCGTGGCTGTAGCCGAAGACCTCGCGCAGCACGAAGACGGCCCGCTCGACCGGGCCGAGCGTCTCCAGCACCACCAGCATGGCCATGGACACGCTCTCGGAGAGCTCGGTCTCGTCGGCGATGTCCGGTGAGGTCAGCAAGGGCTCGGGCAGCCAGGGGCCGACATAGGACTCACGGGTGGCGGCGGCCGAAGCGAGCCGGTTGAGGGCGAGGTTGGTGACCGTGCGCACGAGGTACGCCTTCGGGCTGCGCACCTCGCCGCGCCCGGCCCGGGACCAGGTGAGCCAGGCGTCCTGGAGGATGTCCTCCGCGTCGCTGACACTGCCGAGCATGCGGTACGCGGTGGCGAAGAGCAGACGGCGGTGTTCGGCGAAGGGGCCGAGGGCATCGGTTCCGACGGACGTACTGATCACGGCGGTCAGCGTGTCAGACCGCCGGGAGACGGGCAAGTGAGGGCACTTGGGGGGGCGGTGCCGCCCGTGGGGCGAGATGTCGCCCGCACGGGTCCGTGTCCCGCGGGCCGCCACCCGTCCCGGTTTCGTGTCCGGCGGACCGTCGCTCGCCCCGGTTCCGCTTCCTCCGGGCCGTCACCGGCCCGGGGCCGTGTCCGGCGGACCGCCACCCGTCGCGGTTCGGTGCGGTGCTGACTGGTCGCTGCCCTTTCACCGTCAACGGTCTGCCGGTCCCATGTCGTCGGCCGTCCCCCGTTCCGGCCTCTCACGCCGTGAGGTGGGCGACTCCCAGTCGGTCGGTTGTGTCGGCGTCGCCGCTCAGCCGGTGGACGAGCACCCACCGGCCGTCCGGCAGGGCGCCCGCGAAGACGGAGGCGTTCTTGGTCGCCCCGTTGTGCCAGGTCACCTGTCCGCTGTGCTGCCAGGAGGGGGCGGGTCCGCCGAGGCGTCGGTCGACGAGCAGGGCCTTGACCAGGTCGGCGGTGGCGTTCGCGGTGGCCCACAGGCCGCCCGCCGGGAGGATCGCGCCGGTCATGGTCCACGGCTTGCCGGGACGCCCGAAGAGCCCGCGGGCGACCAGACGCCGGTCGGCCGGGGGTGTGGCGGTGACCTCGGTGATGGCGAGGGGTGCCAGGACGTGGCGGCGCAGCAGCTCCTCGTAGGGCGCGCCTCCGGCGGCCACGAGTGCCGCGCCCAGTACCGCGTAGCCGAAGTTCGAGTACTCCTCGCGTTCGCCGGGGCGGGCCGTGAGCAGGGTGTCGAGGTGTCGTAGGAGGGCGTCGAGCGCCGGGGCGTCGAACGGGGCGTACGGGTCACGGGCGTTCAGGCCGGGTGGCAGCCGGGGCAGGCCCGAGGTGTGGGTGGCCAGGTGGCGCAGGGTGATGCCGGTGCCGGGCGGGACGGGAAGGAAGCGGTCCAGCGGGTCGTCGAGGGCGAGGGTACCGGCGTCGGCGAGACGCATGAGGACCGTGCCGGTGAGGGGCTTGGTCAACGAGCCGATCTGGACGAAGAGTTCGGGGTCGTGGCCGTGCTCGACGCGGGGAGGGGCGGAGCTGCTCAGTACGCAAAGAGGGACGGATCGCATCCGTCCATGATCACCCGAGGGGGCGCCGGGAAGCGGGCGGGCCCCCCGGAGGGGTGAGGGGGCCCGCCCGCACGGTGGGTCCGGCTCAGCCTCTCGGCAGTGCCAGACCCTGGACCTGGGGAAGTCCGGTCCAGTCGTTGGAGGCGATCGTCGCGTGGGCCTTGGCGAGCTGGGCGACGCGCGCCTGGGCGTCGGCCGCGGACGGGTTCTTGTCGTCCAGGGCCGGAGCGACGTTGTGGGCGTCGGTCATCACCACCAGGTAGTGACGCGTGTCGTACCAGGCTGTGTCGATGGTGCCGTTGAGGTAGGTGGCGGCGTCACCGTCGAAGACGACGAACCACGGGCGCAGCGAGGTGTCCGGGTAGCGGGTGCGCGGGTCGCCCGGCTGGGCGGTGTGGACCGTGGGGAAGATCTGCGCCTGCCCGGTGCGCCCGGCGCTGTGCAGGTCGCGCAGATAGGTCGCGTACTCCTTGTCCGTCCACAGGGTGTCGGTCGGATTGCCCTCCTCGACGGTGCCCGGGATGATCTCCAGGATGACCTTTCCGGCGAGTTGGGCGCGGGTGGGCCAGTTCCCGGCCGTGGCGGCCTCGTCGAGCGTGGCGTACTGCCCGCCGCCCGGCTTGGCCAGCAGGTCGGCGGGGCGGAAGACGGCCGAGCCGAGGTGGGTGCTGATGGCTTGGTCCAACTGGGCCGGTCCGAGGCCGAAGCGGGACTGGAATCCGGCCTTCATCTCCAGCTTGATCATGAGCGGCGCGTGTCCGGGGTGGGCGGCGAGCCACACCCGGACGTCGTCCAGGCAGCTCTCCAGGTTCTTGTTGGCGCCGCCGGTGTAGAGCTGGTCCGGGGTGCTGGCGTTCACACAGTTGTTGCTGTTGCCCAGGGGGTTGGAGTGGCTGACCTTCCACTCCTTGGTGATGAAGTCGTCCCAGACATCGAGCTCGATCATGGAGGTGCCGGTGTCGAGAGCCTGCGCGAGATAGCGGAACGCGGCGGGGTCGTACGTGTTGTGCAGGCCCGACGCCGTGGCCCCGGAGAGCGGCAGGGACTCGGGCCCGGCGGCGGCGGAGGCGCTGCCGCCACCGCCCGCGCCGACGAGGACGAGACCGGCGGCGAGGGCACCGGCCAGTGCGGTGCGTACGCGTACGGGGACGCGGCGTCTGGGCAGGGGTTCTGACACGGGGACCTCCGGTGGGGGGAGAGAGCGGAGACGGCTCTCCGTCGGGACGGTGACAGGAGAGTGTGAATCGACGGAGTCATGACAAGCAACACTCGGAGGACTCCGGTTGTCGGCGCCGCAACGCGCGGACGCGGTGCGACGGTTGGGCCACCCCGTCGCACTGGTGGCACCGGGTGACCTCGGTGACCCCCGTGACTCCAGCGGCCACGGCCGCCTCCCGGGTGACCGAATCCCGCTCTGGCCGTCGCGCGGCCGGGCCACCAGGATGCTGTGCGGCTTGGGGGCGCCAGCGGTGTCGCTCCCGTACGGCCGGGCAGGGGGGCGTGCCCCGGAGAGTGTTGTGACCCGATCTGTGCAGACCCCGCCCTGACAGACCCCGCCCGCACAGACCCGATCCGTACAGACCGCCGACCGGCTGGAGGCCGAGCCACATGACCCGTACCGCCGTGCGTACCACCGCACGTACCGGATCGCGCGCCGGGCGCGGGCGCGCGCTCCTCGGTGCTGCCGCCGCCTGCGGCGCCCTGGCGCTCGCACTGGTCGGCGCCCAGCCGGGCTCGGCCGCGCCCGCGCCCGACGGCCCGGCCCTCAAGGTCGACCGTACGGCCGGGATCCGCGACGGCGACATCGTCAGCTTCGGCATCACGGGCGGGCCGCCCAAGGAGTACGTCTGGGTCGAGCAGTGCGTGGCGCGCGCGGGCGGGGGAACGGCCTGCGACGAGAACACCGGGCGACAGTTCCGGATCTACCCGGACGGCACCTACCAGCTCTCGCCCAAGAAGCTCTACGCGCTCCTGGACACGCCGGCCGGATCCGCCGACTGCCGCACGGCGACCGCCGCCGACCGCTGTCTGCTGGCGCTCACCGACAACGCGGGCGCCGTGCTGACCACCGTGCCCCTGAAGTTCGCGCCGCACGCGCCCCTGGAAGCGCCCCCGACGCTGCGGGCGACGCCGAACAGCGCGCTCGCGGACGGGCAGAGCGTCAAGCTGAGCGGTCAGCGCTACGAGCCGCAGTACCACATCCCGGTCCTGGAGTGCCTGGCCGGCGCGACCGACACCTTCGCCTGCCGGCCCGGCTCGCGTCCGCCCGCGACCACCGACCAGGGCAGGATCGACCAGGACCTCACGGTCTCGGCCGCGTTCACGACCATCGACGGGCGCACGGCCGACTGCCGCAAGGACGCCTGCGAGCTGGTCGCCTTCGCCTCCCGCTACCACGGCCCGGCGACGGTCCGCACACCGATCGGCTTCGCCGCGGCCGTGCGCTGAGCCGGGCCGGGGAACGGCTCCGCGACATCGGACGCCACCCGGATGGACACCTGCGGCCGTGTCGTACGGCCGGGGGCGGACCCGTTCCCCGGATGATGCGCAAATGCGCAGGTTCAATGCCAAACAGGTACTGGTCGGCCGTCCGCTGGACACCTCGCGGCTGGGCGAGACGCTGCTGCCCAAACGCCTGGCCCTGCCCATCTTCTGCAGCGACCCGCTCTCCTCGGTGGCGTACGCGACCGAGGAGATCCTGCTGGTCCTCGCGCTCGGCGGGGTGACCCTGCTGCACCTCGCCTGGTACGCGGCGGCTGCCATCGTCTTCCTGCTGGTCGTGGTGGTGGCCTCGTACCGGCAGACCTGCCACGCCTATCCCGGCGGGGGCGGCGCCTATGTCGTCAGCGCCGAGAACCTGGGCGCCACCGCCGCGCTCACCGCCGCCAGCGCCCTCCTCGTCGACTACGTGCTCACCGTCGCCGTCTCGGTGGTCTCCGGAGTCGCGGCCATCACCTCCGCGATCCCCTCGCTGAGCGAGCACCAAGTGGCGCTCTCCGTCGGCTTCGTCACCATCCTCACGGTGCTGAACCTGCGCGGGGTGCGCGAGTCGGGGCGCATCTTCGCCATCCCCACCTACGGGTTCGTCGCCATCATCTATGTGATGTTCCTGGTCGCGGGCGTCCGGCTGGCGACCGGCGCCACCATCCGCGCCGAGTCCGCGCACCTGCCCATCCACGCGACGGGCAGCTACACCGGCATCGCGCTGGTGCTGCTCGCGATGCGCGCGTTCGCCTCCGGCTGTACGGCGCTCACCGGGGTCGAGGCCATCAGCAACGGAGTGCCGGCCTTCCAGAAGCCCAAGAGCCGCAACGCCGCCACGACCCTGGCGGCGATGGGGCTGCTGTCGGTGACCATGTTCATCGGGATCACCGCCCTGGCGCTGGTCTACAAGGTGCATGTGACCGCGGATCCGACCGAGTTGGGGCTGGCGCCCGGCACCGCGACCTCCACCGCGCTCGCCCAGATCGCCCGTGCCACCTTCGGCCACGCCGACCTGCTGTTCTATCTGGTGCAGACGTTCACCGCGGGCGTGCTGATCCTCGCGGCCAACACCGCCTTCAACGGCTTCCCGATGCTCGCCTCGATCCTGGCCAGGGACCGCTACGCGCCGCGCCAGCTCTACAACCGGGGCGACCGGCTCGTCTACTCCAACGGGGTGGTGCTGCTCGCCCTCGCCGCCGTCGCCCTGATCGTCGCCTTCGACGCGGAGCTCACCCGGCTGATCCAGCTGTACATCATCGGTGTCTTCGTCTCCTTCACGCTCTCGCAGGCCGGGATGGTGCGGCACTGGCGCAAGGAGCTGGCGGCCGGACCGGACGCGGCGCGCCGCCGTACGATCCACCGCTCACTGGCGATCAACGCGATCGGTGCGACCCTCACCGGACTGGTGCTGGTCATCGTGCTGATCACCAAGTTCACCCATGGCGCGTGGCTGGTGATCATCGCGATGCCGGTGCTGTTCCTGGGGATGAAGGGGGTGCGGCGGCACTACGAGCAGGTGGCCCGGCAGGTCGCCGTGGCGCCCGGCGAACGGCCGCGCAGACCCGCCCGCCACCATGTGATGGTGCTGGTCGCCACGGTGCACGGGCCGACGCTGAAGGCGATCGGTTTCGCCCAGGCGCTGCGGCCGACCACCCTCACCGCACTGACCGTGGCGGCCGACGAGGAGGCCGAGCAGCTGCGCCGGGCGTGGAGCGAGCACGATCTGGAGGTGCCGCTGAAGATCCTGCACTCGCCGTACCGGGAGGTGGTCGGGCCGGTGATCGCCCATGTCGAAGAGGCCACGGCGGCCGATCCGGAGGCGATGGTGTCGGTGGTCATCCCCGAGTACATCGTGGGCCACTGGTGGGAGCAGCCGCTGCACAACCAGAACGCGCTGCGGCTCAAGGCCCGGCTGCTGTTCACGCCCGGGGTCGCCGTCATCGACGTCCCGTACCTGCTGCACTCGGCCCGCCCGGAGAGCGGTGCGGGGCTCTCCGGGGCGGGCGGCGGCGTCAGCCCGTGATCGAGAAGACGACCCGGATGCCGGTGGTGGAGTTGATCCGCTCGTTGATGCCCCAGATCCGGCCGGTGTCCGGCGAGTAGCCCAGGTTCTGGGTGAGGACGGGGGACGTGGTGTACACGTGCGGGGCGTCGTCGGGCAGCGCCCGGTGGATGCACGAGTAGTCGATGGCGTCGCCGGAGCCGCCGCCCACCCCGGTGGGACAGGTGCCGCTCATGTACCAGTACGTGCCGTTCGTCGTGGCGCCCTGCATGGCCCACACCGGGGACGAGTAGCCCACGGTCGCATGGCTCACGCCGTGGCCGGAGGGGTCGGTGGTGGAGGGGAGCGCGGTGAGGTAGTTGAGCGGCCAGCGCACCACCCGGCCGCCCGCGCCGCCGGGCTTGTACTCGGCGGAGACCAGACCGTCCTGGCCGGTGCGGTCCAGGCTGAGCGAGTTGAGGCAGGGGCTGGTGCCGGTGGCGACCACGCAGGCGGTGTTGTCGTCGGCGGTGGTGCGGTAGCGGCCGATCATCGGCAGCGCGTAGTTGCTCCAGCGCGCCGAGGAGGCCGTGCCGTTGATCCCGACCGACTCCTGGCTGGAGTTGACCTTCCAGATGTGCTGGAGGTCGTACACCTGGAGCCAGCGGCCGTTGGCGACGAACACCTTGTTGCCGTACCAGACCACACCGTCGGCGTGGGTGCCCTGGACGGCCCGGAAGTTGCCGTCGCCGGCCGCCCGGGTGCCGGTCGGCTCGACGAGCAGCAGATGGTTGTACGCGATCTTGTTGTTGTCGGCGTTGACCAGGCTGACCCGGGCGAACTCGTTGTTCACCGGGTTGGCGCCGCCCAGGCCCCGGCTGAAGTGCCAGGAGGCCAGGAACGCCTTGTGACCGTCCCAGAGGCCGCCCGGCTGGGCGTCGTAGGAGCCGGTGAGGCCCTGCGGCGTCCAGCCGCCCGCGTCGGTGTACGAGTTGGACGTGTCGTCGGCCTTGTCCCAGCAGAAGCCTGCCGGGGCGAGGCCGGCGGACAGGCCGGTGCCGTGGCACAGGCCGTTGGTTCCGGTGCGCCCGCCGGAGGTGAGCACGTTCGTCGCGTTGAGCTGGGTGACCGCGCCCTTGGCCTCGACGGCCTTGATCGCCTCGTCGTAGACGTCGAAGGTGTTCTTCGGCTGTCCGGCGAAGTCGGAGACCGGGTCGAGCGCGAACTGGCCGACGACGGCGCTGTCCATCGACCCGAAAGGTGTCGCGGCCTGGGCGGGACCGGCCGTCACCAGGGAGGTGGCGACGGCGGCGAACCCGGCGGCCAGGGCGGCGAGCCCAGTTTTCCATGATCCTGTCATGGGCAGGAAGGGTATGCGACGCCGCGGCTAAAGCGGAGGGCGCACGTCCCTGGCCGGGGAGGTGAAGTGATAGACGGGTCCTTGTTCGGCGTGCGGGAAGGTGAGCAGGGTGATCTCCACGGTGCGGTGGTGCTGGTCGCGCACCTCGCGGTGGATCTCCAGCTGGGGCACGCCCTCCGACCGGTCGTCGCCGGGGGCCATGATCAGCTGTTCGTTGTGCTCCAGGCTGAGCCCCGCGTCGGCCGCCCAGGCGTAGAGCCGGCGCAGATCGCTGTGGGTGTGGTGGGACAGCGTGCGCTCGTAGCGGGCGAGGAGGGGGATCTGGCCGATGAGGCCGGGGGCGAGATAGCTGACCGCGTGCTGGATCACCCGGTCGCCGGCCGAGGCCGTGTAGTAGTGGACGAGGGTGCGCGCTCCCGGCCGCAGTCCGAGGCGGCCCGCGTACGTGGGAGGAGGGGCCTCCCAGACGAGCTTCGTTGCGGCGGCGATGCCCGCGCGGGGGCTCAGCGCCCCGAGCGGGAACTGGGCCTCCGGCGGCGCCTGGAGGAGGCGGGCGTGGGCCTCGCCGGGGCGGTCGCCGCGGATGAACGAGCCGCGCTTCTCGGTGCTGATGAGGCCCTCCTGGCGCAGGACGTCCAGGGCCTGGCGGATCGTCTGGCGGTTGCTGCCGTAGTGCTCGGCGAGGATCCGCTCGGCGGGCAGCCGGTGTCCGGGCTCCGAAGTGCCGGACTCTATCGTGGACTTGAGGTCGTGGGCGATCTCCAGATAGCGGGGAACGGGGGGCAGGGAATGACCATGTGTGCCGGGCATGTGTCTCCCTAGATCGATCACTGCGGGTGTCTGTGTGCTTCTGTGGAGCGACTGCCTTTGTATCATTGGTCTAGACCGCCGAGGCGATCCGGAGGGTCTGATTGGCGAGATTGCAACACGGTCGAAGGTCACCGTGTGGGGCGGGCGGACAGGAATGGCCGGAGCGCGTCGTTTGCGTCCGGAAATCCACGCAGGTCCCGCTCCGTCGCGAACTCGTGGTCCGCGTGGTCGAAGCCGGGGGTGACCACTTCGGCGACGAGGCCGTGTGCGGCGCCGTCGACCAGGTGGGACGCCTTCCAGTGGCCGCCGGGGACGAGGAGGAACCGCTCGTCGTCCGGGCCCAGCCGGACGCGGTCCAGGGTGCCGTCCGGGGCGAGCGTCACGTATTCGAGCGGCCCGCCGTCGATGAGGAAGTGCAGGATGTCGCTCTGGTTGCGGTGCAGACGGCCGCGCGGCGCGTCCCGGGTGAGCAGATAGTGGATCGAGGTGGCGGCGGGTCTGGGGCCCCGGGGCAGCGACAGGGTGTGTGCGCTGGTGTAGATCCGGCGGAAGTACCCGCCCTCCGCGTGGGGTTCGAGTCCGAGCTCGCCGACCCAGTCCCGCATGACGCGCACCTTTCCGATCGCCATCCCCCCGGAGCCCCCATAGTGGCAGGCCCGGCCGGAGCTCAGGGACCCGAGGCGCAGGTATCGGTCTGCAAGTCCTCCACCAGGGCGAACAGCCGGGCCTCGTTGCCCGCCAGGCCCGCAGCCCGCAGGGACTCCTCCGCCTCGGCCATCGGCCCGGCCAGCAGCGCGACCGCGCGCGGGGCCGTGGCCGGGTCGGCGAGCACGGCCTGCGCGGTGCGCAGCAGCCGGACGTACGCCTTGGCGGCCGTGCGTTCCGGATCGGTCATCTCGGCTTCTCCCTCGTGATGTCGGGCAGGGTGTCGGACCGTCAAGCATCCCCCGTGGCACTGACAATGGCCCGCAGGCGGCGCGCGGAAGCCCGTGCCGCGCACGTTCCGTACACCGCCGGTCCCGTACCTTGCTCGTCCGTTCCGTACCTCGCCGGTCCGTTCCGTACGTTGCCGGTTCAAAGATTCACCATGGTCTAGTCCAAGTCGTTGACGTGCCTCGGACACGGCTCGATTCTTCTGGGAACCCGTCTCCCCGGGGGTCCGTTCGCGGGCCCCCGGGGAACTCCCCCCACCCAGGAGACCTCGTCATGAAGCGTCTTCGCGCCCTCCTCTGCGGCGCCGCCTCCGCCGCGCTGGCCGCGGCCGGCCTCTCCGCCTTCGTCGCCGGGCAGGCGTCCGGGGCCGCCGCCGCCCCGGACGCGCTCAGCAGCCGCTGGTACGCCGCCGCGCCCTATCTGATGCCGCTCGACAACAACCCGCCCGACGCCGCCGCCATCATGGACGCCACCGGCCTCAAGGCGTTCCAGCTCGCGTTCGTGCTCGCCCCCAACGGCGGTGGTTGCAGCCCCACTTGGGGTGGTACGGCACCCGTCTCCTCCGACACGGCCGTCGCCGGGATCATCTCCTCCATCCGCGCCAGGGGCGGTGACGTCTCCGTCTCCATCGGCGGCTACGGCGGCACCAAGCTCGGCCAGAGCTGCTCCGACGCGGCGAGCGCCGCCGCCGCGTACCAGCAGGTGATCACCAAGTACCAGCTGAAGGCGATCGACTTCGACCTGGAGGAGCCGGAGTACGAGAACAGCGCCGCGATCGCGCACGAGATCGGCGCCGCCAGGATCCTCCAGCAGAGCAACCCCGGGCTGTACGTCTCGGTGACCACGGCCGGGACTGCCGACGGCACCGGCTGGTTCGGCAAGCAGATGCTGAACGAGGCCAAGGCCCAGGGGTTCGTGCCCAACAACTTCTCGATCATGCCGTTCGACGGCGGATTCAACGGCGCGTCCGCCCAGACGAGCGCCCTCACGAACTTCAATGCCATCCTCCAGTCCACCTTCGGCTGGAGCGCCGCCACCGCCTACGCCCACGAGGGCTTCTCGGGGATGAACGGCCGCAGTGACACCGGCGAGTACTTCCGCCAGGCCGATTTCCAGACGGTCCTGGACTACGCCACCTCCCACGGCATGGACCGCTTCACCTTCTGGTCGCTCAACCGCGACCGCCAGTGCTCGCCGCCCGACAACAACGGCACCACCTCCGGCACGTGCAGCAGCGTGGCCCAGGACGACTGGGACTTCGCCAAGTACTCGGTCCGCTTCGCCGGGGTCACGCCCCCCACCAACCCGCCGACCACGCCGCCCACTTCACCGCCCGGCAGCTGCCAGGTGGCGGCCTGGAGCGCGACGGCCGTGTACACGGCGGGCAACGAGGTCTCCCACGCCGGGCACAAGTGGAAGGCCAAGTGGTGGACCCAGAACGAGGAGCCCGGCACCACCGGGCAGTGGGGCGTCTGGCAGGACGAGGGGAGCTGCTGAACCACCGTTCGACGTAAGCATGTCCGGCGCGTCCCCTTGACCGGGGGGCGCGCCCGTGTGTTTCGAGCCGCGGATGGAGGCGGTTGAGTCCGTTCGGGCGCGCGGTGCGTATGTGAGGTGGTGGAATCCGTCACTAACAGCAGGGTCCATTTCGTCATAGAGGACATAGAGACGTCACCGTTGCCGTCCCGAGGGGGGAGACATGGAAGAGATCTGCGTACCGCTGTATGTGGAGCTGTTGCACGAGGGGGGTGATGCCATGACCCCGGTGGAAGCCGTGATGACCTACGACTCCGACGATCCGCTGGCGGTCTCCGTGGACTTCGTCTGCGGCAACGGCACCCACACCACCTGGACGATGGGCCGGGACCTGGTGGCCGAGGGACTCACCTCACGGCGCCCGGTGGGCCTCGGTGACGTACGTGTGTGGCACTGCGGCGACGGGGGGCTGCGGATCCGGCTGGATTCGGACGAAGGGAGCGCGGACCTGCTCGCCGGGCGCGAGGACGTGGCCGACTTCCTTTCCCGTACGTACCGGCTCGTACCGGTGGGCAGTGAGTTAGGCGGTTACGACGTGGACAAGGTCGTCACGCTGCTCCTGGCGGGCACGCCGTCGACGGCCCCGCCCTGTCGCCGGTGCGGCGGGGAGTGTCCCTGCCCTGACCACGGCGCCTGTTAGGGCCCGCCGAAGGATCCTTGACCGCCGTTCGCCGCCCGCCCCGGGCCCGGGGCGGGCGCGGCGGCTCGAAAACGCCGTGTGTCGACACGAGTGGCTCCTGCGGCTATTGACAGTCCTGTCAATGACATGGACATTACAGTCGCTTGTCCGGTTCCGCCGCGACGCACCACCCCCGCGCCGCCGCCGGACCGTGCTCCCACCCCCACCGTCGTACCCCATGACGTCCGGACCCCGGTCCGGTCTGGAGGAGCCACGTGAACAGACACACACCCGCCGCCGCGAGAACCGCCCTCGCCGCCGCGCTGCTCGTCGCCGCGGGCGCGCTCGGCACCGCGCACAGCGCCGGAGCCGCCACCCCGCCCACCGCGGCCCCCGGCGCCGCCCCCGCGCCGGACGCCCCGCACCGCGGCACGGTCCGCGCGGGCGCCGCCGCCCACGACCCGGGCCGCGACCGGGCCGTCGAGGCGCTCCGCGAGGGCCGCGCCGCCCGGCACCGGGCACCCGCCGCCCCCACCCACAACTGGTGGGGGATATTCCCGCAGCCCGGCACCCACGACGGCATCACCGCCACCCACAGCGTCGACCCCGCCTACCACGTGGCCGGCTCCGACAACTTCACCTACGCACCCACCACCAAGGCGCAGAACTCCTGCATGGAGGTGGTCACCGCGTACTGGAACAGCGGCAACGAACTGTGGGCCTGGGACTGGTGCACCCCCAACGGCGGACCCGCCAAGATCCTCCCGATCGACGCCGACTTCCGCGCCAAGTACACCAAGGACGTCGACGGACGGCCCGCGTTCAGCGTCCAGCTGGTGAAGGACACCGGCTCCGGCAACCGCTGGTCCTCGTACCTGTACAACTACCGCACCGCGCAGTGGGAACTGCTCTACCGCCAGTCCGGCACCGACCAGAGCGACCTGGACCACGGCTGGGACATCTTCGAGATATACGCCACCGTCAACCCGGCCACCGGCACGGGCTACTACTGCTCCGAGGCGAAGAACACCGTCTTCGACAGCAGCGCCATCCAGCTGCGCAAGAACGGCGTCTGGAAGCCCGCGCGGCCCGCCGACTCGCCGTGGACCGAGACCAACCCGTCCGGGCGCGACTTCCTCTGCCCCGCCCTGAAGTTCCTCCAGGCGGGCGCCAACGACCACTGGACCGTACGGCAGTGAGCGCCGTCGGCTGACCCCGCGGCCGTCCGGCCGCCCCGCCCCCGGGCGGCCGGACGTCAGGACGCGTCGGCGCTCCACCAGCGCGCCTTGTACAGACTCGATCCCCGCAACTCCTCCTCGCCGCCCGGACCGTGGAAGCGGATCCGCGAGGTGCACCAGGTGCAGGGCGCGCCCGGCTCCGGACTGACCGTCAGGATCTGCCCGCTCACCGGGTGCTGGCTGACGCTCTTGACCGAGGGCCGGTCGACCCCGTCCGCGTCCCCGAACGCGGTGAACGTCCCGCTGCCCGGGGCGAAGAGGCGCACATGGGCGCTGGTCGACACCCACAGGGGCGCGCCCGGGCCCACCGCGCGCGCCAGGTCGTGGCCCCCGGAGTCGGGCAGCGCCACCGTGCGCACGGCCCTGAGCCCGGGGTTCGCGGGGCTCCCCTCCACCGCCAGACCCACCAGGAGCGCGCTGCCGAGCGCCCACAGCAGGCCGTCGCCCGCGTCCCACAGCAGCCCGTGCGCACCCGGCAGGTCGAAGGAGGCGTACGCGGTGGCGCGTTCGCCCCGCGAGGCGGCGTAGAGCCGGACGAAACCGCCGGTGCTCGCCGCCACCGCGATGTTGCCGTCCGGCAGCAGCTCGACGCTGTGCGGGTTGGAGACGGCGGGCAGCGCCGTCGCCCAGTACACCGCCTCGCCCTCGCGGCGCACCGCCGCGACCAGGCCGCCGGAGGCGCAGGTGAGCAGCAGCGGGCCGTGGGCGGTGGGCCGCGCCTTGGCCTCGCTGACGTTCCGCCAGGTCCGCACCGGGTCCAGGTCGTCGAGCGTGGCGTCGTCGACGGGCGTCCAGGACCACAGCGACTGCAGATCGGCGGCGCGGGCGGAGTCGTCGGCGCCCCCCGAGCGCCAGTAGGCGCTGGTCGCGTCGAGCAGCAGCACCGACTGGGTCGCCTGGTCGCAGGCGAGGATCCAGGTCTCCGGCAGCCGGGCGAGCGGCGGCGGGGCCGCCGCGCGTGCGGCGGGCGCGGCGGGTGCGGACCGCCCGGCCGCGTGGGCCGCGCCCGCCGTCAGCGCGGTCAGGCCGCCCGCCACGGCCGCCCGCAGCAGGGTCCGGCGGGGAGCGGGGGCAGGGAGCGGTACGGAGGAGAGGGGCACGGGCCCCTACGCTGACAGGCGCCGTCAGTCCCGTGGCCGCACGCACGCCGGGCGATGCGCACTTCACCCGTACGGGTCAGCGGGAGGGGTACGGGGGTGGCCGCCCTCCTGCCCCGGCGGGGGCCCCTGCCGTACCGGACTCTCCCGGCCCACCCCGCGCGCCCCCGGATGCGTGTCCGCGCCGTCGAAAGCCTCCACCCGCCGGGTGCGGCGGGGCGCCGCCGGGGTGGCGACGCCATGGGGCACTGTCGTACGGCGAGGGCGCGTTCCGTGCCGGAAGCGCCCGGGATTGACCGTGATGACCTGGGGGTACCCGGGCGGGCAGGTCCGCAATCACCGGCCTTCCGACGGCCCGGCAGAGTGGAGGCACCGTATGGACAGTGTGACGACGGGCCGGGGAGCCTCCGGCCGAGGGGCGCCGGGCCGGAAGATCACCACCGAAGTGCCGGCGCGGCTGGACCGGCTGCCGTGGTCGCGCTGGCACTGGATGATCGTCATCGGTCTGGGCACGGTGTGGATCCTCGACGGCCTCGAAGTCACCGTCGTCGGCAACATCGCCAGCCGCCTCTCCGAGGACGGCAGCGGTCTGGCGATCACCGACGCGCAGATCACCGGGCTCGGCGCGGCCCTCTATGTGGCCGGTGCCTGCGCGGGCGCGCTGTTCTTCGGCTGGCTCACCGACCGCCACGGCCGCAAGAAGCTGTTCCTGGTCACCCTCGCGGTCTATCTCGCGGCGACCGCGATGACCGCGCTCTCCTTCTCCGCCTGGTGGTTCTTCCTCTTCCGGTTCTTCACCGGCTTCGGCATCGGCGGCGAGTACGCGGCGATCAACTCCGCCATCGACGAGCTGATCCCCAGCAAGTACCGGGGCCGCGTCGACCTCATCATCAACGGCAGCTACTGGCTGGGTGCCATGGGCGGCGCGTTGCTCTCCGTCCTCGCGCTGGACACCGACATCTTCCCGAAGGACCTGGGCTGGCGGCTCACGTTCGCGCTCGGCGTGGTGCTCGGCCTGGTCATCCTGCTGGTGCGGCGGCACGTGCCGGAGAGCCCGCGGTGGATGTTCATCCACGGGCACGAGGAGGGCGCCGAGGAGCTGGTGGACGACGTGGAGCGGCAGGTCCAGGAGGAGAGGGGCGAGCCGCTGCCGGCGGCCGGGCGGGCCATCACCATCGAGCAGCGCGAGAGCGTCGGGTTCCTGGAGATCGCCCGGACGCTGTTCCGCACCTACCCCAAGCGCGCGGTGCTCGGCTTCGCCCTCTTCATCGGGCAGGCGTTCCTCTACAACGCCATCACCTTCGGGTTCGGCTCGATCCTGGTGAAGTTCTTCGACGTCTCCAGCGGCTCCACCGGGTACTTCTTCGCGGTCATCGCGTTCGGCAACTTCCTGGGCCCGCTGCTGCTCGGCCGCCTCTTCGACACCGTCGGACGCAAGATCATGATCGCCAGTACGTATCTGCTCTCCGGGGTGCTGCTCTTCCTCACCGCCTGGCTCTTCTCCCAGGGGTGGCTGACCGCGACCACGATGACGGTGTGCTGGTGCGTGGTGCTCTTCTTCGCCTCGGCGGGGGCCAGCTCCGCTTATCTGACGGTGAGTGAGATCTTCCCGATGGAGACCCGGGCGATGGCGATCGCGTTCTTCTACGCGATCGGCACAGCGGCCGGAGGCATCTCCGGCCCGCTGGTCTTCTCCGACCTCACGTCGAGCGGCGTCGTCGACGACGCGGTGCTGGCCTTCTGCGTCGGCGCCGCGCTGATGACGGTGGCCGGGGTGGTGTCGGCGTTCTTCGCCGTCGACGCCGAGGGCAAGTCCCTGGAGGACATCGCCGTGCCGCTGTCGGTCAGCCGGGCGTAGGGCCCGTCACGTTGACGGCCGTCCAGGCGGCGGCCACCGCCGCGTACTCGGTCCGGCTCGTCCCGTACAGGTCGCGGGCGGCGGCCAGGGTGGCGGCGCGGGCGGTGTGGTAGGTGGCGTTGGCCGTCAGGTACTGGGTCAGGGCCCGGTACCAGATCGCCGCCGCCTTGGTGCGGCCGATGCCGGTGAGCACGGCGCCGTTGACCGTGGGGCTGTCGTAGGAGATGCCGTTGATGACCCGGGGGCCGCTGCCCTCGGCGAGCAGGAAGAAGAAGTGGTTGCCGACGCCCGAGGCGTAGTGCGGGTCCAGACTGGGCAGCGAAGGTGACCAGTAGTCGGCGGAGGCGCCGTCGCGCGAGGGGCGGTCCAGATAGCGCAGCGGGGTGCCGTCGCCGTGGAGGTCGGCCTTCTCGCCGATGAAGTAGTCCGGCACGTCGGCGGGGATGTTCGCCTGGAACTCCACCATGGTGGCGAAGACGTCCGAGGTGGACTCGTTGAGCGCGCCGGACTCGCCGCTGTAGCCGAGCCCGGCGGTGGCCGAGGTGACTCCATGGGTGATCTCGTGCGCGCCGATGTCGAGTTCGGTCATGGGGTGGGCGTTGCCCGCGCCGTCGCCGTAGTTGACACAGCCGCAGTCGTCGCTCCAGAAGACGTCGGGGTAGTTGGAGCCGTAGTGCACGACACTGCGCACGCCCTTCCCGTCGTTGCGCACGCCCAGCCTGTTGAACGAGGACTTGAAGTAGTCCCAGACCGTCACACCCGTGAACTGGGCGTCCACCGCCGCCGATTGACGGTTGGTGGGGAGCCCGTTGCCCCAGACGTTGTCGGCGTCGGTGAGGATGGCGTGGGTCTGTCCGTCGACGGTGTCGGTGTTGCCGCGCGTCGGGTCCTGGAGGAGATACGTACTGGCCGTGCGGGTGGTGGTGAGCGGGACCCTGCCGTCGAAGATCCCGGTGCCACTGCCGAGCGCGGGGGAGTCGGCGGCGGCCGGTGCCGCCGCGCTCACCCCGGTCGCGGTGAGCGCCGCGGCGAGCGCCGCCGCCGCGAGCGCGGCCCGGCCGCCCGCCCGGCCGGGCGGGGTGTGTCCGCGGGTGGGCTGACTCTGCATCGGAATACCTGCCCCTCGGTCGGCGGCGCGGACGCGGTGGCGCCCGTGCTCCTCGGGCGCCGGGTGGGCGCCGGGACGAAGCATGGGGGAGGGCTCCCGGCATGGGCAGGGTCCCGTCAGGAAATTGGCGCGGCTTCACCCCTGGCGGCACCGGATCCGGCCAACCCGTGCCCCCGCCCCTCCGGCGCCCCGCGACGCGGAAGGCGCCCCCGCGAGTCTCGCGGGGGCGCCTCCTCAAGGACCGCGCCGGGCCGGGGCGGACCCGGTGTCCGGCGTCGGCCGCGTCAGCGCTTCGGCGTGTTCGCCGCGGTGACGTTGACGGCGGCCCATGCCTTGTCCACCGTCTTGTACTCGGTGCTGGTCGCGCCGTACAGGTCCGAGGCCGCCTTCAGCGTCGCCGTGCGGGCGTCGTGGAAGTCGGTGGTGGAGACCATGTAGCGGGTCAGGGCGCGGTAGAAGATCTGCGTCGCCTTGTCCCGGCCGATGCCGGCGACGGTGGAACCGTCGTAGGTCGGGGAGTCGTAGTTGACCCCGTTGATCGTCTTCTTGCCGCTGCCCTCGGCGAGCAGGTAGTACGCGTGCGAGGAGACGCCGGAACCGGCGTGCACCTCGGTGTCGTACGACGCCGGGGACCAGTAGTCGACCGTGCCCTCGAGCTCGTCGAGGGACGGCTTGTCCAGCCGGCGCAGGAAGGTCTGGGCCAGGCCCAGCTTCTCGCCCACCAGGTAGTTCGGCGGGTTGGCCGGGTTGTTGGTCTGGAACTCGACGTTGCTGCCGAAGATGTCGGCCAGCGACTCGTTGAGCGAACCCGCCTCACCGAACTGGTTGCCCTGCGCGTCGACCCGGGTGGGCTGCAGGTTGGCCGTGGCGTCGACGACGCCGTGGGTGAGCTCGTGGCCCGTGACGTCGAGCACGACCAGCGGCTTGGTGAAGGTGTCGCCGTCACCGTCGCCGTAGAGCATGCAGCCGCACTCGGAGTACCAGAAGGCGTTGCCCACGTTGGAGCCGAAGTGCACCATCGCGTGGGCGCCGGCGCCGTCGTTCTTGATGCCGTTGCGGCCCAGGACCTTCTTGTAGAAGTCGAGGGTGCTGACGACGCCGTACTGGGCGTCCACGGCCGCCGACTGGCGGTTGGTGACGGCGCCGTTGCCCCAGGTGTTGTTGGTGCTGGTGAACGCCTTGCCCTGGGAGAACTGCTCCAGCTCGCGACCGCCCGCGTCACGCGTCTCGGTGTTGCCGCGCGTGCCGTCCTTGAGCAGGTACGAGGAGGAGCCGGTCTTCAGTGTGTTCAGCTGCACCTTGCCGACGAAGATCGACGAGCCCGTGCCGACGGCCGGGATGCCCGCGGTCTTCGGGGAGTTGAACGGCTTGCCGCCGGTCGCCGCCGCGCCGGCGGAGGAGGAGGCGCCCGCGAGGGGGGCGGCCTTCTGCCCGCCCTGGCGCAGCTTGGCCTTGAGGCGCGGCGAGATGAACGTGTCCGCGGCGGGGATGTCGGTGAGGACGGCGCCGGTGGCGGCGTCGATGACGACCGTGCGGACGCCGCCCGCCTCGGTGGTCTTGCTGTTGCTCACCTTGATCTGGTAGGCGAGCGTGGTGCGGCCGGCGCGCGCGTCGACGACCAGCTCCGCCGTACCGGCGTCGCCCTTCGCCACGGAGGCGGCCTTCGCCTTGGCCTGCTCGGCGGTGAGCTTCGGGGTCTTGGCGGCGACGGCGACCTCGTGGCGGGAGGCGCGGGTGACGTCCAGGTACTTCGACTTGGCGTCCAGGTGCACGACCAGGTCGCCGCCGAGGACCGGCAGGCCCTGGTGGGCGCGGGTGAAGCGGACGTGCTGCTTGCCGTCGGGGTCGATCAGCGCGTCGGTGGCCGTCAGGGTGTCGTCCTTGGAGACACCGGTGGCGGCGGCGTGCGCGAAGGCGGCGGCGCGCGCGGCGTCGACCACGGACTTGACGGCGGTGGCGGAGGCGACGGAGGACGTACCCGTGGTGGCGGACGTCGCGAAGGCGGTGCCGACGCCGCCTGCCGTGACGGTCGCGGCCGTGGTGACGGCCAGCGCGATCGCCAGGCTGCGTATGTGGGGTGTACGCACTGTGGAGGGTCCTTATGTGATGCGGGGGCAGCCGGCTACAACCGCCCGTACGCACGGTGCTGTTGTGCACCGCGGGGACTGTGTGGCCCCGGACGAACCCTGCTACGCCTGACATGCGCATGTAAAGGCGTTTGTTTGGCTTATGTTCTCCTGGAACTCAGATTTAACAATTGCTTGCACTTGGGCATCCGGAGAGCGACGTGCTGTGTTCTCTGAGTTCTGTGGGACACGTGAGCCTTTTGTGTTTCAACCGTCCAGATGCGCGTGCGCCCAGGATGGTTGCACCGTCCGCGCACTGTGCTCGTGATCACAGTGCGCGGACGGAACCGGCTACTCGTAGGTGTAGAAGCGCTGGTGGTCGAGCAGGTCGGCGGGGGTGATCCTCTCACCCTGCTCGATCCACGGCTTCATCGGCTGGTCCAGGGCGACGATGTCCCGCACCGGCCGCACGGGGAGGTAGCCCGAACCGGGGTGACGGCGCTGCCAGTCGGCCCACAGCTTGTCGATGAAGCAGTGGAGCAACCAGAACACCGGGTCATTCGGTGACATACCGGTGTTCATGTGTCCGCCGATCCAGCGGTGCACGGCGTTGTGCGGGCCGGTGTTGTTGTTGGCCCACCCCTCGATGGTGTTGCGGAAGCCGCCCGTGGACAGCGAGTTCCAGGGGGCCTCGTCGTACACCGGGATGGCGAGCGCGGCCTCGACGTCGGCGGCCGTGGGCAGCTGGCGGGCGCGCGGGTGCTTGCCCAGCTCGCGCATCAGGAACGGACGTTCGTCCGCCTTGTGGTAGATCGGCCACTTTCCGCCGCTGTAGGCGAACGGGCCGTCCATGACCTGGCCGTCCAGCTCGCGGCCGTTGCCTCCGAGGAAGGCCGGGCCGAACAGCGAGGAGGTGGCCGAGCGGTCGACGGTGAAGTCCCAGTAGGGGACCGTCACCGAGGGGTTGATGGCCTGGAGGTCCTGCTCGAACTGGATCAGGAACTTGCGGTGCCAGGGCAGGAACGACGGGGAGACGTGCCCCGTGCGCTCACTGTCGTCGAGGTCGCTCATCACGAACCGGTCGTGGGTGGCGACATAGGTGTCGTAGCCGCCGCGCCGCTTGAGCTCCAGCAGGGCGTTGACGAACGCCCGTCGCTCGGACGCGGTGAGCTTGGCCTGGTTCTTACGGACTGCCATGGAGATTTCGGACCTTTCAGGCCATCGTGACGAGGTTGGCGCCGCGCAGCGCGAGCACTGCGGCCCGCACGGTGTCGTACGGCGTGTCGAACACCTCGTAGTGGTTGATGACGCTGATCCAGCCGTGGGCCCGCGGCATGATGTGCAGCGGGCGGCCGTCGATGAAGACGGCGAAGCCGAAGTCGTGGTGGCCGGTCCCGGCGGTGGCCCGGCCCTCGATGCGGCGGCCCTCGTAGATCTCGTCGAACGGCTGGTGGCCGTGGTGGTGCTCGTGTCCGGCCGGTGCGGCGGTCGCGGCCGGCGCCGCGGTGGCGACGGCCTGTCCCGCGGGTGCGGCGATCGCGACGGCGGCGGCGACGGCCGCCGTCCTGGACAGCATGGAGCGACGGGTGAGGTCAGACACCCTGGATCCCCCTCTGGTCATGCTCTGAGGCCCCCCTCAGAAGAACGTGTGCAAACCTTCGGCGCGCCCTTGGGGCGCGCCGAAGATGATCAAGAACGTAGCAGATCTTCGACGCGTAAAGGACATCTAGTGGGTTTCGCTGTTGTCCGACATACGCGCCGATGTGCGACGGGGGATCCGGGCGGGTCAGTGCGCCGAGGGGCCGGTCCAGTCGGCGGGGACATGGCCGATCCGGACGCGCTGGGGGTGGTCGCCGACCGCGACCGACACGGTCTTGCGGCCGGTGGCGAAGTCGATGGCGGTGATCCGGTCGGCCCCGCTCTCCGAGATGACGCAGGACTTGCCGTCGCCGCTCACGGTCGCCCAGTACGGCTTGGAGGCGGGAACCAGCGGGCCCTCCCGCAGCGTTGAACGGTCGACGACCGTCGCGTAGTCGTCCATCGTCCCCGCGACGCACAGCTTGGCTCCGTCCGGGCTGAGGGAAAGCCCGTGGTGGCGCGAGTCGTTGACCCAGGTGGTGCGGTCCTCGCTGGTGGCGGGGTTCTTGGGGAGCGTCTTGAGCCGGGTGATCCGGTCGGCGGCGATGTCGTACTCAAGGAACCCGTTGAAGAACGACACCTGGAAGTAGAGCGTGGACTCGTCGGGGGTGAAGACCACGGGCCGTACGGCGTCGGAGAGGTCGGTGCGGCCGTACGCGTCGAGCCGTTCGCGCATGTCGATGGTCTTCACCTGCTTGAAGGTGTGCGCGTCCACGATCGTGATGTGCCGGTCGCCCTTGGTCCAGTCGAGCCAGGGGGCGTCCAGGTCGGTGTTGACCTCGCCGATCGCCATGTTCCAGAGGTATTTGCCGCCGTCGGTGAAGACGTTCTCGTGGGGTTTGTCGCCGGTCGCGAACGAGCCGAGCTGCCGGCCGGTGGTGATGTCGAGGACGTGCACGGTGTTGGAGGTGGAGGCGGAGACGGCGACCTCGGTGCCGTCGGGGGAGACCGCCATGTGGTCCGAGCGGTAACCCGACACGGGGAAGCGCCAGTTGACGCGGCCGGTGGCCAGGTCGATGGAGACGACGTCGGCGAAGCTGGGGCGCGAGACGACCACGGCCGAGCCGTCGGGCGTGGTGTACATGTCGTCCACGAACTGGTCGTGCCCTTCGCCGGGACCCTGGCGGATGCCCAGGAAGTAGGCGAGTTTGATGGGGTTGAGGTAGATCTCGGTGAGCCGTTGGTCCTTGTCGGGGATCACGTTGACCCGGCCGATCCTGGCGAAGTCGCCGCCGGACGCCACGACGTCGGCGGTGCCGTCCCAGTTGTTGCCGACGAACATGACCTCGCGCAGGGCGGTGGCTCCGGACGCGGACGCGCCGGTGGCGGAGGCGGGCGTCCCGGCCGCGACGAGGGCCGCGACGGCCGCCAGGGAACCGAGCGTACGGGAAACGGACATCGTCACTCCGGTGTGAGCTTGTGGAGAGCATGACAATGGTGTGCGGGGTGGTTACGGGAAGGTAATGAGCGGCGGCCGACAAGACAAGGTCCGTGACGGGCCCGCCGCACGAACGACGGCCGCCGCCCACCCCGGAGCGGGGCGGGCGGCGGCCGTCGGCGGTCGGCTGGTGTCAGCTCACGTCGAGCGCGGTGTCGTCGATGACGAACGACGTCTGCAGCGTGGAGCCCTCGGTGCCGGTGAACTTCAGCGTCACCGTCTGCCCGGCGTAGCCGCTCAGGTCGAAGGTGCGCTGCTGGTAGCCGTTCGCGGCATTGAGGTTGGAGTAGGTGGCGAGCGTGGAGAGGACCGTCCCGCCCGCGTCGGTCACCTGCGCCTTGAGCGTGTCGTACGCCGTCGTGGTGGTGGTCTCGGCGGTGTCGACGTGCAGGTAGAAGCTGAGCCTGGCGCTGGTGCAGCCCGCCGGTACCGTCACCGTCTGGGACAGCGTGTCGGTGTGCGCCGAGCCGTAGCCGCTCAGCCATGCCTTGTACGTGCCGGTGTGCGCGGCCTCGCCGGAGTCGGTGGTGATGACCCCGCTGCTGCCGGACCACACCGAGTCGCCGGACTCGAAGCCGGGGTTGCCGAGCAGCTGGGCCGCGGTGCAGGTGCCGCCGCCTCCGCCACCGGTGCCGCCGGTACCGCCCGTGCCGCCCGAACCGGCGGCGCCGGAGAGCCACTCCGTACCGTTGAGGGCGAGGGCCGCGTCCGTGCCCGCCGGGTCGTCCCAGCCGTCGAAGAGGGTGTTGCCGGGCTGGCCGGTGCCGTCGTCGATCGGCGAGCTGTCGCCCCAGAACGCCACCCGGCCGCTGCCGAAGGTGCTGGTCGCGAAGAAGGCGCCGGTGTTGCCCGAGGAGCCGGTCCGGTACACCAGGCCCTTGACCGCCGGGTTGTCGGCGGGCTTGAGGGTGACGGTGGTGCCGTTGCGGATGATGCTGCCGGTGACCTTCCCGAAGGATCCGTTCAGCACCGGGTCGGTGGTGCTGGAGATGGCCCTGGGGTTGTCGTTGGCGATGTTGAGCGCGTCGACGGAGAAGCCGAACGGGTCGGTGCTGTCCACGCTGTTGTTGGTCATCAGGTCGTTGAGGACCTTGACCGCGTCGGCGCCGTCGTTGTTGCGGTCGGAGCCGGTGTGGTCGGAGATCATGAAGAGACCTCCGCCGTTCTGCACGAACTTCATGACGGCGGTCTTCTCCGCCGCCGAGAGGAGCACGTTGGGCTCGGGGAGCACGAACGTGTCGAAGTTCTGCAGGTCCAGCGGCGAGGACGTGCCGTACGTGATGGTGTTGCCCGACGGCAGCGTCTTGAGGGAGTAGTTGCCCGTCTTCTGGAGCGCGACGCCCCAGGAGGAGAGCGCACCGGTCCAGTCGGTCTCCGCCGAGGGATTGGCCTTCTGGCCCAGCGGGTCGGGCTGGCTGGTGCTGATGATCCAGTCGGCGTTGCCGGCGGTCTCGGCCTTCGAGTTGTCGAAGAGCACGCGGTGCGGTGCGGTGGCCGCGGCGGCGGTCGGCGCGGCGCCGGTCGGTGCGGTGGCCGCGAGGGCGGCGGTGCCGCCGCCCAGCAGACCGAACACGGCCAGTGTGGTGGCGATCGTCAGCCGTGGCCGTGTGGAACTCCGGGTTCGGAGCATCCTGCTACCTCCATGAGGGGTGGGGGAGAGGCGGTGCGGGCGCCCAGTCTGCGCGCGTAGAACGGCAGTTGGGGTACGTCCGGACCACGCGCGTTTGAACGGTACATGGCGAGAATTCATCGGGGGAGTACCCCGGCCCGACTCATCGGAACCGGCCACTGCCGCGCCCGCGCGAAAAGGCCCCCGCCGGACGGACCGGCGGGGGCCTGATGGTGCGTCAGATCGCTTACGGGGTGCGGAGGGTGTAGAAGCCGCGGCCGAAGGTCGCGGCCACCAGACGGTGCCCGGCCGGGTCGTATGTGATGTCCGACACCGGCACCAGCGGCAGCCCGCCGCCCAGCCGCCGCCAGCCGCCGCGCCCGCTCACGAACACCCCCTGGTCGGTGGCGGCGTAGAGCGTGTTCCGGCCAGTGAGCACCACGTCGTTCACCGGCGCCTGGGGAAGGTTTCCGGACAGATCGGCCCATCTCGCCCCCGCGTCCCGGGTCCGCAGCAGATGCGGCTGCGCTGAGCCCGAGCGGTAGCCGGAGAGCGAGACGTACGCGGTCGCCGGATCGGCCGGGTCCACCGCGATCCGGGTCACCCAGGGCTGACCCGAGAGCACCCGCGTCCAGTGGGCGCCGAGGTCGCGGGTCACCCACACCCGTCCGTCGTCCGTGCCCGCCCACACGGTACGGCCGTCCCGCGCGGCGGCGACCGTGGTGATCGTGCCGTACGGATAGCTGTCGCGGCCGGGGCCGCCGGTGAGGTCGGGGCTGATCGGCTGCCAGGTCGCGCCGCCGTCGGCGGACCGGTTGAGGCGGTCGCCGCCGTAGTAGAGGACCCGGGGGTCGACCGGGTCGAACTGGACGGGGGTGAGCCAGTTGCGCCGCTCGGCGGTGGTGGAGTCGGTGTACTCGCTCAGCGTGGCGCCGCCGTCCGTGGAGCGGAAGCAGTTGCCGTACTGGTAGCAGGCGTACACCCGGTCGGGGTCGGTGGGGTCGATGAGGTTCTGGAGGCCGTCGCCGCCCAGGTACTCGTTGAACCGGTCGCCGCCCCAGGAGCGGATCGAGCCGTTGTCCTGCGCGCCGCCGGAGATGCGGGCGGGGTCCTGCGGGGTGGCCGCCACCGTGTAGAGCTGGGTCCACGGCTCGTACACCGCCTTGGTCCAGCCGCCGTCGCCGCGCGCGTCCGAGCGGTAGACGCCGCCGTCGTTGCCCAGATAGACCCGGCCGGGGTGGCGCGGGTCCCAGATCATCGCGTGCTGGTCGGCGTGGACCGCGTCCTCCTCGCTGGTCCAGGTCGCCCCGCCGTCCTCGGTGGTCAGCAGGCCCACCCCGGCCGCGTGGACGTGTCCGGCGTCGGCCGGGTCGACCCACACCTTGCCGAACCACCACGAATAGCTCGACTGGGAGTCGGTGAGCACCGCGCTGTCGGGCAGTTTCGTCCAGTGCTCCCCGTGGTCCGCCGAGGTGAGGAAGGAGCCGAACGCGCCGTCTGTCGCACCGACCAGGGCGTACAGACGGCCGGGCGCGGAGGCGGCGACACCCAGGCCGATGCGGCCCGAGTCGGCGGTGGGCAGCCCGCCGCCGAGCCGGTGCCAGTGACGGCCGCCGTCGTCGGAGCGGTAGACGCCGGAGCCCGTACCGCCGTAGGTGCGCCGGTCCGGTACGC
This sequence comes from Streptomyces sp. cg36, assembly GCF_041080675.1. Lineage (NCBI taxonomy): Bacteria > Bacillati > Actinomycetota > Actinomycetes > Kitasatosporales > Streptomycetaceae > Streptomyces > Streptomyces cyclosori. The sequence goes on along the minus strand of NZ_CP163520.1, from coordinate 957,704 downwards.
GCCGGTGGTCCCAGAGCACCGCGTAGACGCGGTCCGGGTCCGCCGGGTCGCGCTGGACGTCGACCGCGCCGGTGAAGGCGTTGGGCACGTCCAGCACCCGCCGCCACGAGCCGCCCGCGTCGTCGGAGAGGTAGACGCCCCGGTCGCCGCCCCCGTTGTAGAGCGAGCCGGTGGCCGCCGCCAGGATCCGGCGCGGGCGGCGCGGGTCCACCGCGAGGGCGCCGACCGCGCCCGAGTCCCGCAGCCCCACGGCCCGCCAGCTGCGGCCCTGGTCGGTGGAGCGGTAGACGCCGGTGCCCTCGTACGTCACGCTGCCGCCGCCCGGGTTGGGCTCGCCGGTGCCCGCGTACAGGGTGCCGTCGGGGGCGGTGGCGAGCGCGCCCATGGCCTGGGTGCCGCGCTCGGGCCAGGCGGGCGCGAAGGTGCGCCCCGCGTCCGTCGAGCGCCACACCCCGCCGCTGGCCGCCGCCGCGTACAGGGTGTCGGGGTGGCGCGGGTCGAGGGCGAGGGAGGTGACCCGGCCGCCGATGTTGGTGGGGCCGACGCCCTGCCAGGTGCCGCCGGTGGCCGGGAGCGCCTCGGCCTGGGCTGCGGCCGTGTCGTAGGCGTGCCGGGGCAGCGGCAGGCCCGGCACCGCCTTCTGGAGGTAGCTGTACTCGGCGGGTGCGGCCGGGCCCGCGTCGTCGTCCTCCTCCTGCGTCCCGGCCCCGGCCTGTTGGACCCCGGCCTCCTGCGTCTCGGCCCCGGCCTCGTGGGCCGCGGCCCCTGCGGCGTGGCCCGCGGGGGCCAGCAGCCCGGCGACCGCCAGGACCGCGACGGCGGCGGCGCGTAGCCTTCCGGTTCTTCCTGTACGCATGGACGGCTCCTTACGCGGGCCGGCGCGGCCGGCGCGCGACGAGTGGAAGAGCGTTCCTCGGTACGTGACAGGGGGAGAGTTTTCATCAACTGCCGCACCAGCACCAGTAGTTGGTGGGCGGAGGCGGTGGGAATCGGTCGCTGCCGGAGCCGCCCGTCCGGGCCGTCGGGCGGCGCCCGGCCTGGCGGGCGGTCATCACGATCGGATCTCGGAGGGCGGGAAGGGGGTTGCCGAGTGGCGTGTAATCGATTCCAATCCTCCGTGTAATCGATTCCAAGAGGTCCCGGACCCCGGGTCCGCAGCGGAGGTGGTCCCGCACATGGCGAGCATCAAGGACGTCGCGGCACGGGCGGGGGTGTCCGTCGCCACCGTCTCGCGCGTCCTCAACAGCCACCCCTCCGTCAGCCCCGACGCACGCGCGCGGGTCCTGGCCGCCGTCGACGCGCTCGGCTACCGGCCCAACGCCGTCGCCCGGTCCCTGCGCACCGACCAGACCCGCACCCTCGGCCTGGTCATCAGCGACGTGCTCAACCCGTACTTCACCGAGCTGGCCCGCTCGGTCGAGGAGGAGGCCCGCGCGCTGGGCTACAGCGTCATCATCGGCAACGCCGACGAGCGCCCCGAACTCCAGGACCACCACGTCCGCACCCTGCTCGACCGGCGCATCGACGGACTGCTGGTCTCGCCCACCGACGGCGGCTCGCCGCTGATGCTGGAGGCGGCCCGCGCGGGCACCCCCATGGTCTTCGTCGACCGCTGGATCCCCGGCGTGGACGTCCCCGTCGTCCGCGCCGACGGCCGCGCCGCCATCCGCGACCTGGTCGCCCATCTGCACGGACTCGGCCACCGCAGGCTCGCCATCATCGCCGGTCCGGCGGCCACCACCACCGGCAGCGAACGCGTCGCGGCCTTCCGGGACGCCCTGCGCGAGCACCACCTCCCGCTGCCCGACGCCCACATCGGCCAGGGCGACTTCCAGGCCGACAGCGGGCGCCGGGCCACCGAACGCTTCCTCGCCCTGCCCGAGCCGCCCGACGTGGTCTTCGCCGCCGACAACCTGATGGCGCTCGGCGCGCTCGACGCCATCCGGGCCCGCGGGCTGCGGGTGCCGCACGACATCGGGCTCGCCGCGTTCGACGACATCCCCTGGTTCGTGCACACCGATCCGCCGATCACCGCGATCGCCCAGCCCACCGGCGAGCTCGGCCGCGCCGCGGTCCGCGCGCTCGTCGACCGCATCGAGGGACGGACCCCCGAACCGGTCACCCTGCCCGCCCGTCTGGTGGTCCGCCGCTCCTGCGGCGAGGCCGCGCCGGACGGATCCGCCCCCGACCGTACGTCCAGGAGCAGGCCATGAGCGGCACCGACGAGTTGCTGCGCGTCGAAGGCGTGCGCAAGGAGTTCCCCGGCGTCGTCGCGCTGGACGGCGTCGACTTCGAGCTGCGCCGCGGCGAGGTGCACGTCCTGCTCGGCGAGAACGGCGCCGGCAAGAGCACCCTGATCAAGATGCTCTCCGGCGTCCACCGCCCCGACGCCGGACGCGTCCTCGTCGGCGGCGAGGAGGTGCGCGTCCACGGCGCCCAGGACGCCGAGCGGCTCGGGATCGCCACCATCCACCAGGAGTTCAACCTCGTCCCCGACCTCACCGTCGCCGAGAACGTCTTCCTGGGCCGCCAGCCGCGCCGCTACGGCCTGATCGACCGCCGCCGGATGGAGGCGGAGGCCGCCGCGCTCCTGGAACGGGTGGGCGTCGACGTCGCACCCCGGACGCGCGTGCGCGAACTGGGCATCGCCCGGCTCCAGATGGTGGAGATCGCCAAGGCGCTCAGCCTGGACGCCCGCGTACTGATCATGGACGAGCCGACCGCCGTCCTCACCTCCGAGGAGGTCGACAAGCTCTTCGCCATCGTGCGCGCACTGCGCGCGGACGGCGTCGGCGTCGTCTTCATCACCCACCACCTCGACGAGATCGCGGCCCTGGGCGACCGCGTCACCGTGCTGCGCGACGGCCGCAGCGTCGGCCAGGTGCCCGCCACGACCCCGCAGGACGAACTCGTCCGGCTGATGGTCGGGCGCGGCATCGACCAGCACTACCCGCGCGAACGCCCGGACACCGGGCCCCCGTTGCTCTCGGTGCGCGGACTGACCCGCGACGGCGCCTTCCACGACGTCGGCTTCGAGGTGCGGGCCGGGGAGGTCGTGGGGCTGGCCGGTCTGGTCGGCGCCGGACGCACCGAGGTCGCCCGCGCGGTCTTCGGCGCCGACCGCTACGACAGCGGCACCGTCCACGTCGGCGGCGCGCCGCTGCCCCGCCACGACGTCGGCGCCGCGATGGACGCCGGCCTCGGCCTCGTCCCCGAGGACCGCAAGGGCCAGGGCCTCGTCCTGGACGCCTCCGTGCAGGAGAACCTCGGCCTGGTCACCCTGCGCTCGGCCACCCGCGCCGGACTCGTCGACCGCAAGGGCCAACGCACCGCCGCCGCGCGGATCGCCGGGGAACTGGGCGTCCGCATGGCCGGGCTCGGGCAGCCGGTGCGCACCCTGTCCGGCGGCAACCAGCAGAAGGTCGTCATCGGCAAGTGGCTGCTGGCCGACACGAAGGTGCTCATCCTCGACGAACCGACCCGGGGCATCGACGTCGGCGCCAAGGTCGAGATCTACCAGCTCATCAATGAACTCACCGCCTCCGGACACGCCGTCCTCATGATCTCCAGCGATCTGCCCGAGGTCCTCGGCATGAGCGACCGGGTGCTCGTCATGGCCCAGGGCCGGATCGCCGGGGAGCTCCCCGCGCACCTGGCCACCCAGGAAGCCGTGATGGAACTCGCCGTCGGCGCGGCGGCCGTACCCACCCCAGCGACGAACGATGTGGAGGGCTCCCGTGGCCACTGACACGCTCCAGAGCACCCGGGGCGCGAGTGGCGCCCCCGCGCTCCGCCGTCTCCTGCTCGACAACGGCGCGCTCAGCGCCCTGGTGGTCCTCGTGGTGGCGATGTCGCTGCTCTCCGGGGACTTCCTCACCACCCAGAACCTGCTCAACGTCGGTGTCCAGGCCGCCGTCACCGCGATCCTCGCCTTCGGCGTCACCTTCGTGATCGTCTCGGCGGGCATCGACCTGTCGGTGGGATCGGTGGCGGCGCTCTCCGCGACCGTGCTCGCCTGGACGGCCACCAAGCAGGGCCTGCCGGTGTGGCTGGCCGTCCTGTTCGCAGTCGGCACCGGCATCGCCTGCGGCCTGGTCAGCGGAGCGCTCGTCGCCTACGGCAAGCTCCCGCCGTTCATCGCCACCCTGGCGATGCTCTCGGTGGGCCGTGGCCTGTCCCTGGTCATCTCGCAGGGAAGCCCGATCGCCTTCCCCGGGTCCGTCTCCCGCGTCGGCGACACCCTCGGCGGCCATCTGCCCGTCCCCGTCCTGGTGATGGTGGCGATGGGCCTGCTCACCGCCCTGATCCTGACCCGTACGTATCTGGGCCGCTCGATGTACGCCATCGGCGGCAACGAGGAGGCCGCCCGGCTGTCCGGGCTGCGGGTCAAGCGGCAGAAGGTCGCCATCTACGCGCTCTCCGGCCTGTTCGCGGCCGTCGCGGGCATCGTGCTGGCCTCCCGGCTGGTCTCCGCCCAGCCGCAGGCCGCCCAGGGGTACGAGCTGGACGCGATCGCGGCCGTGGTGATCGGCGGCGCCAGCCTGTCCGGCGGCGTCGGCAAGGCGTCCGGCACCCTGATCGGCGCGCTGATCCTCGCCGTGCTGCGCAACGGCCTCAACCTGCTGTCCGTGTCCGCCTTCTGGCAGCAGGTGGTCATCGGAGTCGTCATCGCCCTAGCCGTCCTGCTCGACACCCTGCGCCGGCGCGCCGGGGCCGTGCCGGGCGCGGGCGGCGCCGGGCCCGGCGGCTTCGGCGGTGGGCGCGGGGCGGCCAAGCTGGCCCTGGGCGCGGTGGGACTGGCCGCCGTGCTGGGCGCCCTCTCCTTCGTCCACCCGGGCGCGTCCGGCAAGTCGACCAAGGTGGGCATGTCGCTCTCCACCCTCAACAACCCCTTCTTCGTCCAGATGAAGGCCGGGGCGGAGGCCGAGGCCAAGGCGGCCGGGATCGACCTCACCGTCACCGACGCCCAGAACGACGCCTCCCAACAGGCCAACCAGATCCAGAACTTCACCGGCTCCGGCATGAAGTCGATCATCGTCAACCCGGTGGACTCCGACGCGGTCGGCCCGTCCGTACGGGCCGCGAACAAGGCGGGCGTTCCCGTCGTCGCCGCCGACCGGGGCGTCAACAAGGCCGACGTCGCCACCCTCGTCGCCTCCGACAACGTCGCGGGCGGCAGGCTCGCCGCCAAGGCCCTCGCCGACAAGCTCGGCGGCCGGGGCAGCGTCGTCGTCCTCCAGGGCACCGCGGGCACCTCCGCCTCCCGAGAGCGCGGGCAGGGCTTCGCCGAGGGCATCACGGCGTACCCCGGGATCACCGTGGTGGCCCGTCAGCCCGCCGACTTCGACCGCACCAAGGGCCTCGACGTGATGACCAACCTCCTCCAGTCCCACCCGGACGTGGCCGGGGTCTTCGCCGAGAACGACGAGATGGCGCTCGGCGCGATCAAGGCACTGGGCGCCCGTGCGGGCTCCTCCGTCGCCGTGGTCGGCTTCGACGGCACCCCCGATGGCCTGAAGGCGGTCTCAGCGGGCACGCTGTACGCGTCGGTCGCGCAACAGCCCGCCGAACTCGGCCGGATCGCCGTCCGCAACGCGGTACGGGCGGCCGGGGGCGAGCGGGTGGAGAGCACGGTGAAGGTCCAGGTGCTGGTCGTCACCCGGCAGAACGTCGCCGACTTCCAGTGACCACGGCCACCGAGCCCCGCAGCGAAAGCAGGACAGGGATGTACGACTACGACCTTCTGGTCGTCGGGTCCGCCAACGCCGACCTCGTGATCGGCGTCGACCGGCGCCCCGCCCCCGGCGAGACCGTCCTCGGCTCGGACCTGGCCGTCCACCCGGGCGGCAAGGGCGCCAACCAGGCCGTGGCCGCCGCCCGGCTCGGGGCGCGCACCGCGCTGCTGGCCCGGGTCGGCGACGACGGCCACGGCCGGCTGCTCATCGAGTCCCAGCGCGCCGCCGGGGTCGACACGGTCGGGATGCTGGTCGGCGGGGCGCCCACCGGGGTCGCGCTGATCACCGTGGACCCGTCGGGCGACAACAGCATCGTCGTCTCGCCCGGCGCCAACGCCCGTCTGGCGCCCGCCGACGTGCACGCCGCCGCCAGCCTCTTCCAGGCGTCCCGGGTGGTCTCCGCGCAGCTGGAGATCCCGCTGGAGACGGTGGTGGAGACCGTGCGCAGCCTCGCCTTCGGCAGCCGCTTCGTCCTCAACCCCTCACCACCGGGGCCGCTCCCGGCCGAGGTGCTGGCGGCCTGCGACCCGCTGATCGTCAACGAGCACGAGGCCCGCTTCCTGCTCGGCGACTCGGCGGGCCCGGCCCCCGAGGACTGGGCCCGGTCGCTGCTGCTGCGCGGCCCGCGCTCGGTGGTGATCACCCTGGGCGCGGCGGGCGCCCTCGTCGCCGCCGGGAGCACGCAGTCCTTCGTCCGCGTGCCGAGCCCGAAGGTGGACGCGGTGGACACCACCGGGGCGGGCGACGCCTTCACCGCGGCGCTCGCCTGGCGGCTGAGCCTGGGCGAGGACCTGGCCGAGGCCGCCGCGTTCGCCGTACGGGTGGGGGCCGCCGCCGTCACCAGACGCGGCGCGCAGGAGTCGTACCCCACCGCCGACGAGGTCTTCGCCCGATGAAGCGGTCGGGCGTCCTCAACCGCCATCTCGCGGGCGCGCTGGCCGAGTTGGGCCACGGCGACGGGGTCCTGGTCTGCGACGCGGGCATGCCCATTCCGCCCGGCCCGCGCGTGGTCGACCTGGCGTTCCGGGCCGGGGTGCCGTCGTTCGCCGAGGTCCTCGACGGGCTCCTGGCCGAGCTGGTGGTCGAGGGCGCCACGGCGGCGCGCGAGACGGACGCGGCCAACCCGGCCGCCGCCCGTCTGCTGGCCGGGCGCTTCCCGGAGCTCGAATTGGTCGCGCACGAGCGGTTGAAGGCGCTGTCGTCGGGGGCGCGGCTGGTCGTGCGGACGGGGGAGGCGCGACCGTACGCGAACGTGCTGCTGCGGTGCGGGGTGTTCTTCTGAGGGCGCCCCGCCGCTGAGAGGTCCCGCCGGGGGCGCGCGAGGACCCGGCGGGAGCCGCCGCGTTGGGACCGGGGGCGGGGATGGCGAATCTCGGCCATATGGGTGCAGATCCAGGAAAGTGCCCCGGCCCAGCCTCTACCGTGATCCCGGTGCGTCGGCCGACGCAGCACCGTTCGGCCCACGGGGGCCCGCGACAGGGAGTTGCGCGCACATGAATCGACGGTTCGGCATCCTGTTCGCGGCGGGCACCCTGACGGTGGCCGCGACGGCCACCGGCACGGCCACCGCGACGGCGTCCCACGCCGGCGGGTCCCACGCCGCGGTGACGGCCGAGATCTTCGCGACCGACAACACCGCCGTCATCACCGACCCCGACGACGCCCGGCTGAAGGAATCGCTGCGGCGCTTCGACCGCGAGGTGCGCGAGATCGTCCAAGCCAACGGCGCGCGCACCGGCCGCTCCACCCTGCTGGACGGCGTGTTCTGGTCCTCGGACCTCAAGCAGACGACCTACGAGCGCTCGCGCGAGTTCGACGTCAACCACGTCAGCGCCGACGGGCTGCACCACATCGCGGACGTCATCCGCAAGCAGTACAAGCAGGAGTCGGTCCTCACCTTCCGCCATCTGCCGCGCGACTCGCCGCAGACCAACGCCGTGGACATCGAGGCCCCCGGCGTCACCCCGCGCGCCCTGCACGACGCCCTCGTCGAGGACCCGGTGGCCCGTGACGAACTCGGCGGCGGCTCGGTGACGGCCCGGGACGGCCGTCTCATCCTGATCGCCCCGCTGGCCGACCTCCCGCTGGCCAAGCGGTTCGCGGCCCGGCTGGGCGTGGACTGGAAGAAGGCGAAGGTGCGGTACGGGGCGGAGGAGTTCGTGGGCTGAGAGCCCGTCCGCGCCCCCGCCGGCGCCCGGCACACCCGCCCCGCCCGGCACCGGGCGGACACACGGCCGCACGCGCGGGCCCCCGGCCCCGCGCGTGCGGCTCCCCCCGTCGCGGCCCTACGAGACGTACAGCTTCCCCGGGTGCGGGTCGTTGCCAAGGAGAGGTACGTGTAGCTCTTGGACGCGGCGGCGTCCTGCGCGGCGGTGGACGCCGGGACCTGCTGAGCGGTTCCGGCCGCCGAGGGGGCGGCGTGGGCGGGCAGGGCCCCGATTCCGGTGACGGCCATCGCGACGACCGCCGCGTGCGCGAACGTGAACTTCCCCCGTGCCGTGGTCATGGATTCATTCCTTCCCTCGGTGTTCCCCGCAGGACTTCTGCCCTCGGCGTGCGGAACACCATAGGAATCGCCGGTACCGCACGGCATTCACCGTGGGATTGAACCCTTGTGAACTTCGGGCGTAGCCCTCTGAGGGAGCGTCATACCGGGGCGGTAGATCGACCGCGGTAGACGGGCGAGGGGCGGCCGTCACACCCGGTGACCACATGCGTCCCACCTGCCTCGGCGCCCGCGTGGCGGCCCTGCCGCAGCCGGATTGGCCACTTTAAGTGGTCGCAGAGCCCGTGCATTTCGCGGAAGTACGGCGCAAGCTGGAAGCGGAGCCGGGCCGCCTATCCCCGAGCAGCCGGCCCCGCTCCCTCCGGGGCGCCGCCGACCGCGGGAGGACGGCGCCCCGCACGCCCCGGCCGGCGCACGCCCCGGCCGGAGCGGTCGTGGCGCCGGGGCGCGTCAGGCCGCCAGCTCCGGGTGGTGTGCCCGGGCCACCTGCGGGTGCGCCCGCAGCCACCCCTTGAGCTCGTTGCGTCCGTACTCGGCGTGCAGCGGGTTGTCGGCGCTGTGGGCGACGCCCGGCGCCTGCGCCAGATAGGCGCCGGGGACCGTCTCGATCCGCGCGTCCAGACGGGGGTTGTAGAAGAACGGCACGGAGAAGCGCTCTACCGCTCCGGGCGGCGAGACGACGCGGTGGTCGGTCGCCGACAGATAGCCCTCGGTGGCGATCTCCAGGAGCTCGCCGAGGTTGACCACGAAGGCGCCCGGCAGCGGCGGCACGTCCACGAACGCGTCGCCCATGCGCACCTGGAGGCCGCCGACGGAGTCCTGGAGCAGCAGCGTGAGGAAGCCGTAGTCCTTGTGGGCGCCGACACCCTGGCCGTCGCCCTCCGGCGCGCTGCCGGGGTACCGGATCAGCTTGGTGTGCAGGTGGGGGCGGTCGGCGAAGGCCGCGTCGAAGAAGTCGGCGGGCGCGCCGATCGAGGCGAGCAGCTCCTGGAGCAGCCGGTGGGCGACCGCCGCCAGCCGGTCCTGCCAGTCGAGCACCGCGGTGCGCAGCTCGGGGAGCGCGTCGGGCCACTGGTTGGGGCCCTCCAGCCAGCGGTACGCCGGGTCGTCCGGCCCCACCGTCGGGGCGGGCCGCTCGGCGCCGACGTCCAGCTGGTCGCGCCAGTCCGAGCGCCCGCCCGTCAGCTCGTGGCCGATGCGCGTGTACCCCCGGAAGTGCGGCGAGCGCAGATTGCTGACGGCGATCCGGTCGGCCTCGGGCAGCGCGAAGAAGTCCCTGGTCAGCCGCTGTATGCGGGCCACCTCGGCGTCGTCGATGCCATGCCCGGTGAGATGGAAGAACCCGGTGTCGCGAGCCGCCCGGTGCAGCCCCGCGCGGAAGGCGTCGCGGGTGGCCGGGTCGTCGGCCTGGGAGAGGTCGACCACGGGGAGTGAGGTGGCGAGGAGAGTGGTGCTGGACATGGCGGGTCCGTTTCCGTTCCGGGATGTACGGCGGTCCTGGTCCCGGGGTTGGCGGGAGGACGGTCGGAACGGGTCGGCGAAAGGGTGCGCCGGAACCGGGGAGGACCGCGACAGGACCGAGGGCAGAAGGGCGGGCCGGGGCGGGCCGTGAGAGGCGCGCCGGGGCCGCGGAGGCTGCGAAGGATCAGTCCTGCGGGCGACAGCTCATGCTGGTGACGCGCACGTAGTCCACGTGTCGTCGCATCACCAGAAGAGTCATGCCCCGAGCGTACGCCCGCCGTCGCCTGCCGTGGGGGAGAGCTATCCCACACCCGGGGCGGGAATGCGGGCGGGTGAGTGTCGCGGTTCGGTAACCCGCCCTCGGCGCCCCGGAGCCGCTCGCTAGCGTGGGGGCTTCGCCGGGCCCGATTTGGGGGGTGCCCGGACCGAACGCAAGGGACATCCATGCTGCGTACGCGCATTCTGACCGTCACCGCCGGTGCGGCGGCCCTCGCCGCCGTCGCGGTGGTGCCCACCCAGGCGCAGGCCGCCTCCGGGTCGGTGCACCTGTACAAGATCTACTACGACAGCCCGGGCACGGACACGCGCTCCAACGCGAGCCTGAACGGCGAGTACGTACAGATCCGCAACACCACGTCCCGGGCCGTGAGCCTCAAGGGGTGGACGCTCACCGACGCCTCCAACCACCGGTACGTCTTCGGCAACTACACCCTCGGCAAGGGCGCGACGGTGACCGTGCACACCGGCAAGGGCCGGAACTCGGCGGCCCACCTCTACCAGGGCCGGGCCGCCTATGTGTGGAACAACGACAAGGACACGGCGACCCTGAAGAAGGCCAACGGCAGCCGGGTCGACAGCTGCTCGTACAACTCGACCAGGGTCGACTACAAGATGTGCTGAGCCGGAAACGGCGGAAACGGGCGCCCGTCCCCTCGGGGGGGCGGGCGCCCGTTCGTCGTCCGCGCCCGGCCGGCTCGCGCGGGCCGGGCGCAGGAGGGGTGTTACTCGACGACGAGCTCGACCTCGATGTTGCCGCGCGTCGCCTTGGAGTACGGGCAGAAGGCGTGCGTCGCCTCCACCAGCCGGCGGCCGGTCTCGCCCGCCAGCTCCTCCGGCAGCTCGACGCGCATGACGACCGCGAGCCCGAAGCCGGTGTCGTCCTTGCCGATGGAGACCTCGGCGGTGACCGAGACGTCCTTGGTGTCGACCTTCAGCTCGCGGCCGACGACGCCCATGGCGCTCGCGAAGCAGGCCGCGTACCCGGCGGCGAAGAGCTGCTCGGGGTTGGTGCCCTGGCCGTTGCCGCCGAGCGCCGGGGGCATGGCGAGCGCGAGGTCGAGCTGACCGTCCGAGCTCACGGCCCGGCCCTCGCGCCCGTTGGCGGTGGCGGCAGCGGTGTACAGCGCGTCCATGGAGGTGCCTTCTTCCGTCGGGTGGTGAGTGTGCGGGGCGGGTGACGGCCGCCCCTCTGCCCCAAAGAGTTGCACACAACTAAATGGTGCGCAACTGAATGATGGGCGACAAGCTACTCTGGATCCATGAGCTCCTCGTCGACCCCCGCCGCGTCGCCCGCGCCCCTGGCGTCCGACGTCGATCTGCTCCGCCTCGACCACCAGGTCTGCTTCTCGCTGCACGCCGCCTCACGGGCGTTCGGCGGCGTCTACCGCGACGCGCTCAAGGACCTCGGCCTCACCTATCCGCAGTACCTGGTGATGCTGGTGCTCTGGGAGCACGGCCCGCAGCCCGTCAAGGTGATCGGCGAGCGGCTGCGGCTCGACTCGGGCACCCTCTCGCCGCTGCTGAAGCGGCTGGAGGCGGCCGGCCTGGTGACCCGCGAGCGCAGCGCCGAGGATGAGCGCTCGGTGACGGTCAGGCTCACCGAAGAGGGCTCGGACCTGCGCGAACGCGCCCTGCCCGTGCCGCTGAGGATCCTCTCCGCGACCGGTCTGACGGTCGAGGAGGTCCTCTCCCTCCAGCAGCTCCTGGGGCGCCTCACGACGGCACTGGACCAGGCGCACTGAACGCGCCGGGCCGTACCGTCCGCGCCGGGTCCGCGGCCTCGGCGGCGGCCCTGGCCTGCGCCGCGTAGACGTCCACGTACTCCTGCTCGGAGAGCGCGCGGATCGCGTACATGATCTCGTCGGTCACCGCGCGCAGCACCGCGGGCCGGTCGCTCACGGCCGCGTACCGGGAGAAGTCCAGGGGTGCGCCGAAGCGCATGGTGACCGGTACGCGCCGGGGCAGCCGCCGGCCGCGCTCCTGGGCCTCGAAGGTGCCGATCATCGCGCAGGGGACGACGGGCGCGCCGGTGCGCAGCGCCATCGCGGCGACCCCCGCCTTGCCCTTGTAGAGGCGGCCGTCGTGCGAGCGGGTGCCCTCGGGGTAGATGCCGAGCAGTCCGCCGCTCCGCAGCACCGCGACCCCGGTGTCGATCGCGGCCCGCGCCGCGTCTTTGCCCGAGCGGTCCACGGGTATTTGCCCGACGCTTCGGAAGAACGCGGCGGTGAGCCGCCCTTTGGCACCCCGGCCGGTGAAGTACTCCATCTTGCAGAGATAGGTGACCCGGCGCCGTAGCGTCACCGGCACCAGAAAGGAGTCGCAGAAGGAGAGGTGGTTTCCCGCGATGATCGCGGCCCCGGTGCGCGGAACGTGCCGGAGCCCCTCGACCCTGGGCCGCAATGGCCACCGCAGGAGCGGTATGAGCACGATGTATTTGAACGCGTAATAGAACACGCCAGTGAGACCCTTTCCCCGAGTGACCCCCGCGCCGAGGCACGCTAATGGGGGGCAGGGCGCGAGGGGAGAGGGCCTATTGAGCCACCGGACAACGGGAGTCGGGAGGGCTCCACAATGCGGTTGCGCCCCGGTGAAGCTCCGGGGCACAACCATTTGCGATCACAATGCGGCATCCGCTACTTGAGGTCCATCGCGGCGCAGGCGTCCTTCAGGTTGGCCGTGCAGATCTCGGAGGCCGTGTAGATGCCGTCGCGGAGGACGGTCTCCTTCACGTTCGCCTTGGTGAGCGCCACGATCGGGATGATCACGGACGGGATGGCCTTGGTGGTGGGGGAGTCGACCGTCGCCTTGGTGATCATGGTGAGCGGCTGCCCCTTGGCGAGCGCCACGGCCATCTGCGCGGCCACCGGGCCCTCCTGGACGTAGGGCTTGTAGACGCTCATGAACTGCTCGCCCATGACGATGCGCTGGACGCCGGCGAGTTCGGCGTCCTGGCCGGTGACCGGGGGGAGCTTGGACAGGCCGGCCGCCTTGAGGGCGGTGATGATGCCGCCCGCCATGCCGTCGTTGGCGGAGTAGACGCCAATGATCTTGTCCTTGCCCAGGGCCGAGATCGCGCCCTCCATGTTGGCGTTGGCGTTCTCCGGCTTCCACTCCTTGGTGTCGTACTCCTTGCCGATGTTCACCTTGCCGTCGAGCTCGGCGTGCGCGCCCTTCTTGAACAGGGCGGCGTTCGGGTCGGTGATCGCGCCGTTCATCATCACGATCTGGCCGTCCTTGGCCTTCGCGCCCAGCGCGTCCACCAGGGCCTTGCCCTGCACATGGCCGACCTGCTCGTTGTCGAACGACGTGTACGCGTCGATCGGGCCCTCGGCCAGCCGGTCGAAGGCGACGACCGGGATGCCCCGGTCCTTGGCCTTCTTGACCGCGCCCGCGATCGCCTTGGAGTCCACCGCGTCCACGATCAGCGCGTCGACCTTGTTGGTGATCATCGCGTCGACCTGCTGGGCCTGAAGGGTCGCGTCCTGCTTCGCGTTGGCATAGACGACCTGGCCCTTGCCGTTCGTGAGATCCCGGACCATCTTCTCGATCAGCGGCTTGTCGAACTTCTCGTAACGCGCGGTCTGGTTCTCCGGCAGGAGCAGACCGATCCTGAGTGCCCCGCCTTTCTTCGCCGCCGAATCCTTGGCCGCCGCGCCCGAGTCCTTGGCGCTGCCACAGGCGGCGAGAGAGACTGCCAGCGCGGCGGCGGTCATGGCCGTCGCGGCACGACGCGTACCCGTGTTCATTCGGTGCCCTCCCTGACGAGGCCGCAGGTATGCGGCCGAGGTGGCTGGAAGTCAACTGGGAGGTGAATGAGGCGTCAAGGAGTCGCGGAGGAACGAGACCGCAATGAGTCTTTTCTTGGGCTGGTCGAAAAGGCAACCTCTTTGAATCGAGAGAGCGGTGGCACACGGAAGGACCAACCGGGCAGTGCGAAAAGGGCAGTTCTCCGGGCAGCCGTGAAGCACGACGGCTCACGGCAGCCGGAACCCGTCCGCCAGCGCGTCCACTTGGGCCGTCAGCAGCGTCCGCGCCCGCTGCCGCATCCCCTCGTACTGGCCCGAGACCGCGAGGCTCACCGTGCCGTGCAGCTGGGACCAGGCGAGCACCGCGCCCGCCAGCGCCGTGCCCGCGCGCGGATCGCCGGGCACCAGCCGGGCCCGCTCCTGGAGCCAGTCGGCCACGGAGTCGTCCTCGCGCACCCACGCGGCCATCTCCGCGACCGTCGGCCGGAACACCTCGACCGGGTCTCCCGCGGCGAAGAGCAGCAGGAACGGGCCGAGCGCGGCCCGCGCGCGCTCCAGGGCGTCGGGCGGTGCCGCGTACCCCGGCACCGGCGGCCCCTGGATCAGCAGATAGCGGTGCGGCTGCGCGGTGGCCCAGTCCAGCCAGGCGTCGGCGAGGGCGTGCAGCGCGGAGCGCGGACCGGCCGCGCGGTCGCCGCTGGTGTGCGCGACCGTCCAGGCCAGATCGTCGTAGGCGTCCCGGATCAGATCGCTCAGCAGGTCGTCGCGGCTCGCGAAGTAGCGGTACAGGGCGGGTCCGGACAGCCCCATCTCCTTGGCGATCCGGGTCAGCGCCACCGACTGCGCGCCGCCCTCGGCGAGCTGCTGGAGCGCCATCGCCTTGATCTCCGCACGGGTCTGCTCGCGATAGCGGGCCCGGGGGCTGTTCACCTCGGAGGGCATGGTGCCTCCCGCGTGCCGGAGGAAGCCGCGCCCGGACGCGCGTCCGGAGGCGGTGCTCATTCCATCATCCTCTCGCGAGTGTGCGTCGCAAGAGTTACGGGCCGTAACGGCGCGCTACCGTGGCGTACTCGTCCGTGCGAGAGAAGGGCCGCCGGTGACTGCGGATTCCGAGGGCGGGCCGGGCACCCGGCGGACCGGCGACCTGTCCGAGCGGGCGCGCTGGCGTGCGCTCGCGGTGTGTCTGGTGGCGGCGTTCATGACGCTGCTCGACGTGTCGATCGTCAATGTGGCGCTGCCGTCGGTCCGGGCGGCGCTGCACGCCCCCGAGGCCGATCTCCAGTGGGTCCTCTCCGGATACGCGCTCGCCTTCGGGCTGTTCCTCGTCCCCGCCGGGCGGATCGGTGACGCGCGCGGGCGACGGGCGGTGTTCCTGACCGGCCTCGCCCTCTTCGTCGTCGCCTCGGCGGCCTGCGGGGCGGCCCAGTCCAGCCTGTGGCTGGTGGCCGCGCGGGCCGTCCAGGGCCTGGCCGGAGGGCTGATCTCGCCCCAGATCTCGGCGCTGATCCAGCAGATGTTCACCGGCGCCGAACGCGGCCGGGCCTTCGGGATGATGGGCAGCGTCATCGGCATCTCCACCGCGGTCGGGCCGCTCCTCGGCGGAGTGCTCATCCACGCGGCGGGCCCGCACGAGGGCTGGCGCTGGGTGTTCTACGTCAACGTGCCCATCGGCATCACCTGTCTGGTACTGGCCCGGCGGCTGCTCCCGGACACCCCCTCCGCCCGCCGCGTCCC
This sequence comes from Streptomyces sp. cg36, assembly GCF_041080675.1. NCBI lineage: Bacteria > Bacillati > Actinomycetota > Actinomycetes > Kitasatosporales > Streptomycetaceae > Streptomyces > Streptomyces cyclosori. The sequence continues at coordinate 942,243 of NZ_CP163520.1, read as the reverse complement.
GCTGCGGGCCCTCGACCCGGTCGGGGTGCTGCTGCTCGGGGCCGGTGTGCTGGCCCTGCTGCTGCCCTTCGTCCAGGCGCAGCAGTGGCACGGACCGCTCAAGTGGCTGCTGCTGGTCGTGGCGGCGGCGCTGCTGGCCGGATTCGTGGGGTGGGAGCGGCGGCAGACCGCGCGCGGCGCCTCCCCGCTGCTCGACCTGACGCTCTTTCGCCGACGCGGTTACTGGCTCGGCTGCGCGCTGATCCTGCTCTACTTCGGCGGCTTCACCTCGATCTTCTTCGTCACCGCGCTCTACCTCCAGGCCGGGCTGGGGCTGAGCGCGCTGCTCGCGGGGCTGGCCATCACCCCGTTCGCGGTGGGCTCCGGCGTCGCCGCCTCCGTCGGCGGGCGGCTGGTCACCCGCTTCGGCCGCCGACTGGTCGCCGTCGGACTGGTGACGGTCGCCGTCGGCCTCGGCGCCACCGCGCTCGCCGTGCACCTGGTCCCCGGCCGGGCGGGCGCGTGGGCGATGGCGGCGCCGCTGCTCATCGCGGGCCTCGGCAGCGGTCTGGTCATCGCCCCCAACCAGACCCTGACGCTCTCTCAGGTCCCGGTGCGCTCGGCGGGCAGCGCGGGCGGCACCCTCCAGACCGGTCAGCGGGTGGGCTCCGCCATCGGCATCGCCGCCGTCGGCTCGGTCTTCTTCGCCCGGCTGTCCCGCGAGGGCTGGACCACCGCGTACGCCCACGGGCTGCTGGTGTCGATCGCCTTCGTGGTGGGGGCGCTGCTGCTGGCGCTGGGGGACCTGCGGGCCGGACCGGCGGACGGGCCGGGGCGCGGCGACGGGTGACGCGGCGGCGACGGGACCCGCTCAGCCGGTTCCGCCCGGCGCCCGGGTCCGTACCGCCCGCCGCCAGGCCCGGTCGACGGCCGCGAGGGCCGTCTCGTCGCGCCGCTGCGCCCAGTGCTCGCGGGCCTCGTCCCGTACTTCGGCGAGGGCCCGGGCGCGGTCCACCGGCGGCGGGGTGAACAGACCGCCGCAGGCGCGGCCGTGGGCGTCCCACCGGTCCCGCCAGAACGTGACCGTCCAGCCCGGCCAGCGCGCGGCCATCTCGTACGCCCCGGCCTGGGCGCCCGGCAGCCACCAGCCCACCCGGCGGCGCTCCGGGTCGATGTGCAGGCCCGACAGGACGGCGAGGCCGCAGCGGCCGTGGTCCGGCGCACCGGCCAGCCGCTCCAGGAGCGCGGGGCCCTCCGCGATCGGGTGGTCCCCGGTGGCGGCCACCAGATGGCAGCGGTCCGGGCCGACGGTGACGGCCGTGACCCAGGGGTCGTCCTCTGCCAGTTCCTCGTCCCCCGGGGCGATCAACGCACCCGCGGCGACGCCCAGTTGGGGGTCGCGGACCGCCTCCGGGTCCAGGCCCAGATAGGCGCGCAGCTCGGCCGGGCCGTCGTAGGTGTGGCGCGACTCCCAGCCCGGCCAGGCGTGCCCGAGCAGCTCCAGGGCCGCCGCCCGGTGGCGCAGACAGGTCCTCGGGCCGTCCTGGACGAAGGAGAGCAGCACCTTGCGCCCCTCGTCGACCAGGGCCGCGCCCTCGCACCGGACGTCGTCACGCCACTGCCCGTGCGCGGCGCGGTGGCCGCGCACGAACGGCAGGACCACGTCCGGGCCGGCCAGCAGGTCGAGGTCGAGGCCGGGCGCGCCGAAGCGCGACTCGTACAACTCGTACGCGCCGGGGTCGCCGCTCCCGGGAACGAGCGCGTAGTTCGCCCATTCGGCCATGGGGAAAGGATCTCAACCCGGCGGACCGTCCACCAGCGGTTCCGGCCCCGGGTGCGGTACGTGATCCCCACCACGTCCGACGCGCGGCGGCGGCCGTAGGGTGCGGACCTGTGAACAGGCACATCGAGTTCGAACGGCTGCACAACTTCCGTGACCTCGGGGGCTATCGCACCGAGGACGGCCTGACCGTCCGCTGGGGGCGGCTCTACCGGTCCGACTCCCTGGGCAAGCTCGCGGGCGAGGACTGGGACCGCTTCCTCGCCCTCGGCGTGCGCACCGTGATCGACCTGCGCTACCCGTGGGAGATCGCCTCCAAGGGCCGGGTGCCGGAGCACACCGCGCTGGCCTACCGCAATCTGAGCATCGAGCACCGGCCGTACGACCAGGCGGCCCTCGGCCCGGAAGTCGAGACGGGCCGCTACCTCGCCGACCGCTTCCTCGAAGTCGCCGAGGACGGCGTGGCCGAGCTGCGCGAGGCCCTGGCCACGATCGCCTCGGCCGACAGCGGGCCGCTGGTGTTCCACTGCGCCTCCGGCAAGGACCGCACCGGGCTGCTGGCCGCGCTGGTCCTCGCCCTGCTCGGGGTGGACGAGGAGGTGATCGTCGAGGACTTCACCCTCACCGGGCTCGCCACCGACCGGCTGATCGCCGACTGGCGGGCCGCCCACCCGGACCGCGAGATCACCTGGCCGGGCTATGGGCGCGCCCCCGCCGAGATCATGCGGTTCTTCCTCGCCGACCTGACCGAGCGGTACGGCTCGGTGCGCGGGTACGCGGCCGAACTGCTCGGGGCGGACGACCAGTTGGTGGCCCAGCTGCGTTCGGTGCTGCTCGAACCGGCCGTCGAGCCCGCTCCCGTGCGGTAACCCGGACGCGGGACACCGGCCACCGCGCACCCTTCTTCCCGCAACGCGCCGCGCCTATGGTGGGGCCTCACTCGTGCCCGACAGCGGGTTGCCGGAGGGAAACTGATGGTGCGTAGGACCAGGATCGTGCGGAACGCCGCCGTGTGCGCGGCGGCCCTGCTGCTCGGCGCGGGCTTCGCCCCGACGGCCTCGGCCGACGGGGCGGGGGCCCAGGGAGCACCGGCCGGGGGCGCCCGGGGCGCGGCGGTCGCCGCCGCCGCGCGGCTCGACGCGTACTGGAGCCCGGCCCGGATGGCCGCCGCGCTGCCGCAGGACGCGCGCGGGGGCGCCGCCACCGCCGCGGCCCGCACGGCCGGGCCCGCGGTCGACGGGCCCCGGCCGGGCGAGTACATCCCGCCCAGCCGCAGCTTCGACGGCATGCCCCAGGCGGGCACCTTCTTCTGGACCGACGCGACCGGGACCGGGCGCACCTGCAGCGCCTCCGCGGTCCGCAGCCCCGGCCGCAACCTGGTGCTCAGCGCCGGACACTGCCTCAAGGGGTACTCCGGCGGCAGCCCGCGACGGCATCTGGCGTTCGTGCCGCAGTACCACGACGGGCTGAAGCCGTTCGGCGTCTTCCCGGTCGTCACCAACGGCGTGTACGTCGCGCGGGAGTACTACGACCTGGGCGAGCACGCCGGGGCCGCCTACGACTTCGGCTTCGCCGTCACCGGCCCCAACGAGAACGGCCGGCTGCTCCAGGACGCGGTGGGCGGGGTGCGGCTGCTCACCGGGACGGGGTACTTCCACGTCCCGGTGCGGATGATCGGGTACCCGGGAGGGGCGCAGAAGCCGCTGGAGTGCTGGAGCTGGACCACCCGGTGGGAGAGCGACGACCCGGCGGACCCGGGCACCTTCCCGCGCATCGCCTGCGACGCGTTCGTCGGCGGCACCAGCGGCGGACCGATGCTGGTGCCGTGGCGGGGCGGCTGGGGGGTGATCGGGGTCATCGGCGGCTACCACACCGGGGGCAACACGCCCCAGGTCTCCTACAGCGCGTACTTCGGCGACGCGACCGAGGCCCTCTACCGGGCGGCGGTCTCGGGCGCCCCGCCCGCCGGTCCCACGGGCTCCTGAGCGGGGTCAGTTGCCCAGGGCGGCCAGCCCCTTGCCCAGGTCCTCGCGGTTCATGACCGGGGTGAAATCTATCTTCGCGCCCATCTCCATGAAGAAGGGCTCGGCGATCCTCGGCAGGTCGGACTGGTCGGCCAGGTCGAAGACGATGTAGGCCGTGCGGCGTCCGTTCTGGACGGTGAAGTAGGCGGCCTCGGGGCGGATCGCCTCCAGGGCGGCCGTCATGGTCTTGTCGAGCGAGCCGCTCCTGATGGCTTCGTTGCCCTTCTCCGTATCCATCTCGGCCCTCAGCAGTACGCGCACCTCACTCACCCCTTCCGGACCGGGTGGGTGGTCGCTTCCGGCGCACCGGTCACGCCCGGTCGCATCTACCCCAAGAGTCCCGCTTGTCCCCCTCGATCACAACGCGGGCGGCCGGCCGCCCGGGGCGTCGGACAAAATGAGCCCCGAGTTCCTGTTACCGCCGCGTCCGCCGGGGGTCTCCGAAGCGACGGGAGCGCACGCACGACGCCAGCGGGTGAGGGAGCACATGCACAGGGACAGCACGTCCATGCCGGATCTGGTCGGCGCCGCGCGGACCGGTGACGCCGGGGCGCGGGAGCGGCTGGCCGCCGACTACCTGCCGCTGGTCTACAACGTCGTCGGGCGGGCCCTGGACGGTCACGCCGACGTGGACGACGTGGTGCAGGAGACCATGTTCCACGCGCTGGAGGGGCTCGACGGGCTGCGCGAGCCGTCCCGGTTCCGGTCCTGGCTGATCGCCATCGCCATGAACCAGATACGCCGCCGCTGGCGGACGCAGCAGCACACCGTGCTGCCCGGCCCGGACGGCCTCGCCGAGGCGGCCGGGCCCGAGCCGGACTTCGCGGACCTCACCATCCTGCGGCTCGGCCTGTCCGGGCAGCGCCGCGAAGTGGCCGAGGCGACCCGCTGGCTGGACCCGGACGACCGCGAGCTGCTGGCGCTGTGGTGGCAGGAGGCGGCGGGCGAGCTCACCCGGGCCGAACTCGCCGAGGCCATGGGGCTCGCCCCGGCGCACGCCGCCGTACGCGTCCAGCGCATGAAGACCCAGCTGGAGACCGGCCGGACCGTGGTGCGGGCGCTCGCCGCCCGGCCGCCCTGCGCGGGACTCGCCCCGGTGGTCGCCAAGTGGGACGGGCGACCCGCGCCGGTGTGGCGCAAAAGGATCGCCCGGCACACCCGGGACTGCCGGATCTGCTCAGGCCACCGCCACGGGCTCGTCCCCGCCGAGGGCCTGCTGGCCGGGCTGGCGCTGATCGTGCCGCTGTACGGGGCGGCCTCGCTGGTACGTCCCGACCGGCTCGCGCCGGTGGCCGCCGTGACACCGCCCGCGGCGGCCCCGATGCCCGCGCCCGCCGCGACGCCCACGCCGTCGGTGGGGGCGCGGCACGCCGGGCCGGGCGCGGGCACCCCCTCGAAGCTCCGCCGGTACGCGGTGCCCGGCGCCCTCGCCGCCGTCCTCGGGCTCCTGGTCCTCCTGCTGTGGCCGGACCCGGGCTCCCGGCCCCAGGCCGCGCCGCCGAGTTCCCCGAGCGCCTCGGCGCCCCTCGCGGCGCCGACCCCGTCGAGTCCCCCGAGCCCCTCACCCACCAGGGCGAGCCCCACGCCCACGCCCGCCCGCAAGAGTCCCAGGCCCACCCCGAAGCCCACGGTCCTCACCCCCGACCAGCGCCTCGTCCAACTCGTCAACGCCCGTCGCCGTACGGCCGGCTGCGCTCCTCTGCGTACCGACGCCCGGCTCACCAGGGCGGCCGTGCGGCACGCGCGCGACATGGTGAACCGCCACTACTACGACCACGCGAACCCGGAAGGACAGCACGCCGACGCCCGGATCAGGGCGACCGGCTACCCCGTCGGGGCGTGGGCGGAGAACCTGGACCGGGGCGGCGCGGACGCGGCCTCCGTGTTCGGGGACTGGATGGACGGTTCCATCCACCAGCGGAACATGCTCGACTGCGGGTACCGGGACACGGGCGTGGCCGCCGTGCCCGGGCCCGACGGCACGGTGTGGGTCCAGGACTTCGCCGGTCCGATGTCCTGAACGCGCACCGTGCGCCCCGCCGGGTCAGCTGCCGAAGTTCTGCACCCACCAGGGGCCGTTGCCGCCGAGGTTCACGCCCACGCCGATGTCCTTGAACCCGCAGTCCAGGATGTTGGCGCGGTGGCCGGGGCTGTTCATCCAGTCGCGCATCGCCGCCTCGGGGGTCTTCGGGCCCCGGTGGATGTTCTCGCCCCACTTGTGCCAGGCGTACCCGGCCGCGCTCATCCGGTCGCCGGCGTCGCGCCCCTCCGGGCTGTCGTGCTCGTAGTAGTCGCGCGCGGCCATGTCGTCGGCGTGCGCCCGGGCGGAGGAGTCGAGCCGGGTGTCGGCCCGGAGGGGCGAGCAACCCGCCTTCGCGCGTTCGGCGTTGGCGAGGGCGACGACCTGTCGCACGTACTCGGCCGCGGTGCCGGTGGCCGGTCCGCCGCCCGGCCGCGGGGCGGGCTTCCTGCTGGGCGGCCGGTTGTCGGTGGGCCCGCCCGCCGAGGTGGTGCCGGTGCCCGGGGCCGTACGGGGGGTGGCGGGCTTCGGTGTGCCGGGGCGCGGCTCGGGCCTGGTGGCGGGGGACTTGGCGGGCGCGGCCGAGCGCGTGGGAGCGGCGGCGGCCGGCGGGGAGGGGGTGACGGACGAGTCGGCGCCCGGGTCGAGGAGGTGTCCGGCGGGGAGCGCGGCGGGCGTCCGTACCGCCTCGGCGTTTTCGGGCGAGTCCGGCCAGAGCAGTGCCCCGGCGACGGCGGCGACCGCCACGGTTGCGGCGGCGGCGGTCACGGTGGCGCGGCGGGACCGCTTCCGCGCCCGCCGGCGCCCGGCCCGCCCCTCGGTCGAGGGCCGGGCGTGCGGGTGGTCGTCGTGGTGCTGCATGCTGCTCCGTTCTCTGTCCGGTACTGCCGGGAGGTCTCCGGCACCTGGGAGAGCGGGCGGGGCCGACGGGATAACCGATATCGCGGACGTGACCTGGGACACACGGTGTCGCCGGGGCGGCGTGACGGGCCGTCCCGCGCGCCCTCACCCCCGCACGCCCGCCGGTTCCCCTCCGATGTCCGAGGCGGAGGCGTTGAGCAGTCCGGCCCCGGCCGGGGTGAGGGTGTGCAGGACGGCCTGGCGGTCCCGGGCGCTGCCGACCAGACCGGCCGAGCGCAGCACCGTGGCGTGCTCGCTCGCGCTCGCGGGTGAGATGCCGGTACGGGAAGCGAGTTGACTGGTCGTCAGGCCCGGCTGGTCGGCGATCGCGCACAGCACGGTGGCCCGGGTGCGGCCGAGCAGCGCCGAGAGCGAGCGCGGCGCGGCGGTGAGGGCGCCCGCGGTCGTCGTCGTGGAGAGCGGCAGCCACGGGGTGCGGTCGGGGACGACGGGGAAGCTGATCCAGGGCTGGGAGCCGCCCGCGTCGTCGCCGAGCACGGGGTGGGTGCAGCCGAAGAGCGTGGGGATCAGCAGCAGTCCCCGCCCGTCGAGGTGTACGTCGCCCTCGTGGCCCGAGGCCATGGTCAGTTCGAGCACCGGCGGGTTCCACCGCACCCGGGGCGGGTTCAGCCCCTGGAGCAGGCGCTCCACACCGCCCTCGGTGAGGTGCCGCATCCGCATCGCCCGGTCGGCGCCCGCCAGTTGCTCGATGCGCGGCCAGTAGGGCCCCACGAGCTGCTCGTAGGTCTCCTCGAAGACATCGGCGAGCTCGCCGACGAAGGCCGGGTCGTCCACGATCCGCGCCGTCCACCCGGGCAGCCGGGTGACCCGGCCCGTCCACCGCTCCACGTGCTCGCGCACCTGGCGGGGCGGTGTCGCCCGCACCTTCTCCCACAGCTCCCGCGTGCCGCCGGGTTCCACCGGCAGCAGCAGGTCCAGCGACCAGCCCCGGACCGGGACGAGGTCCAGCGCCATCCGGTGGCGCGGGGCGAGCCGGGCCGACGACTCCCGGCGCCACGCGTCGAACCGCGCGCGGTGCGCGGGCTCCCGCAACATCCGCAGCGCGATGTCCAGTTCGAGCATCGGGCGCGGGCCCTCGGCGACCCGGGTGCGGGCCAGGTCGTCGGCGGTGAAGTGGATGCGCAGGGTCACGCGCCCGAGCATGGCCGGATGGCGTGTTTCGGACCAGCCCGAAACACGTCACCTCCGCGGCGCGGGGGATGCCAGCCTGAAGGGGCACGACGGGGGAGTGCCGGCCGGTGCACACCGTGGGGGGCGGGGGTGCGTCGGCCGGCGCCCGTCGGAGTGCCGTCCGGGCCGTGCCGCGTGTCATGGCCGGGGGCGGTCCGCCAGGCTGTCGGCGACGGTGGCCGCGAACTCCCGGGTGAGCGGGCCCAGCGCGTCCCACTGGCGTACCGCCCAGCCCGCCGCCAGCGGTGACAGCGCGGGGACGGGCACCAGGCGCAGGGCGGCACGGCCGCCACCGGTCCAGCCCGGCAGGGCGGGCACCACCGCGTGGCCGAGGCCCAGCTCGGCCAGCAGGATGGCGGTGTCCCAGTCCGCGACGCTGGTGGTCGACGTCAACCGCACTCCGTGGCGGGCCAGTTGCTCGTCGAGCCGGTGGCGGGACATGGAGTTGGCGGGCAGCTGGATGTGCCGGACGGCCGCCAGGTCGGCGGGCTCGACATGGGTGCGGCGCGCCAGCGGGTCGTCGGCGTGGACGGCGAGCACCCAGGGCAGCTCGGTCACCGGCCGCTGCTCGATGCCCCGCACCGGTGGACCGATGGTGATCCAGGCGAGGTCGGACTCGCCCGCCGCCAGCGCATCGAAGCAGCCGCGTCCGGAGTTCTCGGTGCGGAACTCCAGCTTGGCGGCGGGGTGTTCGCGCCGGAAGCGGACCACTCCCTCGGACATGAAGTGCCGCACGGTGGTGGCGCCCGTGGTGATCCGCACGGTGCCGCCGTCGCCCTGCTTCATGTCGTGCAGCCGCCGCACGGCGAGCTCCAGATGGCCGATGCCCTGGGAGGCGGCCTGGTGCAGGATGCGGCCGGCCTGGGTGGGGGACACCCCGCGCGGCTGCCGTTCGAGCAGGGGCAGCCCGAGCTCCGCCTCCAGCCGCTTGACGTGCTGGCTCACCGCCGACTGCGTACGGGAGAGATCGCGGGCCACCGCGCTGAGATTGCCCGACTCGCAGGCGGCGACGAAGACACGGAGGTCGTCGAGGGTCATGCAATCCAAGGTATTGCTTGGATCTTTGAAAGAAAACCAGAGGATTGACTGGGGTTACGGCGAAGGAAACGATGCTCCCGAGGCGGCAACCCGGTGGCGGGCGCCGAGGGGGTCCGGACTCCCTCGGCAGCGATCCGCGCCGGGTGCCGACCTCTGCCCGAGTGCCCCGGCGGGCGTCCGTGCCGTTCTGGACCCCATCGGTCCCGATCCCGCTCTGGTGTTACTCACGAGAAATATGTGACCCTCTGACACGGCGTGGACGGAGCAGGTGACGAAGGGACGGGTGGATGGCAGCCGCACAGGGGCGTCCGGAGCGGGAGAAAGCGGCCCCGGCCCCGGAGTTGGGGCGACGGCGCTTCCTGGGGTACGTGCTCGCCGCCTCGACGCTGACCGTCGCCGCCGAACTCGGCGAGGCCGTCGTGGCGCCGGCGCGGGCCGAGGCGGCCGTCCCCTCGCTCCCCGGGCCGTCCGAGATCTACGACCTCAACGACATGCTCACGGACGCCGCCCTGCCGACCTCGCACCTGATCACGATCGAGCTCGGCGCGGACGGCACGGCCTCCTTCGCCCTGCCGCGCGCCGAGGTGGGCCAGGGCGTGACCACCTCCTCCGCGATGCTCGTCGCGGAGGAGCTCGACCTGCCGCTGGAGAAGGTCCGGGTGTCGCTGGCCGACGCACGGCCCGAGCTGCTGTTCAACCAGATGACCGGCGCGTCCAACACCACCATCGCCACCTTCACCCCGATCCGGGTGGCCGCGGCGACCGCCCGCGCCCGGCTCCTGGCCGTCGCCGCCGCCGAGTTCGGCGAGCCCGCAGCCACCCTCACCACCCGGGCGGGCGTCATCACCTCCCCGAAGGGCCGCACCGCCACCTACGGCGAACTCGCGGCCAGGGCCGCCAGCCGCACCGTGCTCCGGCTCTCCGTCACCCTGAAGAACCCCGAGCGGTTCGGTGTCATCGGCACCCCGCGCAACCGTGTCGACGCGCTGGCCGCGGTGACCGGACGCAAGCAGTTCGCGATGGACGTGAGCGTGCCGGACGCGCTGCCCACCATGGTGTGCAGGGCGCCCACCATCAACGGCACCGTACGGTCGGTGGAGAACCGGGACGCGGTGCTCGCCATGCCCGGCATCACCCATGTCGTCACGGTGCCCACCGGAGTGGCCGTGCGCGGACGCACCTTCGGCCAGTGCATCGACGCGGTGCGGGCCCTGCGGGTGTCGTGGGGGCCCGGCACCGAGGACGGCGCGTCCGACGCCACCGTCCTCAAGGAGCTGCGCGCCGCCGAGCTCCCGCTGGTGATCCCGGCGCTCGACCCGCTGGTCAAGTCGGTGGACGCGCGCTTCACCTTCCACTTCGCCAGCAGCAGCGCCCTGGAGCCCAACTGCGCGGTGGCGGACGTCCGGAGCGACCGGGCCGAGATCTGGGCGTCCCTGAAGACCCCGATCACCGCCCAGGAGACCATCGCGCTGAAGCTGGGTCTGCCGGTGTCCGCGGTGACCGTGCACGTCACCGAGGGCGGCGGGTCGTTCGGGCGCAAGCTCTTCCACGACGCGGCGCTCGAAGCCGCCCTGGTCTCACGGGCGATGGGCAGACCCGTCAAGCTGATGTGGCACCGCACCGACGACTTCCGCCAGGGCCGCACCCACCCGATGTCCACCTCCCGGGTCCGGGCCACCTACTCGCTGGGCCAGGTCCTCTCGTACGAACAGCGGCACACCTCGGTGGCCACCGACTTCGGGCACGGGCTCGGCGAGATCATCACCTCCATGGCGGCCAAGCTGCCGGTGGGCGACCTGGCCTTCTCCGAGACCATCTTCGAGCTCACCCAGCAGAGCCCCTACCACTTCGGCGTCACCACCCAGCTGCTCGCCGAGGTGGACAAGGGCTTCAACACCGGCAGCATGCGCAACATCTACTCGCCCAACGTCCGCTGCGCCCAGGAGCTCGTGGTCGACCAGCTCGCGGCGCGGATGGGCAAGGACGCCTACCGCTTCCGGCGCGAGTTCCTCAAGGAGGACCGGGCCCGGGCCGTCCTGGACAAGGTGGCCCAGGCCGGCGAGTGGGGCCGGAGCATGCCCGCGGGCACGGCGCAGGGCATCGCGCTGCACCCCGAGTACCACGGCTTCGTCGCCGTCCTCGCGGAGATCGACTGCCGGCCCGCGACGACCGGGCGGCGCGTCCCCGACGCGTACACCGGGCCGCGCGTCACCCGGGTGGTGTGCGCCGTCGACGTGGGGCTCGCGGTCAACCCGCGCGGTCTGGAGGCCCAGATGATGGGCGGGATCATGGACGGCATCGCCGTCACGCTCAGCTCCGGCCTGCACCTCAAGGACGGCCACTTCCTCGAAGGCAGCTGGGACAACTACTTCTACACCCGGCAGTGGAACACCCCGCCCGAGCTGGAGATCATCGTGATGCCGCCGACCGGCGACAAGCCGGGCGGGGCGGGCGAGCTGGCGGTGGCGGGCGCGATGGCGGCGGTGGCCTGCGCCTACGGCCGCGCCACCGGCACCATGCCGACCACCTTCCCCATCAACCACGACGAGCCCCTCGGCTTCGAACCGCTGCCGACCGTGCCCCCGATCCCCGCGTCCCCCACCGACGGCTTGAGCCGCGCGTACTAGGAGCATCCGTGCCTCAGCACACCTTCATCCTCAACGGCAGGCCGGTCTCGGTGGACGTCGAGGACGACGTCCGGCTGCTCTGGGTGCTGCGTGACGTCCTCGGCGTGACCGGCCCCAAGTACGGGTGCGGCCTCGGCGTCTGCCAGGCGTGCACCAGCCACATCAACGGCAGGGCGTTCAACCCCTGCTCGGTGCCGGTCAAGGACATCGGCCCCACCGACGAGGTCACCACCATCGAGGGGCTGCCCGCCACCGTGGGCAAGGAGCTCCACCCGATGCAGGAGGCGTGGCTGGAGTACGACGTGGCCCAGTGCGGCTACTGCCAGCCCGGCCAGATCATGGCGGCCGTCGCCAAGGTCCGCCAGGCGCGGGCCGCCGGGCACGAGATCGGGGAGGCGGACTTCGACGAGATCCGCAACATCTGCCGCTGCGGCACCTATCACCGCATCCGCGAGGCGATCACGGCGGGCGCCAAGAATTTCTGACATGTCCCGTGAAGACCGCACGCTACGATGCACGCCACGAGGGCCCGAACAGGCCCGGAGTGCGCGGGGGAACACGTGAAGTTCGGGCTGCTCGGTCCGCTGTCCGTCGACGACGACGAAGGGGTGGACCGGACACCCGGATCGCCCAAGGGCCGCGCCCTGCTCACCGCCCTGCTGCTCGCCGCGGGCCGGCCCGTGTCGCCGTCCCGGCTCGAGGCGGCGCTGTGGGGCGAGCACCCGCCCGCCACCGCCCGCGCCTCCCTGCACAACCACGTCCTGCGACTGCGCCGCTCCCTCGGCGACGGAACGCGCGTCCGGGCCGTGCCCGCCGGGCTCGTCCTCGACGTCGGCGACGGCGAACTCGACACCCGGGTCTTCGCCGCCCACGTCGAGGCCGCCCGCACGGCCCGGCTCGGCGGCGACTGGGAGCGGGTCGCGCGCGAGGCGGGCGCGGCGCTCGCCCTGTGGCGCGGCGCCCCGCTGGAGGAGTTCCCGGCGCTCGCCTCGGAGGCCGACGCCCAGCTCGGCCAGTGGCAGGAGGCCCGGCTCCAGGCCCTGGAGTGGCGCTGCGACGCCGAGCTCAGCCGGGGGCGCCACGACGCGCTGCTGCCCGAACTGTCCAGTCTGACCGTGGAGTTCCCGCTCCGCGAGGCGTTCCGGGTCCAGCTCATGCGCGTACTGCACCGCAGCGGCCACCGGGCCGAGGCGCTCGCCGTCTACCACCGGCTGCGCCGCGCCCTCATCGAGGAGCTGGGCATCGAGCCCGGCCCCGAGGCGTCCGCCGCCTACCAGGAGATCCTCACCGACGAGGTCCCGCCGCCCGCCGAGGCCCCCGAGGCGGCCACCGTGCCCACCTCGCTGCCGCGCGACGTGGCCTCGTTCACCGGCCGTGAGGAAGAGGTGCGGCGCCTGATCGAGGAGGTGCGCGCGACCGCCGCCGGTGGCGCGGGCGTGGTGGGCATCCACGCCGTCGACGGCATGCCCGGCGTCGGCAAGACCGCCTTCGCCGTCCACGTCGCCCACCGCCTCGCCGCCGACTTCCCCGACGGCGTGCTGTTCCTGCCGCTGCACGCCCACACCCCCGGCACCCCGCCGGTCGACGTCGCCACCGCCCTGACCGGGCTGCTGCTCGCCCTCGGCGCCGACCCCCGGCGCATCCCCGCCGAGGTGCACGCGCGCGCCGGAATGTGGCGCGGCAGGCTGGCGGGCGGCCGGTTCCTCGTCCTGCTCGACGACGCCCACAGCAGCGAACAGGTGGAACCGCTGCTCCCCGGCACCGCCGGTTCCCTGGTGCTGATCACCAGCCGGCGCCGGCTGGTCGCGCTCGCCGACGCCGTGCCGCTCACCCTGGACGTCCTGCCCGAGGACCGCGCCGTACGGCTCCTCGTCGCCAAGGCCGGGCGCGCCGATCTGAGGGTTGGTCAGCCCGCCGTCGCCGCGCTCGCCCGGCTCTGCGGCCACCTCCCGCTCGCCCTCCAGCTCACGGCGGCCCGGCTGCGCCACCACCGGGCGTGGAGCGCCGAGGACCTGATCTCCGACCTGGACGCGGCGAGCGGCCGGCTGGCCGCGCTCAGCTCCGAGAACGTCTCCGTGCGGGCCGCCTTCGAGCTCTCCTACCGCGACCTCTCGCCGCAGCAGCGCGCGCTGTTCCGGCGGCTCGGGCGGCAGCCGGGGCTCGACGTCGACGCGTACGCGGTCGCCGCCCTGCACGGCACCGACCTGGCCACCGCCCGCCGCCTCCTGGCGGACCTGGAGGACCACCACCTGGTGGAGGAGCCGACCCGGGGCCGCTACCGGATGCACGACCTGGTCCGGGCGTACGCGCGCGCCCTGGCCGAGTCGGAGGACGGCGCCGACGCGGCGAACGCCGTGGCGCGCCAGCTGGACTACTACCTGCACGCCGCCGTGCGCGCCGGGCGGCTCTTCGCCCGCTACGGCGCGACGGGCCGCACCCCGACGGTGCCCGCCCCGCCCGCCCTGCCGCCGCTCGCCGACGAGGCGGCGGCGCTCGCGTGGCTGCGGGCCGAGCGCGACAACCTGTTCGCGGCCGTCGCCCACGCGGCCCGCCACGGCCACACCGCCCATGCCGTACAACTCCCGCCCGCCATAGGGGAGTTCCTGCGCACCCAGGGCTACTGGAGCGACGCCGTCGCGCTGTACCGGACCGCCCACGGCGCCGCGCTGCTCGCCGACGACCGGCTCGGCCAGGCCGTGGCGCTGCGCGAGACGGGGGTCATCGAAGCCATCCAGGGCGAGTACGAGTCGGCCGAGCGGCACCAGAGGGCGGCGCTCGAACTCTTCGAGGCGCTGGGGGAGCGCGGCCACGAGGCGATCGCCCGGGAGGTCCTCGCCTCGGTGATGCGCCGCACCGGCCGCTACGAGGAGGCGCGGAGCGCCCTGGCCCGGGCGCTGCGGCTGTTCGACGAGACCGGGGACGCGCGCGGCCAGGCGCAGGTGCTCAACGAGCTGGGCCACGTCCAGCAGCTCACCGGGCGCTTCCTGGAGGCGGCCGACGCCATGACCCGCGCGCTCGGCCTGCACCGCGCCCTGGCCAACCGGCTCGGCGAGGCCAACGCGCTCACCGCCCTCGGTGACGTCCGCAAGTCCATGGGCCAGTACGCCGACTCCGTGGTCCGCCACCGGGAGGCCCTGGTGCTCTACCGGGAGCTCGGCAGCGAGCTCGGCGAGGCCAACGCGCTGGGCGACCTCGCCGACGTCCTGCGGCTGACCGGCGCGTACGAGGAGGCGCGGGAGAGCGCGACCGAGGCGCTGCGCCTCTACCGCGCGCTGGGCGCCCGCCTCGGGGAGGCGAACGCCCTGACCCATCTGGCGAGGATCCGCCAGTGCGCCGGACACCTCACCGAGGCCGGGAAGGACCTCCAGGAGGCGCTCGACATCTGCCGCTCCCTCAGCAGCCGCCTCGGTGAGGCGTGCGTACTGAGGTACCTGGCCGAGGTCCAGGGCCTGACCGGGGAGACGGGGTACGCGCTGGAGAACGCCGCCGCGAGCGTGCGGCTCTGCCGGGAGATCGGCGACCAGGGCGGCGAGGCCGAGGCCCTGAACATCCTGGGCACCCTCCAGCGGGTCGGCGCGGCCCCCGCCGACGCGTTCGACGCGCATGGGCGCGCCCTGGAGCTCGCCCGCGAGGTCCGCGCCCCGTACGAGGAGGCGCGCGCCCTGGAGGGGCTCGGCGAGAGCCTGCACGCGCTGGGGCGGACCGGCGAGGCGGTGGACCGGCTGACCCGGGCGCTGGCCGTGGCCCGCGAGCTGCGCGTCCCGGACGCCGACCGCATCCAGGCGCGACTGGCCGCGGTGACCGTGCCCGGCGCGTAGCGGCAGGAGAGATTCCGCCTCGCCGGAACTGGTCTGGACCTGCCTCTTGCCTCGTGCCCCGGCACGAGACACGCTCGCGGCATGGAGCTGGAGCTGCGGCACTTGAAGACGATCCGGGCGATAGCCGACGCGGGCAGCCTCACCAAGGCGGCGACCGCCCTCGGGCTCGCCCAGCCCGCCCTGAGCGCCCAGCTCAAGCGGGTGGAGCGGGAGTTGGGCGGGCGGCTCTTCGACCGGGGGCGCGACGGGGTGCGCACCACGGCGCTGGGGGAGCTGGTGCTGGCGCGCGCCCGGATCGTGCTCCCGGCCGTCATCGAACTCCAGCGTGACGCCGTGCGGTTCGCCCGCACCCGGCAGGAGGAGCGGCGGTTCCGGCTCGGCGGCACCCACGGCCCGCTGCTCGGCGCCCTGGTGGACCGGTTCGCCGCCGCCCACCCCGAGGTGCCCGTGACCACCCTGACCTCCTGGTCGGAGTGCGAGATCGCCGCGTCGACGGGCGCCGGGCGGCTGGACTACGCGCTGATCGGCGCGTGCGGGGCCAGCCCGCCGCCCGAGGCCGACCAGCTCGTCTGGCGCGAAGTGGCCGTCGACCCCGTCTTCGTGATGCTCGCCGCCGGGCACCCGCTCGCGGGCCGCCGCGAGATCGACCTGGCCGAGCTGTACGACGAGGAGTGGACCGACGTGCCCGGCGACGGCTGCTTCGGCGACTGCTTCACGGCCGCCTGCGCCCGCGCCGGGTTCGCCCCGGCCCGGGTGTACGAGACGGACACCGCCTCCTGCGTCCACCTCGTCCAGGTCGGCCGGGCCGTCGGACTGTGCCGGGCCACCTTCCCCACCACCGACGGCATGGTCACCCGGCCGCTCGCCGGGTCCCCGCTGACCTGGCGCCACCTGCTCGGCTGGCACCCGGCCGCACCCGCCGCGGAGCTGGCCCCCTCGGTGCTGCGCATGGCGTGCGCCGTCCACGCCGAGGCCGCCGCCCGCAGCGAGAGCTACTCGGCCTGGCTCGCGGCCCGCGGGCCGGGCCGGGCATAACGCCGGGCAGAGGGTCAACTGGGAGCTCCCCCGGGGAAGTTGAGGGCTTTACGGTTTCGGGGCGTCGTCCTGCCCCCCACGGCCTCCCCGCCGAACCGCCTTCCCCCGGATCCGAGGAGCTTCCCCCATGCGCATCCGACCACCCCGACTCCTCTGCGCCCTGACCGCGGTCGCGGCGCTCGCCGGTGCGGCGGCGCTGCCCGGTACGGCCAGCGCGCGCGGCGTGCCGCCGCCGACGGCCGCCGACACCCTCGCGGTCGCGAAGACCCCGCCCGAAGTGCTGCGCGCGATGCGGCGCGACCTCGGGCTCGACGCCGTCCAGGCCCGGCGCCGCCTGGCGAACGAGGCGGCGGCCGGCGCCACGGCGGGCCGCCTCGCCCAGCGCCTCGGCGGCTCGTACGCCGGGTCCTGGGTCGAGGGCGCCGAGTCCGCGCGCCTCACCGTGGCCACCACCGACGCGGCGGCCGTCCCCGCCATCGAGGCGGCCGGGGCCCGCGCCTCGCTGGTGCGCCACACCCTGGCCGGGCTCGACGGCGCCAAGGACCGGCTGGACCGGGCGGCGCGGACGGTGCGCACGGCCGACACGCCCGTCTGGTACGTCGACGTGCGCTCCAACACCCTGGTCGTCCAGGCCGTACGGGCCGCCGCCGTCCGCCCCTTCCTCGCGTCCGCCTCGGTCGACCCGGCCCTGGTGCGCGTCGTGGTCTCCGCCGACCGGCCGCGCCCGCTCTACGACCTGCGCGGCGGCGACGCGTACTACATCGACAACAGCGCGCGGTGCTCCATCGGCTTCCCCGTCACCCGCGGCACCCAGCAGGGCTTCGCGACCGCCGGGCACTGCGGCAGGCCCGGCTCCACCACCACCGGGGCCAACCGGGCGGCCCAGGGCAGCTTCCAGGGCTCGACCTTCCCCGGCAACGACTTCGCCTGGGTCGCCGCCAACGCGAGCTGGACGGCCACCCCGTACGTGAACGGCCAGGGCGGTCAGAACGTCCAGGTCGCCGGCTCCACCCAGGCCCCCGTCGGCTCCTCGGTCTGCCGCTCCGGCTCCACCACCGGCTGGCACTGCGGCACCATCCAGCAGCACAACACCAGCGTCACCTACCCCGAGGGCACCGTCAGCGGGGTCAGCCGCACCACGGTCTGCGCCGAGCCCGGCGACTCGGGCGGCTCCTTCATCACCGGCAGCCAGGCCCAGGGCGTCACCTCCGGCGGCTCCGGGGACTGCACCAGCGGCGGGACGACCTACTACCAGCCGATCAACCCGCTGCTCCAGACGTACGGCCTCACGCTGAAGACGACCGGCGACCCCGGCCCCGGCCCGGGGGACCCGGGCGGCGGCACGTGGGCGGCCGGGACCGTGTACGCGGCGGGCGACCAGGTCACCTACGGCGGCGCGGGCTACCGCTGCCTCCAGGGCCACCAGGCCCAGCCCGGCTGGGAGCCCCCGAACGTCCCGGCCCTGTGGCAGCGCCTGTAGGACCTGCCTCCCGCACCCCCGCCCGCGCTCCGGGCGCACGGCGGGGGCGAGGACAGGCTCCAGGAGCCCGGCGCGGCCTCCGGATCACCCGGCGCCCTGTGTGCCGCAGGGCGTCGGGGCCGGGCTCCGGCCAGGGTCCGCCGACCGTCAAGTGTTGATCACGGTTTGGCAAATTTGGAACCCTTGCACCGGCTTTGTCCATCCCCGGAGGCGGAACACGACCGCTGCGCCCCGCGGGGCAGAACCAAAGCCGGAGCCATCTGATGTCGCACACGCCCACCCGGAGCGCGAACGCCCCGGGGACCTACCAGTCGCGGGGCCACCGCCGTGCTTCCAAGGCCCGCCGGTGGGTGCTGGGGCTGGTGGTCGTCGGGCTGCTGGGGGCGATCGCCTGGCCCGTGATGAGCTACTTCGAGATACCGCCCTTCACCGACAAGGGCGACCCGATCTCGTACGGCAAGATCGACAACCGGGGCGGCGGGCCGCAGCAGCAGCCGGCCGACTCCAAGACGCTGATGCCCACCGGACCGGCCGCGAACTTCAAGATCTCCAGCACGCTCGGCGACGGGACGCACGTCGGCGTAGTGAAGATCACCGGCAAGAAGTCCGGCTTCACCGGCAAGGTGTGGGTGTGGGCGCCCAAGCAGTACGACGACCCCAAGTACGAGAAGAGCGGCTTCCCCGTCCTGATCGCGCTGCCCGGCGGCCCCGGCTTCCCCAACAACTACTGGATGGACAACAGCCTCAAGCTGGAGTCGTCCATCTCCAAGTGGGCCGACGAAGGCAAGGGAAAACCGTTCCTGCTGGCCATGCCGGTGCTCAACCCCAAGCCCGACGACGGCGGCCTCTACTGGGACGGCAGCGACATCCCCGGCCAGCCCAAGATGGGCACCTGGCTCACCGAGGACGTCCCCGACCTCATGCGGCAGAACTTCCGCACGATCAAGTCGCGCGACGGCTGGGCCTTCATGGGCTCCTCCTCCGGCGGCTTCGCGGGCCTGAAGGCCGTGCTGAAGCACCCGGACAAGTTCAAGGCCGTCATCGCCTCCGGCCCGGACATCGTCCCCGACTCCCCGCTGTGGAACGGCCACCCCAAGGAGAAGGCCGAGAACAACCCCGAGGTCCTCTCCAAGCACCTGATCGCCGCCAAGGGCCCGGACGTCTACCTCGCCTTCCAGTACGGGACGAAGGAGTCGTCCGTCATCCCCAAGGTCGACAAATACATCGCCACCTACGGGAACAAGGGCCCCATCCACACCCACCTGGAGGTCATCCAGGGCGGCCGGCACAACGCGGTGACCTATGTGAAGGGCATGGACGACAGCAGCATGGAGTGGATCAGCCGGCAGATCGAGGGCCCCACCCCGTCGTCCTGACCCGCCGCCGCTCCCCGGCACCTCTGTTCCGCTGAGCGGAACAGAGGTGGCACGGCGGTGATCCGCCGGGGCAGGGTGGTGATCGTCGCGGGCGGCGGCGGCCGTCCACCGCTCCCCGTCCAGGCAGGGGGACCGCCATGACCGTTCCGTCCACGCCACTGCTGCTCACCGCCTCGCTGCCGGTCGGGGGCGGGCTGCGCGCGGTGACCCGCGTACGGCTGGAGCTGGTGCCGGGCGCGACCGCACAGGGGCCGCTGATCACCGAGGTCACGCTGGCGCCGCTCGGCGAGATCGCGGTCGCCCACCGGGAACGGGCCGGGTCGGGCGCCGAGCCGGGGGAGCGGGAGTTCGTCCGCCTCCTGCGGGAGGAGTGGGGCGCCCCGGCCGACCCGGCCGGCGGCCCGGTCGCCGGTCCCGACGGGGCGGACATCGAAGCCTGGTGCGCGGCCCGCAGCCTGCAGCGCGTACGGTCCGCCATCCGCCGGGCCGCCGCCCGCGCCGACCTGGAACACCGGGTCACCCTCACCACCGCCCCGCCGCCGGGCGGGCCGCACACCCTGCGCACCCTGACCAACCCCAGCGCCACCCGGCCGGTCCGCATCGCCTACTACGGCCGGGTGCGCTCCTGGCAGCTGCGGCTCTACCGGTGCGGCCTCCACCTCGTCCACGAGGACCCGCCGGACCACCGCGCTCCCGCTCGCGGCGGCGTGCGGTTCGCCGGGCGGCCGGACCGGTGGACCGCCCGCCGGGACCGCGAGGAGCTCCTCGCCCAGTGGTACGAGGAGCTGCCCGAGCGGGGCACCGACATCAGGGTCGGGCCGCACCTCGGCCCGCCGCCGGGCGGAACCGGCCCGCCGGTCAGGGCCTGCGCAGACCCGCGCTGACCGTGAGCCCCGCCTGGGTGACCGACCGGACCAGGCCCTTCAGGTCGTACGCCGGGTCGACCATCGCGCACAGCGCCCCCACCACACGGCCCCGCCCGAGCGTCACGGGCACCGCCACACAGCACACGCCCGGCACCAGCCCCTCCCGGTCCACCGCCACCCCGTGGTCGCGGATCGCCGACGCCTCCCGCCGCCAGGCGTCGGTGACCGGGTTCAGCGGCAGATCGGGGCGCGTGGCCACCAGCAGCTTCCCGGCGGCGGTCGTCCACGGCCAGCTCGCCCCCGCGTGCAGCGAGCCCAGCTCGTCCACCATGCCGGGGACGGTGAGGGCCGCCAGCGTACGGCCCTCGCGCAGCACGCAGAAGCAGATGCCCGCGCCGGTCGTCCCCGCGAGGCGCCGCATCGGGCCGTCCGCCGCGGCCCGCAGCCCCGGGTGCGGCCGGCTCCCCCGCCCCAGCCGCAGCATTCGGGGCCCGATGCGGTAGCGGCGGCCGTGGTGCTCGACCGCGCCCAGTTCGGTCAGCTGCTCAAGGAGCCGGTGGGCCGTCGTCTTGGGCAGCCCGGTCGCCGCCGCCAGCGCCGTCAGCCCCGCCTCCTGTTCGTCCTCCAGGGTCTCCAGCAGGGCGAAGGCGCCCTCCAGCACCCCGCGCCCGCGTTCCGGCCGCTCCTCGGACGCCTCTCCGGCCGACCTGTTCACCCGCAGCCCCCTTCCTCCCGGGACACACATTCCAGCGGGTCGCGATAAGCGGGCCATGAATGCGCGCTCAACACCGGCCGCGCGCCGCACCGCCCTGGGAGTGACGACGGGAGCACGACGAGGGGTTCCGGCCCGAAGCGCGGCCCCCGCCGGGCGCGTTCGGCCGAAGCGCCCCCACTCCCGCGCCGGAGGATGGCATGATCCGGTCATCATGAGGGCCTCGGGTGCGGTGCGGGTGCTGCGCGCGGCGGTGTTCGCCGCCGTGTGCGTCGCACTCGCCGCCGTCGGCCACGTCCTGGCGACCGGCGCCGCGCCGCCGCTGTGGGCGTACGGCGGCGGACTCGCGGGCGTCTTCGGCGCGGCGCTCCTGACCCGCCCGCGCGAGCGGAGGCTGCCGGGGATCCTCGGCGCCACGCTCACCGTCCAGGCCGCCCTGCACGGCGTGTTCGCGGTGGCGTGCGCGCGGGGCAGCGCTCAGGGCGGGCGTCAGCGGGCCATTGCCGCCGGCGGGCGGAGCGCGTCCCCCGGACACTCTTCCGCGGCCCACTCGGCGCATGCGGCGCACTCGGTCCATGCGACCCCCTCGGCGCATGCGGCCCACCTGGCCGATGTGGGCCCGCACCACAGCCTCACCGCCCACATGGGTCTGCACCACACCGCTCTGACCCATCCCGTGGTCCCGCACGCCACCCTCACGCACTTCATCGCCGCGCTCGCCGCCTCCTGGTGGATGTGGCGCGGCGAGGCCGCGCTGTGGGGGCTGCTGCGGCGGGCGGTCGCGCTCGTCCCCGGCCTGGCGGCCTGGTGGTCGGGGGCGCCGCCGACCGAGAGCGCCGGTCCCGTACCGCTCGTCCGCGCCGCCGCCGTGCGGCCCTCACGGCAGGCGTTGCTGCGCCACGCCGTCTCCCGGCGCGGCCCGCCCCACCGGAACCCGTATCCGACCTGTCGTCAACCCATCCCGATCAACGGTACGGAGTTCCCACCATGTTCCAGCACCCCCGTACGCTCCGGCGCGCCCTGCGCCGGTCCGCCGTCGTCACCGCCGCCACGGCCGCCGCGCTGCTCGGCGCCGGGGCCACGGCGTCCGCGCACGTCACCGTCCACGCCGAGAACGCGGCGAAGGGCGCCACGGACGGCGTCCTGACCTTCCGCGTCCCCAACGAGGAGAGCGGGGCGAGCACCACCAAGGTCGAGGTGGTCGTGCCCGTCGACCACCCGGTGCTCTCCCTGCTGGTCACGCCCGAGGCGGGCTGGACCGCGCAGGTGACGACCACCAAGCTGAAGACCCCGGTCAAGACCGACGACGGCACGATCAGCGAGGCCGTCTCGCAGATCACCTGGACCGGCGGCGCGATCAAGCCCGGCCAGTACCAGGACTTCCACGTCGCCTACGGCCAGCTCCCGGACGACGCCGACGAGTTGACCTTCAAGACGCTCCAGACGTACTCGGACGGCAAGGTCGCCCGCTGGATCGACGAGAGCAAGCCGGGCCAGGACGAACCGGCCAACCCGGCGCCCGTACTGCACCTGGGCGCGGCCACGTCCGAGCAGTCGCCGCAGGCGTCGGGCAAGCCGGGAGCCCCGGCACCGGCCGTCTCCACGGCCCCGTCCGCCGCCGGGTCCAAGGCGTCCGACAGCGACTCGACGGCCCGGGGGCTCGGCATCGCCGGGCTCGTCGTCGGCGTCCTCGGGCTCGCCGCCGCCGCGGTCGCGATCCGCAACAGCCGCTCCGCGCGCGGCTGATCGAGGCTCGGTCTCCGCTCCGGCCTGCCGCGCGGGGTGGAGCGGAGCGGCCCGGTACCGCCCTGGGTGGAGGACGCATCTCCATCCACCGTCCGACGACCCGGGGCGGGTGCTCTTCCTAGGTTGGCGTTCCGGCGGCGCATCCACGCGCCGCCGGAACCCCGCGACCCGCCTCCGGGCACGCGGCCACCCGTCAGGGGGAGAACCCATGAAGCAGCAGCCACGCATCCTCGCCGTCGCCCTCGTCGCCGCCGGCCTCCTGGGCGGCGCGGGCGCGCTCGCCCCGGCCGAGGCGGCGCCCGGTGCGGCCCCACGGGCGGCCGGATGCGCGCAGACCAGGCCGTTCCTCTCGCAGGGCGACCGGGGCACCTGCGTCCGGTACCTCCAGCAGAAGCTCACCGATCAGGGCATCAGCACCCACGTCGACGGCATCTTCGGCAGCGGCACGACCAAGTCCGTGAAGACCTTCCAGTACGCGTGCGGCTACCGGGGACACGAGGTGGACGGACTCGTGGGGCCGCGCACCTGGGCCGGACTGCTCGACCACGCCTGCGTCTGAGGCGTGCGTCTGAGGCGTGGGCGGGTGGGCGGGCGGCCCGGGGCGCGGCGCGCGGTGTGTGCCCGCTGGGGCGGGGGGCCGTGCCACTTGAGGTGTGCCGCACGGCAACTCCCGTTCGCTCGACCGCCGTCGACCCGTGGGTGGACGGCTGATCCGCCCCAGGGTGTACATCCTTGGAGCCACATCTGGACCCGGACTTCTACCCGTGGGCCGATGTGCCCCGGCCGCCTCGCCGGGCAGGCTGGTCGCATGTCTGGATCATGGATGTGGAGATACCTGAACGGCCCGTCGAGGAGTCCGGCGGCACTGCCAACACGCCCCGGTCCGGGCGGTGGTGGGGCCGCGCGGCTCGGGCGCGTCGCGCTGTGTCTGACGGCGGTGGTGGCGGCGCTGTCACCGGGGGCCACCGCTGTCGCCGCCCCCTCTTCCGCCTCTGTTCCCGCTGCCGCCTCCGCCCCGGACGGCAGGACCGTGAGCGGGCACGGGTACACGGCGCGGATCCGCCGCACCGAATACGGAATCCCGCACATCCTGGCACCCGACCACGCGAGCCTGGGATACGGGTACGGATACGTGTTCGCCCAGGACAACCTCTGCCAACTGGCCGACGAGATCGTCACGTTGCGCGGAGAGCGCTCCGCCTACTGGGGCGCCGCGGCGACCACCGCCGACGGCACCCCCAACCTCGCCAGTGACACCTACCAGCAGGGACTGCGCCGGGCCGGTACGGTCCAGCGGCTGCTGCACCGCCCCGCACCGCTCGGCCCCACACCCGAACTGCGCCGGATGGTCGAGGGGTACGCGGCCGGATACAACCGCTATCTGCACGACACGGGCGTGGACCGGCTGCCGGACCCGACCTGCCAGGGCAAGCCCTGGGTCGGCCCGATCAGCGCGCTCGACATCTGGAACGTCGTCTACGACGTCAACGGCGTGGCGGCCACGGGAGGGATGAAGGAGGCCATCGCCACCGCGCGACCGCCGGGCGCGGGACCGGCGTCGGTCAAGGGCCTCCCGAAGGCCGGGCCGCGAGCGGTCGTCGCGCCGGGCGCGAGTCCGGGAGCCGGTTCCGCGGACCAGGTCTCCAGCCGCCGGAGCGACCTGGGCAGCAACGGCTGGGCGCTGGGCCGCGAGGCCACCGCCGACCGGACCGGGATGCTGCTGGCCAACCCCCACCTCCCATGGATCGGCAACAGCCGCCTCTACCAGGTGCAGTTGACGATCCCGGGCGTGCTGGACGTCGCGGGCGCCGGAATCTACGGCACACCCGTCGTCGAGATCGGCCACACCGCCAAGCTGGCCTGGACGCACACGACGAGCTACGCCGACCACGCCTCCCTCTACCGGCTCCGGCTGGCCCCCGGGGACCCCACCAGCTATGTGGTCGACGGCAAGACCGTGCCCATGACCCGCCGGACGGTACCGGTCACGGTCCGGGGCGCCGACGGCAGACCGTCCACCACCGTGCGCACGCTCTACTCCACCCGCTACGGCCCGGTCCTGGCCGACGGCTGGACGGCCACCGAGGCGTACGCGCTGCGTGACGCCAGTGCCGACAACCTCCGCTCGATGAACGAGTGGCTGGCGATGGGCACTTCACAGTCCCTGGCCGAGCTGCAGCGGGCCCACCGCACCTACCAGGGCATCCCCTGGACGTACACGATCGCCACCGACACCGGCGGATCCGCGTACTTCATCGACTCCTCTCTCGTCCCGCACGTCACGGACGCCCAGCTCGAACGGTGTTCCCTGCCCGGAGACGGGGATCTGCCCGCGGTGCTGGACGGCTCGACGGCCGGCTGCGACTGGGGCAGCGACAAGGACGCGGTCGTGCCCGGTGTCTTCGGCCCCGGGCAACAGCCCGAGCTGACCCGCGCCGACTACGTGGCCAACTCCAACAACAACCCCTACCTCACCAACGCGGGCGCGCCCCTCACCGGATATCCGAAGATGTTCCGGACCAGCGCCCAGATCGGCTCCCGGGCCCAGCTGGGGCTGGGGATGATCGCGGAGCGGCGCGACGGCACCGACGGACTCGGCGCACCGGGCTTCACCCTGCCCACGCTCCAGGCGGCCATGCTCGGCAACCGCAACCACACCGCCGAGCTCGGCCGCGACGACGCGGTGGCGATGTGCCGGGCCCACCCCGTCCTCACCGCGACCGACGGGACGGAGGTCGACGTACGGGCCGCCTGCGACGCGCTGGCCGCGTGGAACACCCGGGACGACGCCGACAGCAAGGGGGCCGCGCTGTGGCAGGCGTTCCGCGTCGGGGTCACCCTGGGCGGCCCGCACCAGTGGTGGCGGGTCGCCTACGACCCGGCCCAGCCGCTCACCACCCCGCGCGGGCTGAACGGGGACGATCCGCAGGTGCGGCGGGCGCTCGCGGACGCGGTGCAGAGGTTCCACCGCGACGGGATCGCGCTGGACGCCCCCATCGGCAGGGTCCAGCGATGGGCGGGGATACCCCTGCCCGGCTGCTGGGGCGCGGAGGGCTGCTTCAACGTCGTCGCCGCCACGCCGACGTCGGGCGGCTCCGGCGGCACCGCCCCCGCCTCGCCCCGGGACTACGCGGCGGGCTCCAGCTTCGTCATGGCCGTCGAGCTCACCGCCACCGGACCGCGCACCCGCACCCTGCTCACGTACGGCGAGTCCGTCAATCCCCGCTCGCCCCACTACACCGACCAGACACGGCTGTTCGCGGCCGGCAAGTGGGTCACCGAGCGGTTCACCGAGGCCGAGATAGCCGCGGACCCGCAGCTGCGGGTGACCACCTTGCGCCATCCCCAGAGTTAGGGATGGCGCCCCGGCTCCGGCGCCTCCTAGGTTGAGCCCGGAAGACGCGTCCCCCGCCACCACGGGCGGGGGACGCCCGGGCACGCAATCCGTACCGCGAACCCTGGGGGCATCCGATGGAGCATGCACAGGACCTGGCCGACGGCCCACAGGCCGTCATCTGGGACATCACGTACGCCTGCCCGCTGCGCTGCACCCACTGCTACTCGGAGTCCGGCAGGCGGCCGTCACGGCAGGTGAGCCATGAGGAGATGCTGCGCATCGCCGATGCCATCGTCGCCCTGAAGCCGGGCCAGGTGACGCTCGCGGGCGGTGAACCGCTGCTGGTGAAGGGCGTGTTCGAGGTCGCGGAGCGGCTGTCGGCGGCGGGCATCGCCGTCCTCGTGTACACCGGCGGGTGGAACCTCCGGCGGTGGATGGTCGACGAGCTGGCGCGGGTGTGCCGCCGCGTCGTGGTGAGCGTCGACGGCCCCACGCCCGAGGTGCACGACCGGATCCGCGGCAGGGCGGGTTCGTTCGAGCGGGCGATGGGCGCGCTGCGGATGCTCGACGACGGGGCCCGCGTGCGGGTGGAGCGCGGGGAGCAGCCGCTGCGCTTCGGCATCGACTGCGTGGTCGTACGGAGCAACGCCGGGCGGCTGGAGGAGTTCTGCACCGAGGTGGCACCCCGGTTCCCGCACCTGCGTGCCCTGGAGTTCGGCGCGGCCGTGCCGTCCGGGCTCGGCAGCCGGGCCGGCTTCGCCGAGCACGAGCTGCTCTCGGACGAGCAGGTGGCGTGGCTCGGCAGCGAGGAGCAGCGCGAGCGGCTCCAGGCGCTGGCCCCGCCGTCCGTGCGCATCGCCACCATGAGCAATCTGGAGCTCCAGCAGAACCCGGAGCGGATCGCGCGCGGGCAGGGCCTCCAGGCCGTGCAGATCGAGCCCGACGGCGAGGTCCGGGCCATGCTGATCTACGAGGGGACGGTGGGCAGTCTGCTGCACGTGCCGCCGCAGGAGCTGTGGCGGCGCGTCGTGGAGCGGTGGGCCGACCCGTTCGTGGCCGAGGCGCTGTCCGGGGCGGACACGATGCGGGGCTGGGCGGAGGCGGTGCGCCGCATCGACTACCACTTCGGTACGCCCGCGGTCCGCGCCCGCATCGACCGCCGCCCCGTGTTCTCGGCCCCGGAGCCGGCCCCGCGGCCCTGACCGCCGGAGGGGTCGGGAGCGGGGCCGATCCCGCGGCCCCGGCCGCCGATCGTCAGGTCCCGTGGCCGGGGCCGGGATCTCAGTCCCGGGCGTCACCCCGGGCGCCGGCGCCGGGGGCGGGCCGGGACTCGCGCTCCACCGGGATCCACAGCGCCGACTCCGCCCACGACCCGTCCTCGGTCGGCCGGGTGCGGAGGATCTCCGGCCCCGGGCGGCTCCGGTAGGGGTTGGACGGGAACCACTCGGTGAACACGTCCCGCCACAGGTTCTGGAGGGACCGCGGGAACGGTCCCGCGTTCTCGAACACGGCCCACGTCCCGGCGGCCACGGCCAGCTCGTCCATGTCCTCGGGGGTGGGCCGGGCGGTCACCACACCGTGGTAGTAGTCGAGTTCGGTGCCCTCGGCGCGGCTGGCGTCCAGGTCCGCGCTGACCGAGACGATGCCCTCCGGCTCCTGGTCGGACAGTGCGTGGATCCGGTGCGCGGTCTCCCGGTCGATGCCCCGGATGAACTCGGCGATCGCCGGATTCACCCCCGTGTGGACGAGCGGCACCCGGGCCTTGCGTCCCACGACGCGGAACGCGCCCTTCTCCACCACTCGGTATCGCATGCTGCTGCTCCCTTCGACGATGAGGCGGAAGGACATCCGGGGCTGGGACCGCAGCGCCGCACCGGTCCGCCGGGCCTCACCCGGTCCGACCCCGTGCACCGCGCGGAAGGCGCGGGCGAACGCCTCGCCCGAGCCGTAGCCGTACCGCACGGCCACTTCGAGCAGCGTCCGTTCGTCGGCGAGCACCTCGGCCCCCGCGACGGTGAGCCTGCGCCGCCGGACGTACTCCGACAGCGGCATCCCGGCGAGCGCGGAGAACATCCGGCGCAGGTGGTACTCCGACGTCATGGCGATCCGCGCCAGCTCGGCCACGTCCACCTGCCCGTCGAGACGGGCCTCGATGTGGTCCATGGCCTGGTTGAGCCGATCCAGCACCCCGGCCTCCTTCCTTCTGCTCACTCACGTTAGGAAGCCCCCACCCTGCCGCACCCGACATCCTGTGCCCGAACCGGTCGGGTGCGGCCCGTGCAGCGCCGGTGTCCGTGCGGGAGGTCCCGATTTCCACGCGCCGATGCGTCCGGGAATTGTTCCGGCGCCCCCGAAGCGGAATTGCGCAGATGCCGGGCGGCACCTTAATGCCCCCCTGTCGAGAACCGCTCAATATGTGGCACGTGCTTCTGTGGAGATGGTTTCCAGACAGGCGGGAAGGGTGGCTTCGAGGGCGTCAAATCCCTTGCCATCATGGGGTTTCCGTAATGGCATATGCCGTACCCGTCGATTTTTCGCCAGACGGTACGGGAATCGTTGATGCCCCGGAGATACGGGTCTATGTTTTGCGAGCGGCGGAACTCCAGGAAATGGAATCCGCACCGCGAGGAATCCGAAAAAGGGAAGGAGGTGAGAGAAATGAAGCTCGCCATCGAGATCGTCGTCGACGCCCGCACGCTGACGCACCACCCGGGGCAGTGACCCCAGCCCCCTGGTGAGGCGACCGCCTTCTCGCGAGGCGACGGCCTCCGGTGGGGCCGCACGGAAGACTCCGGCTGCGATGCGGGCAATGCATCGCAGCCGGATGCCGTTCGGCGGGGGCGCGCCCCCGCTGCCATCACGGTATCGCCCGCGGCCCGTACGGAGGGTGCCGCATCCGCGCCCGAGCCGGCGCGGCCCACTACGTCTTGGGGGCACGATGAAGGTCCGTCGGGGTGAGCAGTTGGTGTGCCGCTGGCTCGCGGAGGGCCTGGAGGTGGGGATCCCGGGGCAGCGGCGGTGGATCCGGCTCTCCCACGACCTCTACCGGGTGCTGGACCGGGCCGGCGCCGGAATCGAACTCGACGACCTGGCCGCCGCGTTCGGCGCCGAGAACGAGCCGGACGTGCGGGAGGCGGTCGGCTCGCTCGTCCGGCTCGGGGTGCTCGTCGAGGTGGACCGCGCCCCGCGCACCCCACCCCTGTGGGAGCGGTGGGGAGAGGTGGCGCGGCGGATGCACATCGAGGCGCGGGACGCCGACTACCTGGTGGACTCACCGCGCCGGGCCGCCGAGGTCGACGCCATCGTCGCCGAGGGCGGTGCTCCCGGCGCGTTCAAGGAGTACCCCGACCAGCCCTCGGTGCCGCTGCCCCGCAGGGCCCTGCCGCTGACCGCTCCCGTCGACGAGGTGTTCGCCCTGCGGCGTACCCACCGGGAGTTCAGCGACGTGCCGGTGACGCTCGATCAGCTCGCCACGCTGCTGTTCCACAGCTTCGCGCCGCACCGCTTCCTCGACGGGGAAGCCTTCGGGACGCTGCAGTGCCGGGTCAGCGCGTCGGCGGGGGCCCGGCACGAGGTCGAGGCGTATGTCGTCGTCCACAACGTCGTGGGCGTGGCGCCCGGCCTCTACCACTACTCGGTGGCCCGGCACGCCCTGGAGCTGCTGGACGCCGACGTGACGCGCGACCGGGTCGCCGCACTGACGTACCATCAGGACGCCTCGTACGGGGGTGCCTTCACCGTGCTGACCACCGCCGTCGCCAACCGGCTGGCCTGGAAGTACCGGCACCCGCGCGCCTATCGGCTGTGGATGTACGACGCCGGGCACTACGGGCAGACCTTCGCCCTGGCCGCGACGGCGCTGGGCCTCGGCCCCTTCCAGACGGTGGCTTTCGTCGACAGCGAGGTGGAACGGCTCCTCGGGGTCGACCCCGACGAGGAGTTCGCGGTGTATCTGCTGGGCGCCGGTGTTCCGGCGGGCCCCGACCCGCTCCTCCCCGCCGACTTCGCCTACCCGCGCCTGGCACGGGGCTGATCGCGCCGGCGCCCGGGGCTGACCGCGTCCCGCCCGGGTTGGACCGCGCCTGGCCCCGGCGGATAGCCGCGCCCAACCGGCCCGTGCGGCGCCGGGTGTCCACCAGCACCGCGCGTCCTGTACTTGCACACGGCCGCGGAGCACGATGTCCCACCGCCGACAGAAAGCGACCCCACACCTCATGAAGGAAGACACCGGCCTGCCGCAGAGCCGTCTGGACGAGGGCGGCGCCGACGGCGCGGCCACGGGCGGGAAGCTGCGGGACCACCCGCAGTTCGTGCGGCTGTGGCTGGGCCAGGCGGGCGGGGCCGTCGGTGACCAGGTGCTCCCGGTGGCGCTCAGCCTCTACGTCCTGCACCGGGGCGGTGGCGCCGGTGAGGTCGGGCTCGTCCTGTCGGGGCGGGCCGTCTCCCTGGTGGTGTGTCTGCTGGCCGGGGGAGTCATCGCCGACCGCATGCGCCGCACCCGCATCCTGATCGCCGCCGACGGCTTCCGCTCGGCGCTGCTGCTGGCCACCACCCTGCTGCTGCCGGTCCTTCCGATGGGCCTGCTGCCGCTGGTGACGGCGCTGGTGGGCGCCGGTGAGGCACTGTCGCGCCCGGCGTCCCGTTCCCTCATGCCCCGGCTGCTGCCCGACGCCCTGCTGGAACGCGGCAACGCGCTGGTGTCCGCCGCACAGCGGACCTCCGCCGTACTGGGCGCGCTGGTGGGGGTGGCGGCGGTCAGCCTGATCGGGGTGCGTCCCGCACTGCTGGTGACCAGCGTCATGTTCGCGCTGGCCGTCCTCGCCGTGCTGCGGATCCCGGACGCCCGGCCCGTGGCGGGCCCCCGCGCCCGGGTGCTGGGCGACGCCGCCGCTGGGCTGCGCGCGATCCGCCGGCGCCCCTGGGTGATGGCGGTGATGGGGACGGTGTGCCTGCACCTGTTCGCAGGTTCGGCCACCGCGCTCACCCTGCTGCCGGTGGTGGCCCGCCGCGAGTTCGGCGGCGATGTCGCCTACGGCGTCGTCCTGGCCGCGATGGGGTTCGGCGCGCTGCCCGCGATCGCGCTCGCCGGGCGCTGGCGTCCGCGTGCGCGCGGCACCGTGAGCATGGTCGCGCTCACCGGGTACGCCCTGGTGCCGTTGAGCCTCGCCGGACCGCTGCCGCTGCCCGCCGTGCTGGTCTGCTTCGCGCTGGGCGGGTTCGTCGTCGAGCTGTACTTCATCTACTGGGTGTCGGCCCTGCAACGGGCCTTCCCCGACGAGCTGTTGGGCAAGGTGTTCGCGCTCGACCAACTGGGAGCCTTCGCGCTGCTGCCGGTCGGCTATGTGCTGGTCGGGCCGATGGTGAGCCTCGTCGGCGCGCGCGCCACGCTGACCGGCGGCGGGGTCGTGGTGGCGGCGTCGAGCCTGCTGTGCCTCGCGGTGCCCGGCGTGGCCCGGCTGGCGGACGCGCCCGGGCGCGGGTGAGCCCCGTACAACGGACCCGCGACGTGACGCACGGCCCATCGGGGCGAGTGCCGCACGGACGGCCGACCCGCGACGACGTGTACGGCTCATCCGGGTGAATGTCGCACGGGCGAGCAAGTCGGCTTCCAAACACGGCAGTTCACACCGCCGCCGCAAGATAGCGCAGCGACACCGGAGCCCGGCGTACGACCATCCTCGTGCGGCCCGCCAGGATCTCGTGCAGCAGTGCTTCCCGCTGATGGGGGGCGCCGGGGCGGCCGGTGAG
Source organism: Streptomyces sp. cg36 (assembly GCF_041080675.1). NCBI lineage: Bacteria > Bacillati > Actinomycetota > Actinomycetes > Kitasatosporales > Streptomycetaceae > Streptomyces > Streptomyces cyclosori. Next base: position 910,566 of record NZ_CP163520.1, on the reverse strand, counting down.
CACGCGCCGCCAGACGGTGTCCGGGGCCTGCGGGAGGCCGTCGGCGGGCCGGTGTTCGGCTTGGCACTCCAGCAGGACCGTCCCGTCGCGGTCGTCCGAGGGCAGCAGGGAGAGCCTGATGCGTACGGACGTCTCCGGGAAGTCCGCGCGGACCGTGTCCAGTACGCACGAGACGTGGTGGGCGTCGGCGAGCCGCGCGTCCCCGATGATCAGCACGAACCGGAGGGCGAGGCCCTGGCGGCTCGGCGGCGCGTGCCGGGGCCGGCCGGACGCGCCGGTGTCCGGCGCTCCGGCGCCGGGGGACAGGGTCATATCGTCGCCTCGGTCGCCTCGGTCGCCTCGGTCGCCTCGGTCGCCTCGGTCGCCTCGGTCGCCCGGGCGGGCCGGCGGCTGCGCCCGGCTCCGGCGCCGCGGACGGTGAGCTGTGTCGTGCTCAACGGAGATCTCTCCTGGATGCGTGCGGCCCGCTCGGGCCCGCGGGTCTCGCCTGCGGCGTGCCGGGCCGGGGCCCGCGCGGGGTCCGGCCCGGCACGCCGACGGGCTCTCACTGTTCGAGGCAGAACTCGTCGATCGGGTAGCCCACATGACGGTCGGCGACCGGCAGGTATCCCAGCACCTTGTCGCCGGGCTTGAGTTCGGTGCTGTTGAGGACGGTGCCGCCCGGCCCCAGGACGCGGACGTGCCAGTCGTCCTGGAGGATCAGATTGGCGGTGCGGCCGTCGGGCCCCACCGCGTCGATGGAGAGCAGTGGCCGCGACTCGATCTTCACGCGGCCCACCGTGACCAGCCGGGTCTTGCCGTGGATGTCGACGGCGGTCACCTTGCTGCCCGCCGTCAGCTCGCTCAGATAGCTGGTGCGGGCGTCCTTGGCGAGGGTGTACGAGTGGATGGCGCCCGCGTTGACGCGGAAGGGGCGGGTCGGCATGTAGGGCAGCGGGTGCGTCTCGCTGACGCACAGGATCATGCCCTTGGAGTGCGAGCCGACCAGGATCCCCTCGTCCTTGCGGAAGTAGGTGGCGGTGTCCACGCAGGCCCGTTCGCCCATGCCGACATGGGCGGTCGCCGTGATCTCCAGCTCGACCAGTTGCAGATCGGGGACGTCGGCCCGCGCCGCCTGTTTGAGGGCGGTGGCGTCGCCGACGCGGGCCGGGGCCATCAGCACGCCGTCCGAGCCGAGTTCGAGGACGCCGAAGACGATCTCGGCCTCCTCCACGTCCCGGGCGACGGTGATCAGGCTGCCCTTGGCCCCGGCCGCCGCGGCGATGACGATCTCCAGCGGGATCTTCGTGGGGTCGCGGAAGAGGAGGACGCTCCACTGGTCGGTGCGGCCGGAGCGGCAGGCGTCCTCCAGGGTCGCGGCGTCCACGATCTCCACGAACCGGCCGAACTCGACGTCCGGGTGGAGCAGGGCCAGTTCGGCGGGGTCCCCGTGCTTGGCCGGGTCGACGACGACCACGTCGGCGGCGCCGAAGGAGTCGGGGAGCGCCCGTTCCTGCGGGAAGAGGACCTTCTTGACCGTCGGCGGCAGGTTCTCCAGGTCCGCCGGGTCCGCGGCGAGGATGCCGTCCACGCGGGCGTGCAGCGCCTCCTGGACGATCGCGTCCTTGCACGAACCCACCTCGCGGATGTCGATCCAGCTGAGCTTCACAGCACACCTGCCAGTCGGTTGGAGGGGGGAAGGGTGTCGTGGAGGGAGCCGTGGACGATGTCCGCGAGCTCCCGTACGGTCTGCCGGGGCGTCGGCGAGGTGAAGATCCGCCGTCCGATCGCGAGCCCCCGGCAGCCGGTGGCCAGGGCGGTGCGGGCGAACTCGGCCAGGCTCTGGCGGCTGTCGGCGCCGCCCGCGACGAGGACGGGCACCGGCGAGCTGGCGACCACCTCGGACATCCGCTCGGGCGGGTCGGCGAAGACCGTCTTGACCAGGTCGGCGCCGAGGTCGGCGGCGACGTTGACGACGTGGGCGACGAGTTCGGGCGAGGGCGGACCGGTCATCCGGGGGCCGCGCGGATAGATCATCGCGATCAGCGGTATGCCCCACCGGTCGCAGGCGGCGGCGACCGTGCCCAGGTCGGCGAGTTGGGCGGCCTCGGTGTGGGAGCCGATGTTGACGTGGACGCTGACCGCGTCGGCGCCCAGCCGCAGGGCCTCGGCCACATCGCCCACCAGGACCTTCGCGTCCGTGTCGGGCCCGTGGGCGGTGCTGGCGCTGAGGTGGACGACGAGCGAGCAGGAGGCGAGGGCCTCGGGATCGATCAGGCGCGCCCGCCCCTTGTGGACGACGATGCCGTCGGCGCCCCCGGCCACGAGGTCGTGAACGAGGTCGTGGAAGCCGGCGGCCGTGGTGATCGGACCGTCGGAGACGGAGTGGTCGAGAGGAATGAGGAGAAAACGACCGTCACCGTGACCGGATAGTCTGGCCAGACGTAATGAGGTGCCAGGTAGGGCGGCTCTCGCCATCAGCTACTCCTCGAACGCATACGCGGGTTTCCGGTTGGGGAGATCTGTACACAGATGAGCGGAGAAGTTGATTCCGCCTTTACTCGCTTTGTGGCGTGCTGCCCCGCAGCGTGGCAAAGGCCGGTCGAGAAACTGTCGGCAAGACGTCGAAGTCCAGTTCAGAGCGGGTGTGCTCCGGAGTCGCGCGAGGGCTCCGAGAGGGCCGCTTGTGCAAGTGGGGAATCTCTTCAGTTGCACAAGAGCGGCCTGCGTGCGGGGGGAAACTTTTATTTTCCAGCCTGTTGCGACTCGTTTTAATGGACTGTTTAATCGTGCAGATCTCTGTGTAGCTTCGATCCACCGAACTACTCATCCAAGAGTTGCCGACTCCTGGCGACCGGACTGCACAATGGGGGAATTGTGTACATCTCCGTGTATCCAGTGGGCGATCGCCCGGCCCGCCGTGTGGCACCCGAGCCCGTCGCCCGTGACCCGGAGTACCTGGACTGCGGCGTCCTGGGCCCGCTGCGCATCGGCTCGACGGCGACCGCCGAGACGGTCGCCGTCCCGCCGAAGATCCGCACGGTGCTCGCGATGCTGCTGGTCCACACCGATCAGGTGGTCCCGGTGTCGGCGCTGATGCGCGAACTGTGGCAGGAACGACCGCCCGCGAGCGGCCTGCGGACCCTTCAGACGTACGTACTGAACTGCCGCAAGCTGCTGGTGCGGCTCACGGGGCTGCCCGCCTCGGTCGTCACCCACGACGTGCTGGTGACCCGGGCCGGCGGTTACGGCCTCAACGGCTCCCATGTGCGCCTGGACTGGCTGCGGTTCCAGCGGCTGGCGGAGCGCGGGGCACGGGTCCTGTCCACGGGCGACGAACTGGCCGGGATCCAACTCCTGGGCGAGGCGCTCGACCTGTGGCACGGCACCGCCCTCGCGGACGTACCGGCGGGCCCGGTCCTGGAGTCGAAGCGCCGGCTGTTCGAGGAGTCGCAGCTGGGCGTCATCGGCTCGCTGGCCGAGGCCCGGATCAGAGCGGGCCTGCACCAGGAGGCGATCACCCAGCTCGCCGCCGCCGCCAGCGAGCACGCGCTGCACGAGGGGCTGCACGCCCAGTACATCCGGGCGCTCGCGCTCGGCGGGCGGCGGGCGGAGGCGCTCGGGGTCTTCCAGGCCCTGCGCACCCGGCTGGTCAGCGAGATCGGCATCGAGCCGGGCCATCCGCTCCAGCAGCTCCAGCTCACCGTGCTCAACTCGGGGCCGCTCGCCATGTAGCCGTCCGGATGCGGGCCTTCGTGAAGGAGCGCTCCGGCGTGGTGATGTGACGGACCGTCATCGCATCACTCGCTCCTGCGGGCCGAACGGGTCGAGCAAGCCCGGGTCCGGGGAAGCGTCGCGCAGCCGGGACGCCAGGTCCTGCCACACCTGCGCGCAGGCCGTGGCCATCGCGGAGACGGAGTCGGCGCAGTGTGCCGGAACCGCGTCGGCGATCCGCTCCCACTGCCGGGCGTCCGCCATGTGGATCTCCATCATGCGCAGCAGCAGCCGTCCGGTCTCCGTCAGCCGCAGCGAGGGGTCCCGGCACAGGCTCCGGAACAGCGCCTCGCGCACGTCGGTCGACATCCGCAGCTGAGGTGCGGGCCCGTCCGGGCGGACCGGCGCGGTGTGCGCGGTGGCGCTCAGGCCGCGGGCCCGGCCGGTGGCGGGCAGCGCGCGCTTGGCCGGCACGGGGTCCTCCCCGCGCTTGAGGCGCTCGCGCACATCGCGGACCGTGCCCGGCGAGATGCCCGCCCGCTGGGCGATCTCGCGCAGTGAGGCGGCCGGATTCTCGGCGATCAGCCGACTGGCGATCAGCCGCCCCTCCGTACAGCTGACCGGGCGGACCCGGCCGTCGCGGCCGACCCGGGCGGGCTGTTCGGCGCCGCCGGTGCCCAGTTTGCGGCGCTGCGCGCCGACGGTCTTGGCCGAGAGCCCGGTGACGGAGGCGATGGCGCGGTCCGACCAGTTCGGATGGGTGCGGATGATGCGGGCGGCGGCGGCCGTGCGGTCGGACGAGGACAGCGGCAGGCCGTGAGCGACGTTGGCTTCCACGGCGAGGACGAACGCGTCCTGCGGCGGACCGTCGTAGTAGCGCACCTGGATGTCGCGCCTGCCGCGCAGCCGGGTGGCCCGGAGGCGGTGCATGCCGTCGATCACCCGCATCGTGGGGCGGTGCACGACGATCGGCGGGAAGGGGTGTTCGGACTGGGTGAGCAGCCGGGTGTGCTCGTCGTCCTCCCCGAGCCGGCGGGGCGAGTCGGCGGGCAGCAGCCGGCTGATCGGCACGGTCTCCACGGCGGACAGGGACGGTCCGGGCAGGGGGACGCGGCCGTCGGCGAAGCTCATCGTGCGTCACCTCGTGTCTCGGGGGGTCGGGCTGGCGGGGCGGTGGCGCTCCGGGCCGGGCGGGCCGCTAACCGGCCAGCCAGTCGCGTACGTCCCGCATCGCGCTGCCCGAGCTGTCGGCGTCGATGGTCTCGGAGAGGTCGGCGATGGTGACGGCCTGCAGCGCCGCGCGCCAGGCCCGGTCGGCGGCCTGCATGGCCCGGTTGACCGCGCACGGCTTGGCGCACTCGCGCGGCGGCAGGGCGAGTGGACCCTGCTGACGGATCTCGGTGCAGCGGAAGGCCGGTTCGGTGCCGTCGACGGCCTGGACCACGTCCAGGAGCGTGATGTCGTCGGCGGGCCGGGTGAACGCGTAGCCGCCCGTGGGGCCCGGGGTGGAGCGCAGGATCCCGGCCTGGGACAGGGCCTGGAGGTGTTTGGCCAGGTAGCCCGGGGGGAGTCCGTGCAACTCGGCGAGCTGGGCGGCGGGCACCGGGGCGCGGCTCTGGCCGAGCGACACACAGCAGTGGATGGCCCACTCGACGCCGTTCGAAAGCTTCATGACCCCAGGATAGCTATCCCGGTTATTTACTGTCCGCGATTCTGCTATAAACACGGATACTAAGTGTCCGTGATTACGGAAGGTGCGGCTCATGAGCGAGACGCAAGACCGGTTACCGATGACGCCGGGCGCCGGAACAGCCAAGTCCGGTTCCCCGGCGGCCCCTTCGGGCGCCCCGGGCCGCAGCGCGCTCGGCTTCGCGGCGGTCGCCCTGTTCGTCGCCGCCGCCAATCTGCGGCCCGCGATCGCGGCGGTCTCGCCGCTGGTGGACCGGATCCGCGACGACCTGGGCCTCTCGGCGACCGGGGCCGCGCTGCTGACCACCATCCCGACCCTGGCGATGGGGCTGTGCGCCCCGCTGGCCGCATCGGTCGGCCGCCGCTGGGGGCTCTTCCGGGGCGTCCTGATCGGGCTGTTCGTCGTGGGCGCCGCCACCGCCGCGCGCGGCCTCGGCCACGCCGCCTGGCTCCAGCTGTCCTGCGCCGCCGTGGTGGGCGCGGGCATCGCCGTCGCCCAGACGCTGCTGCCCGCGATCGTCAAGACGCGCTTCGCGGACCGGGCGGGCCTGGTGACCGGCATCTACACCGCCGGACTCGGTCTCGGCGGCGCGGTGGCCGCCGGTGTCAGCGCCCCGATCGCCGACGCCATCGACTCCTGGCCCGGGGCGCTGGCCTCCTGGGCGCTCCTCGCGGTCGCCGGCATCGTGCTGTGGTCGGCGGCGAAGAAGTCGCTCGGCCTCGAACACATCGACGGCCCCAAGGGTCCGGCCACCTCCGGCCTGCCCTGGCGCTCCCCGCTGGCCTGGCGCATCACCGCCCTGTCGGCGGGCAACTCGGCGCTGTACTACTGCGAGTTGGCGTGGATCGCCCCGCTGCTGCACGACGACGGCGGGCTCAGCGAGTCCAGGGCCGGCTTCATGCTGACGGTGATGATCTCCATCCAGGTCGTGGCGATGCTGGGCGTGCCCGCGCTGCTCGGCGAACGGGCCGACAAGCGGACGGGCCTGGCCGTCACGACCGCGCTGACCGCCGTCGGCTTCATCGGCTTCGGCTTCAGCCCCGGCACCGGAACCTGGCTGTGGGTCCTCGCCATGGGCATCGGCCACGGCGGGCTGTTCACCCTCGTCCTGACCCTGCCGGTGGCCGCCAGCCGCGACTCCGCGCAGGCCGGCCGGTTCAGCGCGATGGCCTTCTTCGTCGGCTACGCGTGCGCCGCCGTCGGTCCGGTCGTCGTCGGCGGACTGCGCGACGCCACCGGCGACTACCGGCTCGCCTTCGCCCTGCTGGCGGCGGCCACGGTACTGATGCTGCTGCCGATCGCCCGGCTGTCCCCGCAGCGCATCGAGAGGGACCGGCGCACGGCCGGCTGACCGCCAGGACCACCGGCCGGTGGCCTTGTCCCCCGCAGACCGTCGGCCGGTAGCCGAGGGCCCCGCCTCCACGGCGGGGCCCTCGTGCTGCCAACACCCGCCCCCACCCTCGGTGTTGAGCGATTCTGCGACAGGCTCTCGACAGCCCCGGGCCAACCTGGAGGCGCGGCGGCAGCGCCGTCCGGGTCCGCTTCCCGGGTCCCGCCCCACCGGTCGAGAGGACGAGCATGCCCGACTCCAAGACCCGCGTCGCCATCGTGGGGGGAGGCATCGCCGGCCTGGTCACCGCCACCCTCCTGCACCGCGGCGGGATCGAGGTCAGGCTCTTCGAGCAGTCACCGGCCTTCGGCGCCGTCGGCGCGGGCATCCAGCTCTCGCCCAACGGCGTCCGCGTCCTGCACCGCCTCGGCCTCGCGCACGCGCTCACCGCCCAGGCGGTACCGGCCCGCGCCATCGAGACCCTGCGCTGGGACGACGGCACGCGGATCGCCCGCGTACCGCACGGCGCCGACTGCGGCCAACGCCACGGCGCGCCCTACTACCTGATGCACCGCGCGGACCTCCAGCGGTGCCTGCTGTCGGTGGCTCCCCTGGAGAGCGTCGGACTCGGCCTGGGCTGCACCGGGGTCACCGAGCGCGCCGACGGCGCCGAGGTCCACCTCACCGACGGCTCCGTCGTCCTCGCCGACCTCGTCGTCGGCGCCGACGGAGTGCACTCCGCGGTCCGCCGCGCGGTCGTCGAGGACCGGCCGCGCTTCTCCGGCTACGCCGTCCACCGGGGTCTGGTCCCGGCCGCCCTGGTGGACACCTTCCGCGACGACCCGCGCGTGCTGTTCTGGCTCGGCCCGCGCAGGCACGTGACCTACTACCCCATCGAGAGCGGTGACACCGTCCACTTCAGCGCCGTCGGCGCCACCGACCGGGCTCCCCTCGCCGCCTCCACCGACGGCGCCGTGGAGGACCTCGACACCGCCTTCGCGGGCTGGCACGAGCAGGTGCGGCACGTCATCACCTCGGCCCGCTCCGTCACCCGCTGGGACCTGTACGACCGCGACGTGGCACCCCGTTACGCCACCGACCGGGTCGTCCTGCTCGGCGACGCCGCCCACCCCACCCTCCCGTACCTGTCGCAGGGCGCCAACCAGGCCCTGGAGGACGCCGCCGTCCTCGCCCGGTGCCTGACCGCCCACCACCCCGCCGACTGGGCGCGGGCGCTGCGCCACTACGACGCGTTGCGCCTGCCCCGCACCGCAGAGGTCCACCGCCGGGCCCGGGCTCTGGGCGACACCTTCCATCTGCCCGACGGCCCCGCCCAGTCGGCCCGGGACCGTGCGATGGGCGCCGACGGGGACCTGGCCCATCTGGACTGGCTGTACGGCTACGACGCCGAGGCCGCCGGGCCCCGCACCCCGGGCCCCGCACCGGCCGCACCCTCCGCACTCGCCGCCCCGGGCCTCACCCCGAGGCCCTGACATGAGGAGATCGAACACCGTGCACACCCTGCTGCGCCGGGTCACCCGGGGGAACGGCTTCTACATCGGCGAGATCTTCCACGCCGCGGCCCGCCGCACCCCCGCCACACCCGTCACGCTCGACCGCCCGCTCCAATGGGCCCCCGACCGCGGGACGGAGTTCACCGTCGGCCAACTCGCGGCCCAGATAGACGATCTGGCCGCCCGGCTGTGGGCGGCCGGGGTCCGGCCCGCCGAACGGGTCGCGCTCTACAAGACCGACAACTTCGACATCGCGCTGCTGGCCTGCGCGGCCGGGCGGATCGGCGCGGTCCCCGCCCTGCTCTCCCCGGCCCTGGACGGCGCCGTGGCGGGCGCGTTGCTGACCCGCCTGGACCGGCCGTGGCTGCTCACCGACGCCGACACCCTCACCGGCGCGCTGCGCGAGGTGCCGTTGGCCGGAGTCGTGCGCGGGACCCTGCTGTCGGCCGGGCGGGCGCCCGCCGGGGCCCCGGACACCGTGCTGCTCGCCGACCACGCCGGTGCGCCCCGGCGCGACCCCGTCTTCCTCCACCCGCACCAGCCGTCCCTGATCACCCACAGCTCGGGCACCACCGGCATACCGAAACTCGCCGTGCACTGCCCCGAGACGGGCTGGCACCGGCTGGTCCCGCAGCAGATCGTGGCCTGGCCGATCCGCGAGCGCGAGACGGCCGCGCTGTGCATGACCTTCGTCCACTCGCGCTTCTACCAGGGCCTCGCGATGTTCCTCGGCCACGGCAATCCGCTGGTGATCGCCGTCGACCCGGACCCCGCCCGCATCGGCCCGCTGTTCACCAGGACCCGTCCCGGATACATCGAGACCCACCCCAACACCTATGTCGACTGGGAGGAGTTGGACGCGGCGCCCGGCGCCCCGCTGTCCAGCGTCCGGGTCTTCGGCGCCACCTTCGACGCGATGCACCCGCGCACCATCCAGCGCATGCTCGGCGCCTCCCGCCGCAAGCGCCCGCTCTTCGTGCAGTTCTACGGGCAGTCGGAGATCGGGCCGATGGCCGGGCGCTGGTACACCCGGCGCACCGCGCACCGCTCGGACGCCCGCTGTGTGGGGCTGCCGCTGCCCGGCTTCATCTCCATGCGGGTCGTCGACGACGCGGGCCGGCGCGTGGCCACCGGCCGCACCGGCCATCTGGAAGTGCGCAGCCGCACCCGCATCCTGACCTACCTCGGCGAGGACGACCGCTTCCGCAGCCAGCTGCACGACGGCTGGTGGCGCGTCGGCGACATGGGCTATCTGGACCGCTGGGGGCTGCTGCACCTGATGGACCGCGAGGTCGACCGCATCGAGACCATGGACAGCAACCTCGCCGTCGAGGACCTGCTGATGGGCCGCCTCGACGAGCTGCGCGAGGTCGTCATCGTGGCGGGCCCGGACGGCGAGCCCGTCCCCGTGGTCGCCACCCGGAGCGAGGAGCCGCTCGATCCGGCGCGCTGGCGGATGGCGACCGAGGACCTGCCGCCGATGGCCCCCTACCGGCAGTTCCCCTTCGAGGGCCTGCCGCGCACCTCCACCCGTAAGATCCAGCGCCCCGAACTGGCCCGGATCGTGAGGGAGTCACCACCCCGGCCGGTCGCCACCGGACGGGAGCCGGGCACGGTGACGGGAGCATGAGCATGCGGCATGCGGCGGGCCGTCGGCTGATCGAGCTGATGACGGGCTTCTGGAAGACCCAGGCCGTGTACATCGCGACCGAACTCGGTGTCATCGACGAGATCGCGGCGGCGGGACGCGCCACCGCCGGTGCGCTCGCCCTGGAGACCGAGACCGATCCGGACGCGCTGGGCCGGCTCCTGCTGTTCCTGGCCCGCCTCGACGTGGTCACCGGTGACGAGCGGACGGGGTACGCGCTCACCCCGGTCGGCGAACTCCTGCGGACCGACGTCCGCGACTCCATGCGCGACCACGTCCGGATCTACGGCTCGCACTTCTATCCGGCCTGGGGCGCGCTGACCCACTCCCTGCGCACCGGCGGCTCCGCGTTCTCGCACGTGTTCGGCGCCGACCTCTTCCCCTACCTCCAGGAGCACTCGGAGACCTCGCTGACCTATGAGCGGGCCATGGTCGCGGGCACCCCGTTCTTCGCGGAGGTCGGACGGGCCTTCGACTTCTCCACGGCGCGCAGGATCGTGGACGTCGCGGGCGGGCACGGGGCGCTCCTGCACGAGATCCTCAACGACAACCCCGGCCCCCGGGCCGTCCTGTTCGACGCCCCCCATGTCATCGAGGAGTCGCGCGGCCATCCGATCGCCACCCACCACGCCGACCGGTGCGAGCGGGTGCCCGGCAACTTCTTCGAGGAGGTGCCCCGGGGCGGTGACGTGTATCTGCTCTCGCGCATCCTGCACTGCTTCGACGACGAGGCGTGCCGGCAGATCCTCACCAACTGCCGGCTGGCGATGGGCCCGGACGCGCGGCTGGTGATCGTGGAGCGCGTCCTCGGCAAGGACGCCGGTTCGTCGCTCGCCGAGGGCTACAACATGCACATGCTCGTGGTGCTGGGCGGCGGCCGGGAACGGGACGAGACGCAGTACCGCGCCCTGCTCGACAAGGCGGGCTTCACCGTGGCGGACATCCGTCCGCTGCCCCTGGAAACCCACCTCGTCGTCGCCACGCCGAAGCACTAGCCGAGCGGCTTCTCCAGTACGGCCTTGCGGTGGCTGAACGTCTCGATCGAGTAGCGGCCGTGGTAGCTGCCCATGCCGCTCTCCCCGACGCCGCCGAACGGCAGGTCGGACACGGTCAGATGGGCCAGCGGCAGGCCGAGTCCGAGGCCGCCGGAGGAGGTCTCCGCCGCCAGCCGCGCCTTGGTGGTGGCGGACTCGGTGAAGGCGTACAGGGCCAGCGGCTTGTCGCGGTCGTTGATGAAGTCGATGGCCTCGTCCAGCCCGTCCACCGTGACGACGGGCAGGATCGGGCCGAAGATCTCCTCGCTCATCACGGGGGAGGCGGGGTCGACGTCGGCGAGGACGGTCGGGGCGAGGTACTTGGTGGCGCGGTCGCCCCGGCCGCCGGTCACCACGCGGCCGGAGCCGAGCAGCGCGCTCAGCCGGTCGAAGTGGCGCTCGTTGACGATCCGGCCGTACTCGGCGCTGGACTGCGGGTCGGCTCCGTAGAGCGCCTCCACGGCGCGGGCCAGGGCGGGTTCGAGGGCGCGGGCCGTGCGCGGGTCGGTGAGGACGTAGTCGGGCGCGACACAGGTCTGGCCCGCGTTGAGGAACTTGCCCGCCGCCAGCCGGGCCGCGACCGTCTCGATGTCGGCGTCGCCGTCGACGAACACCGGTGACTTGCCGCCCAGTTCGAGGGTGACGGGGGTGAGGTGGCGGGCGGCGGCGGTCATGACGATCCGGCCGACCGCGCCGTTGCCGGTGTAGAAGATGTGGTCGAACCGCTCGGCCAGCAGCGCCGTGGTCTCCGCGACGCCGCCTTCCACCACCGCGACGGCCTCCGGGTCGAGGTACTCGCGCAGCAGCCGCGCCAGTACGGCGGAGGTGGCCGGGGCCATCTCGCTGGGCTTGGCGACCACCGCGTTCCCGGCGGCCAGCGCGCCGACGACGGGGGTGAGCAGCAGCTGCGCCGGATAGTTCCAGGGCGCGATGACCAGGACGACACCCAGCGGTTCGTGCACCGTCCACGCGGTGGCGTCGCCGAGGAACTCCGGTACGGGCGCGGGCTCGGGCCGCAGCCAGGCATCGAGGTGTTCCAGCGTGTGGTCGATCTCCCGGACGGCGAAGCCGATCTCGGTGCGCTGGACCTCGGCCGGGCTCTTGCCCAGATCCGTGTGGAGGGATTCCACCAGCTCCGCGCCACGCTCGGTGAGCATGGCGCGCAGTCGGCGCAGCTGCGCGGTGCGCCACTCGACGGGCTTGGTGCGGCCGGTGCGGAAGGTGGCGCGCAGCCGGGCGACGGTGTCGGCGGGCTGCTCCGGGGTGGTGTTCATGGTGCCTCGCTGCTGGGAGCGCGTACGGGTCGGTGCGCGCCGGGGTGGACGGGCTCGGGACGAGCTCGATGTATAAGCCAACAGTTGAGGTTGCCAAATAAATTCCCGCCCGTCCAGCCGGTCCCGCGGTCACATGGGGTGAGGGTGGGGGCGACGGGGATTCATCGCGCGTCAACGAGGAGTTTCCTACCGACCAGTAGACATTGAGCCACCCGCTGATCATTCTTGGCCGTGCGCATGCCAATCCGGTGCCGCCGACGCCGTCCGCCACGGCCCGGCGGCGCCCTGCCCTTCGCCCCCAGAGGAGCCCCAACCCCCATGCACCGCACCGCTTGGACGACGCGCACGGCCCTCACCGTGGCCGCCGCGGCCACCGCCCTCATCGCCGTGCCGACCGCCTCCCAGGCCGCGCCCGCCGCCGCACCCTCCGTCGCGGCGTCCGCCGCCACCGGCGGCAGCGCGGCGCTCAAGGGCATCGACTACACGGTCTGGCAGCGCGATGTGCAGCGCGTCGTGGACGTCGCCCGCCCCTATCTGAAGGAGCGCCTGGCCGCGTCCCCGGCCGGGGAGAAGCCGGCGATCGTCCTCGACATCGACAACACCTCGCTGGAGACGGACTTCCACTACTTCTGGACGTTCCCCACCCCCGCCATCAAGTCCATGCGGGACATGGTGCGCGAGGCCAGCGCCCAGGGCGTCGCCGTCTTCTTCGTCACGGCCCGCCCGGGCATCATCGAGTCCCTCACCGCCTACAACCTCAAGGCGGTCGGCTACCCGGTCACCGGTCTGTACGTGCGGGATCTGCCGGACCTCTTCCACGAGGTCAGCACGTACAAGACGGAGAAGCGCGCGGAGATCGAGGCGCGCGGCTACACGATCGTCGCCAACTTCGGGAACAACACCACCGACCTGGTCGGCGGGCACGCCGAGCGCACCTTCAAGCTCCCGGACTACGACGGCAAGCTCTCCTGACCGCCGGACCCCGCACAGCGCGCGGCGCCCCCCACGGCCCAGGCCATGAGGGGCGCCGCACGGTGTCTCAGCCCAGGACCGGGAAGTTGCTGCGGAAGGTGCCGCGCGGGTCGCGGTCGCGCTTGATCTGCTGCAGCCGGGCCAGAGCCTCGGGGCCGAAGGCGTCCGAGGCCGAGTCGCCGGGGGAGAGGTAGGTGTAGGGCTTGCGGCCGCTGACGTACGAGCCGAGCGACTGCACCAGCGCCTCCTGGCGCTCCGTGATGGCGGCGCCGCGCTCCGGCGAGAACGGCACGCCGAACATGGAGAGCGTGTAGGGCTCGGTCAGCGGGCCCTGCGGGTTCTCGGTCGGCTGCGCGAAGGCGCCGCCGAGGTGGCGGATGTGCACACCGAAGAGCGGGTCGATGGGCTCCGCGAGCAGCGCCGCGACGACCTTGTCGTCCAGGTCGGTCAGCAGCTCGGCGCGGGTGGCGCTCGGACCGGGCTCGGTCGGCTCGCCGGTGATCTCGCCCAGCTCGGCGATCGGCAGCACCTTGCGGGTGTCGGTGTTGGCGCCCTCGATGGCGTCCAGCGCCCGCAGCAGCTCCCGGCCCTCGGCCTCCTCGCCCAGGAAGGTGCTGTCCACGGTGACCAGGTGGGGCCCGTTGGGGATCTGGAGCACATTGATCCAGGCGGTCAGCTCGTCCGGGGCGGCGGCGGTGATCTCGCGGAACGCCTCCAGGACGCGCGGCGCCTGGCTGCCGTGCCAGACCACCCGGCCGCCGAACAGGGTGGGCGCGGGGTGCAGGTCGTACTCGATGGCGGTGACCAGCGCGTAGTCGCCGCTGCCGCCGCGCAGCGCCCAGAAGAGGTCGGCGTCGGAGTCGGCGGTCACCCGGGCCTGGGCGCCGTCGGCGGTGACCACCTCGAAGGCGGTGACGCTGTCGGCGGCCCAGCCCCACTTGCGGCCGAACCAGCTGAGCCCGCCGCCGAGGGTGTAGCCGACCACGTTGACCAGCGGGGAGCTGCCCGGCAGACCGGTCAGGCCGAGCGGGCCGGCGATCTCCTGGACCTGCCCGGCGAGCACACCGGCGCCGACGCGCGCGGTGCGCGCCGCCGCGTCCACGTGCAGCTCGTCCAGCTTGCCGGTGCGCAGCAGCACCACGCCCTCCACGTCACCGCTGGCGCCCCGGCCGCCCGGCTGGGGCGCGACGACGAGACCGGCGGACGCGGCGTACTGCACGACGGCGGAGACGTCGTCGGCGTCGGCGGCCTCGACCACGGCCGACACCGGCTGCTGGACGGAGAGGTTCCACGGCTGTCGTGCCTGGTCGAAGCCGTCGTCACCGGTGAGCAGTACGCGGCCGCGCACCTGGGAACGCAGTTCGGCGAGAGCGCTCGTGGTCATGGTTCTTCCCTACTTCCTCGTTCTGCGTGTGCCCCCGGAACCGCACCGGCCGGCTTTCGCGATCACTTCCATGACGGAATCGGGCCGGTGAATGTGACCGGAAGCGGGAAGCGGGTTTACCGGAGGCCGCCGCGAGAACCGGTCGGCCCCGGTTCCCGGCGGGCGTCCTCCCGGTGTGCCTAGGCGCCCTCCGATCCGGTGGCGCCGTCCCCGGCGGCGGGCGGGTTCAGGGGCCGCAGCCACAGCCAGACCAGGAAGAACAGGCCGAGGGCGAGCATGGCGAGCCCCGTCCAGAGGTTGATGTTGACGCCCTGCGCCTTGTCCAGATCGGCGTCCGAGGCGGTCAGCCCGGCGATGGTGACGATCACTCCGTACAGGGTGAACAGGCCGCCGATGATCCGGCGGATGTCGAAGAGCCGGGCGGCCGTGGCGGACTTCTTCTCCAGCTCGGAGACTTCGCGTTGCAGTTCGGACATGTTCCGGGCCTCCGGTCAGAGCGAGTAGGGCAGGTAGCAGAGCGCGGCGAGGACGACCGCTCCCCAGCCGAGGAGGGCGGGCCTGCGGTACCAGGCGCCGTCGCCCTCGGCGGGCGGCTCCTCGATGCCGGGCGCGGTCGTCCCGTACACCAGGCCCGCGAGCTCCGCCTCCGGCTTGGGGGCGGTGAAGAGGGTGACGACGACCATGACGAGCGCTCCGGCGGCGAAGCCGACGATCGCGGAGACGAAGTTGGCGCCCTGGTCGGTGGGGATGGAGACGACGCCCTGCTTGTAGATCCAGAAGTAGTTGACCATCGCGGCCGTGGTGCCCGCGAGCAGCCCCCACACGCCGGACTTCACCGAGGCGCGCTTCCAGAACATGCCGATCACGAAGACCACGAACATCGGCACGTTGAAGAAGGAGAACAGCGTCTGGAGGTAGCCCATGATGTTGGAGAAGCTGGACGCGATGAACGCGGTGCCGATCGAGGCCAGGACGCCGATCGCGGTGATCAGCCGGCCGAAGCGCAGGTAGTAGGCGTCCGGCCGGTCCTTGCGCACGTACTTCGACCAGATGTCGTAGGTGAACACGGTGTTGAAGGACGACACGTTGGCGGCCATCCCCGCCATGAAGGCGGCGAGCAGCCCGGTCACGGCGATGCCGAGCACACCGTTGGGCAGCAGCTCCTGCATCAGGTACGGGATGGCGTCGTTGTACGTGAGATCGGAGCCCGGGGTGCCGATGCGGGGGACCAGGGCGGCGGCCACCAGGCCCGGGATCATCACCAGGAAGACGATGGAGATCTTGGGGAAGGCGGCGATCAGCGGGGTGCGCCGGGCCGCGCTGAGGTTCTTGGCGGAGAGCGCGCGCTGGACCTCGGCGAAGTTGGTGGTCCAGTAGCCGAAGGAGAGGACGAAGCCGAGCCCGAGGATGATCGTCAGCCAGTTGGCGCCGAGCGGATTGGCCTGTCCGATGCCGGTGCCGCCCCAGGCGGTGAGGTAGTCGTGGCCGTGCGCCGCCTCCAGGTCGTCGCTGAGCGCGCCCCAGCCGCCGACCCGCTTGAGGCCGAGGACGACGAGGGGGATGAGGGCGGCGAGGATCACGAAGAACTGGAGCACTTCGTTGTAGATCGCCGAGGAGAGCCCGCCGACGGTGATGTACGCGAGGACGAAGAGCCCGGCGACGACGATCGCCACCCACTGCGGCCAGCCGAGGAGCGCCTCGACGACGATCGACAGGGCGTAGAGGTTGACGCCCGCGATGAGTATCGCCGCGAAGGCGAACAGAGCCGAACTCAGCAGATGTGCGGATTTGTCGAATCGCTGAAGCAGGAACTCCGGTACCGAGCGCACCTTCGAGCGGTAGTAGAACGGCATCATCACCAGGCCGAGGAAGACCATGGCGGGGATGGCGCCGATCCAGTACCAGTGGACGACCGCCACGCCGTACTGGGCGCCGGTGGCGGCCATGCCGAGGATCTCGGTGGCGCCCAGATTGGCGGCGACGAAGGCCAGGCCGGTGACCCAGGCGGGCAGCGAGCGCCCGGAGAGGAAGAAGTCGAGGCTGGTCCGCACGCTGGCGCGGGCGGCGAAGCCGATGCCCAGGACCACGGCGAAGTAGATCGCCAGGATGGTGTAGTCGAGCCCATTGGTGGGAAGCCGCAGGCCCTCGGCCAAGGTGTGCATACGTACTCGCTTCGTCGCGCGAACTGATCCGCACCGGAACCTACGCCTCGCTGGTCAGAAACTGAACACTTCTGTTGAAATTTTTTGTTTGAATCTGGTGGGAGATGGTGGGGGCCGAGCCCTTATCGTGGAGAGGACAGGGCGCCCGACTCTTGGTGGGAGGGAACGTGGCCGGCGGGGACGATCGTCAGACCGGGGACGGACAGGTGGGCGGGCCCCACTCCAGTCCCGGAGATCCGGGCAATCCGGTGCCCGAGCCGGACGACACCGAAGACGACGGCTAGCGCCGGGACTGGCGGTGGCCCTGACCGGAGAGGGCCTGCGGGCCCGCTGCGCACGGGAGCTGGACCGGTCGCCGCGCGGATTCCTGCGCTCCGCCTGGCTCCACGAGGCGTTCCTGGCCGTGCCGCGCGAGCACTTCGTACCCGACCGGGTGTGGTGGCCCGCCCCCGGCCGCGACGGGCGGTACGCACTGCTCGACCGGGCCGAACGGCCCAGGGCCTGGCTCAAGGCGGTGTATCTGCCGGGCGCGGCCCTCATCACCCAGATCGACGACGGGGCCGTCGCCCCCACCGGGCCCGCCACGGGCCGCTTCACCTCCAGCATCTCCTCCCCGGGCGTGGTGGTCGAGCTGCTGCGCCACCTCGCGCCCGAGCCCGGCGACAAGGTGCTGGAGATAGGGACCGGCACCGGCTACACCACGGCACTGCTCGCCCACCGGGTCGGCGCGGCCCGAGTCGTCACCGTGGAGATAGACCCCCGCCTCGCGACCCGCGCGGAAGGCCGTCTGCGCGCGCTCGGCCGCGCGGTGCGGGTGGTGCGGGGCGACGGCGAGCCGGGCCACGCGCCCGGCGCCCCCTACGACCGCATCGTCGCGACGGCCTCCGTGCGCCGCGTCCCGCCCGCCTGGCTCGCCCAACTCGCCCCCGGCGGCACCCTCGTGGCCCCCCTGGACACCCCGTACGGCCATGACCTCCTCGTCCGGCTGACCGGCGACGGCCGGGGCGCGGCCACGGGCCGGGCGGTGGCCCCGGTGGAGTTCATGCGCCTGCGCGGCCAGCGCGCCCCCCGCCCCTACGGCTCCCTCGGCTGGCCCCCGGAGGCCGAGGCGGCCGACTGGGAGACGCTGAGGGTGAGCGTGGACGGGGACGGGCAGCGGGTGCGGGTGGGGGACTGAAAGCGCCGCCGTACCCGCGGAGTCGAGGGCACTGCCGCGCCCAGGGAGGGGAAGGGGGTGTTCCGTCCGCGCGGGACGCATGGCATCGTGAGGGGCTGACCGACTGGTCTGGACCACATTGTCGCCGTGGGCGGTCGAGCCGTGCCGCGGCATCACAGCCAGGAGCGGGCCGATGCGTGGGGCGACGGTGTTGCCGGGAAGTGCCGGGGGAAACGGATGCGACTGCGTGGGCGGTTCACCGCCCCTGCACCGCCTCGAAGTACCGATGCCGAACGCGCTGCCGTTCGCCATGGGCACCTTCGACACCATCGGCGCCATGTCCCGCGCCGCCTTCCCGCACCGGCACACCTTCTACGAGATCGTGCACGTCACCGGGGGCACCGGCGCCCACGTCCTCGACTTCGCCCGGTTCGCGCTGCGCCCGCCGCACCTCGGGGTGATCGCCCCCGGCCAGGTCCACCAGTGGGATTGCGCGGACGGGCCGGATGGCTGGGTCATCCTCTTCACCGACGACTTCCTGCTCGACCACCCCGACGACCGCGCGCTGCTGCGCGGCCTCGGCCCCCGGCCCTGGCTGGCGCTGGACGAGGACGCGCACGCCTGGACGTCGTCGCTGGTGGCCGAGATGTACGAGGAGTACCGGACGGGCGCCGAGGGCTTCCACGGGGTGCTGCGGGCGCTGCTGCACGTCCTGGTGGTGCGCACCGCCCGCCTGCCCGGCCCCCGGGGCGGCGAGGAGGTGGCGCGGGCGGGCGGCGTGGCGGGCGCGTTCACGGCGCTGGTCGCCCGTACGGAGGAACTGCCCCCGTCGGTCCGGGCGTGCGCCGACCGGATCGGGGTGTCCGTGGGCTATCTGAACGAGGCGGTGAAGGAGGCCACCGGCCGCACCCCCGGCGAACTCATCCGCCAGGCCCGCACCCACGAGGCCAAACGGCTGCTCCTGCACACGGAACTGACGGTCCGACAGGTGGCCGCCCGGGTCGGCTTCGGCGACCCCGCCTACTTCTGCCGCTTCTTCCGCAGGGAGACCGGTACCAGCCCCGGCGACTTCCGGCGCGGTGGCGGAGATTTTCACCACGACCACCGCATCGTGTCCATCGCCCCGCCCACCCCGCCCGCCTAGCGTCGTAGCCGTCCCCCACACTCCACCCCCCGAGGAGCAGCCATGGACGGCGAGACCGAAGCGCCCCGGCACGAGGACACCGCGCCCGCGGGCGTCGACGGGCAGCGGCACCCCAGCCGCAAGACCGTGCTGAAGGCCGCGCTGGCCGCCGGGATGGCGGTGCCCGTCTCCCTGGTCGCGGTGCCGGCGCTGGCGCGCGGCGTCGCGGGCAGCGGCAGCGCCCCCGCACTCACCCCGCCCTGCGACGACGGCGACGACCCCACCCCGGCGCAGATCGAGGGCCCCTACTTCAAACCCAACTCGCCGCTGCGCTCCTCGCTCCTGGAGCCGGGCACCCAGGGCACCCGGCTCACCGTCACCGGATACGTCTTCGGCCGGGCCTGTCTGCCCATCTCGGGGGTGCTCCTGGACTTCTGGCAGGCGGACGACAACGGCGCGTACGACAACACCGGCTTCAAGTTCCGGGGCCACCAGTTCACCGACGCGCGCGGCGCGTTCACCCTCACCACGATCGTGCCCGGCCTCTACCCCGGGCGCACCCGGCACATCCACGTGAAGGCGCAGGCCCCGGGCCGCGGGGTGCTCACCACCCAGCTGTACTTCCCCGGCGAGCCGCGCAACAACACCGACTCGCTCTTCGACGCCCGGCTGCTGATGACCGTACGGGACGCGGGCGGCGCCAAGGAGGCGGCCTTCGACTTCGTGCTCGACGTGCCCCAGACCCCGACGCCGACCTCCTCGCCCACCACCGCGCCGCCCACCACCGCGCCGCCCGGCACCACCTGGGCGGTCGGCACCTCCTACCGCGCGGGCGACCGCGTCGACTACGGCGGCCGTTCCTACGTCTGCCTCCAGGCCCACACCGCCCAGCCCGGCTGGGAGCCGCCGAACGTACCCGCGCTGTGGCGCTCCGCCTGACCCGTCCCGGCCCGCGGTGAGGGGTGAATCACCGTCAGGCCGGGGCGTGCCGTCGCCGCTGTCGACCGTCCGGGGCCGGCAGCGGCGTCGGTGTGCCGGCGCCCGGCGAATTCCCGGCGCCAGGTCGACCGGTGCCCCAGCCGTTCAGCGGCCTCGATTGCCGGGCGGGGAACGGTGTCCGGCGCGATGCCCGCGTACGTCGTCGAATTGACCGGGCATCGGGAAAAGCGGTCCGCCCGCGACCGCGATTCGCCGCACTCCGCCGCGCCGCCATATTCTTCAGAGCCGCGCACCATCAATTCCCTTGCCGCGCCGTATTCACGGACCGCGGACGAAATGAACTCGGCCGCGGCGGCACTGTTCCGGCCGTCCCGCGCCCGGCGGATGTCCCGCAGGGCCAATGGCACACTGCGCTCATGACGACGAAGACGACACAGACGGTCGACGCGGCGGCGGCCGGTACCTGGACGCTCGGGGACCGGACCGTCAACCGCCTGGGATTCGGCGCGATGCGCCTGACCGGCAGCGCCGCCTTCGACCTCGGCAGCTCGCGCGACCGCGAGCAGTCGATCCGGGTGCTGCGGCGCGCGGTCGAGCTCGGCGTCGACCACATCGACACCGCCGCCTTCTACTTCTCGCGCCTGCGGTCCGCGAACGAGCTGATCAACCGGGCCCTGGCCCCCTACCCGGACGAGCTGACCATCGTCACCAAGGTCGGCCCGGGGCGCGACGCGAGTGGCGCCTGGCTGCCCTGGGCCACTCCCGGGCAGCTGCGCGGCCAGGTCGAGGAGAACCTGCGCCAGCTCGGCCGCGACCACCTCGACGTGGTCAATCTGCGGCTCAACGGCCCAGGGCCCCTCTCCGACCACTTCGGCGCGCTCGCCGAGCTGCGCGAGGCGGGCCTGATCCGCCACCTCGGCCTCTCCAACATCGGGCCCGAGCACCTGGCCGAGGCCCAGGCCATCGCGCCGGTGGTGTGCGTGCAGAACCGGTACGGGCTGGCCAGTCGTCCCGACCGGTCCGGGGACCTGCTGCGGATCTGCGGCGAGCAGGGCATCGCGTTCGTCCCGTTCTTCGCCATCGCCGGTGAGGGCCGCGAGGGCGGCGCGGCACCGGACGGCGCGGGCGACGACGACGCCGTCCTCGCCGTCGCCCGCGCGCACGGGGCGACGCCCGCCCAGGTCCGGCTGGCCTGGACGCTCGGGCAGGGCGGGCACGTCCTGGCGATCCCCGGCACCGGCAACCCGGACCACCTCGCCGAGAACGTGGCGGCGGGCGCCCTGCGGCTGACCGCCGACGAGATGGCGCTGCTCGACGCGGTTCGCTGACGGCCGGGCCCCACGGCCGGCCCGCCCCGACCCGATCGCACCCTCTTGTCCGAAATGGTCCGGAGCAGGGCTCTTGCTCTGCTATTACGCCAATGTGCCCGTTGGTGACAGTAAGGCGAAATAACCTTTCATTTGCTCGGCGTCGGGGCAATTGTATTTCGCGGCCCGCAAGTGAATTGGGTCACGTGGGTGAGGGCGTGCGCGGCAAGCGTACGCCCTCATTTCCGTTCCCTGGACGGCGAGTTGGGGGCGCACCGTACTGACGTCCGGAATGCCGTTCTTCCGGTGGATCTTTCTTCGGGGAACCAAGGTGAATTGACGGCCTTGTTTCGTCCGGCGGAATTCGCTTACGGTCACCTTCAAATCCGGACGGACCGCCGAATCCTGCCGCTGCCCGGATACCTCCCACACAGGAAAAGGCAGGAGCGGGGGACCCAGGTAGGCCGCCGGATCCGGATCCCGGAACGGCTCGGGGTGAAGTCGCGCCCACCGCGGCCGGGCAGCTCTCGCCCGAACCCGACAGCTCACCCCGCAGGCGCACGAGAGGAATGCGCCATGCCTGCAAAGGGTAAGCACCGCCGTCCCAAGTCCGGCTCCCTCACCCGGGGCATCGCCGCCGCGGGCACCGGCGGCGCCGCGCTCATCATTCCGGTGATGGGCGCCACCACGGCCGGTGCGGCACCGGCCGCGCACGCGGTCGCCGCCGGCACGACAGCGGCGCACACCGTCGCGGCCACGCTGCCGCTCGCCCCGGCCAAGGCCGCCCCGACGTCGTACTCCGTGGTCGCCGGTGACTCCCTTGCCAAGATCGCCGACGATCTGCGGGTGAGCGGCGGCTGGAAGCAGCTCTACCAGGACAACCGGCAGGCCATCGGCGCCGACCCGACCCTGATCCACCCCGGTCTGAAACTGTCGGTGGGCAAGGCGGCGAAGGCGCGGGGCGGCGAGGCCCGGACCGCCACCGCGGCCCGCGCCGACCGTTCGGCGCGCACCGGCACCCCGCCCCAGCAGACGACGGCCGCCGTGGCGAAGACCACCCGCTACAGCAACGACCTCGACGGCTGGATCCGCGAGTCGCTGGACGTCATGGCCCAGCACGGCATCCCCGGCTCGTACGAGGGCATCTACCGCAACATCATGCGCGAGTCCTCGGGCAACCCGCTGGCCGTCAACAACTGGGACTCCAACGCGGTGGCGGGCACGCCCTCCAAGGGCCTCCTCCAGGTCATCGACCCCACCTTCCAGGCGTTCCACGTGCCCGGCACCTCGCTGGACAGCTACGACCCGGTCGCCAACATCACCGCCGCCTGCAACTACGCGGCGAGCACCTACGGCTCGATCGACAACGTGAACGGCGCCTACTGAGCAACGGCGCCCACCGGGCCGCGGCGGCACCCGCTGCCGGACGCCGGGACAGACCACATGGTCCATGACGGACCATGTGGTCTGTTAGCGTGACCGGGACCAGGGAGGCCCGCCATGCCACGCCCCACCCGCGCCGAACTCGACGCCGAGATCGTCGAGGCCGCCGCCGCGCTCTTCACCGCGCGGGGCTATCTCGGCACGTCCGTGCAGGAGATCGCGGACCGCGTCGGATACTCCAAGACCGGTCTGCTCCACCGGTTCCCGTCCAAGGAGCGGCTGCTCGCGGCGACGCTGACCGGGCCGCTCACCGAGTTCGCCGCCCTGCGCGCCACCTGGGCCGCGCTGGCGCCCGGGCCCGAGCGGCAGCGGCGCGCCTCGGCCGACCTGGTCGAGCTGGCCCTGCGCCACCGCTCCCGGCTCGCCCTGCTCTTCAACGCCGGGCTGCCGGTGCTGCCCGGCGCGCTCGCCGGGGTGGCGGGCCTGGGCGACCTGGGGGACCACCGCACCGAGACGCTGGCCGCCTTCGCCGACCCGGCCGACCTCGCGGGCACGATCCGGGCCCAGCTCGCCGTGACCGGTCTGCTGAGCACCGTCGCCGCCCGCCAGGACGTTCCGGACGACCTGCTGCGCGCCCCGCTGCTCGACGCCTTCCGGGCCGCGTGCGGCACCGCCGCCACCCGGACGGCCGTACGGGACGGGGGCGCGGCGTGCTGAGCCCGCGCACCGCGGCCCGCCGGGCGTTGCGCGGCCGGCGCAAGTACCCCGTGATCCTGGCCCTGCTGGCCGCGGTGACCGTCGGGGGCGACCGGGCCGCGGCGGCCTGGACCGAGCACCGTACGGCCGACGCGTTCCAGCGGGCGCAGCGCCTCGCCTCCGCGCCGCACGTGCGGGTGCACGGCTTCCCCGTACTGACACAGCTGGCCGGGGGCACCCTCGACCGCGTCGACATCGAGGCCGCCGACATACCCGCGGGCCGTGACGGCGGCCGGCTGCCCGTCACCACGCTGAACGTCGAGCTCGACCGGCTGCGCCGCTCCGCCGACGCCACCGAGGCGCACGCGGACTCCGCGCGGGCCACCGCCTTCCTCTCCTACCGCGACCTCAGCGGCGCGCTCGGCTTCGACGTCGCCTACAGCGCCGACAGCACGAAGGCCGCGCCCCGCGTGGCGGCCACCACCACCCTGCCGCTGCTCGGCCGGGCCACCGCCAGCGCCCGGGTGACCGTCGCGGGCGACCGCGCCATCGCCCTGCGCGACGTACGGGTCGCCGGCGATCTGCCGAAGGGGCTGCGGTCCCTCGTCACGGGCGCGCTGGAGCGGGAGTTGAGGCTGGACGGCATCCCGGCGGGGCTGGCCCTGACCTCGGTCACCACCGACGAGAAGGGCCTCACGGCCACCTTCGCGGGCCGGGACGTCACCTTCCGCACGGACGGCCGCGCCTGAGCGGCCACCCCCGTGCGGGACTCACCGCCTGGGCGGCGGTACGGAGATGACGCGCCGCCAGAGGCGGTGGCGCGGCGACCACACCCGCAGCGCGGGCACCTCGAACGACATCTCGGTCGCCTCCGGCGGGGGCGGCGGGTGGTAACGGCCCGCGCTGACCGAGAGGTTCACGATCAGATGGGCGTGCCAGCGGCGGCCCACGCCCCGGCGGTCGGCGAAGACGAGGGCGCCGTTCACCCACCAGGAGACGGAGCGCGCGCCGAACTCCACCCGCAGATCGACGAAGGCCCCGGGGGCCACGGCCGGGTCGCGGTGGTAGAGGTGGGCGTCCCTGACGTGGTTGCTCAGCTCCAGGAGATCGGGGTTGTCCGGGTGGTACTCGAACACGTCGATCTCCTGGCCGCCGTCCCGCCAGGTCCAGATGGCGGGCCAGGCACCGAGCACCCCGGGCAGCCGTACCCGCGCCTCCAGGACGTCGCCCGCGCGCACCATGATGTCCTCGTCGCTGCCCTCGGTGGTCAGCAGGCCGGTGTCCCACAGCCCGTCGGGGCGGCGCCGGGCGCGGAAGACGCCGTCGCGGCTGTAGGCGGGGTCGGCGACGAGATGGTCCAGCTTGTCGTCGTCCGGGTTGACGGGGCCGCCGTCGGGGTAGGCCCAGGAGCGGCCGGCGACCCACTGCGCGGGGGAGCCGAAGTCGGCCGTGAGGACGGGGAGCGGCGGAGCCTCGGGAAGCACGGCCACACTCTGGCACAGGCGCGGCGGCGCCCCGGGGAAGCCGCACCGCACGCGGACGCCACCTCGCGTTACCCGGCAGTATGCTTTACGTAAGCAAATATCTGTTGCCATGGCGCGGGAATATTCACAATGTGGACGGCGAGCGGGGGCGGGTCCCGGAAAGGGTCGACATTTGCTGTACGGGGCGCGCCTGCCGTGCTACTGTTGATCCCAGTTGCAGTTGTGGTTCCCAAAGACTTCAAGTGCCTTGGTGGGCTAACCCCGCCGGGCATTTTTGTATTTCCGGACATCGTTCCGGACGGGGCAATCATCACGGCGACGCCGGGGTTCGCACAGTGCGGGCCCCAGGGCACTGCCCCGAAGGAGATATGACATGGCTACTGGCACCGTGAAGTGGTTCAACTCGGAAAAGGGCTTCGGCTTCATCGAGCAGGACGGCGGCGGCCCGGACGTCTTCGCCCACTACTCCAACATCGCCGCCCAGGGCTTCCGTGAGCTCCAGGAGGGCCAGAAGGTGAACTTCGACGTCACGCAGGGCCAGAAGGGCCCGCAGGCGGAGAACATCACCCCCGCCTGAAGCCACTGAGGCACAGGTTTGACGCAGCTGGGGCCCGCACCTTGTGTACGGGCCCCAGCTCGTTGCTGTCTGTGGGCCGCCGCGTGCGAAGGAATTCCGCGGCCCGGCACCGAATGGTTGCCCCACCGCCCACCGAATTTATTTTCGTTTTTACTTCCGGCTCGTTCTTGCGATTCCAGGGCAGCGAATCCTGCCGCGAATTCCTCGATGCGTGCCATATCGAGGAAGGTTCTCCATGAACCGGTCAGCCCGCACGAACGGCGGCTCGTTCGGCGCCCGCAAGGGCGGCGGCTCCGCCGGGCACGACCGGGGCACGCGCCCCCGCCGTCCCGCCGCCCAGAAGGGCGAATTCGCCCTGCCCGCCACCGTCACCCCGGCCCTGCCGCCCGTCGAGGCGTTCGCCGACCTGGACATGCCCGCCGAGCTCCTCACCACGCTCACCGGCCTCGGCATGGAGCAGCCGTTCCCCATCCAGGCGGCCACCCTGCCGAACTCGCTCGCGGGCCGCGACGTCCTGGGGCGCGGGCGCACCGGCTCCGGCAAGACCCTCGCCTTCGGCCTCGCCCTGCTCGCCCGTACCGCCGGCAAGCGCGCCGACTCCAAGCAGCCGCTGGCCCTGGTCCTCGTCCCCACCCGGGAGCTGGCCCAGCAGGTCACCGACGCGCTCACCCCGTACGCCCGGTCGCTGCGGCTGCGCGTCGCCAGCGTCGTCGGCGGCATGTCGATCGGCCGACAGGCCAAGGCGCTGCGCTCCGGCGCCGAGGTCGTCGTGGCCACGCCGGGCCGGCTGAAGGACCTGGTGGAGCGGCGCGACTGCAAGCTCGACCAGGTGGCCGTCACGGTCCTGGACGAGGCCGACCAGATGGCCGACATGGGCTTCATGCCGCAGGTCACCGAGCTGCTCGACCTGGTGCGCCCGGACGGGCAGCGGATGCTGTTCTCGGCCACCCTGGACCGCAACGTGGACCTTTTGGTGCGGCGCTATCTGCACGACCCGGTCGTGCACTCGGTCGACCCGTCGGCCGCCGCGGTCACCACCATGGAACACCACCTGCTCCAGGTGCACGGCGCCGACAAGTACGCCACCGCCACCGAGATCGCCGCCCGCGAGGGCCGGGTGATCATGTTCCTGGACACCAAGCACGCGGTGGACCAGTTCACCAAGCACCTGATGGGCAGCGGGGTGCGGGCCGCCGCGCTGCACGGCGGGAAGTCGCAGCCGCAGCGCACCCGCACGCTCGCCCAGTTCAAGGAAGGCCACGTCACCACGTTGGTGGCGACCAACGTGGCGGCCCGGGGCATCCACATCGACGACCTCGACCTGGTGGTCAACGTCGACCCGCCCAGCGACCACAAGGACTATCTGCACCGGGGCGGCCGTACCGCGCGCGCCGGGGAGTCCGGCAGCGTCGTCACCCTGGTCACCCCCGGTCAGCGCCGCGACGTGAGCCGGCTGATGGCGGACGCGGGCATCCGGCCGCAGATCACCCAGGTGCGCTCCGGGGAGGCGGCGCTGAGCCGGATCACCGGTGCCCGCACCCCGTCGGGCGTCCCGGTCGGCGGCGCCCCGGCGGCCGAGCGCCCCAAGAGCGGCAACGCGCCCTTCCGGGGCATCGGCACCACGCCGGGCCGGCCCGGCCGCTCCGGTGGATCCCGCCGCACCACCGAGGCCGCCCGCCTCGCCGAGGCCCGCAAGGCGGCCCGGGTGCGGCGCTCCGCGTAGCGCGCGAGCCCGCCCGGCGGTTGACCGGGCGGGCTCGGGCGGCGGTGCTCAGGGCGCTGGTGTCGGTTCGGACGGCTGGAACGTCTCCGCCAGCAGCGCCGTGAACAGCGTCGACACGTCGTGCTCGGTCAGCCCGGCCGCACGGGCCTCGCGCATCCACTCACCGAGCCGCCCCCGCAGCGGAGACTCCGGCGCGGTCTGCGGGGTGGCCAGCGAGCGGGTGATGAACGTGCCCGCGCCCTGGCGCACTTCCACCAGACCGGCGCGCTCCAGCTCCCGGTACGCCTTGAGGGTGGTGTTGGGGTTGACCTTGGTGGTGGCGGCGACCTGGGCGGCGGTAGGCAGCCGGTCGCCCTCGGCCAGAGCGCCCATCTGCAGCGCCTGCTCCACCTGCTGGACGATCTGGAGGTAGGCGGGCAGACCGCCACGGCGGTCTATGCGGAACACGACCACGGCGTCTGCCTCCCTTCGTCCCGCGTACGGTGTGTGCACAGCCTATGCCGGTACGTGCCCGGGCCCGCGCCGCATTCCCCGGCGCGGGCCCGGGCGTCGTGCCCGCTCAGAAGGCGCGGCGGCGGGCCCGCCACACGATCAGGGCGACCAGGACGGCGGTGCCGCCGAGCAGCAGCCCCGCGGCGGTCCACTGCATGGGGGCCCGCTGGTCGTAAGTGAAGTAGTCCCAGACCGAGTTGACGATCCCGAGGCGGGCGCGGCACTCCTTCATGTCGGAGTGGACGCAGGTGCCGTACCCGTAGACCTTGCCGGACGCCGTGCCGACCCACTGGTCGACCTGGTAGACGTGGGAGAGCGCGGCCGGGGGGTCGGTGTCGAGGGGGAACGCCATCCGGTGCGGGGTGGCGAGCCGGGGCTTCAGGTAGTCGAAGAGGAGCAGGAAGGCGCCCGACGCGACGAAGGTGAGCGTCATGGCGGTCGCCGCGCGCCGCACCAGGGTGCCGATGGCGATGCCCAGCGTCGTCAGGAACAGGGTCATGGCCGCCAGGACCGGGCCCGCGGCGGTGAACGAGTCGCCGTCGAGCCAGCCCTGGGTGAGGAACGGGTGCGCCGAGCTCCAGTACCAGCTCAGCACCGCGCTGAGCGTTCCCGTGGTGACCGCCACCAGGCCGAGGGCGAAGCCGAGCTTCGCCAGCAGCCAGCGCATCCGGGGCACCGACTGGGTGGTGACCAGGCGTGCGGTGCCCTGCTCGCGGTCGGAGGCGATCAGCGGGGCGCCGAAGAACGCCCCGAAGAGGATGGGCAGGTACGCCAGGTAGGAGACGGCGTCGTCGAACCGGTTCTCCAGCCGGCTGCGCAGCGCGTCGTCGACCGTCGAGGGGGTCGCCCCGTTCAGGGTGTCGAGGAACGCGCCGCGCTCATAGGCGAGATAGGCCGTGCCGAGCACCGTCGCGGCGGCGCACAGGGCGAACGCGACGCGGTGCTGACGGAACATCAGCCAGGCCAGACCGCGCAGCCGCCGGGGCTTGGTGCGGGCCGGGTCGCGCCGGGCGGCGGGGCGGGTCAGCGTGCTCACGCGGCGTACTCCTCTCGGTGCCCGGGGACGGCGGACGGCGACAGCAGCGCGGGCGCCTTGGGGTTGCGCAGATAGGCGAGCAGGACTTCCTCCATGCTGGGCTCCGCGAGCTGCCAGCCGGCGGCCAGCGGGCCCTCGGTGCGGACCATCGCGGTGAACTGGCGTCCCGCGGTGCGGACGTCGACCACGGTGTGGGTGGCGAGCGCGGCGGGCAGCAGCCCGTCCTCGGTGACACCGGTGACCAGGGTGTGCATGGGCACCAGTTCCTCGGCCTCCCCGGCCATCCGGACCCGGCCCCCGGCCAGTACGAGCAGGTAGTCGCACATGTGCTCAAGGTCGCTGAGCAGATGGGAGGACATCAGCACGGTGGTGCCGCGCTCGGCGGCCTCGGACATCAGCAGGGAGCTCATCTCGTCGCGCGCCAGCGGGTCGAGGTCGGCCATCGGCTCGTCCAGGAGCAGCAGGTCGGGCCGTTTGCCGAAGGCCAGGGCGAAGGCCGCGCGGGTGCGCTGGCCGCCCGAGAGGCTGTCGATCCGGGCGTCCAGCGGCAGGCCGCCCGAGACGACGATGCGCTCGGCCGCCTCCTGGTCCCAGTCCGGGTTGAGCTCCTGGCCGAGCCGCAGGGTCTCGGCCACCGTGAACCGCTTGAACAGCGGCTTGTCCTGGTCGAGATACGCGTACCGGGGCATCGCGGCCGGGTCGTCGGCCGGCACTCCGAAGATCCGCAGCTCGCCCTCGGTCGCCTCGGTGAGCCGGGTCGCCAGGTTGAGCAGGGTGCTCTTGCCCGCCCCGTTGGGGCCGACCAGGCCGCAGATGCGGCCGGCCGGAATCCGGACCGTGCAGTCCTTGAGGGCCCAGCCGCGCCGGTACCTCTTCCCCAGCCCGCGGGCTTCCAGGGCCCACCGGGCGTCGGCGGCTCCGTGATCGTCCGTGCCTCGCACGCGTCCCCCCTTTCCATGATTCCACTAGTCAACTAGTGGAATCATGGTGCTCTGGCGAGGACGTGTCAAACGCCCCCCGTCACCGGGCGGCGGGCGGCAGGGCCGCGCGGGTGCGGGACCACAGGTCGCGGGTGAGCTCGGCGGCCGGTACGGCCGGGGCGAGGCGGTGGCGCCGGCCCGCCCACAGATGGAGCCGCTCGGCGTCCCCGCGCTGGGCGGCGGCGGCCCGCAGCCCCTTGGTCAGGTGGTGCACCTGCGGGTACGCGACGGGCGCGTGCGCGTCGTGCGCGTCGATGAAACGGTTGCGCAGCCCCCGCGCGGGGCGGCCCGAGAACGCCCGGGTCACCACCGTCTCCGTGAAACGGGGATCGGCCAGGGCGTCCTTGTGCGTCCGCGAGGCGCCCGACTCGTCCGTCCGCAGATACAGCGTGCCCAGCTGCGCGGCGACGGCGCCCGAGGTGAGGACCGCGGCGATGTCCTCGCCCGTGCCCAGGCCGCCCGCGGCGATCAGCGGGAGCCCGGTCCGCTCCCGTACCGCCGCCAGCAGCTCCAGCAGCGGCACCTCCTGCGGCCGGGCCCCGGCGTCGTACGTGCCGCGGTGGCCGCCCGCGTCCGGACCCTGGACGCACAGCGCGTCCATCCCCGCCGCCTCGGCGGCCACGGCCTCGTCCACCGTGGTGACCGTCCCCACGAGATGGCTGCCCGCGCGGTGCAGCGCCTCGGCCTCGGCGGCGGCGGGCAGCCCGAAGGTGAAGGAGACGACCGGCACCGGCTCGCGCGTGAGCACGTCCAGCTTGTCGCCCCACTCGTCGTCGTCGGCCCCGTCGACCGGCTCGGGCAGGGTGATGCCGTACGCCTCGGCGTCCGCCAGGAGCTCCTCGCGGTACGCGGCCACCGCCTCGGCCACGGACGGCGCGGGCGGCGCCGGTACGAAGAGGTTGACGCCGAAGGGGCGCGCGGTGAGTTCACGGGTGCGGGCGATCTGCTCGCGCACGTCCCGTGCCGTGCGGTACCCGGCGGCCAGGAAGCCGAGCGCCCCCGACTCGCCGACGGCGGCGGCCAGTTCGGGGGTGGAGGCGCCGCCCGCCATGGGGGCCTGGACGAGCGGGACGGCGAGACTTTCGGGATGGAACGGCACGGTCGGCCTCCAAGGGTGAGAGGTGCGGATCTGTACTTGCGATCATGCTCCTTCCCGTGGGTGAACACCGTGTCGCCCCGGGCGTCCCCGAGGGCTCGCCCAAGGCCCGGGAACGGCCCGGAGCTGCGCTCATGGCTGATTGATCCATAGGCGGGGCGGGTGGCCGAGGCGTACGATCCGGCCGCCCGGCAGGTCGAATCCGGCCGCGGGGGAACGGACTTATGGGGGAGTCATGACCAGCATGGAGAGGGAAGGGCCGACACCGGACGACAGTGGTCTGCCCGATCCGGAGACACTCGGCACCGCCACCGAGCTCGTGGCGGCGCTGCGGGCCATCAAGGCGGTGGAGAGCCTGTCCCTGCGCGAGTTGCAGCGGCGCAGCGGGCTGCCGAGGACGACGATCGCGCACGCCCTGAACGAGGAGCGCCCCGCGCCGCCGCCCTGGGAGCGGGTGCTGGCACTGCTGCGGGCGTTCGGTGTGGCGGAGGGTGAACTGCCGCGCTGGAAGGACGCGTGGACCCGGATCCGGCTGGATTCGGTCAAACGCAGCGACCAAGGCGCGGCAGCGGACCCGGCGGACGGCCGCGGGGGCGAACGGTCCGGGGAACCGGGCGCACGGGCGGCGGCCGACCCGCCCGAGGCGGAACCACGGACGGCCGAGGAGCACACCGGGGCCGTGGCTCCGGTGCCGGGCCGTGGGCGGCCGGCCCACCGGCGGCGCCGACTGCTCACCCATGGCGCCACGTTGGTGCTCGGCGTGCTCCTCGGGGCGGGCGCGGTGCTCGGGCTGATCGGGGCGCCGGGCCGGGCGCACGGCAGCGGACGGCCCGGCCCGGCGGAGCCCTGCGCCCCGAGCGCCAAGGGCTCGGACCCCGCGGCCGTACCACCGGGCGGCGGCACGGCGGCGCGGCCCGTGCGGGCGCGCCCCGCGTGGGTGGGCAGACCCGCCGCCGACGCGCAGATCCTCTCCGGCACCGACGTCGTCCTTCCGGTCACCTCGCCGGTGACGGGCGGCGACGCGCTGGTCGTCAGCGTCATGCTCACCAGCGCCTGTTCCGGTCCCGTGCGGGTGACGGACACCCGGGGCGACGAGTTCCGCGACGCGGGGGAGGCGACCGACGGGCATGGCCACCGCACCCTGCTGATGGTGGGCTTCCACGTCCACCCGCTCACCACCTCCGACTCGCTCAGGGTCGGGTATCCACGGGCGAGCAAGTACCACGTGGCGGTCGACGAGTTCCGCGGGATCAGCACGGTGGTGGGAGGCGCGTACGCCCATGGGGAAGCGGGTGGCAGCGCCTTCAGCACCGGCGACGGACAGGTCGGCTGCGCACCGGGGGACCTGCTGGTCGCCGCCGTCGGCACCAACAGCGGCACCCCGGCCGGCCATTCGGCCGAGTGGCGGACGCTGCCCGTGCTGAAGCTGTCGTCGTACCGGCTCTCCACCGCGTACCGCACCGCCCCGGACGACCGGGACTGCGCGGCGACGGGGACGACCACCGCCCAGTGGGGCGCGGTGGTGGCGGCCTTCCGCTGACCGCGCGACCGCGCCACGGCGGTCTGTAACGGTCGCGCCACACTGGCCCCGGCGCGCGAACCGATGTCCCGGCGGGAGGTGTGTCGTACCGCGAGGGCCGGTGCGGACCGGCCGTGGCCCCGGGGGGAATGATGGACTTCACACACACGCGCCGCACGATCGCGGTGGCCGCGCTGGCGGTCGCGGCGGGCACGCTGGTGGTCGGCTGCGACCCGACCGGCAAGGGGCCCTCCGCCCCCGCGCCGGTGGTGCCGAGCAGCACGGCCGCCCCGCACACCAAGGACCCGGCCACCCACGCCCCGGCGCCCGCCGGTACGGCCACGCCCGGGTCGGCGGGCAGCGGCAAGGCCCGGCACGCGCCCGCCAAGTGCGGCGCCGTGGACCTCAAGGCGACCCCGGCCCACCAGTCGGCCAAGCGCCCGCAGGGCACCGGCACCGGGGCGGCGGTCGTCGGGTTCACCAACACCTCCGCCCACCCCTGCACGGTGCGCGGCTTCGTCACGGTGGCGGGCGCGGGCAACGGTTCGCCCGACAAGAACGTTCCCCTGACGGTCCATCACACCGGCACCGCCACCACCGTGCTGCTCGCACCCGGGGCGCGCGCCTGGACCAAGCTGACCTTCGTCCCGGTGTCCGGCGAGGCCGACGGCTACTGCACGTCCGGCTCCACCCCGGCCTCGTACCCCACGATGGTGCTCGGTGTGCCCGGCGCCGGACATCACCAGACGGCCCTGGACGACGGGGTGCTCGCCGAGTGCGACAACACGGTGGGCGTAACCCCGCTCTCCGCCGTCAAGCCGGTCTAGGGCGGCGGGCGGCCGGGCGGATCAGCCGTCCTCGGGGCAGTACACCGGGACGCGCTGCACCAGGTTGTTGGCGAAGCCGCCGCGGTTCCACGGCTGCTCCACCGGCTGGGCGGCGCCGGAGGCGTCGGTGGCGCGGACGCTCAGGACGTGCCTGCCGGGCGTGGCCGTCCACCACGCCCGCCAGCGGCGCCAGGCCCAGGTGTGCCCGTCGGGCGGATCGAGTTCGGCCTCGTACCAGCCGCCGCCGTCGTCCCCGCACACCTCCACCCGGGTCACCGGGGCCCGGCCCGACCAGGCCCGGCCCGTCAGCTCCACGGGGCCCGGGCGCACCACCCGGGTGCGGGACATGAAGTCGGGGAAGCCGGGCGGCACCATCAGCGCGCGCGGGGCGATCCGGGTGACCGGCACGCCCGGATCGTCGGCCGACTGCCGGTAGCGGTAGGCCACTTGCTGCTGGAACCCGGTGAAGGCGGTGTCGGTCAGCGTGATGTCGCGCAGCCACTTCACGTGCGCCATCCCGTACCAGCCCGGCGCCACGAGCCGCAGCGGACGGCCGTGCTGGGGCGGCAGCGGGCCGCCGTTCATCGCGTACGCCACCAGCACCTCGGGGTCGCCCCGCAGCGCGTCCCGGAGCGGCAGGCTGCGCCGGTAGTCCTGCTCCACCCCGCGCTCCACCCCGTGGTCGGCGCCGGTGAACACCGCCTCCACGGCGTCCTGCTCCACCCCGCACTCGCCCAGCAGCGTGCGCAGCGGCACCCCGGTCCAGTCGGCGGTGCCCACGCCCTCGACCAGCCAGGGCTGGCTCACCGGGCGGGGGGTGAGGCGGGCGCGGCCGTTGCCCGCGCACTCCATCGTCACCCGGCGCGTGACGGCCGGGAAGGCGCGCAGGGCCGGCAGGTCCAGGGTGAGCGCGGTGCGTACCCGGCCGCTCACGGTGAGCCGCCAGGTGTCCGCGTCGCCCTCCGGGATGTCGTAGTGGACCAGTACGTAGTGCAGGCCCGGCGGGGTGACGTCGTAGCGCAGGGCTTCGAGCGGGAGCCCGTGGTTGCGGGTGGTCAGGGCGAGTTCATCGGGTCCGATCCCCTCGCCGGGACCGGCCAGACGCCCCGGTGCGCTGATGTCGCCGATGCCGCCGTCCATGTCCCCATGGTGCGCCCGGCGGCGGGTCCGGGGCACTCCGGAGGGGCGGGCGGGCGGTGGGCCGGGCCGCGATTGCGCGTGCGCGCGGGCGGCGGGACGCTGGTGGTGTCAGCCCTGTGGCGTCCGGTGCGGTGGAGGTGCGCGAGGACACCGGGGCACCGGCGCGCTCAGCCACACCGGCGGCCCAGCAGGGGACGGGCGGTGCGGTTCGAGGAGATCGCCATGGACGGCACGACGCTGGAGGCGATGCGGACCGTACTGCGCGGCCCGGTCATCGGCCCGCAGGACCCCGAGTACCACCGGGTCCGCAAGATCTACAACGCGATGATCGACCGCAGACCGGCCGCCGTGGTGCGGTGCACGGACGCGGGCGACGTCATCGACGCGGTCGACTTCCTGCGCGACCACGGCATCGACATCGCGGTCCGCGGCGGCGGGCACAGCGGCGCCGGGCTGTGCGTGGCGGACGACGCCGTCACCCTCGACCTGGCGCCCATGCGCTGGGCCCGCGTCGACCCCGCGGCGGAGACCGCCCAGGTCGGCGGCGGCAGCCTGATCCAGGACCTGGACCACGCGGCGCACGCGTTCGGCCTGGCCACACCCGCGGGCATCATGTCGACCACCGGGGTCGGCGGGCTGACCCTCGGCGGCGGACACGGCCACCTCACCCGCAAGTACGGGCTGACCATCGACAACCTGCTGGCGGCGGACGTGGTGCTGGCCGACGGCTCGTTCGTCACCGCCGACGCACAGCACCACCCGGACCTGTTCTGGGCGCTGCGCGGTGGCGGCGGCAACTTCGGCGTCGTCACCTCCTTCACCTTCCGGCTGCACCCGGTGCACACCGTGGTGCTCGGCGTGACGGTGTGGACGCTGGACCGGATCGGCGATGTGCTGCGCTGGTACCGCGAGTTCCTGCCGCAGGCGCCGGACGACCTCAACGGCTTCTACGCGTCGCTGGTCGTGCCGCCGGGGCCGCCGTTCCCGGAGGAGATCCACGGGCAGAAGATGTGCGGCGTGGTGTGGTGCTGGACCGGCGACCCGGAGCTGGCCGCAAAGGCGCTGGAAGCGGTCGGTGAACCCGGCCCGCCCGCCTTCCACTTCACGGCGCCGATGCCCTACCCGATGGTGCAGGGCATGTTCGACGAGCTCATCCCGACCGGTCTGCAGTGGTACTGGCGCGGTGACTTCTTCGACCGGATCGGCGACGGCGCCATCGACGTGCACGCCAAGTACGCCGAGGGCCTGCCCACCGGCCTGTCGACGATGCACCTGTACCCCGTCGACGGCGCGGCCCACCGCGTCGGCGCCGGTGAGACGGCCTGGGGCTACCGCGACGCCGTCTGGTCCGGGATCATCGGCGGCGTCGACCCCGACCCGGCCAACGCCGAGACCGTCAGACAGTGGTGCGTCGACTACTGGGAGGAGCTGCACCCGCACTCCATGGGCGGCAGCTATGTGAACTTCATCGGGGAGGGCGAGGGCCAGGACCGGGTCCGGGCCACCTACCGCGACCAGTACGACCGGCTGGCGGCGGTGAAGCACACCTACGACCCGCGCAACCTCTTCCACGGCAACCAGAACATCGAACCGGCGAAGGGGTAGGGCCTCAGATCGGCAGCAGCCGGGCGACCAGCCCGGTCAGCTGGTGCGCGTTGCGGCACACGTGCATCTCGACCAGCTCGGCGTAGTCGAGCGCCGCCGAATCGCCCGTCGCCCACTGGGACACCGGCTCCGGGTTGAGCCAGTACACCCGGCGGGCGCGCTCCGCGAT
Source organism: Streptomyces sp. cg36 (assembly GCF_041080675.1). Taxonomy (NCBI): domain Bacteria; kingdom Bacillati; phylum Actinomycetota; class Actinomycetes; order Kitasatosporales; family Streptomycetaceae; genus Streptomyces; species Streptomyces cyclosori. Next base: position 874,613 of record NZ_CP163520.1, on the reverse strand, counting down.
GCGGCGCAGGGCGGGCAGATTGGGGTCGCTCATGTTCGTACGGGCGTCGCCCAGGACGAAGACGGCGGTGCGCGGGCCGACCGCGTCCAGATGGAACTCGGCGAACTCGCCCAGCGCGGTGCCGTAGTCGCTGCTGCTGTGCCGGCCGGTCACCGCCGCCCGAGCCGCGATGCGGTCGCCGAGGCCCGCCGGGTCCGCCGCCCCCGGGCGGAGCAGTGCGGTCACCTCGTCGACCCGGTTGACGAAGGCGAACACCCGCACCTTGGCGAACTGGTCGTGGAGCGCCTGCACCAGCAGCATCGTGAAGTTCGCGAAACCGGCGACGGACCCCGACACGTCGCAGAGCAGGACGAGTTCGGGGCGGGCCGGGCGACGGCGGCGCAGCACCGGCCGCATCGGCACCCCGCCGGTCGACAGCGAGCCGCGCAGGGTGCGCCGCAGATCGATCCGCCCCCGGGCGGCCCGGCGGCGGCGCGCCGCGAGCCGGGTGGCGAGCCTGCGGGCCAGCGGCTGGACCGTCCTGCGCAGTTCGTCGAGCTGGGCGCGGCCCGCCACCAGGAAGTCGACCCGGTCGGCGGTGGGCCGCACCGCCCGGCGGGCGATCTCGTCGGCGCCGCGCCGCTCGGCGACCCGCCGTCGTGCCTCGGTGCCCACCTGGGCGCGGAACGCCTCGATGCGGTGGCGGATCTCGTCGTCGGTCAGCCGGTCGGTGAAGTCGGTCCGGCCCTCCGTCCCCCGTCCGAGCGTCGACCGCACCCGGGCGAGGAGCGTCTGCGGGCGCAGCCGGTCCAGCGTCTGGTGCGCCGAGAAACCGTCCGAGCCCGGTACGGAGCCGTAGCCGCCCAGGCTGTCCACCGCCTCCGCCGCCAGCCGGGCGAGCGCGGCCCTGTCGTCGGCCGCGAGCGCGGCGGCGAGCCGTTCGCGCAGGTCGTCGCGGTCGGCGCCGGGGGTGCGGGGGGCGCCGACGGCGAGCGGGAAGTACAGATCGAAGACCGGGTCGAAGACGGCCCGCTGTGCCTCCTGGTGGAGCAGGGCGGCGGCGAGGCCCTCCCGGACCCGTTCGCGGTCGTCGAGGCCGAGCACCTCCAGCACGGCCGCGGCGTCGACGCTCTCGCCCGGACCGATGCGCAGCCCGTGCGCGCGCAGCGTCTGGACCAGGTCGGTGAGCCGGTCCGTGAGGCCCCCGGCCGGATCCCCGCCGCCGTTCCCCCAGGGGCCGCCGGCGGTCACACGGCGTCCAGGTCGAGCTTGGCGGCGGCCTTGACGATGTCGTCCTGGTGCTTGAGGACCACGCCGAGGCTGTCGCGTACGAGGTCCTCGTCCAGGGTGGTGGCGCCGAGCGCGAGCAGGGTGCGGGCCCAGTCGATGGTCTCCGCCACCGACGGCGCCTTGCGCAGGTCCATCGCCCGCAGCGCCCCCACCACCCGCACCACCGACGCGGCGAGCGCCTCGTCCAGACCCGGGACCTTGAGCCGGACGATCCGGCGCTCCGAGGCGGCGTCCGGGAAGCCGATGTGCAGGAAGAGGCAGCGGCGGCGCAGGGCCTCGGAGAGCTCTCGGCCGGCGTTGGAGGTGAGCACCGCGAACGGGCGGGTGGTGGCGGCGATGGTGCCCAGCTCGGGGACGGTGACCTGGAAGTCGCTGAGCACTTCGAGGAGCAGTCCCTCCACCTCCACGTCCGCCTTGTCCACCTCGTCGATCAGCAGGACCTTGCGGTCGGCGCCGCGGATGGCGGTGAGCAGGGGGCGGGGGAGGAGGAACTCCTCGCTGAAGATGTCGGTGCGCGTCTCGTCCCACGACTCCTCGCGCCCGGCGGTGATCCGCAGCAGCTGCTTGGCGTGGTTCCACTCGTACAGCGCCCGGGACTCGTCCACGCCCTCGTAGCACTGCAGCCGTACCAGCCCGGCCCCCGCGACCTCGGCGACCGCCTTGGCCAGTTCCGTCTTGCCGACCCCGGCCGGGCCCTCCACCAGCAGCGGCTTGCCCAGCCGGTCGGCGAGGAAGACGGTGGTGGCGACGGCCGGGGAGGCCAGGTAACCGGCCGTCGCCAGGCGTGCGCGGGCGTCGTCCACGGACGTGAAGTACCCGGTCGTCATGGGGTGTTCTCCTGCTCTGCGGCTCGGCGCGGCGAAGTGGCGCCCCTGTACTTGATCAGCCCGCCGGGCCGCTCGGCAACGGGCGTACGCGGTTTGCGGCGAAGGTCACGGCCGGTGCGGGCGCCCGGACCCCGCCCGATGCCCGGCTCTCAGTGCGCGGTGCGGCGCGTGGTCAGCAGGAGCGCGATGTCGTCCGGGCGGTCGGTGGCCCGGCGGGCCTCCTCGATCAGCCGGTCCGCCGTGGCGCCCAGCGAGGGGCCCGCGCCCCGCCCCGCCCCGGCGGCCCCGGCCAGCGCCGTCCGCAGCCGTTCGACGCCCTCGTCGATGTCGGTGCCCGGCCGCTCCACCAGGCCGTCGGTGTACAGGGCGAGCACCGCGCCCGGCTCCAGGCGCAGCTCGGTCACCGGGTAGCGGGCCGACGGGTCCACGCCGAGGACCACTCCGCCCGGCAGGTCCAGGACCTCGGTGCGGCCGTCGGGGTGGCGCAGGAGCGGCTGGGGGTGTCCGGCGCGGGCGGCCCGCAGCACCCCGGTGACCGGGTCCAGGCGGAGGTAGCAGCAGCTGGCGAACTGGCCCGGGTCCAGATCGATCAGCAGCTGGTTGGTGCCGCTCATCACCTCCTCGGGCGGATGCCCGGCGATCGCGAACGCCCGCACCGCGCTGCGCAGTTGGCCCATGGTGGCGGCGGCCTGCACGCCGTGGCCCTGGACGTCGCCGATGACGAAGGCGAGGCCCGCGCCCGCCTCCACCACGTCGTACCAGTCGCCGCCCACGTCCATGCCCTGGGTGCCGGGCAGGTACCGGCCCGCCGTCGCCACCTGCGGATGCTCGGGGAGCCGGTGCGGCAGCAGGGCCGACTGGAGGCCGCGGGCCAGCGCCGCCTCCGTGTCGTAGCGCTGCGCCCGCTCCAGGGCCTGCGCGATCAGCCCGGCGAGCGCGGTCAGCACCGTGCGCTCCTGGGCGCTGAACTCGCGCGGCCGGTCGAAGCCGAGGATGCAGGAGCCGACCGGGCGCCCCGACGCGATCAGCGGCAGGAACGCGCGGGCGCCCTGCTGGGCGTCGAGCGGGATGCCCGGGTAGGCGGCCGAGAGCTGCTCCATGGACTCGAAGAAGAGGGGGCGGCCACTGGTCAGGGTCTCCACGCCGGGCAGCCGCACGTCCAGCGCCACGCCGTCGAACGGATCGAGGAAGCCCTTGGGGAAGCCGGACTCCCAGGCCAGATAGAGATGGCGCTCCTGGAGCAGGTAGATGGCGAGCCGGCGCCCGCCGAACGCGGGCAGCAGCTCCTGCATCACCACGGCCGACACCTGGCGGGCCGTGACGGCCTCGCTGAGCGCCAGGGCGAGGACGACGGGCGGGTAGAGCGGGGCGGGCCCGTTCCGGCCGTCGCCGTCCCCGTCGCCCGCGGGTGCGGTGCCGGGCGCCGCGGGGGCGATCCCCGTGGCGGCGGCGGGCGGGACGGTCCACTCCTCCGCGAGCTCCCCGGGCTCCTCGCCGGGCCCGGCGGGGCGGCGGGCGGCGCCCCGGCCGTCGCCCGCGTCCGGGGCGTCCCGGTCCCGGCCCAGCGGGACCGCGGTGAAGGTCAGCCCGTCGGGGCCCGGGTACGCCGACAGCGACAGCCAGTCGACGCCCGACGGGCCCGGCGGGTCCCCTTCGCGCGCCTCCCGAGGGCGTCTGACCCGGAAGTGCACCGGATCCCTGGACAGCAGCGCGCCGCGCAGATGGTCCTCGTAGGCGGGCCGGGCCAGCCACGGCACCCCGTCCCACAGCGACCGGCCGAGCAGCCCGTCGCGGGGGCGGCCCAGCAGCAGTTCGGCGCGCGGGTTCACATAGCCGATCAGGCCGAGGCGGTCGAGGGTGAAGACGCCCTCGGGCAGCAGCTCCGCCGCGCCGTCCCCGGCCGCCGCCCGGCCCACGTCGACGATCAGGCCGTCGAGGCGGCGCGCGGCGTCCGGCGCGGAGAGTTCGAGCAGCCGCGGCCCGCCGTGCGGGGCCCGGATCCACAGCGGATGCGCGGGCGGCCGGCCCGTGGCCGCCGTCTCGCGCAGTGCGGCCAGCAGCCGCGGCGCGTCCCGCGGGACCGCAGCGGCGGCCAGCGCACCGGGCGTCGCGGCGAAGTCGGCGGGCGCGGTGCCGAGCAGGGCGCACAGGGCGGCGTCGGCGCTCACCGCCCCGGTGCCCAGGTCCCAGGAGAACCGCCCGATGCGGCCGGGCGGGGCCGGCGGGGAGGGCGGGGGTACGCACAGGGGCTCCGCGTCCCACTCGGCCCGCCCGCCGCCGTCCGCCTCCAGCTCCCGCAGGCCGTCCGCCAGCTCCTGGGCGACCTCGGTGAGCCGGTCGCGGTCCAGCGGCGCCGCCGACGGGTCGGAGCTCGCGGGCCGCAGCACGGTGAGGACGCCGTACGCCTTGGTCTGCGTCGCCACGGGCGCGTACACCGATCCGAAGCGGAACGGCAGACCGGCCGCGAGCTGCGGGTAGCGGCGCATGGTCTCGATCGGCCCGGCCAGCTGGATCTGCACCCCGAGGCGGTGGGCGTCGGCCACCGGGAACGGCCGCTCCACGTGCATCCGCCACCAGGGCCGGAAGAGCGGGCCCGGCAGACCGGCCAGCACGGCCAGCCGCAGCAGACCGGGGGTGCCGGAGCGCAGGTACACCCCGCCCACATGGCCGCCGACGGCGCACATGGACTGCGCCACGGCCCCGGTGAGCAGTGCGGTCAGCCCTTCCGGCGCCCAGTGCCTGCTCTCGGCGCTCTCACTCATCGGTCTGCCCTCGTCCGCGCCGCGCGGTAGGTGGTACAGCAAGAATGCGCCCGGGACGGGGGAGCGCGCACCTCGTGCGATCACGCGGGAGGGCCGGAAGACGGTCGTCCTCCGGCCCTCGGGGAGGTCGGCGCGGGCGCGGCGGGTCAGCGCTCGGCGTGGCCCTTGGCCAGCGGCCACTCGCGGTGCAGCGCGCCCAGCGGGATGCGCCGCTCGATCATCGGCGTGCCGAAGAGGGCCAGCTGGAAGTGGAGCTGTCCACTCAGGTCGAAGCCGCCGTACACCGCCCAGGCGCCGCTCACCGACGCCTTGCCGTCGCTGGACGCGGTCGCCCTGGCGTCGGCCTCGCCGCGCAGGTACGGGGCGAAGTCCGCGGTGACGCCGACGGCCCCGTACAGACCGACGGACGCCTCGGCGCCCAGGGCGCCCTTGACGCTGCCCGCGGCGCTGACGGCCGCGGTGACCGGGGTGCTGTGCACCGCCGAGGTGCTGACCGGGCTCCAGCCCTTGGCGTGGGTGTAGCTGCCGCCGACCCGGAAGTCGCCGCGCACGTCCTGCCGGACGTCGAGGGTGACCTTGCCGTCGGCCTCCACCTGGACGTAGCAGGTCAGGTCGAGGTTGACGACGACCGGCACCGGGCCGACCTGGATGACGGGGGCGGTGTGCAGCTTGGCGAACGGGATGCGCTTGGGGGCGCCGGTGCTCGCGGCGGCTCGGCCCTTGAGCGCCCACTGCGAGGACCAGTCGCCGCTCATGCCGAGGAACGCCGAGCTGGGCCCGAAGGCGCCCGAGCGGCCGTCGTAGGAGAACTCGACCTCGGGAGCGAGCTGGACGAAGCCCGCCACCGAGGCGCCCGCCGAGGCGGGGGCGTCCTTGGCGGTGTCGACCGCCGCGTCCACGTCCAGGCGCAGGTTGCCCAGCGGCAGCTTGGCGCCCTTGGGGCCGAAGCGGACGCCCTGGCTCTTGGCCCAGGAGAAGGTGACGCCCTTCATCAGGGGCTTCACCACCACCGAGGACGGGTCGACCGGGACCTTGCCGTCGGCCTTGTCGTCCTTGAGGACCGCGGCCAGCGTGGTGGCTGCGGTCTTCACCTCGGTGCCGCGCTCGCTCTTGCCGACGACTTCGGTGACCTTGGCGAGCAGCCCGTCGGGCGCGCCGGGCGCGGGCGCGCTGGCGATGACGTCGCCGACGGCGACCGGCTTGTCCGGCGCGGGGGAGTGGCCGGGCGCGGGGGTGTGCCCCTGCGGGGCGCTGGATATGACGGCCCGTCGGCTCGCCTTGTCGTAGGAGGCGACCTTCAGCGAGGACTTCTCGGGCCCGCCCCTGCCGGTACGGGCCCGGGCCACCGAGGTCGGCGCGGTGGAGCCCTGCGGGGCGGCGGCCACGTCGAGTTGCCGCTGTGCGTCGTCGGCCGGGGCCGCGGTGGTGGCGGTGCTGCCCGGCTGCGCGGCGGTGGTGTGGCCGGTGGAGGAGCAGCCGGTGGCGGCGAGGGCCAGCGCGGTCAGGCCGGGCAGCAGGAGGCGTCTGGAGAGCATGCGCACAGAGGTGTGACCTTCAAGTGGGAGGTGGGGGTCATTACCGACAAGTAATGTGAAGGGTGATCATGCCATGCGCACCCGGCGCCAGTCATATCGGGCACCCGCCAACTCCCCGGCCCGCCAGGACGGTTGAAGGTTCACTCACACATCGAGGGGAGCCGTCCGCCGCCAGGGGTCGCTCCGCTCCAACTGGGCCACCAGATCCAGCAGCCGGTGCTCCGAACCGGGGCGCCCCACGAGTTGGACCGAGCCCGGCAGCCCCGTGGGCAGCACCCCGAACGGCACGGCGAGGGCCGGACGGCCGGAGAGGTTCCACGGGGGAGTCAGCGGCGAGCAGGCGGTGTTGACCGCGATGTTGGCCAGCCATCCGCGCTCGTGCCAGGGCGCCGCGGCCGGTCCCCGCCGGGCCAGCGCCGGGGTGAGCAGCACGTCGTACTCCTCGAAGAACGGCCCGAGGCGCCGGTTGAGCGCGCCCCGGTGGTCGGCCCGCAGCAGCCCCGCCCGCCCGGCGAACCGGCCCACCGCCGCGTGGCGCCGGGTGCGCGGTGCCAGAAGCGCCGGGTCCAGACCCCGGGCGTCCTGCGCGGTGCCGCCCGTCCAGCGCGCGAGGACGGCCGTGCCCAGGGAGAGCGGATAGGGCGGGTGGGCCACCGACACCCGGTGGCCCGCACCGGCCAGCGCCCGCGCGGCCCGCCGGGCCAGTGCGGCGTAGGCGGCGCCGACCGGCACTCCCACGATCGGGCTGCGCGTGGAGACGGCGATCCTGAGCCCCTCGGCGGGCGCGTCCGCACCGCCCTCGCCCTCCCGTGCCGCGGCGTTCGGGTCCTCGCCCGCCAGGACCGAGAACATCAGCCGGGCGTCGGCGGCCGTCGTCGCCAGCGGCCCGTTCTCCGACATGCCGAACCAGCCGCCGCCGAGATCGGCCGGAACCCGGCCGGTGCCCGGCTTGAGACCGATCAGGCCGCAGTGCGCGGCCGGGATGCGCAGCGAGCCCATGCCGTCGTTGCCGAGCGCGAGCGGCACCAGGCCGGCGGCGACCGCCGCCGCGCTGCCCCCGGACGAGCCGCCCGCGGTGCGGGAGGGGTCCCACGGGTTGCGCGCGATGCCGTGCACCCCGTCCGTGGTGCCGAAGACGCACAACTCCGGTACGTGCGTGAGCCCCACCACGACCGCGCCCGCCGCCCGCAGCCGGGCCACCGTGACGTGGTCCTCGGCGGCCGGTGCGGTGGACGAGGCGGCGGAGCCGTTGCGGGTGGACTCGCCGCGCACCGCGAGGTTGTCCTTGACGGCCACCGGCACCCCGGCGAGCGGCAGCCGCGCCAGGTCCGCCCGCCCGGCCACCTCCTCGGCCTCCGCCCGCGCCGCCTTCTCGCGCACCACGCGGAACGCGCCGACCCGGCCGTCGAGACGGGCGATCCGCGCCAGGTGCCCGGCCACCACCTCGGCGGGCGCGACCTCGCCGCGGCGGACCGCGTCGGCTATCTCGGTGGCGGTGCGGCCTGCCCACTGGGTCACGGTGGCTCCCTCGGCGCTGGTGGTGGATCACTGGGTGCGAGAAAGGCCACTGTGGACGACCCCGGCGGGTCCTGTCGATACCTGTCGATCTTGACGCGGGACGCCCGGTGCCCGGTGCTGAACGCGGGGGTGCTGGACGCGGGACGCCGGACGCCCGGCTCTGGACACGGGGCACCGGCTGGGGCAGGCTCCGGCGCCATGAACGCACAGCAGCCGCGGACCGACCCCCTGCCGCCCGGTCTCGACGAGGCGATACGCGGCACCGCCGAGGACATAGCCGTACTCCTGCGCGGCGCCGGGGACACCGGTGTCGCGGTGCCCGGGCTGGAGTGGACCCTCGGCGAGACGGCGGCCCATCTCGCCCAGGCCAACCTGCTGATGGCCGAACTCGCCCTCGGCCGCACGCGCGCCCACGGCGACGGCACACCGGGCGGCATCGCCGAGGCCAACGCGCGGGCGCTCGCCGAGTTCGACGAGCGCGCCGCGGAGCCGCTGGCCGCGACGATCGTGGCGACCGCGGCGGAACTGCTCGACGCCGTCGCCGCACCCACCGCGCCGACCACCCCGCTGGCCACCCCGATGGGCACCATGGACCTGACGACGCTGGGGTCCTACCTCCTCACCCACATGCTGGGCCACGGGTATGACATCGCCCGCGCGGTGGGCCGCCCGCACATGGTCGACCGGCGCCGGGCCGACCTGTGCGTGCCGTTCATGGTGGAGGCGATGCCCCGGGTGGTCGAACCCACCACCGCGCACGGCCTGAACGCGCGCTACACCGTGCGCCTGTGGGGCGGTTCGCGGTTCGGGGTGGTGTTCACGGACGGCGTGGCCGAGGTGGCGGCCCGGCCCGTGAGCCGCCCGGACTGCACCATCTCCATCGAGCCGGTCACCTTCCTGCTGATGGCGCTCGGCCGGATCGATCAGCGCGGCGCCCTCGCGCGCGGCCGGGTGCTGGCCTGGGGCCGCAAGCCCTGGCTGGCCCCGCGCTTCCCGACGCTGTTCACCGCGCCCTGACGGCCTGTCACCCCCCCCGGCGCCGGGGGCGGGCACGCCGCTCCGGGATACTCGACTCCCGGCCGTACGGACCCTCGTACGGCCTCTGACCAGCACGGGAGTCCTCTTGTCCATACCGCAGCCGTCCGTCCGACAGCCGTCCCGCCGCGCCCTGATGGCGCTCGCCCTGGCCCTGCCGGCCCTGGCGGCCACGGCCACCGCTCCGGCGCGGGCGGCGGAGCGCCCGGGTCCGGCCGCGACCGTGCGCGAGGGGCAGTTGGGGGAGGTGGCCCGGGGCGGCGCGCTCACCTACCCCTCGGTCACCAGCTGCCTCACGGTGACCGTGCGGCTGCGCCAGGGCGGACTGGTGGGCGCCCACGCCAGCCTGTTCCAGGTGCCGGGCGAGCTGCGGTCGGACGCGATCCTGCCCGCGCTGCGCAAGGCGGTGGGCGGCCGTGCGGTCACCGCCGTGGAGGTGCGGGGCGCGGTGGGCGCCTGGCACCCGGGCTACTTCACCAAGGCCATCGAGGCGTACGGCGACGGCGAGGCGGTCCCGGTGCCGCAGGGCCCGGACTACGACGGCCTCGCGGCGGCCGTGGCGCGCCAACTCTGCCTGCCGCGCGCCCTGGTGAGCGTCCAGGACGTGCCGGACGGCGACCAGGTCGTCCGGTGAAGCGGGTGCGGGTGAGGGCCCGGCGTATCTGATGCGACGCGGCCGGGCCTACGCGGGCCCGGCCGCGTCCGTGTCCCGGAGGGTGCGCAGGACGCGCTCCAGGGTGTGGCGGTCGTCGGGGGACAGCCGCCCGGTGAAGTAGGTGCGCAGCCCGGCGACATGGCTGGAGAGCGCGCGGTCCAGCGCCTTCTCGCCGTCCTCGGTCAGTACGGCGAAGGCGGCCCGGCGGTCGTCCGGGTCGGGTTCGCGGCGGATCAGGCCCGCCTCCTCGATCCGGTCGGCGAGCCGGGTGAAGCCGCCGGAGCTGAAGGACACCGCCGCCGCCAGATCGCTCATCCGCAGGGCGTGCCCGGGGGTGCGGCCCAGCCGCAGCAGCACCTCGAACCAGGTCTCGGGCAGCCCGAGGTCCTGGTGGAGCAGGGGTTTGAGGCGGCTGAAGGCTTCCACGAACAGGCCGTACAGCGTCACGTCGTCGTCATCGAGCAGTTGTCGCTTCACGCCTCAAGAGTGGCAGAAAACCATCGGCACCGGCAGAACCTGCCCTTGCGATATCTGCATCGGCAGACATATTGTCTTCTCCGGCAGATAATTCATTTGCATATATATGGAGCCCGTCATGCGCAAGCGCACCCTCCCCGCACTCGGTCTCGCCGCGGCCACCGCCGGGATCGTCGGCGTCGTCCTCGCCCTCAGCCCCGCCACGGCGGGCGCCGCCCCGGCGTCGTACCCGCAGCACTCGCTCACCATCGAGGCCGTGGAGAAGGGCACCGCGATCAACATGGTCGACGTGGCCCCGGCGGACTCCGCCCTCGGCGACCAGCTGATCGGCACCGGCGACCTGGTCGGCAAGGACGGCCGCAAGCTGGGCACCAGCAGCTTCCAGGGCATCTCCACCGACGCCCGGCCGCGCACCGCCGAGCTGCTGACCTTCGTCTACGAGCTGGCCGACGGCAAGATCACCACCTCCGGCACCGCCCGCCTCTCGGCCACCGGCCCGGTCTTCGACGAGCAGTTCGCCATCACCGGCGGCACCGGCAAGTACAAGAACGCCCGCGGCCAGGTGCGCGTCCTCCAGGAGACCGTGGAGCAGGCCAAGGTCACCTTCGACATCCAGCTCTGACCCCCGCGAACCCGAAGGAGCCTCCCATGGCCACCACCCCCCTGAAGATCGTCGTCCTGGGCGCCACCGGCATGGCCGGCAGCCGCATCGTCGGCGAGGCCCTCGACCGGGGCCACCACGTCACCGCCGCCGCCCGCGGCCACGCCGACGCCCCGGCGCACGAGCGGCTGGACCGGCTCACCGCCGACGTCACCGACACCGAGGCGCTCGCGGGGGCCGTCTCGGGCGCGGACGTCGTCGTCAGCGCGCTCCCGGCCCGGCTGGTGCTGCCCCTGGTCGCGCCCCTCAGCGAGCGGGTGCGCACCGAGGGCACCCGGATCGCGTTCGTCGGCGGCGCGGGCAGCCTGCGCCACCCGGCGGGCGGGCGCGTCATCGACCAGCCCGGGTTCCGCGAGGAGTGGAAGCCGGAGGCGTCCGCGCACGTCGAGCTCCTGGACCTGCTGCGCACGCTGCCCGAGGACCTCGACTGGACGTTCCTGAGCCCGTCGGCGCTGTTCCTGCCGGGCGAGCGCACCGAGGCGTTCCGGCTCGGCGGCGACGACCTGCTCACCGACGCCGAGGGCGGCTCGCGTATCTCCGCCGAGGACTACGCCATCGCGCTCCTCGACGAGATCGAGACCCCCGCCCACCGCCGCCGCCGCTTCACCGTCGGTTACTGACGAACCGTCAGACCGCGTCGGCGCCGCCCACCGCGCCCCTCGTCATGTCGTGAACCCGATGTGCACGTGGTCGTGGTGGGTGGCGTCGGAGAAGAACTGGTTGGCGGTGGCGCCGCCCGTCAGCGGCACCGGGCCGCCGACGTTGTACGAGCCGACGTCGGCGGCCCGCCGCATGAAACCGGTGATCAGGGAGCGGGAGGTCGCCGGGTCGACCACCGGGTGGCCGTCGACGCGCCACACGTCGAACGCCCGGCCCCGGGGGTGGTCGCTGGGCCGGTCGGTGCCGAACACGTCGAGCGGATGGCCCGAGCGCACCACGCTCACCGACATCCGGTGGCTGTCCGCCAGCCGCAGCATCGCCCGCAGCACGCTCTCGTGCACCCGTCCGCTGCGGACGTCCGCGACCGACGCGGGCGGCAGCTCGATCCTCGGCTGCGCCAGCACGGCTCGCGCGTAGGCGCCGGGCGCCACCGGCGGCCCCGGGTCCGCCGGGTGCAGCGAAGTCACCGCCCAGCCGGAGCCGGTCCGGCTCAGCCGCACATCGACCGTCGTCCCGCCGCTCGCCGTCGTCCCGCCGCCGCGGGTGCGCTGCCCGCACACCACGAGCACGCTCGCAGAGTCGGCGAGGATCCCGCCGTACTGGGCGTCGATGACGGTGACCACCGCCTCGTCCGCACGCGGGGTCAACGGGCCCGCCTGGGCGGCCAGTCGAGCCGCCCGTGCCGGGGCCACCCCCAGCGCCGCGAGCCGGGCCGCCGGGCCCGCCCGCCCCGGGCGCCAGGTTCCGAGCGCCTCCACCAGACGTACGGCGGCGGCCTTGGCCTCGGGCGTCACCTCACCCGGACCCGGCCGCCAGGGAACGGGCGCGGGCAGTGCCGCACCCGCACTTGAGGCCGCCGGAGTGCCGGGTCCGGCCGTCCGTGACGACCGTGAAGCCGACGCGGCGGGCGCGGCCTGACTCCGTCCCGTACCGTCCGAGCAGCCCGTGGCGCAGGCGCACCAGGCCGCGGCGCCGACCAGCAGGGAGCGGCGGGCGAGGGGCGCGGGCCGCTGTTCGCGAACGGGACGAGGGGCCATGACCGCTCCTTCGGGGCGACCGGCGGACGGGCTCCTCCCACTATGGGGCAGCGGACCCCGCCTCGGGTGGAGGGCCGCGCCCGACGGTGTCGTCGCAAACCCGCCGGACCCGGCCCCGGGCGGCTGCTGGACTGTCCGGCGACGGACACCAGCCACGGACGGGACCCATGACCACAGCCACCACCTCCTCCGCGACCACCCCGGGCACCACCGCCCGCCGACGGCCCCGGGGCGGCTGGGCCGCGGTGCTCTCGGTGATGGCGGGCATCTTCGCGATCGTCACCACCGAGATCCTGCCCATCGGCCTCCTCAGCCCCATCGCGGCCGACTTCGGCGTCTCGGACGGCACCGCGGGCCTGATGATGACCACCCCCGCGCTGCTCGCGGCGGTCTCCGCGCCCGTGGTCACCCTCGCGACCGCGCGAACCGACCGGCGCGTCCTGCTCTGCGGCCTGGTGGCGCTGCTGGCCGTGGCCGACTTCCTGGCCGCCGCCGCGCCCGTCTACTGGCTGGTCCTGGTCTCCCGGGTGCTGGTCGGCGTCACCGTCGGCGGCTTCTGGTCGATCGGGGCGGGGCTCGCCGCCCGCCTGGTGCCCGCGAGGTCGGCCGCCCGCGCAACCGCCGTGATATTCGCGGCCGTTCCGCTCGGCTCCGTCCTCGGGGTGCCGGTCGGAACGCTGATCGGGGACCGTGCCGGATGGCGGACCGCGTTCCTGGTCATGGGCGCCCTGTCGGTGGCGGTGCTCGCCGCGCTGCTGTACGTGCTGCCGCCGCTGCCCGCCGTACGGACCGTCCGCGCGGACACCCTGCGGGCCCTGCTCGGCGGCGGCGCCACCCGCCGGGTACTGGTCATCACCTTCCTGACCGTCCTCGCGCAGTTCGGCGCGTACACCTACGTCACCCCGTTCCTGGAGCGGGTCACCGACGTCGGCCCGGGCGCCGTCACCGCACTCCTGCTGCTGTACGGGGCCGCGGGCATCGCGGGCAACTTCCTCGGCGGCGCCCTGGTGCCACGCCACCCGCGCGCCGGGTTCGGCGGTGCCACCGCACTGATCGGCTGCGCCACCCTGCTGCTGCCGCTGCTCGGCGGCTCCACCGCCGGGGCCGTGGTGCTGCTGCTGGTCTGGGGGATCGGCTACGGGGCCGTGCCGGTGGCGTCGCAGACCTGGTTCGTCCGCTCGGCGCCGCACGAGAGCGAGGCGGCCACGGTGCTCTTCACCTCCTCCTTCCAGGCGACCATGTCGGTGGGTTCGCTCGGCGGCGGACTCCTGGTGGACCGCTCCTCGCCCTCGGCGGTGATGGCGCTCGGGGGAGCGGTGGCCGTGCTCGCCACCCTGGTCATCGTCTCCACCGGGGTGCGCGGCGCGGGCGCGAAGCGGACGCGGTAGGCGGGCGGGCCGAGGTCCGTACCCCGGCGCGGTGTGCGGCCCGAGGCCCCGGGATCCGGCGGGTCCGCTTCCGGTCGTGCGGGCGCCAACGGAGACGATCATGTTTCCGTCGTGTTTCGGCGCCGCCGCCGGAACAGCCGCACGCCGAAAGGGACTTCCCTCCCCGGGTGATCATCTGACATCTTGCGTCCACCACTCGTTTCGTACGACCCGGTAGGCGCCACCAGCCCTCCGGGTCATCGGAGGATGCCTTGATACCCCCCATACCCACCCTGTCCAGACGGCGCCGCGCCCTCGTCGCGGCGGCGGCCCTCGGGGCCTCGCTGACCTTCGCGGCGCCCGCGCTCGCCGGCACCCAGCCCGTGGCCCCGGCCAAGACCGCCAAGGCCGCCGCGGTGGCCCCGGTCACCGCCCGCAGCGCCGCCTGGGTCGCCGGTACCCGCGCCTATCTGGTCATCACCGCCCCCGGTGACACCTCCGCGGTCCGCGCGGCCGTCACCGCCAACGGCGGCACGGTGTACTCGTCCTTCGACGCCATCGGCGTCATCGTCGCCCACTCGGCGTCCAGCACCTTCGCCACCACCCTGCGGGGCGTCGCCGGTGTGCAGCAGGTCGGCGCCACCCGCACCTCCGACGTCCCGGCCGACGCCTACGACCCGGCGCTGCCGAACAACCCGGCGCAGTCCACCACCCCCGCCGGTGAGCCGGTGCGCTGGGACATGAGCCAGATCAAGGCCGACCAGGCGTGGGCCGTCTCCACCGGGTCCTCCTCGGTGAAGGTGGGCATCCTCGACACCGGTGTGGACGACCAGCACCAGGACCTGGCGCCCAACTTCGACGCCGCCGACTCGGTCTCCTGCGCCTACGGCAAGCCCGACACCCGCACCGGCGCCTGGCGGGACGTGGACAGCCACGGCACGCACGTGGCGGGCACCATCGCGGCGGCCAAGAACGGCAAGGGCGTCGTCGGCGTCGCGCCGGGCGTGAAGATCGCCTCGGTCAGGCTCGCCGAGCCGACCTCCACCCTCTTCTACGCCGAGAACACCGTCTGCGGTCTGGTGTGGGCCGGTGACCACGGCTTCAAGGTCACCAACAACAGCTACTACACCGACCCGTGGCAGTTCAACTGCCCGGACAACATCGACCAGGCCGCCATCATCGAGGGGGTGCGCCGCGCCCAGGAGTACGCCGAGAACAAGGGCTCCCTCCAGGTCGCCGCCGCGGGCAACTCCAACTACGACCTGGCGAACAAGACCACCGACACCGAGAGCCCCAACGACTCGACGCCCACCACCCGCCGGATCACCAACGCCTGCCTCGACATCCCGACCGAGCTCCCGGGCGTCGTCACCGTCTCGGCGATGGGCAGCGGCAACGTGAAGGCGTCCTACTCCAACTTCGGCAACGGGATCATCGACGTCGCGGCCCCCGGCGGCGACGGCTCCAACGGTGTCTACTCCACCCTGCCGGGCGGCAAGTACGGCACCAAGAGCGGTACGTCGATGGCCTCGCCGCACGTCGTGGGCGTGGCCGCGCTGCTGGCCAGTGCCGACCCGGGCATCACCCCGGCCCAGCTGCGCGACAAGCTGGCCGCCCAGGCCAACGACGTGGCCTGCCCCTCGGACGGCCGCTGCACCGGCACCACCGCCAAGAACGGCTTCTTCGGCGAGGGCCAGGTCGACGCGCTCAAGGCGGTCGGCGCCACCGTCCCGTCGGGCAAGTACTTCGAGAACACCACCGATGTCGCGGTCAACGACAACACCACGGTGGAGAGCCCGATCACGGTCACGGGCGTGACCGGCAACGCCCCGGCCGCGCTCAAGGTGGGGGTGAACATCGTGCACACCTACATCGGTGACCTCAAGGTCGACCTCGTGGCCCCCGACGGCACCGTGTACACCCTGCACAACCACGCGGGCGGCGGCACGGACGACATCCACCAGACGTACACCGTGGACGCGTCCGCCCGGGTGGCCAACGGCACCTGGAAGCTGCGGGTCAACGACAACGCGAGCGGCGACACCGGCCGCATCGACAGCTGGAACCTCACCTTCTGACCCTTTCCGAGGCTCCCGACCCACGGAGAAGCCCGGGCGCCCGCTCCCGAAGGAGCGGACGCCCGGGCGTCCGTACTGTGCGGTCAGGCCCGGGTCTCCGGGTCCAGGGCGGGCGGCCGGGTGCAGTCGATGACCCGGTCCAGCCACGCCGGGCCCTTCAGATAGATGTTGCTGATCCACGCCTTGTAGTCCGGCAGGTAGGACCACACGTCGTTGGTGACGCCCTCGGCGGTCACCGACTGGGCGTGCTTCTGGCAGCCGATCCGGACCTGGGTGGGTCCGGAGAAGGTGTTCTTCACGTCCGAGGTGACGTACGGCCGCGCATGGGTGTTCACCCCGGTGCCCCAGGTGCTGAACATCCCGTCGGCGCCCGCGCTGGTGCCGCCGCCGGTACCGGTGTCCGGGTCCAGGGCGGGGGGCCGGGTGCAGTCCATCACCCCGTCCAGCCAGGCCGGACCCTTGAGGTAGATGTTGCTGATCCAGGCGCCGTAGTCCGGCAGGTAGGACCACACGTCGTTGGTGACGCCCTCGGCTGTCACCGACTGGGCGTGCTTCTGGCAGCCGATCTTCACCGGGGTGGGCCCGGAGAAGGTGCTCTTCACGTCCGAGGTGGTGCTGGGGTGCGCGTGGGTGTTCACGTCGGTGCCCCAGGTGCTGTTGGACCCCGGCGACGTGCCGCCGCCGCAGTCCGGCACGCCGTCGAGCCAGGCCGCGCCCTTGACGAAGATGTTGCTCACCCAGCCGCCCACGTCGGGCAGGTGCGACCAGGCGTCGTTGGTGATGCCCTCGGCCGTCACCGACTCCGCGTGCTTCTGGCAGTCGATGTGGATCGCGGTGGGCGCCGAGAAGGTGGTGACCACCGACCCGGAACGGGACGGTGTGGAGCGTACGTTGACGCTGTCGCCCCAGGTGGAGTGCTCCCCGGAGCCCGTCGAGCCACCGCAGTCGGGCACCCCGTCCAGCCAGTAGGGGCCCTTGACGTAGATGTTGCTGATCCAGCCGCCCAGGTCGGGCAGGTGCGACCACACGTCGTTGGTGATGCCCTCGGCGGTGACCGACTCGGCGTGCTTCTGGCAGTCGATGTTGACGGCCGTCGGGCCGGGGAAGGTGGTGACCACCGAGGCCGAACGGGCGGCGGCGGAGCGCACGTTGATCCCGGTGCCCCACGTCATGTGGTTGCCCGAGCCCATGCCGCCCATGAACCGCAGCCCGCCCGCGTAGTCGCCCATGTCATGGCTGTTGAGGTCGGAGACCATCACATGGGTGTCGGACTCGCGTGCCTCCACGATCTTCCCCGCGCCCAGGTAGATGGCCACGTGGTGCACCGACCGTCTGCCCCAGAACACGATGTCGCCGGGGCTGAGCGCCGAGGTGTCGGTGCCGAGCCGCTGGCCGGGCAGGCTGTAGATGCCGGCGGCCGTGGTGTTGCCCATCACGTCGTACCCGACCGCCTGCGACCAGGCCCACCGCACCAGGCCCGAGCAGTCGAAGCCCTTGCGGTACGGATCGTTCTTGCTGCGTTCGGGGTCCGACTGGTCCACCCAGCCGTAGGAGGCCCCGGGCGAGCCGCCGTGGCCGCCGCCCCAGCTGTACCAGGTGCCCGCCGCCACCTGCGAACAGGCCGCGTCGATGGCCCGGTTGGCGGCCGGGGAGACCGCGGTGCCGTGCGCGGCGCACCCCCAGGTGTTCTGGCCGTCCGGCGGACCGTACTGCCAGGGCCAGTAGATGTGCCCCATCTCGCAGGGGATGTAGGCGTTGCGCGACAGGTCCACGGGGTAGCGGCACTGCGAGTCGAGGTGGTCCAGGAACCCGTCCGGATACGCCCACTGGTGCCACTCGCCGTGGGCGATCCCGTACGAGAGGTTCTTGGCGTACTGATCCCAGATGATCTTGGCGACGGGGGTGTTGTAGGTGAGCCACTCGCTGAGGCTCCACGGCCCGTCCGCCCGCACGTGCAGCAGGAGTTCCGTGTCGGTGCGCTCGATCCAGAACACGATGGCGCGGCCCGCGCCCTCGGAGTGGCCGGGCAGCGAGACCAGCCGGAAGCCGGTGGTGTACACATCGGTGGCCTGCACCGGGTTCTCGGTGCCGTAGTACTTGAGCATGCACTTCGCGCCCGGCTTGAGCTGCCCCTGGCAGTCGGTGTCGAAGGCGAAGTACTGGGCGAAGCGCCACTCGGCCATCGCGGCCACCTGCCACGCCGCCGGCTCGGCGGCGCCGCGGTCCACGGTCGCGAGGCTGTAGGTGAGTTCGTGCGCGTCGTCCGCGCGCGCGGTGGTGGTGCCGGTGAAGAGCAGGGTGCCGATCGCCATGATGAGACTGGCGACCACGGCGAGGGTGCTCTGCCACGCGCTCCGCGGGCGCCCCGGCGCCCGCGCGACCTGTCCGGTCAATGTCACTCCTTGGTCAGCAGGGGAGAGCGCAGCTCCGTTGGCGGAAACCGACCCCCCGGTCGGCCGGAAATGCGCGCACGGATCATAGCGTTGTCCGTCCACGGTCAAAATTGATCTTGGACGCCCCCCGGAACGGCGGCCCGCGGCCGTGCCCTCAGCGCCCGCCCCCGGCCCGTTCCACCGCCGCCAGAACGGCCGCGGCGCCGTCCTCGGCGCCGATCCGGGCGGCGAGCGCACGGGCCCGCTGCCCGAATCCGGGACGCTCCACCGCCGCCCGCAGCGCCCCCGCCAGCCGGTCGGCGCGCAGGGCCCGCAGCGGCACCGCGCCCGGGCTGACCCCCAGCGCCGTCAGCCGGGCCGCCCAGAACCCCGCGTCGAGCTGCGCCGGTACCGGCACCGACGGCACCCCGGCCCGCAGTCCGGCGGCCGTCGTCCCGGCGCCCCCGTGGTGGACCACGGCCGCCGTGCGCGGGAACAGCCAGTGGTGGGGCACCTCGTCCACGGCGAGCATGTCGTCGCCCTCGGCGCTCAGCCCCGTCCACCCGGCCTGGACGACACCCCGCAGTCCGGCCCGCCGCAGCGCCTCGCGCACCACGGCGCCCAGCCGTTCGGCGTCGGCGACCACCAGGCTGCCGAACCCGACGAACACCGGGGGCGGGCCACTGGCCAGGAAGTCCACGAGACGCGGCTCGGGCCGCCACCCCGGGTCCGGGTGGGGCCACCAGTAACCGCCGACCTCAAGTCCCGGCCGCCAGTCGGCGGGACGGGGCAGCACCGTGGGCGAGACGCCGTGCAGCACCGGCCAGCGCGTCCGGTCCTCCCGCCGCCGCTGGGCGGCGCCGCCCAGCGGCGGCAGACCGAGCTCCGCGCGCAGCGTGCGCACGGCCGGGGCGAAGAGCCGGTCGAGGGCCACCCGGGTGGCCGCACCTGCGGCCCGGTTCCCGTACCGGCCGAGCGGGCGGATGCCCAGCACCGCGGGCGGGAAGTCGGCGGTGGGCGCGAGCGGTTGCAGGTAGAGACCCATGCTGGGAACGCCCAGCGCCTCGGCCACCACCCGGCCCGGAGGAGCGGTGGAGGTGGAGAGCAGCAGCAGGTCCGTGCCCTGCTCGGCGGCCTCCAGCACGCCCGCGCCGAGCGCCGGCAGCACCGCGCGGCCGATGCGGGCGATCTCGACGGCCTCCAGCGTCCTGGCGCGGGCCTTGAGCAGCCGCTGGCCCCGGTGGGAGGCGAGCACCTCGCGGGGGTCGACCGGCAGCGGACCAAAGCCCAGCCCGGCCCGCCGGACCACCTCGGCGAACCGTTCGTGGGTGGCGAGGGACACCTCGTGGCCCGCCCGCCGCAGCCGGGCGCCCAGACCGCAGTACGGTGCCACATCGCCGTACGATCCGGCCGTCGCGATCAGGATGCGCATGGCTGCAGTATCACCGTGCCGGAGCGTCCGCACGCGTGCGTACGCGCCGGTCCGGGGGAGGCTTCGGCGCGGCATCCGCACGTCAATCGAACAAGGGCACCTACATACCGTACGCCTTTCCATCCAATCGGATGATTTTTGTCAACCTCAAGCAGTAAATGGGGAGTTAGAGCAGGAAGCCGCCCTCCACACAGAGGTGTCCCAGTGACGCGTTTCCACGCCAGACCCGCTCTGGCCCTCGCTCTGCTGCTCCTGCCCCTCGCCACCGCCCAGCCCTCGGCGGCAGCCGCGCCCCGGACGCTGACGGTCCTCACGTACAACATCCACCACGGCGCCGGCGCCGACGACTCGCTGGACCTCGACCGCGCCGCGCGCGTCCTGCGGGACAGCGGCGCCGACGTCATCGGCCTCCAGGAGGTCGACCGCCACTACTCCTCGCGCAGCGACTTCGCGGACCAGGCCGGATGGCTGGCGCAGCGGCTCGGGATGCACATGGTCTACGGGGCCAACCTCAGCCTCGACCCGGCGCGGCGCGGCGACCCCCGCCGCCAGTACGGCACGGCGATCCTGACCCGATTCCCGGTCCGCGAGTCCCACAACACCCTGCTGCCCCGGCCCCACCAGGGCGAGCAGCGCGGGCTGCTCGAAGCCGACATCGACGTGGGCGGCGAGTCCGTGCGCGTACTGAACACCCACCTGGAGCACACCTCGCAGGACGAGCGGATCGCCCAGGCCGACGCGATCGGCGACGTGGTGGACGGCTCCGACTCGCCGACCGTCCTGGTCGGCGACCTCAACGCCACCCCAGGCACCCGCGAGGTGGCCGTCCTGACCAGGCGCCTCGGCGACGCCTGGCGCGCGGCGGGCGAGGGCGCGGGGTACACCTTCGACGTGCGCGACCCGCGCAAGCGCATCGACTACGTCCTCGTCTCACCCGGTGTCTCCACCCGCCGCGCCGAGGTGCTCGACACCGACGCCTCGGACCATCTGCCGGTCAGCGCGGAGGTGTCCCTGCCGTAGCCAGCGCCGTGGCCACCGCCGAGGTGAAACGCTCCAGGGCGCCCGGAGAGCCGTCGAGGAACAGATGGGGTTCGACGAGCTCCACCTCCATGACCACGGGCTCCCGGTCCGCGCCGAGGGCGAGGTCCACCCGCGCGTAGAGCGGGGCGCCCTCGCCGGGCACGGCGGCCAGCGCCGCCAGCGCGGTGCGGAGCTCCGCCGGTGACGGCTGATGGGGCGTCACACCGGGGTGCGGGTCGCGGGAGTTGTCGACGACGTTGGGCTCGGTGAGCACCGGCTGCTTGCGGATCGCGTGGCTGAAGGCGCCGGAGAAGAAGACGAGCGCGCGCTCGCCCTCGCTCACCAGCGGCAGATACGGCTGCACCAGCACCGCCCGGCCCTGGTCGAGCAGCGCCCGGGCGTGGCGCACCGCGTCCGCCCGGTGGTCCGTATCGTAGCGGGCGGTGTCCTGCGCACCGGCGGAGACCACGGGCTTGACCACGACCGGGCCGGACAGGTCGAAGTGCGTCACCTCGCGGTGCCCGCCCGGCTCGACGACCAGCGTCGGCACGACCGGCACGCCCCGCGCGGCGAGTTCGGGCAGGTACCGCTTGTCGCAGCCCCAGCGGACCACCTGTGCGGGGTTGCACAGCCGGGTGGCGCGGGCCGCCGTGTCGACCCAGGCCAGATACTCCTCGATGCGTGCCGCGTAGTCCCAGGTCGAGCGGATGAGCGCGAGGTCGAACGCGTCCCACACCACCTCGGGATCGTCCCATGCGACGGCCCGTGCCTCATGGCCGTCGGCACACAGGGCGGCCACGAGCAGGGGGAGGTCCACGTCGTACTCGAACCCCATCCCGCTCGACACGACAGCGATCCTGGCAGCACCCACGCGACTCTCCCGTCCCACAAGCCCCGGTTCCCCCATGGAGCCGGGCCTGCACTCTCGCACAGCCGACCTCCCGCGCGCCGTCCGCCCCGGGGCGTCGGGCGGGGGGTCGCCGCGCCGCTCTTAGAACTCTCTTAATCCGCACGACTATTCACGACCCATGAGATCAACTTCTTCGGTCCGCACACCCGCCCGCCCGCGTCGCGCCGCCGCGCGCGGGCTCGCCGCCGCCCTCGCCCTCACCGCCGTCGCGGGCTGCGCCACCGCCGTCGGCGCCGAGGCCGGGCCCGCCGGTCCCGGCGGCAGGGTCACCGTCCCGGTCAAGGGCGGCACGGCCGTCATCGACACCGCCTCCCTCGGCGTCCGGGCGCGCCCGGCGGGCGGGGGAGAGCTGGAGCTGTCCGCCCCGGCCGCCACCGATCTGGGCAGGCCGGGCCCGGTCACCGCGCTACCCGGCGGCGCCCGCTGGACCTACCCCGACCGGGGGCTGACCGTGACGGCCGTCTCCGAGCGCGGGCGGCTGAAGGTGGATGTCGCGGCGGGGCGCGACGGGTCGCTGCGCTGGCCGGTGAGCGGCGCCGGCGCCACCGACCTCCAACTGCCGCGCGGCGAAGGGCTGAACGTCCCGGTCGCCGACCCGTTCTGGAACGCGCCCGAACGCGGACTCACCGACGAGCCGATCGACCTGGGCTCCGGCGCCCTCACCATGCCGATGTGGGGCTACACGTACGGGAAGCACGGCGTCGGCTATCTGGTGCCCACCGACATCGGCACCTCGCTGCGGTTCGCCTCCGACGGCGGGCGGCTGCGCGGCACCGCCACCCACACCTTCGACGGCGGCGCCGGGACCCGTGCGTACACCGTCACCTTCGCCCTCACCGACGGCGACCCGGTCGCCCCGGCCGTCGACTACCGCGACTGGCTCGCGGAGCACGGCGAGCTCGGCAGTCTCCGCGACAAGATCAGGGCCAACCCCGCCACCGGCCGGCTGCTCGGCGCCTTCCACGCCTATCTGTGGGGCGACGCGCGCACCGAGCGGGGCGTGGCCGCGCTGCGCGGCCTCGGGGTGGGCCGGATGTGGCTCGGCTACGACGCCGGGAACGACCCGATGGGCGCCGCGGCGGTGCGCGCGGCGCGCGCGAACGGCTATCTGGTGGGTCCCTACGACTCGTTCGCCAACGGCCAGGACAGCGCCACGGCCGACGCGCCGAACTCGGTGTGGCCCGACCGCGTCTACCCCGACTTCTGCGTCACCGACGCCCAGGGCAAGCCGGAGACGGGCTTCGGCAACCGGGGCTGCTATCTGAGCTCGCAGGCGTTCGAGCGGGCCGAGCCCGCCAAGCACTACCTCGCCGACCGCACGCGCCAGATGGTGGCCAACGGCGCCGACAGCTACTTCCTGGACGTGGACGCGGCCGGTGACCTCTTCCGCGACCACAGCCCCGCCCACCCCATGACGATGGCCCAGGACCGGGCCAACCGGCTGGCCCGGATGCAGCGCCTCCAGGACGGCGGCCTGGTGCTGGGCTCCGAGTCCGCGGGGGCGTGGTCGAACCGCGTCCTCTCCTTCGGCCACGGCTCGGCCACCCCGGTGGCGGGCGGTCTGTGGGCGCTGGAGCGGGACAAGGAGGTGTGGGGCGGCTACGCGCCGGAGAAGGCGCCCAGGACGTTCTTCAAGCCGGTGGACCTGCCCGCCGACCTGGCGCGGGAGATGTACGACCCCAGGTACCGCCTCCCGCTGTACGAGACCGCCCTGCACGGCTCGGTCGTCAACGCGGAGCGCTGGGAGCTGTCCTTCGACAAGCTGCCCGCGCAGAAGACGACGCGCGCGATGCTGGCGATGCTCTACAACGTGCCGCTCAACTATGTGCTGGACGGGCCGACCCTGAAGCAGTACGGGCCCGAACTCGCCGCGCTCCAGCGGTACTTCGCCCCGCTGCACGAGCGGGCGGGCACCGAGCGGCTCACCTCGTTCAAGTGGCTGAGCGCCGACCGCACGGTGCAGCGCACGGTCTTCGGCGACGGGGTCCTCACCGTCACCGCCAACTTCGGGGACGCGCCCGCCCGGGGGGTGCCCGCGCGGTGCGTCGCCGCCCGGCTGAAGGGCGACTCCGCGGACCGGCTGCTCTGCCCGGACAAGGTGCTGGTGGCCCCGGCGGCCCGCTGAAGCCCCGCCCGGCCTAACGGAAGCCGGGCGTCGGCAGGCCCGGGCGGAACGGCATCAGGATCCGCTCCAGGCTGCGCTGGATCTGCTCGGCCTCCCGGCGCACATCGCCGGGGACGTCGCCGCGTTCCCGTATGAGCTGGGCATAGATCGGTACGTCGTTGTCGCTGTACACCGCGCGCTGTCCCTCCTGGCCGCCGGCGCTCGCCGCCGGCGGGCACGATTTTAGGGGGCCGGGGGAGGACGGGGTGCGCGCGGTCTGCGGATGACCGGGCCGGGGCCGGTGCGGACCCCGACGCGGCTGGTCAGTGGTGGAATCGGATCGGGTCGGTCACGGGGGTGAGCTATGTTTTGACCACACATGGCACGAGAAGGAGGCCGTCGGTGTCATCGGGTCAGCAGGCACGCGCGCAGGCGGCTGCGATCAGGCCGAGCGAACAGCCCACCGACCACGAACGTGCTCCGGCCGACCGGGTGCGCGCGCTCTTCGACGGCCACCGGCTCTCCCCGGGACAGCGGCGCATCGCCCAGTACCTGATCGACCACCTCACCGAGGCCGTGTTCCTCTCGATCACCGAACTCGCCGAGCGCGCCGGGGTGAGTCAGCCGTCGGTGACCCGCTTCGCCACCTCGCTCGGCTACTCCGGCTATCCCGCGCTGCGCGACGTGCTCCAGCCGATCGCCCTGAGCGCGGCGGCCGGGTCCCCCGAGAGCCGCGAGGAGGACCGCCACAACGAGCTCCAGGCGGCGGTGGACGCCGAGATCGAGAACCTGGAGAGCGTGCGCCGACTGGTGGCCAACACCCATCAGGTGCTGGAGCTCGGCCGGGACCTGGCGCGTTCGGTGCCGCTCACCGTGCTGGGGCTGCGCATCTCGGTCTCGCTCGCGGAGTACTTCGCGTACGCGGCCCGGCGCATCCACCCCGATGTGCGCCTGGTGACGCGGGGCGGCAGCGTCGCCTACGACGCGCTGCTGCAGTCGCGCACGGCGGGCGGGAGCTGGGTGCTGGCCTTCGCCATGCCCCGGCACGCCAAGGAGACCCTGGCCGCGCTGCGGGCGGCCAAGAGCGCGGGCCTGCGGGTCGCGCTGATCACCGACACCACGCTGGGTCCGCTGGTGGACGAGGCGGACGTGGTGTTCACGGCCGGGACCGGCTCACGGCTGGTCTTCGACTCGTACGCGGCCCCCGGAGTGCTCTCGGCGGCCCTGCTCCAGGCGATGGCCGACGCCGATCCGGAGCGGACGCAGGCGCGGCTCGAAGAGTATGAGCACGCCGCTGACCTGCATGGATTCTTCCTTTAAGACCCGATTCGCCCGTCGCCGTATGCAAGATCTTCACAGCTTCACGGTGCATGAATTTTTTCATACCCTTGTTTACTCAACGGTATATATGTTTACTGAGGCGGTGCGATCCCCCGATCCCCCAGATGCCAGGGCGAGCGACCCCACGCTCTCCCAGAGCGGACGGCCGATCTGACGCCCCCCTCCTCGCGTCAGGCCGGATGTCCGATCCAGGCTTTCGGATCCGGGCGGAACGTGCCCACGGCGGCCTCGGCCAACCCCTAGCCGGGGCCGCCCTCCCCTCTTTTGATCAGAGTTCAACAACTTCGGAAGGGACGAGGATGTCCCACACGGCCCCCACCACCACGCTCAGCCCGGACTGGCCCTGTCAGGTCAAGGCGCCCGGGACCCGTGACTGGGAACGTACGGCCACCCGTTGGCTCCGCGACCTGCTGCCGGCCCGCTACTCCGGCTATTCGCCGCTCACCCGCCACCACGTCCTCCTCGCCCGGCACGCGCAGCTCCAGCTCCACCACGAGATGCGCGCGGTGCGGGTGGCGCTCCAGACCAGCCGGGCCGAGCTGCCCACGCTGGGAGTGGCGGAGGCGGTCATCGAGAACACCATCCGGATGTACGCGATGGAACTCGAACAGCTGGGCCGCCTCGCCCGGGGCGTGCGGCTGGTGACCGACGCGCTGATGGGCGACCACGCCTACGCCGTCACCGCGCGCCCCCGGATCAGGTGAGCGCCGCTCAGGTGAGCACCGCGCCCAGCGCCACGAACCCGCAGATCAGCAGGAACAGGATCGCCAGCAGCGGCCACACGAAGCGCAGGTACTTGTCGTAGCCGACCTTGGCGAGCGCGACCCCGCCGATCGTGACGGCCGTGGTCGGCACCCACAGGTTCATCCAGCCGCTCGCCGCCTGCCAGGCGGTGACCACCACCGCGCGCGAGACGCCGGCGAAGTCGGCGAGCGGCGCCAGGATCGGCATGGCCAGCGTGGCGTGGCCCGAGGTGGACGGGATCAGGAAGGCCAGCGGCAGGTTCACCAGGAAGACGATGATCGCGAACAGCCCCGACGAGGTGCCCTTCACGACGCCCTCGATGGAGTGCAGGACCGTGTCCGTGATCCGGGAGTTGTTCATGATGACGGTGACGCCCCGGGCCAGCATGATGACCAGCGCGGGGGAGACGAAGTCCCCCGCGCCCTGCACGATCGTCGAGCTGGTCCGCTGCTCGCCCAGCCGGGCCACGATGCCCACCAGCACCGCCGCGCACAGGAACAGCGCCGCCAACTGCGGGAAGGACCAGCCCAGTTCGAAGGAGTACGGCTTGGCGTCGGCCTTGCCGGTGAGCGCGCTCGACCACGGCACCACCGAGAAGATCATGAAGGCGAAGACCAGCCCGAGCAGCCCGAGCACGGCCTGGTGGGTACGGGTCAGACGCGGCTCCTCGTCCGTCTCCAGCGCGCTCTGCTCGCGGTCGCCGGGCAGGAACCCGCTGACCGAACGCGCGGGATCCCGCTGTACGCGCCGGGCGTAGCGCACCACATAGGCGACGGTCACCGCGGTCAGCACCAGCCACATCACGAAGCGCAGCACGATGCCGTCGCCGAGCGAGATGTCCGCCGCCGACGAGGCGACCCCGGTGGCGAACGGATTGACGGTCGAGCACAGCACCCCGACCCCGGCGCCCAGGATGGCGGTGCCGACGGCCACCATCCGGTCGTAGCCGAGCGCCAGCATCATCGGCACCAGCAGCCCGTAGAAGCCGAGGGTCTCCTCCGCGAAGCCCTCGACCGTGCCCAGCACCGAGAAGACCACCATCACACCGGCGATGAGCAGCGTCCCGCGCTCGCGCAGCCGGTGGGCGAGCCGGGCGATGCCCCGGTCCAGGGCGCCGGTGGCGAAGACGACCGTGATGAACGCACCGATGGCGAGGACGAAGAGGAAGACCCCGGCGCTGCCGTAGAGGTCGCCCGACAGGTCGGGGCCCACCTGCCCGGAGGTCGTGTCGCGGATGCCGTACAGGCCGTTGACCGGCGCCAGGAACAGGTCGTTGAGGCGGTCGACGAAGCTCTGGCCCGACGAGACCCGGTGATAGGTGTCCTGGACGGGCGCGCCGCGGTCGTTGCGGTCGTACTGGCCCGAGGGGATCAGGAAGGCCAGCAGCCACACGGCGACCGTGACGACGGCCAGGACCGTGAGCGCGCTGGGGAACGCGAACCGCTTCTTCGGCGGCGGCTCGGACGGCCCCGGCGACGCGGCGTCGGCGGCCGTCGTCCCGCCGTCGCCGCCCGCGCCGCTCACGAGCGGTCCCCGGACCGTGCGCCGAAGTCCTCGGCGTACTCGCGCACGAACGCGGACAGCGCCACCACCGTGTTGCGCAGTTCGGAGAAGAGGACCCGCTCATTGGGCGCGTGCAGGTTGCACATGCTGTCCTGGGCGCCGAACAGCAGCACCTCGGCCCCGGGCGCGGCCTTCGCCAGCCCGTTGACCAGCGGGATCGAACCGCCGGTCGCGACGTACGACGCCTCCTCGCCCCATGCCTCCTTGAGCGCGGCCAGCGCGGCCCGGTAGGCGGGGCCGCCGGTGGACGCCTCGTAACCGGGGCCGGTGTCACCGGGGGTGACGGTCAGCGGGATGCCGAACGGCCGCAGCGCGCGCAGATGGTCGACCAGCTTCGCCAGCGCCTCGTCGGGGTCCTGATGGGGATGGAAGCGCAGGTTCAGCTTGGCCCTGGCGTACGGGACCACGGCGGAGGCGGCGTGCTCGACCCCGGGCGCGTCCAGGCCGATCACGGTGATCGCGGGCCCGCTCCACAGCCGTTCGCCGAGCGAGCCAGAGCCGATCAGCGGCAGTCCCTCCCGCACCCCCGCCAGCGAGCGGAACTCCTCCTCCGTGTACGTCGTCCCGTCCCACGGGTCGCGGCGCAGCCCCTCGACGGCCACGTCGCCGTGCACGTCGTGCAGCGTGGCCAGCACCTTGAGCAGGGCCAGCAGGGCGTCGGGCGCCGCGCCCCCGAACTCACCGCTGTGGCGCGGCTCGTCCAGAGTGCGCACCTCGACCGTCACCTCGGCGGCGCCGCGCAGCCCGGTCGTCAGGGTCGGGGTGCCGGGGCGCAGGTTGCCGAGGTCGGCGATGACCATCGCGTCGCAGGCGAACCGCTCGGGGTCGGTGGGCGGGTAGGTGTCGAAGGCGCTGCCGTACTCCTCCTGCCCCTCGATCACGATCTTGACGCCGACCGGCGGCCGGCCCCCGTACACCCGCAGCATGCCCACATGGGCGAGGACGTTGGACTTGTCGTCCGCGATGCCCCGGGCGCGCAGCCCGCCCTCGACGGGCGTCGGCTCGAAGGGCGGCGAGAGCCAGAGCGCGGCGTCGCCGGGCGGCTGGACGTCGTAGTGGCCGTAGAGCAGCACGGTCGGCGCCCCCGGCTGCGGCGGCGGGATCTCGCCGTACACCACCGGGGCCGTGTCCGGCAGGTCGATCCGCTCGACGTGCGGGACCCCGGCCCCGCGCAGGAGCTCCACGACCAGGTCGTGGGCCTGCTCCACGGGTTCGGGCGGAAAGCCGGGGAAGGCGATCGAGGGGATCGCCGCCAGCCGTTCGAGATCCGCGCGGAGCCCGTCCATGAGGCCGTCGACCCGGGATTCCAGCTCCATCGCACGCCACCCTGACTGCCGCTCCGCCCGGGCGCGCGCACACGCCCGGCGACGGATCCGAAACGTTCTTGGGCCACCACGATTCTCGATCGGGCGGGCCGCCGCACCCCGGGTGGTGCACCCGGGTCACCGCCGCCCCGGGCATTGTCAGTGGTGGGTGGCACGCTGACGCGTATGGACGAGCTGATACGGCGCCGGGTCTACGGTGCCGACCACGAGGACCCGGACCCCGGCCCGCGCCCGGGGCACGTCTACCGCGAGCTGGTGGCGGGCCCGCTGGACGGGCTGCTGCTCGACGTCACCGGCTGGACCGAGGCGCAGCTGGCCGAAGGCGCGGCCCTCGCCACCGAGATCGGCTCGCACGGACCGGGAGGCCGCGCCGGGTACGGGCCGCGCCCGGGCGACCCGCGCCACTGGGACTGGACGGGCGACACGCCCTGAGCGCCGGACGCCTCCCCGGCGCCCGGTCCCGGCCGCCCGGCCCCCGCTGACCCGGGGCCCGGAGCCCGCGGGCCGACGTGCGCCGACCCGGGGGCCGGGGCCCGGCACCCGGCGGGCTCAGCCGTCGTGGCGCCCCGGCCCGCGCACGATCAGCCGGGTCTGCAGGACGACCGAGCGGGGCGCGGAGCGGTCGCCGTCTATCCGGGCGAACAGCAGATGGGCGGCGGTGGTGCCGAGCGCCACCGGGTCCTGGCTGACGACGCTGGGTGCCGGGGTGAGCCGGTCGGCCAGGGGGATGTCGTCGAAGCCGACGACGGCCACGGGATCGGTGTCCCGCAGCCCGTCCAGGACGCCCATGGTGATCACGTCGTTGGTGGTGAACAGGGCGGTCGGCGGCCGGGGCAGCGCCCGCAGCCCGGCCAGCGCCGCCGCCGCGTCCGCCCGGGAGCGCAGGTCGTGGCGGACCAGATCGGGGTCCTCGGGGATCGCGTGCGCGGCCAGCGCGTCGACGTATCCGGCGTGGCGCTCGCCCTGCGTCCAGATGCCGAACCGGTCGCCCAGGTAGGCGATCCGGGTGTGCCCCAGGGTCAGCAGATGGCGCACGGCCCGTTCGGCCCCGGCCCTGTTGTCGACGGTCACGGTGTCCACGGCCAGCCCCTTGGCGGGCCGGTCCACGCAGACGACCCGGGTGCCGCCCTCCATCGGCTGCTTGAGGAAGCCGTGCCCGCCGATGGTGGGGACGAGGATCAGCCCGTCCACCTGACGGGCCGTGAACGCGGCTATCACCTCGCGTTCGCGGCGCGGCTCGTCGTTGGTGCTGCCGACCAGGACGAGACAGCCGCGCCGGTGCGCCTCGTCCTCCACCGAGCGGGCCATCAGCGCGTAGAAGGGATTGGCCAGGTCGTCCACGACCAGGCCGATGGTGGCGGTGCCGGGGTTCTTGCGGCGCAGATTGCGGGCGTTGTCATTGCGCTGATAGCCCAACTGCCGTACGGCCTGCTCGACTCGGGCCGCCGTACCGGGCGAGACGCCGGGCTCGCCCGACACCGCGCGCGAGACCGTCATGGGGCTCACTCCCGCGGCGCGGGCCACGTCCTTCATCGTCGGGCGCTTCACGGGCCTCCTCAGCGGTGGATCCGGATCCGGGGGGACCGGGGAACGGCGGTGCGACGCCTAGATGATTGCAGATGGCGGCGCATGTCAGGCCGGACGAGGGGACCTTGGGACCACTGGTGCGGCCTGGGCCGCGCCACGCCCGCGTCTTGGTAACGTTCCCAGCCTGGGCGGCCGGAGCCGGGCTCGTTTTCGCCCCGCACTCTTGACGAGTCGTCAGGGACACCTCAACAATCCTGAGTTGATTGGTAACGTTCACACGCCCATCCTTCATCCGCACCCCGAGCATTCCCGTCCCGAGGCCGCCCGCCGGACGGCGAGCGGACCTCCGCGAGAAGGTGGTCCCCCCTCGTGCTCCGATCCGTGCACCCCTCCAGATCCCGGCACCGCTCCCGGTGCCTGGGCGCGTTGAGCGCCCTCGCCCTGGCCGCCTCCGGGCTCGCCGGCATCGCCGCGGCCCCGGCCCACGCCGCCGCCCCGCTCCCGCTGACCCAGTACGTCGATCCGTTCATCGGCACCGACGACAGCAACGCGCCCAACCCCGTCCCGGGCGGCGCCGGGGGCAGCACCTACCCGGGCGCGGTCGTGCCCTTCGGCGGCGTCCAGTTCAGCCCCGACACCCCCACCGCGTCCCCCTCCGGCTACCGCTACAAGGACACCTCCGTCGAGGACTTCAGCCTCACCCACTTCGACGGCGCGGGCTGCGCCAACAACGAGGACCTGCCGCTGCTCCCGGTCACCGGCGCGCTCGGCAGCTCCCCGGGCACCGACTGGACCGGCTACGCGTCCGGCTACACCAAGTCCAACGAGGTGGCCCGGCCCGGCTACTACAAGACCCGCCTCGACCGGTACGGCACCGACGTCGAGCTCTCCGCCACCACCCGCACCGGCATGGGCAGGCTGACCTACCCCGCCTCCACGTCCTCGCGGCTGCTGGTGGCCACCGGCCGCAGCGCGACCGGCGGCCGGGCCGGGACCGTGCGCGTCAACGGCGACGAGCTGACCGGAAGCGTCACCGCCGGCGGCTTCTGCGGCTCCTCCAAGACCTACCAGATCTACTTCGACATCCGCTTCGACCGCACCCCCACCGGCTTCGGCACCTGGTCGGGCGGGAGCGTCACCGACGGCTCGGCGAACGCCTCCGGCACCAACACCGGCGCCTACGTCACCTTCGACACCACCGGCAGCGGCACGGTCCAGTTCAAGGTCGCCCTCTCGTACGTGAGCGTGGCGGGCGCCCAGGCCAACATGGCGGCGGAGAACGGCGGCTGGGACTTCGGCGCGGTCCGCTCCGCGGCCGACGACGCCTGGAACGGGATGCTCAACAGGATCCAGGTCTCCGGCGGCACCACGGCCGAGCGCCAGAAGTTCTACACCTCGCTCTACCACGTGCTGCAGAGCCCCAACATCTCCAGCGACGCGGGCGGCGACTACCGGGGCTTCGACAACGCCGTCCACCACTCCGCCCGGCCCGTCTACCAGAACTACTCGGGCTGGGACATCTACCGCTCCTGGGCCGCGCTGGTCGCGCTGATCGCGCCGACCGAGGCCAGTGACATCGCCAAGTCGATGGTCCTGGACGGACAGCAGGGCGGTCTGCTGCCCAAGTGGTCGCAGCAGACCAACGAGGACTTCGTGATGACGGGCGACCCCGGCCCGATCATCGTCTCCAGCATGTACGCCTTCGGGGCGCGCGACTTCGACACCTCGGCGGCGCTGGCGCTGATGGAGAAGGCGTCCAACGGCGGCACCGCACAGGGCAGCGCGATCCGGGGCCGCCAGTCCACCTACACCAGCCTGCACTACCTGGACGACCCCTCCGACTCGCTCGAATACTCCGCCTCCGACTTCGCGGTGGCCCAGTTCGCCAAGGCGCTCGGAGACAGCTCCGGTTACACCACCCACATGGGCCGCGCGCAGTGGTGGCGCAACACCTTCGGGCCGGACTCGTCCTATGTGCAGCAGCGCAGGAGCGACGGTTCCTGGACCTGGCCGCTGGACCCGGCGAGCCAGTCCACCTTCACCGAGGGCAACGCCTCCCAGTACACCTGGATGGTGCCGTACGACTTCGCCGACCTGATCAACTCCATGGGCGGACGGCAGACCGCCGTACAGCGCCTCGACCACCACTTCACCGAGGTCAACGCCGGTCAGAGCAGGCCGTACTACTACATCGGCAACGAGCCCGAGCACGGGGTTCCCTGGGCCTACAACTACGCCCGGCACCCGGCCGGGGCCACCGACGCCGTGCGCAAGGTGATGGCCGAGTCCTTCACCACCGGCGCGGGCGGCCTGCCCGGCAACGACGACCTGGGCGCCACCTCGGCCTGGTACGTGTGGGCCGCCATCGGGATGTATCCGGCGACCCCCGGCGCCGACACCCTCGCACTGCACGGGCCGCAGTTCCCGTCCGTCCTCATCCAGCGCGACGCCGGGAACATCAGCGTCACCGCCTCCGGCTCCGGCCCGTATGTCCAGGGGCTGACCGTGAACGGGACGGCCACCAGCCACAACTACCTGCGCTACCCGGACGTGGCCTCGGGCGCCACCCTCGCCTACACGACGGGTGCCACCCCGGGCGCGGTCTGGGGCACCGGCGCGGCCGACGTACCGCCCTCCTTCCAGGACGGGGCCACCCCGGTACCCGCCGCCCCCGAACTCGGCCCCGACCTCGCCGAAGGCCGGACGGCGACCGGGACCGCGGTCTGCGCTACCGCCGAATCGCCCGACAAGGCCGTCGACGGATCGCTGAAGGACAACAGCAAGTGGTGCTCGGCCGCGGCGAACCCCTCGCTCCAGGTCGACCTCGGGTCGGCGCAGACCGTGTCCTCGTTCGTGGTCAAGCACGCCGGACTCGGCGGTGAGAACACCGGCTGGAACACCGGCGGCTTCCAGCTCCAGACCAGCACCGACGGCAGCTCCTGGACCACCGCGGCCACCGTCACCGGATCCCGCGCCAGCCGCACCTACCACCCGGTGTCCCCGCGCACGGCCCGCTACGTCCGGCTGCTGGTCACCAGCGCGTCCAACGCCAACAGCGGCGCCGCCCGCATCTACGAGCTGGAGGTCTACGGCGGCGGCAGCGGCAACCTCGCCCTCGGGCGGCCCGCCACCGGGTCCGCGCCCTGCAACTCCTCGGAGACCGCCGACAAGGCGGTCAACGGCAGCGTGAGCGGCGGCAACAGCGACAAGTGGTGCTCGCTCGCCGCCGGCACCAAGACCCTCCAGGTCGACCTCGGCGCCGCCCACTCCCTGTCCTCGGTCACCGTGCGCCACGCGGGCGCGGGCGGGGAGAGCGCGAGCCTGGACACCAAGGACTTCGACCTGGCCGTCTCGGGTGACGGCACGGCCTGGACCACGGTGGCCCAGGCGCGCGGCAACACCGCCGACGTCACCACCCACCCGGTGACCACGACGGCCCGCTACGTCCGGCTCTCGGTCATCACCCCGACCCAGACCGCCGACCAGGCCGCCCGCATCTACGAGTTGGAGGTCTACGGCACCTGATCCGGCGACGCGGTCGACGTCAGGTCCGGCGGGCGGGCACCCGGGCACGAGGTGTCGGTGGCGGGGAGCCGCCCGTCGGCCAGATAGGCGTTGACCGCGTCGTTCACGCACGCGTTGCCGTACGACACCCCGTACACCGCGTGCCGGTAGGAACCCCGCACCGTGATCAGCCGGGAGCTCGGCCACTTGGTGTGCATCGCGCGGGCCTCGGAGTACAGCACGCGCGGGTCGTGGGTCGCGTTGACCATCAGGGCCGGCACGTCGTTGTCGACCACCGTCGGCCGCTCGCGCGGGCGGGGCCAGAACGGACAGGGCGTGATGTCGTTGAGCAGCGGCCCGAACAGCGGATGCCGGGCCCGGCCGCGCTCGACGGCCCGCCGGAAGACCTCCGGGTCGCGCGGACCCGGTGTGTCGGCGCACAGGAACGCCGTCTGCGTGCTGCCGTAGGCGGAGTCCCGGCCGGTGAACAGCGAGGGGAGGAGACCGGCGAGCGCGGGATCAGGGTCCGCCCGGCCGCTCTCGGCGGCCCGCCGCAACGTGCCCACCATGACGGCGATCTCCGCGTCGCTCTCCGCCCGGTCGTCGCCCAGCACCCCGTACAGCAGCAGCGGGACGACGTGTTCGTCCAGCCGGTACGCCCCCACCCGCAGCGGGGTGCGGGCGGCGGCTGCCTGGATGCGGCCCACGGTGGCGAGGACCGCGTCGGTGGTCGTCCCCAGCCCGTAGGCGGCGTCGCGGGGCGCCGCCCAGGCGGCCCAGTGGCGCAGGGCGTCCTCATTGGCGCCCTCCGTGCCGTACTCCGGCCACGGCGCGAGGCGGCCCGGCTCGTGCACACCGTCGAAGACGACCCGGTCGGTGCGGCCGGGGAACATCGCGCTGTAGACCTCGCCCAGATACGTGCCGTACGAGATCCCCAGATAGGAGATCCGGCGCTCGCCCAGGGCCGCGCGCACCGCGTCCAGGTCGCGGGCGGCGTCGCGGGTCGAGGCGTACGGGAGCAGGGCGCCCGCGGCGCGGCGGCACCGGTCGGCGAGGCCGCGCTCGAAGGCGGCCATCGCGTCGAACCCGGCCCGGCCCGTGCCCGCCGAGCGGAAGTAGGCGGAGGTCGGCCAGCGGCAGTCCAGGGGGTCGTTGCGGCCCACGAACCGGGGGTCGACGCCCACCAGGTCGAACCGGGCCGCCAGCTTCCCGAGAGCGGCATGACGGTCCATCAGATAGTCGATCACCGGATCGCCGGGGCCGCCCTCGTTCACCACCAGCGTGCCGATGCGGTGGCGGGCGTCGGTGGCGGGGACGCGGGCGACGGCGACCCGGATCTTGGTCCCGCCGGGCCGGAAGTGGTCCAGCGGGACCGTGATCTCGGCGCAGCGCCCGCCCGCCGCGGCCAGCTCCCTGCCCGGGGCGTCCTGGGGATCGCGGACGCAGCTGTGCCAGGCGGGTGGCGCGCCGGGACGCGCGGCGGCCGTCGCCGGGAGCGGGGCCGCCGCGGCGCCCGACAGACAGGTGCTCGTCAGGCAGAGGAGGGCGGCCACGGGCGTCGCCGCCCGGACCCGGACGCGGAACTGCTTGCCGTACGCGGTCCTCATGTCACTCAGGGTAGCCGTATGGCCGCGGTCGTCGCACGGGATTCGCCGTTGCGGACCGGGGGCCTCCGGGCGGGCGAAGGGGGGTCGCGAGGGCTCTCAGGCCACCGGGACCGGCTCGGCGTGCTCGAATGCCGCGGTGCCCGCGCCGCCGACCTTGGTGTCGTCGTTGACGAAGACGAACGAGTCGAGCGGGACGTCGCGTTCCACGCTGAGCACCGCCACCAGCTCCTGCGCCACCACCGTCTCCAGGACGGCCCGTAGCGTCGGGGCGCACTCGGGGAGCCGCACCACGCCCAGGCTGTCGCCGGGCTCCACGCGCGCGGTGGTCACCAGCAGCGTCAGATGGCCCGCCGCCGACAGCGAGCGGGCCAGCTCCACCTCGCGGCCCGCGCCGAACACCAGGTGCAGGGTGTTGCCCGCCGACTCCATCTCGCCGTGCAGATAGTTGCGGGTGACCGACGCCGAGGCGGGCATCCGGGGCACCTCGCGCAGCAGCAGGGCCGCCTCCTCGGCCGCGACCCGGGACGCGCCCGAGGCCACGCAGTCGACGGCGACGCACCGCGCGGCCCGCGCCCGCAGCGCGGCCACCACCTCGCCGGTACGGGCCCGCACCGCCTCGATCCGCTCGCCCACGCCCTGCCACGGATCGCCGTCCCGGCCCGCGATGACCCCGGCGATCAGGTCGAGGGCGACGACGGTGCCCGTGAAGCCGATGGTGGAGGCCGCCGAGTCGGGCTCGCCGCCGAGGCCGACGGCGAGCGCGGCCAGTGCGCCCAGCGGGGAGTCGGTGACGTTGAGGACCGCGAGGGCGGGGACGCCGCGGGCCGCCCGGAAGGCCGCCACCGTCTCCGTGCTGCGACCGCCCTGCGACACCCCGATCAGCAGGTCCGTGTCGAAGCCGCGCAGGCCCGCGCCGAGTTCACTGGCCAGCACCCGCTGGGCCGGCACGCCGTGGGCGCGCAGCACCTCCACCGGCAGGGCGAGCGCGGCGTAGGAGGCGCCGATGCCCGTCAGCAGCGGGCGCCGGGCGGTGCGCAGCCGGTCCAGGGCGGCGCCGGTCAACTGCCGCCGCACCTGGGCGGTCACCCGCTCCAGGGCCTGCGGCTGGGCGGTCAGGCCGTCGAGGAAGGTGATACGGGATCCGGGCATCGGGGGGTCCTTTCGTGCGCTCCCGCTGCGATGCGGTGCCGGGAGCGCGGAGAGAGGGACGGGGCGGCTCTGGAGCGCGCGAGGAGGACGTGAAGGCAGGATCATCCCTCCGCACGGCCCGGTGGGGGAATGGCGTCCGGGGGAGCGCACGGTGGCTAAGTCGCCCGGCGTGGCCGCAGTTGTCCCACCTGCATCCACACGCCCAATGACGTAGGGAATCCCGTACCCCGCGGCGGGCAGCGCGCGGGCCGCGCCACCGCCGCCGAGGAGGCGGGGGACGCGGCCCGGGGGAGCGCTGGGATCAGATGAGGTCCATCGCGGCGACCTCGTCGGGGCTGCCGTAGCTGACGGGTCCCTGGAAGCGGCGGCGCGCGGTGGCGAACCACCACAGGGTGGCGATGAAGAGCACCGCGCCCAGGGCGATCGGCGCGTAGTTGAACGAGGTGGTGGTGATGGGGGAGCTCTGCGGCAGCATGAACAGCACGCTGCTGAGCACGATCCAGCCCACCGCGATCGCGGCCACGGGCTTGCCGTAGCGGCCCAGGTTCCACGGGCCGGGCTCGAAGTCGTCCAGGCGCAGCCGCAGGAAGATCGGCACCCCGTAGGCGAGGTAGAGGCCGACGACGTTGACGCTCACGATGGCGGTGAAGGCGGTGTGCGACCACCAGCCCGGCACGATCAGCACCAGCGAGCACGCCGCCGCCAGCCACACCGCCTTGACGGGGGTGCGGGTGCGCAGCGAGACCGAGTGCCACCAGCGCGAGCCGGGCATGGCGCCGTCCCGCGAGAACGCGAAGATCTGGCGGGTGTTGCTGGTCATGTTGGCGAGGCCGCAGAAGAGCATGGCGCCGATCACGATCAGCAGGAGCAGCTTGGCGGTGCCCAGGCCCAGCGCGTCGATGAGGATCTGCACCGGCGGGGCGTCCGAGCCCGCCTCGCCCGCGTAGTCGCGGATCGCGTACACCAGGGCGAGCATGAGGACGAGTCCGGCGAGCGCCGAGTAGATGATCGCGCGCATGATGCCCTTGGGCGTGTTGACGGTGGCCCGCACCGTCTCCTCCGACATGTGGAAGCTGCCGTCGAAGCCGGTGAACGTCCAACTGGTCACCAGCAGGCCGAGCATGGCGGCGTACAGACCGCTGCTGAAGCCGGTGGTGTTCACGAAGTGGTTGGCGAAGGAGGCCGACTGGTGGTGGGAGGGCTTGAGGGTGAGCGCGGCGACGATCACCACCATGCCGATCAGCAGCCACCACACCGAGATGCGGTTGACGATCGCGACCAGCTGCACGGTGTACGTGTTGGCCAGCGCCTGCACCACCAGGATCACCGCGGCGATGCCGACGGTCTGCTGCGGCGTCGGGTCGTAGGAGGGCCACTGCATGGCGACGAACGCCTGGATGAAGGTGGCGGCGGCGTAGTTGGTGGCCGCCGTGCCGCCCACCTGGCCCACGAAGTTGAGCCACCCCGTGTACCAGGACCAGGCGCCCCGGTGGCGCTTGGCGAGCTTGCCCGCGGAGAAGTACAGCGCGCCGCTGGTCGGGTAGGCGGAGGCGATCTCGCCCATCGCCGCCCCGACGAACAGCACCATCACCGAGACGCCTATCCAGCCGAAGATCAGGATGCGCGGGCCGCCGGCCCCCATGCCGAAGCCGAACGCGGAGAAGATCCCGGAGATGATGTTGATGATGGTGAACGATATGGCGAAGTTGTCGAACGCGTGGAACCTGCGCGTCAGTTTGCGCGGATACCCCATGGCGTGCAGCGTCGCGTCGTCGTCCATGGCGATGTCGGTCGCGGTGTCGTGCTGTGGCTCTCTGGAGCGGAGTCGGGAGGTGCGTTCGGACACGGGTGGCAGCCTTTCCGGTGGGGGGTGACGGGACGCGCGGGTGGAGTGCTGACCGGCCGGGGCGCCGGGCGGGGGCTCAGGCCGGGCCGGGGGTGGGCAGTCCGCAGGACCGCCGGGCCCGGTTGAGCCGTTCCTCTGGATCGCCGAAGGCGCTCCAGGGCATGCGCGAGGCGTACGGGCCCATCGCCGTGAGGACTTCCCGTGCCTCGAATTCACGTTTCGCCATGAACAGGGCGTGTGCCAGGTACGCCAGGTCGAGCACCGGGGTGAACCGGTAGGCCGCGGTGCGCGGGAACCAGTTCTGGTAGATGCCCAGCGCGGTGGCCGTCCACTGGGGCTGCTGCCAGGTGGTGTCCGCGAGCAGCGCGCCCGGGTCGTGCTCCTCGACCAGCGCGACCAGTGGCAGCAGGCGCAGCGGCGAGGTGATGGGGGCGCGGTGGCTGAGGAAGGAGGCGACGTCCCAGCGGGCGCTCGCCGAACCGCCGTGGCGGGTGAAGAAGAAGGAGAGGAAGCGGTGGTGGGCCTCGCGGTTCCAGGGGTCGAGCCGCAGGATGTGCGAGAAGAGCAGCCAGGGTCCGGCCGGGGCGGTCAACAGCCCCTTGGGGGCCGGGTCGTAGGTGCCCTCGAAGCGGGCGAGTGCCAGCTGGGCGACCCATGGAGTGGGGTCCTGGGGCAGCAGCTTGGCGGCGCGCGCGCACGCCGCCTGGGCTATGCGCACCAGCGCCGCCGCCCGCCCGTCGTGCGCGTCGGCCATGCGTAACGCCCGGACCATCGCCACCCGGGCGGCGAGCAGGGCCGCTTCGGGGGAGGCGGACTCCTCGGCCAGCCAGCGCTCGGCCAGGTCGGAGTCGGCCGCCTCGGAGGCGAGCACCAGGGAGCGGTGGGCGCGTACCTCGAAATCGGTACGCGCGTCCTTGAGGACGTTGTGCGCGCTCAGATATCTGCCGGCCCGTACGTCCACGCAGGCGCGCGCCAACTCGCGGTCGTCGGCGGCCGGATGCCAGACGTACTGTCCTTCGAACGTGCCCGCAGTCACGATCCCCTCTCCATCCCGAAGACGACGTCATCCGCATACGCATTCCGGCCACGCCGAATTAAGCCAAGGCGGGTGCCCCTACGCAGGCTCACTGACAGCGAGGGACACCTTACTCATCATGAAGTCGTATCGAAACTCGTCGCCCGGAATATCTGGTTCCTAGTCATTTAGGTTTGGAGTGAATACCGTTCCTCATGTCCCGAGTGGCGGAAAGTATGCGTCTGGCATATTCACAAGCCGCCATGACTGTTCGTCAGCGCTGCTGGGAAGGCATCCGGCTGGGATGCGACCGATCGCGGGCGCCCCGGGCCGTGCGCTGCGCCGACCGGCAAGAGCGACAAATGGGTCCCGCCGTCCTCCGGCCGCGACGGAATTCGGAATGCCCCCACCCATTTCCCGGAGCGGATTCACCCGCCGGGGCCGGGAGTCGAGAGCCGGGAGCGGCGGAGCGGCTTTTCGGCCGTGGCCGGATTGCGAAGTCCCGTGGGACGGGAAGCGCACACACGCGTGTGGCGCGGAGCGGGGGCGAAACCCCGCGCCGCGCCACACCGCACCGCGCGATCAGTAGCGGCCGTGCTCCTTGTGGCCCCAGCTCTCCTTCTCGCAGTCGCTCTCCAGGAACGAGCCGCGGTTGGCGGAGCTGCCCATCGCCGTGTGGCAGCTGGAGTGCTTGCCGCCCTCGGAGCTGTGGTGACGGCCGTGCCCGTGGCCGCCGTCGTGGGCGAGCGCGGACGAAGCGCCGCCGAGGACGACACCGAGGGCGAGGACGCTCGCCGTGATCGTGGTACGCAAACGCATGGGTGCTCCTGTGGGGTGGAGGCGGATCGTGACGTCCACAGCGATCACCGAAATGGGCGGCGGCGAAACCTGGCTTCACCCGACTGCCCGTGGGGTTCGCCCGGTTCCCCGACCCGGGATGCGGCGCCCCGGGCAACCAAGTGGCCCGGTGTGACGTCCTTCACGTGGATGTGGCAGTACGTGATGAATTCCCCACAGGGGCACTACGTACAGGTGTGCACATGGATCGGAATGGATCAGCGTGACCCGCTGCGGGAGGCTCCTCATGACACCGTTCACCCTGCGCTACGCCGTGCCGAAACAGCGGGCGGACCTGCCGGTCGCCTATCGCTTCGACCCCTCGCGGCAGCTGAACGTCCTGCCCGACGGGCGGCCCGCCGTCGACGACCGCGAGCTGCTCCGGGCGGCCGGCACCACCGCGTCGACCGCCGGTTCCCAGACCCACTTCGACGACTGACGGCCCGGCAGCCGCATGACGGTCCTCATCCTGACCTGCGAGGAGGACGTCACCACCGACCTGGTGGTGACCGAGCTGCACCGGCGGGGCGTGCCCCTGGTGCGCCTCGATCCCGCGGACCTGCCGGGCCGTGCGGTGCTCTCCGCCGAGTACGCCCACGGCGACTTCGCCGGGCATCTGTCGGTCGACGGCTTCCTGGTGAGCATGAGCGGCCTGCGCTCGGTGTGGGTGCGCCGCCCCGGCCGCCCGGCCGCGCACGCGGCGGAGCCCTCGGCGTGGCTGACCGCGGAGACCGGGCAGGCGCTGTACGGGATGCTGTACTCCGCGTCGGCGCGCTGGATGAACCATCCGCGCGAGGCCGAGCGGGCCCGGCACAAGCCGTGGCAGCTGCGGGTCGCCCACTCCAGCGGCTTCGCGGTGCCGCCCACGGTGGTCACCACGGTCCCCGGGGTGGCCCGGCAGTTCGCCCGGGAGCACCGGGACGTGGTGGTGAAGAGCGCGGCCGGGCCGCCGCCGGACCAGCCGGGGACGGCGCTGCCGACGACCCTGATCGGGCCCGGGGAGGAC
This sequence comes from Streptomyces sp. cg36, assembly GCF_041080675.1. Taxonomy (NCBI): domain Bacteria; kingdom Bacillati; phylum Actinomycetota; class Actinomycetes; order Kitasatosporales; family Streptomycetaceae; genus Streptomyces; species Streptomyces cyclosori. Next base: position 833,430 of record NZ_CP163520.1, on the reverse strand, counting down.
TTCTCCAGCGTGCGGGCGGGACCGGTGCTGCTCCAGCGGTACGTGCCGAAGAAGGCGGACGTCCGGCTGACGTGCGTGGGGGAGCGGCTGTTCGGCGCCCGGAAGGTCTGCGCGCCCGGCGTGGTGGACGGGCGCTTCGACGAGAGCGGCCACCGCTGGGAGCCGGTCGAGGTGCCGGACCGGACAGCGGTGGCGGTGCGCGCGTATCTGCGGCTGGCCCGACTGGCGTACGCGGCCTTCGACTTCGCGGAGGACGAGGACGGGCTGTGGTGGTTCCTGGAGTGCAACCAGGGGGGCCAGTTCGGCTTCGTCGAGCTGGAGACGGGGCAGCCGATGGCGGAGGCGGTCGCCGCCTGGCTGGCCCGCTGAGGCCCGCCGCCCGGGGCTGACGGTGCGTCAAGGGTCGGCGGGATGCTGGTGTTCCATGTTCTCGTACGGCGGATGCAGTTCGGGGTGGGTGTCCCACCAGGTGCGGTGGAAGGCGTGGTTGTCGACGTTGGCCAGGTACGCGCAGGCCGCCGCGCGGTAGAGCAGCTGGGCCTGGGCCACCGGGACGGACGCGCGGTTCCAGGCGAGCCGGATGCGGCCGGTGAGCGGGCTGCCGACGAGCGGGCGCAGGACGGTGCCCGCGGCCTGGGGCGCGGTGGGCTGGCTGAGCGCGACCGCCCGGCCGCCCGCGATCAGGCGGTACTGCATCGCGCGGTCGGTGATGCGGTGGCGCAGCTCGGGGACGAACCCGGCGCGTGCGCAGGCCTCCACGAACGCCTCGGGGCCGCCGTCGTCGTCCTCCAGGAGCGTCATCCAGGGCTCGTCGGCCAGATCGGCCAGGTCGACGCGGTCCCGTCCGGCCAGCGGATGGGCCGCGGGGAGACGGACGTAGAACGGTTCCTTGGGGATGAGGGTGCGCACCATGACCCCTTCGGGCAGCGGGACTTCGTGCTCGTTCACCTCTCCGTACACGATGGCGTCGTAGCGTCCGGCGCCCAGGAGGCGGGCGAGCGCGGTCACCGAGTGCTCCACCTCGACGGTGATCTCCTGGCCGGAGAGCGAGAGGTCGGTCTGTTCGAGGAGCCCGTCCAGCAGGACGAGCAGGATGCAGCCGAGGCGCAGCGGGGTGTCCCGGGCGACCGCGCGGGCGTGGGTGCCGCCCAGCGCGTCCATCTCGCTGAGCACCCGGCGCGCCCGGCTCAGCACGAACCGGCCCAGCGGGGTGAGGTCCATGCCGAGCCGGCTGCGGACGAAGAGGTCGCCGCCCGTCACGCGCTCGATCCGGCGCAACTGGGCGGACAGGGACGGCTGGGAGACGCCGAGGCGGCGTGCGGCGCGCCCCAGGGTGCCCGCCTCCGCTATTTGGATCACGGCCTGTAGATGCCTCAACTCCAGCTGCATAGCGCCGAGCGTACGCAGGGCGTCCCCGGCGCACCATAACTCGCGTCCTATGCCCGACTGGTATGTACCACGTTTGCCATGTCCACGTTCATACTCGGCGGCGAAGAACAGGCCCCCCCACGATCGGAGTGGACGTTGCGCCCCTTCAGACTCACGGCCGCCGTGGCAGCGCTTGCGCTGACCACGGGCCTGACCGGCACCATAGCCGGTACGGCATCGGCCGCACCCCACTCGCAGCCCGGGCCGGACCAGCGGCCCACCCCCCTCTCCCGCGCGATCGCCGCCGCCGACCAGGCGGTCCGCAGCGGCTTCGACTCCCTGGTCAACTCCCAGCAGGAACGGTACGAGCGGCACACGGTCACCCCCTGGGTGAACGGCCTCTACTCGGTCGCCTACGAGCGCAGCTACCGCGGGCTGCCGGTCGTCGGCGGTGACGCGGTCGTGCTCGCGGACGGCACCGGCGACGTGCGGACCGTGCAGTCCGCCTCGGCCGTACGAGTCGACGTGGCCACCACGCCGTCCGTCACCGCCAAGGCCGCCGAGGCCACTTCGCGCGCCCGGCTGGCCAAGGTCGACAAGGTGGTGGACAGCCGTCTCGTCGTCCGGCTGAAGGACGGCAGGTCCACGCTCGCCTGGGAGACCGTACTGGCGGGGCGCACCCGCACCGCGCCCAGCAAGCTGCACGTCTTCGTCGACGCGCGGACCGGCAAGTTCATCGACAGCCACGACGACGTCGTGGCGGGCACCGCCAACAGCAAGTGGAACGGCCCCAGTCCGCTCACCATCGACACCACCGGCTCCGGCGGCAGCTACTCGCTGCGCGACCCCCGGCGGCCGGGTCTGAGCTGCGCCGACTACAGCACCGGCTCGGTCTTCAGCAAGTCCTCCGACTCCTGGGGCACCGGCAACCCCACCAGCAAGGAGACCGGCTGCGCGGACCTGATGTTCGCCGCGCAGAAGCAGTGGGACATGCTCGGCTCCTGGCTCGGGCGCAACGGGGTCAACGGCAACGGCGGCAGCTTCCCCGGCAAGGTCGGGCTGAGCGACCTCAACGCCTACTGGGACGGCAGCTCGGTCACCATCGGCCACAACAGCGCCAACGAGTGGATCGCCGGCATCGACGTGGTGGCCCACGAGTACGGGCACGCCATCGACAGCAACACCCCCGGCGGCACCAGCGGCCAGGAGGCCGGGCTCGGCGAGGGCACCGGCGACATCTTCGGCGCGCTCACCGAGGCGTACACCAACGAGCCCGCCCCGTACGACACCCCGGACTACACGGTCGGCGAGATGATCAATCTCCAGGGCCGGGGACCGATCCGGAACATGTACAACCCGTCGGCCGTCAACAACGACCCCAACTGTTACAGCTCCGCGATCCCCGGCACCGAGGTGCACGCCGCCGCGGGTCCGCTCAACCACTGGTTCTACCTACTCGCCGAGGGCAGCAGCCCCGGCGGCGGCAAGCCCAGCAGCCCCACCTGCAACCAGAGCACCGTGACCGGGGTGGGCGTCCAGAACGCCGGCAAGATCTTCTACGGGGGGATGCTGCTCAAGACCAGCAGCATGTCGTACAAGAAGTACCGCACGGCGACCCTGAGTTCGGCCAAGACGCTCGATCCGACCTGCGATCTGTTCACCAAGACCAAGGCCGCCTGGGACGCCATCAGCGTGCCCGCGCAGTCCGGTGACCCGACCTGCAGCCCGAGCGGGCAGAACGACTTCTCGATGGCGCTGAACCCGGCGTCCGGCACCGTGCAGCAGGGCGGCTCGGTCACCACCACCGTCAGCACGGCCGTCACCACCGGCAACGCCCAGTCCGTGACGCTGAGCGCCTCCGGGCTGCCCTCCGGCGTCACCGCCTCCTTCAACCCGGCCACCGTGCAGTCCGGCCAGTCCTCGGTGCTGACGCTCGCCGCGACCGCCAACGCCGCCCCCGGCGCGTACACCGTCACGGTCAAGGGCCAGGGCGGCACGCTCTCGCACACCGTCGACTACGCGCTCAACATCGGCGGCACCCCGCCCGGCACCGACCCGCCCAACATCGACGTCGCCAACGTCCAGGGCCACCTCAACCAGCTGGGCACCATCGCGACCCAGAACGGCGGCAACCGCCGCGCGGGCAGCGGCGGACACACCCAGTCGGTCGCCTACATCAAGGGCAAGCTGCAGGCCGCCGGTTACACCGTGGCCGAGCAGAGCTGCACCACCTGCACCTACCCGTCCAACAACCTGATCGCCGACTGGCCCGGCGGCCCCGCCGACCAGACCGTCATGTTCGGCGCGCACCTGGACAGCGTCTCGGCCGGACCCGGCATCAACGACAACGGCTCGGGCTCCGCGACGCTCCTGGAGAACGCGCTGGTCCTGGCCCAGAAGAACCCGACCATGACCAAGCACGTGCGGTTCGCCTGGTGGACCGACGAGGAGCAGGGCCTCAACGGCTCCAAGTTCTACGTCAACCAGCTCTCCAGCACCCAGCGCGCGGCCATCAAGGGCTACTACAACTTCGACATGGTCGGCTCGCCCAACGGCGGCTACTTCATCAACAACCTCAACTCGGCGACCTCCCAGCCGATGAAGGCGTACTGGGACTCGCTGAACCTGTCGCCCGAGGAGAACGTGGAGGGCCAGGGCCGCAGCGACGACTACTCCTTCCAGCAGGCCGGCGTCCCGACCTCCGGCTACGCGGCCGGTGCCAGCGCCCGCAAGACCTCGGCCCAGGCGGCCAAGTGGGGCGGCACCGCCAACTCCGCGTACGACTCCTGCTACCACAGCTCCTGCGACACCCCGAGCAACATCAGCGCCACGGTCCTGGACCGCAGCGCCGACGGAGTGGCGTACACGATCTGGAAGCAGGCGGTCGGCGGAACCACCCCGGCGCAGGACTTCTCCCTCGCCACCGACCCGTCGTCGGGCAGCGCCAACCCCGGCGGCAGCGTCACCGCCAAGGTGAACACGACCACCGTGAGCGGCAGCCCGCAGACCGTCGCCCTGTCGGTCTCCGGCGCGCCCAGCGGGGTCACCGCGACCCTCGACCCGACGTCGGTCCAGTCGGGCGCCTCCTCGACCCTCACCGTGCAGGTCGGCTCCGCCACCCTGCCGGGCACCTACACCCTCACGGTGACCGGTGCCGGAACGGTCAGCCACAGCACCACGTACACGCTGACGGTCGGCGGCGGCAGCTGCACGCCGCGCCAGCTCGTCGTCAACGGCGGCTTCGAGAGCGGCTCCAGCCCGTGGACCGCGACCTCGGGCGTCATCACCAACCAGGCCGGCGAGACGCCGCACGGCGGCTCGTACATGGCATGGCTCAACGGCTGGGGCTCGCCCCGCACCGACAGCGTCTCGCAGTCGCTGGCCATCCCGTCCGGCTGCTCCGCCTACCGGCTCTCGTTCTTCCAGCACATCGACACGGACGAGACCGAGAACGTGGCCTATGACACGTTCACCGTCTCGGTGGGCGGCCAGACCCTGGCCAGCTACTCCAACCTCGACGCGAACTCCGGATACGCGCAGAAGTCCTTCGACCTCTCCGCGTTCGCCGGCCAGACCGTCACCCTGAAGTTCAACGGCGTGGAGGACCAGTCCCTGCAGACCTCCTACGTCGTGGACGACATCACGCTCAACGTGAGCTGACGTCGCCCGGCACGATCCGAGGGGGCGCGCCCCCGCCTTCGGGCGGGGGCGCGCTTTCGTGCCGTACGGCACGGCCGCGGCCGGGGCCCGCTCAGGAGGCTCCGGCCGCGGACCCGTGGTCAGGCGCCGCTGGCGCGGAGCATGTCCTCCCGTTCGACGATCTTGACGCGTTCGCGTCCCTCGGGCCGGCCCAGGGCCTTCTCGGCCTCGTCCAGGCGGTACCAGCCCTCCCAGGTGGTGAAGCGCACACCGCGCTCGGCGAGGAAGGCGTCGACGGCCTCCGGGTCGGGCGCGGAGGGGGTGCGCAGCCGGCCGCCCGCGGCGTCGTCCAGGAGGCTGGCGACCGTCTCGTTGGCGTCGCCCTTGGTGTGGCCGATCAGGCCGACGGGGCCGCGCCGGATCCAGCCGGTCACATAGGTCGAGGCCAGGTGCTCCCCGGCGGCCATGACGCGGCCGGCCTCGTCGGGGACGGTGCCGGAGGCCACGTCCCAGGGCAGCTTGGGCAGCTCGTCGGAGAGGTAGCCCACGGCCCGGTAGACGCCCTGGACGTCCCAGTCGTGGAACTCGCCGGTGCCCTCGACGTTGCCCGAGCCGTCGAGGCGGGTGCGCTCGGTGCGCAGGCCGACGACCCTGCCGTCCTCGCCGAGGATCTCGGTGGGCGACTCGAAGAAGTGCAGGAAGAGCTTGTGGGGGCGGTCGCCGGTGTCGCGGATCGCCCAGTTCTCCAGGGTCTTGGCGACCATGTCGGCCTGCTTGTTGGCGCGGCGGGTGGCGATCGAGCCCTCGTCGTAGTCGATGTCCTCGGGGTCCACGATGACCTCGATGGTGGGCGAGTGGTCGAGCTCGCGCAGCTCCATCGGGCTGAACTTGGCCTGGGCGGGGCCGCGGCGGCCGAAGACGTGGATCTCGCGGGCCCGGTTGGCCTTGAGGCCCTCGTGCACGTTCGGCGGGATCTCGGTGGGCAGGAGTTCGTCGGCGGTCTTGGCGAGGACGCGGGCGACGTCGAGGGCGACGTTGCCGACGCCGAGGACGGCGACCTTCTCGGCCTCCAGCGGCCAGGTGCGGGGGACGTCGGGGTGGCCGTCGTACCAGGAGACGAAGTCGGCGGCGCCGTAGGAGCCGTCCAGCTCGATGCCGGGGATGGTCAGGGCGCGGTCGGCGGTGGCGCCGGTGGAGAAGATCACGGCGTCGTAGAAGGAGTGGAGTTCGTCGAGGGTGATGTCGCCGGGGTAGTCGACGTTGCCGAAGAGGCGGATCTGCGGCTTGTCGAGGACCTGGTGCAGGGCGGTGACGATGCCCTTGATGCGGGGGTGGTCGGGGGCGACGCCGTAGCGGATCAGGCCGAAGGGCGCGGGCATCCGCTCGAAGAGGTCGATGGAGACGCCGGGCTCGGTGGCGGCCGGGGACTTCAGCAGCGCGTCGGCGGCGTAGATCCCGGCGGGGCCGGCACCGACGATGGCTATCCGCAGAGGGCGGGGCATGACTGGGGGTTCCCTTCGACCGACAAAAAACGAAATGGCTCGTCGGACACCCTAAGCTTAGGTAAACCTAAGTGACTACCCACCCCCTGTTTATGACCTCATAAGGCAAGCTTATGACATCCCAAAGGGTGAATGATGGCCGGATCGGGCCATCGTGCCACGCGGGGTGTCCCGGCGGCCCCACGGGGCAAGGGAGAATGGAACGCCTCAGCGGGAGTGGGAGGTTGTCCATGACGGTCTACGTGGACGAGGTGAAGGACTACGGGGCACTGGCCCGGCGCCGGGGACTGCCGTCCCAGCACTGGTGTCACATGACGGCCGACACCGAGGACGAGCTGCACGCCTTCGCCAAGGCCCTCGGCATGCGCCGCGCCTGGTACCAGCGCAAGAGCCCCCGGGACCACCGCTGGCACTACGACATCACCCCGCCCACCCGCGCCCAGGCCGTCCGCCTCGGCGCCCGTGAGGTGGACCGGCGGTTCATGGGCGACCTGATGATCAGCCGCCGCGACGGCATCGCGGTCTGACCGGCCCGGACCGGCCGGACGCGGGCCGCGCGCCCGGCCCCGGCTCCGGGGGCACGGCCCGTACGGCCCCCCGCCCTAGCGGCGGGGGAGCACACCCCGTACGAGGGCGGCCTGCCCCGCGTGCTGGAGGTCGTCCGAGACGACGCTGATCAGCCGGACCGCCAGTGTGACCGGCGGATCCCACCGGGTGTCGACGACCCGGGCCAGCGCCTCGCCGTCCAGGTCCGCCACGAAGGCGGCGGTCCGGGCGTGCACCGCTTCGTGGTAGCCGGTGAGCTGCCCGGCGGTGGCGACGACCGAGGCCACCTGGGCGGGCGTGTGCCCGTACCCGGTGTCCGAGGGGTCCAGGGGGAGGGCGAACCGCTCGGCCCAGCCGTCGGCGGTCCAGGTCTGCTCGTGCCCGGCGACCTCGGCGAGGTGGTCGTCCTGGATGCGGGTCAGATGCCAGACGAGCCAGGCGATCGAATTCGCCGAGCCGTCGGCGCGGTACGCCAACTCCTCCTCGCCCAGGCCGTCGACGGCCGCCGCGACCGTCTCGCGGATCCGGTCGAAGGCGTCGAGGAGGAGGTCGGAACTGCTCACCGTGGTCACGTCCGCCAACTTAGCGCGGACCGCGCCCGCTGTCCCGGCCGGACGGGTCCGTCCGGCCGACACCCGCACCGCCCCCGCCCCACGCGGCCTCGGCCCGCGGACCTAGGACCCGGGAGCCGCGTCCGGGACCAATGGATGAGGTCGGGACCGTCCTCGCGGGCATGTTCCGGCCGTCCGCCGACGTTTAATGTCGATGACACAACAAGGAATCGCACGGCGGAGGTTGACCCATGTCAGAGGCAGGCAACGGACGCGGCTGGTCCGGCGACGGGATCGACCTGGACGCCTATCTCGCCCGCATCGGTCACGAGGGGGAGCGCGCACCCACGCTGGCGGTGCTGCGGGCCCTGCAGCGGGCCCATGTGACCTCGATACCGTTCGAGAACTTCAACGCCGTGCTCGGCAAGCCGGTGGCGCTGGACATCGCGACGGTCCAGGAGCGGCTGGTGGGCGGCGGCCGGGGCGGCTACTGCTACGAGCACGTGGTGCTCTTCGCCGCCGCGCTCGAACGGCTCGGCTTCGAGTTCACCGCGCTGATCGGACGCGTCACGCTCGGCAGCGACAAGATCCTGCCCGCCACCCACGCCCTGCTCGGGGTGCGGCCGGTGGACGACGACGGGCTGTGGCTCTGCGACGTCGGGTTCGGCGCCGGACCGCTGGAGCCCATCGAGATCGTGGACGGGACGGAGGTGGACCTGGACGGGTGGAGGTTCCGGATGGAGCGGCGCGACGGCGTCCTCGGCGTCGACCACTGGTGGCTGCACCAGCTCCGTGAGGACGGCTGGGAGGACCGGCACACCTTCACGCTGACCGAGCAGTACCCGTTCGACTACGCGGTGGGCAGCCACTTCGTGAGCACCAACCCCCGCTCGCCGTTCGTGCGGCGCGTCTTCGCGCAGAAGTTCACCGCCACCGGCCACCACCGGCTCGACGGGAACGTGTGGACCACCTTCGGCCCCGACGGGTCGTGGACCGAGCGGAAGATCGAACCGGGCGAGCTGGCGGGGGTGCTCGCGGAGCCGTTCGGGATCGTGCCCGACGAGGACGAGCTCGTCCGGCTGCGCGAGGGCCTGGCCTCGGACTGAGCGCATCAGCGCCCGAGCCCGCGTCCCGGCCCGGTCGGGCCAAGACGCACCGCGCCGCCGCGCACCGCACTGCGGTGCGCGGCGGCGCGGAGGGGCTGCGGGACGGTGCCGCCGGGCGCGGGGCGCGGCGGCACCGGGGGCGTCAGGAGCCCGACTGCTGCTGCGCGGCCTTCTTCGCGTTCTTCTCCTTGATGCGCACGGTCTCCTTGCGCACCTCGGCCTGGGTGGCGCGCTCCTTCTGCAGCCACTCCGGGTTCTCCTGCTTCAGGGCGTCGATCTGCTCGGTGGTGAGCGCCTCGGTGACACCGCCGCGCGCCAGCCCGGCGATGGAGACGCCCAGCTTGGCGGCGACCACCGGCCGGGGGTGCGGGCCGGTGCGCCGCAGCTCCTGGAGCCACTGGGGCGGGTCGGCCTGGAGCGCGTTGAACTCGGTGCGCGAAACCACACCCTCCTGGAACTCTGCGGGGGTGGCTTCGAGGTACACACCCAGCTTCTTCGCCGCGGTCGCGGGCTTCATGGTCTGGGCGCTCTGGTGCGACGTCATGTGTCAAGAGTATCGAGCGTGTGCGCCACCGCCGACCACGCCCGGTAACCTGGCGGAGTGACAGGCTCGGAAGCAACCCCCTCGTTCAGGCTCGCGTACGTCCCGGGCGTGACGCCCACCAAATGGGTGCGGATCTGGAACGAGCGGCTGCCCGACATCCCGCTCACCCTGGTCGCGGTGACCCCCGCCGAGGCGTTCGGCCTGCTGCGGGACGGCGGCGCCGACGCCGGTTTCGTCCGCCTGCCCGTCGACCGTACGGACCTGAGCGCCATCCCGCTGTACACCGAGACCACGGTCGTCGTGATCCCCAAGGACCACGAGATCAGCGCGGTCGAGGAGGTGTCCGCCGAGGACCTGGCCGACGAGGTCGTGCTGCACCCCCTCGATGACACCCTGGACTGGGAGCGCCCGCCGGGCCGGCCCGCCTTCGAGCGCCCCGCCACCACGGCGGACGCCGTGGAACTGGTGGCGGCGGGCATCGGCCTGCTCGTGGTCCCGCAGTCGCTCGCCCGGCTGCACCACCGCAAGGACCTCACCTACCGGCCCGTCACCGGCACCCCCGAGTCGCGGGTCGCGCTCTCCTGGCCCGAGGACCGCACCACCGACATGGTGGAGGACTTCATCGGGATCGTGCGCGGACGCACCGTGAACAGCTCGCGCGGCCGGCAGGCCCCGGCCCAGCCGAAGGCCGGGCGTCCCGACGCGTCCGGCGCCCGGCGGGGGCCCGCGCAGGGCAAGACGGGGACGGCCAAGGCGGGCGGGCGCTCCGGCGCCGGGAAGGGCGGCGCCAAGGGTGGGGCCGCCAAGGGCGGCGCGAAGAGCTCCGGCCGCTCCGCGAAGCCGCGTCGCCGCTCCTGAGCCTGCGCTGCCCGCGCCGGGCGGCCGGGGCCCCCGGGCGCCCCGTGGGCCCGCCCGCTCAGCCCGTGAGCAGTGCCCGTACGGCCGCCGCCGACCAGTGTCCCGCCGCGCCCGCCGCGAGGTAGGCGCAGACGGCGTCGGCGTCCCACGCGCCCGCCTCCAGCAGCCCCGCGGCCAGATGGCGCAGATACGGGGCGGACGGCACCGTCGGAGCGACGTCGGCCGCCCGCCACGGCGCCGTGAAGGTGAGCAGCGGCACACCGTCCAGCTGCCCGGGGCAGACCAGCGTCTCGTACCGCCCGTCGCCGAGGCTCGCCCGGCCCCGGGACAGGGCCTCGGCCAGATCGAGGTCGGTGCCCGGCTGCCGGTACATCTCCTGCGCGGCGATGTCGGCGAACTGGGAGGCCGACACCAGATGGGCCCGCGCCAGGGTGCGGCCCGCGGTGTCGGGGTCGTGGAACGCCCGGCCGCCGCCCCAGACCGGGGAGGTGGTGGCGAAGTACAGGACGCCCGGCAGCTCCACGGGCACGGACGCGCTCGGCAGGGCGCGGTCCCGGCAGCCCGGATACGTCCTCGTGCCACCGGAGTGCCGTCCGCCGAGGATGTACTGGGCGAGCCGGTCCAGATGGGTGTTCGAGCCGTACGAGCAGTACCAGACCTGACTGGGCGTCAGATCAAGGTGGGGGCCCGGCCCGATGGCCCGTGTCGCGCTCACCGCTCGGCCTCGCGCGCCAGGACCCGGACGAAGCGCAGCGCCGGACGGCCGCCGCTGAGCGTGAAGTCGTCGCCGGGCTCGCCGTCCGCCACGAATCCGGTGCGGGCGAGGACGGCCCGGGACGCGGCGTTGTCGACGGTGGTGGCGGCGCGCAGGGTCGTCAGCCCGTACTCCCGCGCCGCCAGGGCGCAGGCTTCGCGCACCGCGGCGGTGGCCAGGCCCCGGCCGGTGGCCCGCTCGGCGATGCGGTAGCCGAGCTCGGCCGAACTCCCCTCCACACCGACCAGGTTGACCCGGCCCAGCACCTCGCCCTCGCCGTCCACCAGCACGTGGAAGAAGTGGAGCCCGGCGGCCTGCTCGGCCATCAGCTCCTGGTGGCGGGCGTCGAAGTGGGTGAAGTAGTCGTCACCGCGGTCGGGGATCGAGGCGGCGAAGAACGCCCGGTTCTCCCGCTCGAAGCGCAGCAGGGCGGGGGCGTGGTCGAAGCGCAGGCGCTGGAGCTCGGGCATGGCGCCGATGCTACGCACCGCCCCTGCGCCCTGTCGCCGCAATTGCCGCGCCCTGCCAGGACGTGGAATGGGCCGCCGCCGTCACGGGGCCGGGGTGAAGTCGTCGACGAGCTTGACGAATTCGTCCTCCCGCTCGAAGAAGGCCACGTGCCCGGCGTCGATCTCGGCGTAGGAGCTGCCCGCGATCGCGGCGTGCAGGCCCCGGCTGTGCTCGACCGGAATGGTCGCGTCCTGGGTGCAGCCGATCACCAGCGTGGTGGCCCGGACCCGGGGGAGCAGCGCGCGGATGTCGACCCGGCTGTCCAGGCCGACGTGGCGCAGCGTGCCCGGGGTGGGCGGCAGATTGGGGATGAGGAGCTCGACCTGCTCGCGGCCGATCGTGTTGAGGAAGCCCCGGCTGAAGCCGGTCATCGTGATGATCCGCCCGAAGGCGGCCGGGTCGGAGGCGCCCACCTGCTGCCAGAGCGTGAACTGGTTCCGCAGGTATTCGTCGCCGTCGGTGTGGGCCCAGCCGGCGACCAGGACCAGCCGGTGCACGAGGTCGGGCCGGAGCGCGGCGACGGCGGCGCAGACCGGGGCGCCCATCGAGAAGCCCAGCAGGTCCACCGGCCCGGTGCCCGCGTCCTCGATGACCGCCACGACCTGCGCGGCCAGGCCCTCGACGGTGAGCGGACCGCCGTCGTCCGCAGTGCGTTCGGTGCCGGAGAGGTCGGGGGTGAGCACCGTGCGGCCGGCGGCGAAACGGGGCGCGAGAGCACCCCAGTTGACGGCCGAGCCGCCCGAGCCGGTGCCGTGCACCAGGACCAGGGCGGGCCCCGGTCCGGGGCGGCCGGAGGAGTGGCGGTCGTAGGAGACGAGGGCGTCGGCGACGGTGACGGTGTGGGTGGTGGGGGTGTGCGGGGACGCGGACATGGTGGCTCCACAGGTTTGGTTCGCGGTGTCTCGCCGGGGTGGTTTCCTCCGGCGGCACCCACATTGCCGCCCCGGCGAGGGGTGCGGGAGAGCTCTCTGGGACCCGGGGACCGGGGGTCCCTGGATACGGCGCCGGGGGCTCCGGCAGGATGAGCCCCATGACGTACGACCGCAGCGGGCTCGCCGACTTCCTCCGCCGTTCGCGCGAGCGGGTGAGCCCGCAGGACGCCGGGCTCCCCGCGGGCGCGCGGCGCCGCACGCCCGGGCTGCGGCGCGAGGAGGTGGCCCAGCTCGCGGGCATGTCGACCGACTACTACACCCGCCTCGAACAGGCCCGCGGTCCGCAGCCGTCGCCGCAGATGCTCGCCGCCCTCACCCGCGCCCTGCGGCTGAGCGACGACGAGCGCGACCACCTCCACCTGCTCGCCGGGCAGCACCCGCCCGCCCGGCGCGCCGGTGACGACGAGGTGGCCGCGGGCCTGCTGCACGTACTGGAGCGGCTGCCGGGCACCGCCGCGCAGGTGCTCAACGACCTCGGGGACGTCCTCGCCCAGAACGACCTGGCCCGCGCCCTGCTCGGCGGGGTGTGCACGGTGTCGGAACACGGCCGCAACGTCGTCTGGCGCTGGTTCGCGGACCCGGCGGCCAGGGACGCCTATCCGGCGGCCGAACACGCCCACTACAGCCGGGTGCACGTCGCCGACCTGCGCGCCGCGGTGGGCCGCCGCGCCGGGGACCCGGCCGCAGCCCGGCTCGTGGAGCGGCTGCGCGGCGCCAGCGCGGAGTTCGCCGCGCTGTGGGACCTGCACGAGGTGGCCGTGCGGCGGCACACCCGGATGCGGGTGCTCCACCCCGTGCTCGGCGCGGTGGACCTGGACTGCCAGGTGCTGCTGGCGCCCGAGGGCGAACAGCGGCTGGTGCTGCTCACCCCGCCGCCCGGTTCCGACACGGCCGACCGGCTGGGGCTGCTCGCGGCCGACCCGGTGTCGGCGGCTCGCTGAACCGGCCCGGTCGGCCACCGGCGGCCGGGCCCGTACGGACTCCCGGCCCGCGCCGTCGCACCGGTCGAATAAACCGTTGTCGCCGACCGTGCCCCTCTCCCTAAACTCCCCACACGGCCACGGAGTTCCGGGGCCGCACGTCGACGAACGAGGGGAGCCCGGCATGTGCGAGCGCATCGCCGTCGGCGTTCCCCGGTCGCGTTACGACGTGATCCTGGTGTCCACGCCTTCCCGGTGCCGGCCGCGCGGCCCGCACCGGACGCCCGCGACACACGTCTGACCCCTGCCCGCACGGGAGCACCCGGCCGGGCCGTCGGTACGGACCCCTCAGACGTGGCAAAAATCTGATGCCACGTCAAATACCGTGCTCCGCCGCTGGTTCGGCGGGGCTCGGCGTGTCCGGGAATCGCGCTGCCTCTTTCCACCGCTTTCAGCATTCCGAAAGGCTTCGGGCCGTGCGCACCAACGTCACCACGCGATCCCGCTCCACCTCCGCGCTCCGCGCCGTACGCAACCTCGGCATCCTCGCCCATGTGGACGCGGGCAAGACCACCGTCACCGAACGGGTCCTGTACGCGACCGGCACCACCCACAAACGCGGTGAGGTGCACGACGGCACCACCGTCACCGACTTCGACTCCCAGGAGCGCGACCGGGGCATCACCATCTTCGCCGCGGCCGTCAGCTGCGACTGGCGGGGGCACCGGATCAACCTGATCGACACCCCCGGCCACGTCGACTTCGCCGACGAGGTCGAGCGCTCCCTGCGGGTGCTCGACGGGGCCGTCGCGGTGTTCGACGCCGTGGCGGGCGTCGAGCCGCAGAGCGAGTCGGTGTGGCGCCAGGCCGACCGGCACCGGGTGCCCCGGATCGCCTTCGTGAACAAGCTGGACCGCGCCGGGGCCGATCTGGACTCGGCGGTCGCCTCGATCCGGGAGCGGCTGCACCCGGCTCCGCTGGCCGTCCAGCTGCCGATCGGCCGCGAGGACGGTTTCACCGGGGTGGTGGACCTCCTCCGGATGCGCGCGCTGGTGTGGGGCGCGGACGGCGACGGCTACGAGGAGGGGCCGGTGCCGGAAGCCCTGCGCGAGGAGGCGTGGCGCCGGCGCGGGCTTCTCGACGAGTCGGTGGCGGAGCTCCACCCGGCCGCGCTGGAGGAGTTCTGCGCCCGCGCGGAGCTGACCGGGGCGACGCTGGCGGCGGCCCTGCGCGAGCTCACGGCGAGCGGCGAGGCGGTCGTCGTGCTGTGCGGGTCGGCCTACCGCAACCGCGGGATCGAGCCGCTGCTGGACGCCGTGGTGGCGTATCTCCCCTCGCCGGTGGACGTGCCGCCGGTGCGGGGCACCCTGGACGGCGAGGTGCGCGAGCGCCGCGCCGACCCCGAGGAGCCCTTCACGGGGCTGGTGTTCAAGGTGAACGCGACCGCCACCGGCCGCCTCACCTATCTGCGGGTGTACGCGGGCACGATCGGAAGGGGGGACACCGTGCTGGACGCGACGGCCGGGCGCACCGAGCGCGTCGGGCGGATCCTGCGCGTACAGGCCGACCGGAACACCGAGGTGGACCGGGCCCGGGCCGGGGACATCGTCGCCGTGATCGGGGTCAGGTCGGCGCGGGCCGGGGCCACGCTGTGCGCACCGGCGCACCCGCTGGTCCTCGAACCGCCGACGGTGGCGGACCCGGTGGTCTCGGTGGCCGTCGAGGCCCGCCGCGGCCTGGACACCGACCGGCTCGCCACCGCCCTCGCCCAGCTGGTGGAGGAGGATCCCTCGCTGGCCGTCCGCACCGATCCCGAGACCGGCCAGACCGTGCTGTCGGGGATGGGCGAGCTGCATCTGGAGGTGGCGGTGGAGAAGGTGCGCCGCGGCCACCAGGGGCTGGAGATCGCGGTCGGGCGCCCGCAGGTCGCCTACCGGGAGACCGTCGGGCGCGGGGTGTCCGGACTGCTGTACCGGCACGTCAAACAGGAGGGCGGAGCCGGTCAGTTCGCCCATGTCGTCCTCGACGTGGAGCCGCTGGACGCGACGGCCGCCGGTGCGGAGGGCTTCGCGTTCCGCTCGGCCGTCACGGGCGGCCGGGTGCCGCAGGAGTACGTCCGCGCGGTCGAGGCGGGCTGCCGGGACGCCCTGGCCGAGGGCCCCCTCGGCGGGCATCCGGTGACCGGGGTGCGGGTCACGCTCCGCGACGGGGCCACCCACTCCAAGGACTCCTCGGAGATGGCGTTCCGGACCGCGGGCCGTCTCGCGCTGCGCGAGGCCCTGCGGGCCAGTGCGATGGTGCTGCTGGAACCGGTGATCGAGGTCACCGTGACCGTGCCCGACAGCGCGGTCGGCGCGGTGCTGGGCGATCTGGCGGCCCGGCGCGGCCGGGTGGCGGGCTCCACCGCGCGGGCGGGCACGGCGGTGGTCACCGCCACCGTGCCCCTGGCCGAGCTCTTCGGCTACGCGTCGCGGCTGCGCGGGCGCACCCAGGGCCGGGGAACTTTCACCACCCGGCCCGCCGGGTACGGCCCCGTTCCGGCGGGAGTGGTGACCCGCTAGCGGGCGCCCCGGTGTGCGCGGCCCCGTCCCGCTCGGGACGGGGCCGTCCGGTGCGTCGGCTAGCCGTTCTTGACGCGTACGTTCTTGATGTTCACCGGCAGCGTCGGGAAGCCGTCGCCGGGGTTGTTCTGGTCGTCCTCGCCGCCCGCGGCGATCTTCTGGAGGACGTCCAGCCCGGCGGTGACCCGGCCGAACGGCGTGTAGGCGGGCGAGAGTTTGGTGTCCTTCCAGACGAAGAAGAACTGGCTGCCGTTGGTGTTCGGCCCGGCGTTGGCCATCGCCACGGTCCCGGCGGGGTAGGTGGCGCCGGTGAGGTTCTCGTCGGGGAAGGAGTAGCCGGGGCCGCCGCTGCCGGTGCCCGTCGGGTCGCCGCACTGCAGGACGTAGATGCGGGCCGTGGTCAGCCGGTGGCAGTGCGAGCGGTCGAAGTAGTCGCGCTGGGCGAGGAACTTGAACGAGTACGTGGTGCAGGGGGCCTTGTCGGTGAGCGCCCGGAAGGTGATGGCGCCCTGGCTGGTGCGCAGGGTCGCGCTGTACGGCTTGGCCGCCTTGACCGGGTCGAAGACCGGGATCCCCTTGAAGTTGTCGGCGGGGACGGCGGGCGTGTACGTACACGCGGCCGTCGGCGCGGCGGTGGCCGGGGCGGCGGCAGCGGAGTGCGCGGTGGCGCCGAGCGGCAGCAGGGCGGCAGCGGCGAGCAGGGCGGAGGACTTGCGCAGCACGGACGGGTCCCTTTCGGATCGGCGGCCCGGCCGGCGCCGGACGGGCCGGCACCGGGGCGGTGTGTCATGGCCGCCTCATCCTGCCCGCTCCGGGGCCCGCCATGCCAGGGGCCGGTCCACGAACTGCCGCCGTTGGAAACTCGGTTGAAGGCCGGGCCCGCCGCGCTCAGGCCGCCCGGTTCTGGCGCCGGTAGCCCCCGGGCGCCTGTCCGTACTCCCGCTTGAACGCCTTGGCGAAGGCGAACTCCGAGCCGTATCCCGTACGGGCCGCGACCTTCGTCAGCGGGGCGTCGGACTCGCGCAGCAGCCGCGCCGCCGTCGTCATCCGCCAGCGCGTCAGATACGCCATCGGCGGCTCGCCCACCAGCGCCGCGAACCGCCGGGCGAACGCGGCCCGGGACAGCCCGGCCCGCTCCGCCAGCGACTCCACCGTCCACTGCGCCGACGGGTCGTCGTGCATCGCCGCCAGCGCGGGGGCCACCGCCGGGTCGCCCAGCGCCGCCGCCCACCCCTGCGCGCCGGCCGACGGCTGGTCCTCCAGCCACGCCCGCAGGATGTAGAGGAGCAGTGAGTCGATCAGACCCGGCACGATGCCGTCCGAGCCGGCGCGCGGGTTCTCCAGCTCCGCGCCCAGGAGCTGCACGGCCGCGCTCAGCTCCGGATGGCGGCCGTGCCGGGTGGGCAGGTGGATCACCTCCGGCAGCTGGCGCACCAGCGGGTGGGGGCGGCCCTGGTCGAGGTGGTAGTTGCCGCACAGCAGACTGGTCTCGGGGCCGTCGCCGCCGAGGCTGACCGAGCCGATGGGCGAGCCCCCCTGGAACTGCCGGGCCTCCGCCTCGCGGGCGGGGGTGGCGGGGTGGTCGGCCAGGATGTGGCCGCGCCCGTCCCGCAGGAAGACCACGTCACCCGGGCTGAGCGGGATCGGCTCCCGGTGCGACGGCGCGTTCTCCAGCGGGACCAGCCAGCAGGTGCCGTACAGCACCACGTGGAACCCGGCGCCCGCCACCGGCGGCAGCCGCAGGCCCCAGGGGGCGCGGCCGTTGGTCCGCACGGACGCCGGGTGCCCGGTGCGCATCGAGGCCAGCGCCTCCGTCAGGATGTCCATGCGGCCCCGCCCCTCTCCTCCACGGCCCTCTCCGGTCAGACCGTCAGGACAATCTTGCCCTGCACCCGTCCGGAGCCGACCAGCTCGTGCGCCTTGGCGGCCTCGGCCAGCGGGAACGTCTCCTCCACGTACGGCCGGATCCGGCCCGCGTCGATCAGCCCGGCGATCGCCTCCAGCGCCGCCGCGTCCGGTTCCACCGAGACGCCCGCGAAGCGCCGTCCGGCCGCCGCCACCCGTGCGGCGACCTCCGCGTCGCGGTGCTCCAGGATGCTGATCAGCACACCGCCGGGGCGCACCACGTGCACCGAGAGGTCGGACTGGGCCGTGGAGTCGAGGAGCACGTCCACGTCCCGGACGGCCTCGGTGTAGTCGGTGGTGCGGTAGTCGATCACCTCGTCGGCGCCGAGGCCGCGCAGGAAGCCGTGGCGGGCCGCGCTCGCGACGGCGATCACGTGCGCGCCGCGGGCCTTCGCGATCTGCACCGCGAAGTGCCCGACACCGCCGGCCGCGCGCTGGATCAGCACCCGGTCGCCCGCCTTGACGTCGGCCTCGCGCACCAGGCCCTGCCAGGCGGTGAGGGCCGCGAGCGGGACGGCGGCGGAGTGGACGTGGTCCAGCGAGGCGGGCTTGAGCGCCAAGTGGTCGGCGGGCACGGCGACGTACTCGGCGTAGCCGCCCGCGGCGCGGGGGAACAGCGGCATCCCGTACACCTCGTCGCCCACCGCGAACCGGGCGCCCGGACCCACCTCCTCCACCACGCCGGAGACGTCCCAGCCCACCGCGAACGGCGGCTCGCCCAGGAGCGGGAAGGCACCGGCCCGCACGGCCACGTCCACCGGGTTGATCGCACTGGCACGGACCCTGACGAGGACCTCGCCGGACCGGGGGACGGGCCGGTCGGTCTCGACGACCTCCAGGACCTCGGGGCCGCCGACGGACTTCTGGACGACTGCACGCACGGTAACTCTCCCTGAGTCGCGTTCTCCTGCTCGATGTCGGCAACTCTATGGAGAGCGAACGAGCCGCAGAATGGCCTTCCGTCTCACTCGCATGTCCCAGCGTCTCGCTGTCCGGTGCTCTCGGTGAGGTGGGCCTCCTTCATCGCAGGCGGGGCCGCGCCCCCGGGTCCCACCGCTGCTGGTACCGGGCGGCCGAGGCGCCCGCCGTGAACGCGGCCGAGGACGCGGGCGAGGTGCCCACCCGCCAGTCGATCTCCTTGACCGCCTGGTACCAGATCACCCCGATGATGTCGCGGTGCCGGGGCAGCGCGCGGAACATCCCGCTGATCCACTCCGCCTTGCGCCCCGCCGCGTCGGTGGCCCCCACCTCCGTGACGACCAGCGGTTTGCGCGTGAAGCGGCGCAGCTCGCGCAGGGACGGGGTGAACAGGGCCTCGAAGGACTGGTAGTTCTCCTTGCCGACGGTGCCGTAGTAGCCGGACAGGCCCACCCAGTCCACATACGCGTCCCCGGGGTAGAGCCCCTTCAGCGGCGTGGAGTTGGCGTAGCTGATGTTCGGGCTCCACACCCAGATCGCGTTGTGCGCGCCCGCCTCGTCGAAGACGTCGTGGAGGTGGCGCCACGCCCGGACGTACTCCCCGGGGGCGTTGCCGTTGGACTGCTCGCACCACGGATACCAGTAGCCGTTCATCTCATGGGCGAAGCGGATGGCCACCGGATAGCCGAGCGACGCGATCCCGCGCGCCCAGGAGCGTACGTAGGAGTCGAAGTCGCCGTCGACGATCCGCGCCAGGCGGTACGCGGGCTGCTCGCCGCGCAGCCGCGGCTCCTTGGCCTCGGCGCGGTGGTCCCACGGCTCCCAGGCGACCACGGGCAGCATGCCGCGCCGGGCCACCTGGTCGAACGCCGCCGCGTCGAAGCGGTCGTGGGCCCAGTCGGCCGAGAACTCGAAGACCTGCGGCCGGTGCCCGGTCTGGCGGGTGAAGTCGGCGGCCTCGGTGAAGTCATGGGTGCCCTGGGAGGTGAAGACGCCGAGGAACGCCTTCCCCGGGGCCGGGAAGGCGGTGCCCGGCCGCGCCGAGACGCCCTCGGCGCCCGGCAGCCGGGTGGTCGGCGGCAGTACGGCGTCGGCGCGGGCCGCCGCCGCGCGGCGCGGGCGGTCCGCGAGGTCCGGGGCCACCTGGAAGGTGTACCAGCACAGCACCACCGCGCAGAGCAGGGCCAGCACCCGGGGCGTGGTGATCCTCACCGGTCGGCCCTCGCGGTCCGCAGCCGGGTGGAGACGCCCTCGGCCAGGGCCAGCAGCGGCGGCGCCGAACCCGCCGCCAGGCACAGCAGCGCCCAGATCCGCATGCAGGTGTAGTCGTGGTGGTGCAGGAAGCTGACGGCGAGCAGCACCAGGGCGAGCAGCGCCCACAGCAGGTGCTGGCGGAAGGTGCGCGGCGACTCGGCGCTGCGCAGCTCGCCCTTGGCGGTGACCGCGTACGCCAGCGGGCGCCGCAGCAGGGCGTTCACCGCCGCCGCGAGGTACACGGGCCCCGCGAACAGCGTCAGCAGGATGCCCGCCGTGCCGATCTCCCGGCGCTCGTGCTCGGCCAGGTTGAACCGGCGCAGCCACAGCCACAGCGTGAACGAGCCGCCCATCCCCGCCGACCACAGCAGGAACCAGGGCAGGCCGGGCAGTTGGATGGAGGAGACGCCGAGCAGCATGTACAGGGCGGTGGCGAGGGTGCCGAGCGCCAGGTTCACCGCGATGCTCGGGTAGTAGAACTGCACCAGGTCGTACAGCAGCCGCTGGCGGGGCCGCAGCCGGATGCCCCGGCGCAGCTCGGGGTTGAGCTTGATCTCCCAGATGCCGTAGGCCCAGCGCTTCTGCTGGTTGAAGTAGTCGGTCCAGGTGGTCGGCCCCTCGCCGACCGCCACCACGTCCGGGGTGTAGACGCCCTTCCAGCCGTTCCCGGTCAGCGGGTTGGCCGTGCCGTGCACCCGCATGCTGGTCAGGTGGTCCTCGATGATCGAGTCCTGGTAGCCGCCGATCTGCTGCCAGGCGGTCACCCGGTAGAGGTGGTTGGTGCCGATGAGCAGCGGCGCGTCCAGGCCGTTGCCGCCCCGCTCCACGATGCTGCTGAACAGGTACTGCTGGACGGACGCGCCGTGCGCCACCCAGTTCTCGTACGCGTTCCCGTACACCTGCGGCGCCACCACGAACGCGGTGTCCGGGTCGTGGAAGTAGCCCAGGGTCCGCTCCAGGAAGCACGGCAGCGGCACGTGGTCGGGGTCCATCTGCGCGACCACGTCGTAGGCACTCTCGTGCTCGGCGCGCCAGGCGTTGTGATTGCCCGACTTGGTACGGGCGCGGTACGGGCCGGAGGGCTGGTTGTAGCGCGCCCGCCCCTTGCGGCTGAAGTGGCGGACGCCCAGGCGCGCGGCCATCTGGCGTACGGCCGGATCGTCGCCCTCGTCCAGGATCCACACGTCCACGGCGCAGTCCCAGCGCTGCACCTCCAGCATGGCGCGCAGGGTGCGCTGGACCACCGCGAGCGGCTCCTTGGCCGGGACGATCGTGGTCAGCAGGGCCACCCGCAGCCCGCCCGGCGGCACCATCGGGATCGGGTCGCGGGCGCGGAAGGCGAACACCCAGATCGCCGCCGCCTGGACGATCTTGATGGCCTCGACCGCGACCACCAGGCAGAACCCCACCCGGGCCAGGAAGAGCGGACCGCCGCCCAGCCCGGTCACCCCGGGCCCCGGCACGTGCTCGGGCAGCAGCAGCCAGCCGATGAAGACCACGTCGGCCAGGGCGGTGGCCACGGTGAGGGCGGTGAGCGAGACGCGCTCGCCCCGGTGCAGCAGGGAGCAGTAGCCCACCTCCCGGCGGGGGTTGGCCAGCGGACCGCAGCCGCGGGCCGCGCGCCGGTACGCGGTCACGGCCGACGCGTTGCGGCGCGTCCTCCTCTCGGCGCGCCGAGCGCCTCGGGATGAGTATCCGGACATGTCCCCCCTTGCCCACCAGCCGTCTCACCCGTGGGTGAGAGGACCGCTACCTACGGTCAAAGGGACGGCGGGTTTCGGCCGCCCGGTTCCCGCCGAACTCAGATGCGAACGGCGTAGAGGCTGCCGTCCTCGCAGCCGAAGTAGACCGTGTCCCGCGCGACCGCCGGAGTGTGCACGAGCGCGGCGGCGGCGTAGCTCCACAGCCGCGCGCCGGTCGCCGCGTCCAGGGCGTACAGCGTGCTGTCCGCACTGCCCACGTACACCGCCGACCCTTGCGCGGCGGGGGAGTTGACGTCTCCGGCCGCCGTGAACGTCCACCTGGTGCTGCCGGTGGCGGCGTCCAGCGCGTGCAGGGACTTGCCGCCGCCCGCGAACACCAGCCCCCGCGCCACCACCGGGTTGGAGCCCACCGACGCGCCGTCGAAGCGCCACGCCTGCCTGCCGCTGTCCGCGTCCACCGCGTACAGACCGCCGTCGGTGCTGGCGAAGTACACCAGGCCGCCCGTGGCGCAGGGGATGCCGGAGACCGCGCCCCGGGTGGTGAACGCCCACCGCTTCTCGCCCGTGGTGGCGTCCACCGCGTAGAGGCTGGTGTCACTGCTGCCCACGTACACCGTGGTGCCGGAGACGGCCGGGGAGTGGGTGTCGTTGCCCGCGGTGAAGGCCCAGCGGCGCTTTCCGCCGGCGACGTCCACCGCGTACAGCCGGTGGTCCGCGCTGCCCACGTAGACCACACCGCCGGTCACCGCCGGGGTGTGCACGATCCCCTGGGTGGTGTACCTCCAACGGACCTTGCCGGTAAGGGAGTCGAGCGCGTACAGCACGCGGTCGTCGCTGCCGAGGTACACGGCGCCGCCCAGCACGGCCGGTGCCGAGCCGAGGGCCGCGCCGGTGGTGTACGACCAGCGGCGCCGCCCGTCGGCGGCGTCCAGGGCGTACAGGGTGCCGTCGTTGCTGGCCGCGTAGACCAGGTCCCCGGCGACCCGCGGATACGACAGGGTGGTGCCCGTCGTCCGGGCCCGCCAGCGCAGGGTGCCCGAGGCGGACGGTGTGCCGTCCCGGGTGAGCAGCCAGCCGGCCGCCGCGGCGCCGCCCGCCGCCAGGACGCCCGCGCCGGTGTACAGCGCGCGGCGGCGGTCGACCGCACGGGGGTGAGGCAACTGCGGTGGCTGCTGCGGCGGTTGGGGGACGGACGTCGGGTGCGGGGTGGCGGCGGGCGGTGTCGCGGGGCCCGGCGGCTCGGGGACCACCCGCGCGGTGTCCTGCCACGGCCGGGGCAGCCAGCCGGGGGCGAGCAGGTCCACCGGGGAGCGACCGCCGGTGAGGGCCTGCATCAGCGCGGGCAGCGCGGGCCGGTCCGCGGGCCGCTTCGCCAGGCACCCCGCGATCACGTCCCGCAGCCCGGCGGGCACGTCCCGCAGATCGGGCTGCTCGTTCACCACCCGGTAGAGCAGCGCGGGCACCGACGCCTCCCCGAACGGGCCGGTGCCGGTCGCCGCGTAGGCGAGCACCGAGCCCAGCGAGAAGACGTCGGAGGACGGCTCCACGCGCAGCCCCTGGATCTGCTCGGGCGACATGTAGCCCGGCGAGCCGATCGTGGTCCCGGTGAGGGTGAGTCCGCTCTGCTCGCAGAGCCGGGAGATGCCGAAGTCGATGACGCGCGGCCCGTCCTCGGCCAGCAGGACGTTGGCGGGCTTGAGGTCCCGGTGGATCAGGGCCGCGCCGTGGATCGCGGTGAGCGCCTCCACCAGCGCCGCGCCCAGTGCCCGTGCCGTCGCCTCCGGGAAGGGGCCGCCCTGCCGTACGGCCTGCTGGAGGGAGGGCCCCGGGATGTACGCGGTGGCCAGCCAGGGGAGACGGCCCTCGGGATCCGCGTCGACCACCCCGGCCGTGAAGAAGCCGCCCACGGCCCGGGAGGCGATCACCTCGCGGGCGAAGCGCTCCCGGAAGGCGGGTTCCTGGACGTACTCGGGGCGGATGACCTTGATCGCGACCTTCCGGCCGCCGGGGGAGTGGCCGAGGTAGACCCGGCCCATGCCGCCGCTGCCCAGCTGGGCGACCAGCCGGTAGGGGCCCACGGTTGACGGATCATCAGGCCCCAGCGGTTCCACGGCGCCCCCCGGTGTCACGGCCCGGCCGGCGCGCGGCACCGGCGCGCGGCCTCCCGCAGCAGCGTAGCGGGTGGGGACGCGCGGGGACATGTCGGCGCCGGGACCCCCGCGGAGGATGACGCGGGGGTCCCGGGCCGGGCCGTGCGCGTCCGGCGCGGTCTCGGTCAGGACGCCGCGCCGCTCACTCCGGGGGCCACGAAACGCCGGTGCAGCGGCAGGAACGCGGTGTCCGGCTGTCCGGCGATGCCCGCCTTCTCGACGGCGGACGCGAGGCGCTCGCCGAAGAACCGCTCGAAGTCCCCCTGGGACTCCCAGACGTCGGTGATGTGCAGGGTGCCCGCGTCGAACCACGCCACGTGCACGGAGGAGCCGTCCGGTGAGCTCTCCTCCCAGCCCACGGCTTCGCGGACCGCGTCGTACTGCTCGGGGGTGACCCCGGCCCAGCGCAGGGACAGGACAACAGCCATCGCTCCTACCTCTCTGTGGGGTTGCCCGGCGGCGATTCTCGGCCGGGCGGGCCAATTCTCGCCGCCCGCAAGCCGTTTGACAGGCCGTCGTCCCGGGGCGTGCGGCAGCATGGCCCGGGCACACCGGGCGCCGGGCACGCCCCCGGCCCCGCGCCCCCACCGGCCCGGGCCGCGCGGTGGTGCCGGACACCGGGCGCGTCACCCGTACGGGCGTGCTCCACGGGCGCCGGGTCCGCTCCGCCACCCGTCCAGCGGTCCCCGGCGCGCTCCGGCCGGACCCGGGCCCGAGCCTGGGGGTGTCGCCTCCGCCTCCAGCCCGGGAGAACGCCGTGCCCCCTGTCCGACGACGCCTGTTCCGCGGTGTGCTCGCCGCCGCCGCCGTCCTCACCCCCGCCGTCCTGACGGCCGCCGCCTCGGCCGCGCCGGGTCCGGGGGCGGCGGAGGCGTCCGGCGCCCCGCGCACCGGCAGCGTCCACTGGGACCGGGGCGCGTTCCGGGCCGTCTGCGGCAGCCGGCGGGGCGCCGTGGACCGGCGCACCCTGCGGCTCTTCGACGACGCGCGGCTGGACGTGGTCGCCGCGCGCGTCTCCCGCGACGCCCAGGGCACGGTGCTGTGGACCGGCCGGGTGGCGGGCCGCCCCGACCGGCCGGTGACCCTCGCCATCGACGGGGCGTGCGGCGACGGGGCGCCCCGGGTGGCCGGTGAGGTCCACCTGGGCACCGGGCGGTATGTGATCGACGCCGACCGGCCCGGCACCTCCACCGTGCGCGAACTGCCCTTCACCCGGCGCGACCTGCCGCACGACGACGTCGTACGGGTCGACCCCGCGCCTCCCCCCGGCGCGGTGCGGCTCGCCGGAGCCCGGGAGCCGCGGCCGGACCGGCCGTCCCCGACGCTGTCCCGGGCCGCCGTCACCGCCCCCGTGATCGACCTGCTCGTCGGGTACACCCCCGCGACCGTCCGGCACACCACCGGCGGCGCACCGGCGCTGGACCTGAAGGTGAAGGCCGCGGTCGCCGGGACCAACACGGCCTACTCCGACAGCACCGCCAACGCCCGGATCAACCTCCTGGGCACCTTCACCACCAAGGAGTGGACCGGCGGCGACGACGACCCCGACGGGATCGTCACGGCGCTCTCCGACCCCGACAGCCCCGCGTACCACGGCGCCTTCGCCGTCGACGCCCGCGCACAGCGCGACAGCCGGGGCGCGGACCTGCTGCACGTCCTCACGCAGTTCACCCCGGAACCGGGCAGCCTCTACACCGTCGGCACCGCCAACGCCCCCGCGCTGCCCAGGATCGTCCCCGGCGCCGCACGCGGTGCGGGCAGCGACGGCGCGGCCTTCGGCGCCCAGCAGTCCGACACCCTCGGCACCTACCACCTGGCGCACGAGATCGGGCACAACTTCGGGCTCTACCACGACTACGTCACCGACCCGGTGAACCCCGCGGCGGAGAACTACCAGAGCGGCAACTTCGACCCCTACTACCCCGACAACCACGGCTTCCTGCCCGCCGACCGCACCTGGACGGACATCATGGGATACACCATGTCGTGCGCGCGCGAGGACAGGTGCGAGACCGGACTGTGGTTCTCCAACCCCCGGCAGACCTACCGGGGCAAGCCCCGGGGCGTGCCGCTCGGCGAGCCGGAGCCCGCCGACTGCGTCCGGGTCATGAACCTCACCGGCCCGGTGCTCGCCAACTACCGCACCCCGCCCGCCACCACACCCCCGGTGCCGGTGCGGTACGCGCTCACCGCGGCGCCCGAGAGCCCCGCGCACGGTTCGGTGACCCCGGCGGCGACCGGTCTGTTCGACAGGGGCGACCAGGTCACCGTCACCGCCGTGGCGAAGAGCGGCTACCGGCTCGACCACTGGACCGTCGACGGCGCCGTCCAGCCCGTACGGGCCACCGAGGTCGCCGTGACCATGAACAGCGACCACTTCGTGACCGCCGGGTTCGTCCGGGACACGGCCGCCCCGACCCGCCCGCCGACGGCCACGGCGCGGTGACACCGCGCGCCGGTGCGGGGCCGCTAGCCTCCCCCCATGACAGACACCTTTGAGCACAACCCCCGGGTGTGGACCGCGGCGCGGCTGCGCGAGGCGCTCCGGGCGCTGCCGGACGAGACCCCCATCCACGTGGGTGTCGCGGACGGGCCGGGCGACTTCGACGGGTACACCGAGTACGCGCTGGTGAACCTGGAGCCGGTGGAGAAGGACGGCACGTCGGACGGGTCCGCGCCCGGCGACGTCGAGTACACCCTGTTCGCCGACTTCAAGGCCGGCCAGTACCACTACGACCTGGACTGACGTCCCGCGGCCGGCCGGTGACGACCGGCCGCCCGCACGCCCGGCGGACGGTGGCCGGGGCGGTCACTCGAAGCGCGAGGTGTCGCCCGCTCCCCGCCGTACGATCTCGATCTCGCCGCCGGAGAAGTCGATGACCGTGGTCGGCTCCGTGCCGCAGTCGCCGGAGTCGATGACGGCGTCCACCACGTGGTCGAGCCGCTCCTTGATCTCCCAGCCCTGGGTCATCGGCTCGGCCTCGTCCGGCAGCAGCAGGGTGCTGGAGAGCAGCGGCTCACCGAGCTCGGCGAGCAGGGCCTGGGTGACGGTGTGGTCGGGGATGCGCACGCCCACCGTCTTCTTCTTGGGGTGCAGCAGCTGGCGGGGCACCTCCTTGGTGGCGGGCAGGATGAAGGTGTAGCTGCCCGGTGTCGCCGACTTGATCGCGCGGAACACGTCGTTGTCGATCTGTACGAACTGGCCCAGCTGCGCGAACGTCTCGCACACCAGCGTGAAGTGGTGGCGGTCGTCGAGGTCGCGGATGGACCGGATGCGGTCCATGCCCTCGCGGTTGCCGAGCTGGCACCCCAGCGCGTAGCAGGAGTCCGTCGGATACGCGACGAGCGCGCCGGAGCGGATGCTGTCGGTCACCGTGCTGATGGTGCGCCGATGGGGGTTGTCCGGGTGCACGTCGAAGTACTTCGCCATCCGTCGAGTCTACGGCCGGGCCGGTGGCCCACGGGCGCGCGCCGCGTCGGGCCGGGTGCCGGTCCACGGCCCCCAATTTGGTTGAGCACGCAAGGATTTGCTGTTTCCGGCCACGGGAGTCGCATTTTCTGCTGCCAACTTTGCGATTCGCGAGCGAATGTTCCATCATCGTGACCGCACGTCAGTTCTCGACGTGCGTCATGGCGTCCGGGCGGGGGATCTCCGGACGCCGTTCGATCCCGCAGGCGGCGCACCGAAGGACGCGCCACGCCGCGGTGACTCCCACCCTGTTCCGTTCCTCTAGGCAAAGGCCGTATGTCCGCCCATCAGCTCTCGGACCTCATACGTTTCGCGCGTCACAACTCGCCCTTCTACCGCGCGCTCTACGCGCACCTCCCGCCGGACGTCGGCCGTCTCACCGACCTGCCGGTCGTGGACCAGGAGAAGTTCTGGGCGGCCAACACGCTGCACGACAACGGCGTCCTGACCGGGCCGCTCGCCGAGGCGACCGTCTACAAGACCGGCGGCACCACCGGCGCCCCCAAGTTCTCCGTCTACACCCGGGACGAGTGGCGCACCTTCGTGACCGCCTTCGGCCAGGGCCTGGTCGACACCGGGCTGCGCCCCGGACACCGGGTGGCCGACCTGTTCTACGCGGGTGAGCTCTACGCCAGCTTCCTGTTCGTGCTGGACTCGCTGGCCCACGCGCCCGTCGACAACGTACGGCTGCCCGTCGGCGGCGCCGCGCCCCTGGAGTCGACGGCGCGGACCCTGCGCGACTTCGACGCCCAGGTGGTCACCGGCACCTCCACCACGCTGTGCCGCCTCGCCGAGCACGTCGTTGCCCAGGGCGGCCGGCTCGACGCCGTGGAGCTGCTGCTCTTCGGCGGCGAGGCGCTCTTCGAGGACCAGCGGCGGCTCCTGTCCGTCGCCTTCCCCAACGCCGAGGCCCGTTCGGTGGGTTACGCCAGCGTCGACGCGGGTCTGCTGGGCCGCCCGGTGCCGGGCCCCGACGCACGGGTGCACCGCGCGTTCACCCCGTACTCCGTCGTGGAGATCCTCGACGACACCACCGGCGAGCCCATCACCGAGCCCGGCCGCCCCGGCCGGGTCGTGGTCACCAGCCTGTTCCGCCGGCTGATGCCCGTCATCCGCTACCCCGCCGGGGACCGCGCCGAGTGGACGGGCACCGGCGTCGGCCACTTCCGCATCCTGGGCCGCGCCGAGGAGGGCGTCCGGGTGGGACCGGTCGCCCTGTACTCCCAGGACGCGCAGGACGCCGTGGCGAAGGCCGACACCGCCGGGCGCATCGTCGGCATGCAGCTGGTCGTGCGCCGCTGGGACGGGCGCGACGGACTCGTCCTGCGGCTCGCCACCGCCCCGGGCGACGACGACCCGGCGGCCCTGGAGCCCCTGGCCGACGCCGTGCTCGGCGAACTCGGCGCGGCCCGGCCGCTGTACGGGGAGAGCCTGCGCGCCGGATTCGTGCACCCGATGTCGGTGCAGTGGGCGCGCCACCGCGACCTGGTGGTCAACCCGCGTTCGGGCAAGCTCGTCCGGGTGCTCGACGAGAGGCCGACGGCATGAGCGCGACCGACACCGCCCGGGTGCCGCTCGTCCTGCGCAACCGCGCCTTCGGCGCCGTCTGGCTCGGCCAGGTCCTCACCCAGGCCGCGGCCCGGATGTTCCAGGTCGGCGTGGCCTGGTGGCTGGTCGCCTACGCCGTGGACGGCGGACGCGGGCTCGCCTCCGGCCTGTTCATGGCCGTGAGCACCCTGCCCGCCGTGGCCCTCGCGCCCGTGGTGGCGCGCGTACTGGCCCGGCACGAGCACCGCTCGGTGCTGCGCACCACCGCCGCGCTGGCGGGAGCCGTCGCGGGCGCGCTCGCCGTCTGGGCGTGGACGAGCGGGCTGCCGGTCCCGGCCGTGTACGCCGCGACCCTGGCCCTGGCGACCTGCCAGGCGTTCTTCGACCCGTGCCTGACCACCTCGGTGCCCGAACTCGTCGACGACGAGGACATCGAGACGGCCACCGGCTTCGAGCTGTCCACCCAGTCGCTGGCCGGTCTCGGCGGCGCGCTGCTGGGCGCGCTGATCGTGGACCGGGCCGGTCCGGCCGGACTCGCCGCGGGCTGCGCCGCCGCCTACCTGGCCGCCGCGCTGCTGATCGCGGGCGTGCGCTTCCGCACGGCACCGGCGCCCGCCGAGGGCGCCGGGGACGCCGGGGACGAGCCGGGGAAGCGCTCCCTGCTCGGCATCCTGAGCTCCCTGCCCCACGTGCGGCGCATCCTGGTCTGCTTCACCGCGGCCAACCTGTTCACCACCGCCGTCTTCGTCGTCATCCCGCTCTACACCCGGACCGAACTCGGCGACGGCGGCGGCACGGTGGCCCTGCTCGAAGCCTGCCTCGGCACCGGCACCCTGATCGGCTCCTTCACCGGCGCCCGGGTGCCCGGGCGGCCCACCACCGCCGGTGCGTACTGCCTCGCGCTGATGGCCCTCGCCCTCGCCCTGCCGGGCCTCGTCCCCGGCCGCCCGGCCATCGCGGGCGGGCTCGCCGTGGCGGGCTGGTGCGTCGGAGTGATCGGGGTGCGGTTCGTCGCCCTGTTCCAGAGGCTGGTGCCGACCGCCGACAAGCCCGGGTTCTTCGCCGTGATGCAGGCCGTGCTCGGCGCCTCCTTCCCGGTCGCCTCCCTGCTGTTCGGGCTCGCCGGGGACCACCTCTCGGCCCGGGCGCTCTGCCTGATCCAGGCCGCCGGACTCGTCCCCGCCGCCTGCGCCCTCGCGCTGCTGGGCACCGGCCCCCGCGAGCCGGGCGCGCCCGAGCCCGCCGGGGCGGCCGGCGCGCGCACCCCCGAGCCCGTCGGAGGCGAGCGATGAACACCCGTATCACCCCGGCCACCGGCGCCGACATCGCCGAACTGCGCCAGCTCTACTACGCCGTCTACGGCCCGCACTACCCGGCCGCGCTCGGCACCGACCCCGCCGAGATGGCCCGGCTCATCCAGGACCCGAACTCCCTCTGGCTGGTGGGACGTTGCCCCGACACCGGGGCCCTGGCCGCCTCGGCCGCCATCCACGGCGAGCGGGGCAGCCGGATCGGGCGGCTCGAAGGGCTCGCCGTCCACCCCGACCACCGCGCCGGCGGCCTGGCCGCCGCCCTCACCGAGGCGCTGTGCGCGGGCATGCTGGACAGCGGACGGCTCGACTCGGTGTACGCCACGGTCCGTACGGTCAGCGCCGGTCCCCAGCGCGTCGTCGCGCGCAACGACTTCCGGCCGCTGGGCGTCCTGCCCAACGCCGTGGACCTCAGCAGCCGCGAAAGCCTCGCACTCTACGCGCGTCACTCGGCGGGGGTCCTGGACCGCCGCCTGCCCGTGCCCGAGGTGCCCGCCGCGCTGCTCCCGCTGCTGCGGGCCGCCGAGCGCTGCCTGGACGTCAGCTACGCGGACACCCGCGCGGCCGACCCGCTCCCGGCCCTCCGCCACGGCCGGGCCGAACGGCTGGAGATGATCGAGGCCCCCGCCTTCGTACGGCGCCGCTTCCACGAGCGCTTCCCGGACGCGGGCGCCTGGTTCTACCCGCTGCACAGCCCGAACGTGCTGCTGACCCCGGACGACGGCGGCTTCGAGGTGTACGCCTACTTCAACCGCACCGGCCGTTACTGCTCGCTGCTGGCCGCCCACCCGGACCCGGCCGCCGCTGCCGCCTGCCTCGAATCCGTCACCTCGACCCTGACCCGGGCCGGAGCGGGCTACGTGGAGGCGCTGGTGCCGCTGGCGCACCACGAGGTGCTCGCCGCGTTCCTGGCCCAGGGCTTCGTCGCGGGCGCGCTCTACCCGGCGATGCGCGCGGAGGGCGCCGGCTTCCACGACTACGTCGTGCTCTCCCGCTCCACCGCGCAGATCGACTTCCGCGGTGTCGTCGTCGAACCCGCCCTCCAGCCCTATCTGGACTGCTTCCTGTCGGCCTGGGCGTCGACCTACCTGCCCACTCTTGAGGTTGCCTCGTGAACCCCCATCTCGCCCCGGTCGGCGTGCCCGACCCCGCCGCGCTGGCGCACGTGCAGCGCCTGTGCGACCTGACCGACCCGTACGCCTGCGGGCCGGACGAGGACGCGCTGTTCGCCGCCGCCATGACGGAGATCAACGCCTGGCACACCGAGCGCTCCGCGTTCTTCCGCTCGCTGTACGGGGCGACGCCCGACGCGCGCCCCTACCGCACCCCGCTGGTGCACGCCGACTTCTTCAAGCGGCACGAGATCCTCTCCATCCCGCGCGAGGACGTCGACCTGCGCCTGACCTCCTCGGGCACCACCGGCCAGAAGTCGCAGATGTTCTTCGACGACTGGACCATCCGGTCCGCCCAGCGCATGGTCGCCCGGATCTTCGAGCGCAACGGCTGGATCACCCCCGACGAGGAGGTCAACTACCTCCTGTACAGCTACGAGCCGGCGCCCGCCCTCAACCTCGGCACCGCGTTCACCGACAACTACCTGTGCGACTTCGCCCCGGCCCGCAGCGTCGAGTACGCGCTGCGCGACACCGGGGCCGGCCACGAGTTCGACCCCTTCGGGTGCGTGGCCGCACTGCGCCGCTTCGAGCGCGACGGCGCCCCGGTCCGCATCCTGGGCTTCCCCGCCTTCCTCTTCTTCACCCTGGAGCGGATGCGCGCGATGGGGCTGCCGCCGCTGCGGCTGCCCGAGGGCTCGCTGGTCGTCCTGGGCGGCGGCTGGAAGGGCCACGCCGACCGGCGCATCGGCAAGGACGAGCTGTACGCGCGCGTGACCGAGCAACTGGGCATCCCGGGCGAGCGCGTCCGCGACACCTTCGGCTCGGTCGAGCACTGCGTCCCGTACATCGAGTGCGACCACCACCGGCTGCACGCCCCCGTGTGGTCCCGCGTGACGATCCGCTCCACCCGCACCCTGGAACCCCTGCCGTACGGCGAACCCGGCTATCTGCACCTGGTCTCCCCGTACATCACCTCCGTACCGGCGCAGAGCGTCGTCATGGGCGACCTCGCCTCCCTGCGGCCCGGCGCCGAGTGCGGCTGCGAGCTGGGCACCGACTGGTTCACCGTCCACGGCCGCGCCGGGGTGAGCCGCAACAAGAGCTGCGCGGTGGCCGCCGCCGAACTGATGAAGGGCCTGTCGTGACCGAGCACCACGCCACCACCGAACACCACTACTGGCAGGGCGCCTTCATCGGTGACGAGGAGGCCGGACGGCGCCTCGCCGCCCTCGCCACCACGGTCGAGGACGTACTCGCTGCCCCGCTGGAGACCGAGACCGTGCTGGCCGCCTGCGACGCGCTGGCCCGCGCCCTCGGCGACCCGCAGCACCCCGTGCGCGCCCGGCTGGGCGCGCTGCTGCCCGCGGGCGAGGACCCGGCCCTCCTCGACGAACTCGCCCTCCACCTCGGCCGCACCGAGCTCACCCGCAAGCTCCGCCGCGAGCTCGGCGGCGCCGCCCCGGGCCGGCTGAACCGTCCCGACGCGCGCGAGACCGTGTACGAGGCATGGGCGCCGGTCGGTCTGGTCGCCCACATCGCGCCCGGCAACGCGGCCTCCGTCGCCCCCCTGAGCATCGTCGAGGGCCTCTTGGCGGGCAACGTCAACGTGCTCAAGACCAGCGGCGGCGACACCCTGTTCACCCAGCACCTGATGGCCGAGCTCGGCGCCCTCGACCCCACCGGGGCCGTGGCCGGGCGCATCGTCGTCCTGCGCTTCTCCTCCGCGCGGCAGGAGTGGCTGCGCCTGATGTGCGCGCCCGCCGACGCCGTCGCCGTATGGGGCGGCGAGAGCGCGGTGGAGGGCGTCGCCGCCCATGTGCCGCCCGGCTGCCGCCTGGTGGAGTGGGGCCACCGCATCTCCTTCGCCTACCTCGCGCCCGGCGCCGGGCAGGCCCCGGCCGCCCTGGAGGCGCTCGCCGACGACGTCTGCCGGTACGAGCAGCAGGCGTGCTCCAGCCCGCAGGTGGTCTACCTCGACACCGACGACGAGCACGAGGTGTTCGCGTTCGCCGAGCGCTTCGCCGCGGTGCTCGCGGCCCGCCCGGCAGCCGGGCCCGCTGCCGAGGCCCCGGACCCGGCCGAGGAGGCCGAACTCACCACCACCGAACTGGTCGCCCGCCTGGAGGAACACCTGGGCCTGACCCGGGTGTTCGCCGCCGAGGACGGCTCCTGGCGGGTGCTGGCCGACACCCGCTCCGCCCTCACCGCCTCTCCGCTGCACCGCAGCGTGTGGGTCAAGCCGCTGCCCCGCGAGCGGGCGATCGCCACCCTGCGCCCGATGCGCCGCTATCTGCAGACCGCGGGCATCGCGGGCAGCCGCGGCGACATCGCGGAACTCGCCCGGCTCGTCCTCGCGGCGGGCGTCACCAGGGTCACCCCGCTCGGCGCCATGCTCAGTGGCTACTCGGGCGAACCGCACGACGGGGTGTACGCCCTGCAGCGCTACAGCCGCCGGGTCGCGGTCCAGGCGGACGCCCGGTTCGCCACCACGGCGTGCCTGGACGACCTGGCCCGGCCCCTCGCCCTGCCGGTGCCCGCCGGGCCGCTGCTCGGCAAGGACGACGTACGCGAACTCAACCGCCATGTCGCCCGCTCGGACGCCGAGTTGTACTTCCACAGCGGCGGCAGCACCGGCGCCCCCGCGCTCTCCCTGTTCAGCTACGACGACTACGACACCCAGATGCGCGCCGCCGCGCGCGGACTGCTCGCCGCGGGGTACGACCCCGAGGGCGACCGCACCGCCAACCTCTTCTACTGCGGCGGCATGTACGGCAGCTTCATCAGCTTCTTCTCCATCCTGGAGCGGCTCGGCGGCGTCCAACTGCCCCTGGCGGCGGGCCCGGACCACCGCGCCACCGCGCGGGCGCTGATCGAGCACCGGGCGGACACCCTCTTCGGCATGCCCTCCTACCTGTGGCAGCTGCTGCGCGAGGAGGCGGACGCGCTGCGCGCCTACGGCGGCCTCCGCAAGATCTTCTACGGCGGTGAGCACTTCACCGACGAGCAGCGGCGCACCCTGCGCGAGACGTTCGGCATCGAGACCGTCCGCTCCATCACCTACGGCAGCACCGACCTCGGCCCGCTCGGCTACCAGTGCGTCGAGAGCGCGGGCGGCGTCCACCACCTCCACGCCGACCTGCACAGCCTGGAGATCGTCGACCTGGAGGCCGACCGCCCGGTGGAGCCGGGGGAGACCGGCCGCCTGGTGTTCACCACGCACGCCCGGCGCGGCCAGCGGCTCGGCCGGTACGTCATCGGTGACCTGGGCCGCGCCCTGCCCGGACGCTGCCCCTGCGGCAGCCACGCCCCCCGCTTCGAACTGCTCGGGCGGACCGGTGACGTGATGCGGGTGGCGACCTACTTCGTCAACCACCGCCGCCTCGTGGCGATCGCGCAGGAGAGCACCCGCTACAGCGGTGAACTCCAGAGCGTGCTGACCCGCGACGAGGTGCGCGAGCGGCTCACCGTACGGGTCGAGCGCTCGGCCGCGCCCGGACCGGAGCCGCTGCGCGAGGCGTTCCTGACGGGCTGCCCGGAGCTGGCGTCGGCCGTCGGCGAGGGGCTGCTGGACCTGGTGGTGGAGGCGGTCGACGGCGCGAGCCTGGACCGCAGCGCGACCAGCGGGAAGCTGCGCTCGGTGGTGGACCTGCGCCGTTAGCCGTGGCGCGGGGGCGGGGCGCGTGCCTTCGGCGCCCCGCCTGCCGGGAGCGGGCTCTCAGAACGGCCGCAGATCGGTCGGTACGCGTACGGCGATCGTGGCGCGCTTCTCGTCCGAGGTGGTGCCCTGGCGGCTCGCCCACGGCTCGTCCGAGCGCATCCAGGCGGGCAGCCCGGCCGGCAGGTCGGCCTCGGGGATGTTCGCCAGGTCGGCGGGGGTGAGCGTGGCGCCGTACGGGACCAGGGGCCGGGCGGTGTCGGGGGTGATGACCCCCTCCAGGGCGTGCAGGGCGGCGTTCCAGGCGGTCACCAGCTTGGTCATCGCCTCGACCGGATCGGCGCCGGAGGCCGCCGCGCTGTCGGGGAACGTCGGATGCGGGATGTGCTGGTAGGCGCCCGAGAAGGCGGCCCCCGCCGGGGTGCGGCGCCAGGTGCGCACGGCCGTGTCGGCGAGGCCGCCCAGGGCGATGACCGCCTCGATGGGCTGGTGGGCGGTGAGGGCGTCCAGCCAGGAGTTGCGGTACTCGGCGATGTGCGGATCGGTGGCGTGCGCGTTGCCGCCGTGCTGGCCCAGCACGCTGTACAGGAAGGTGTTGACCATCACGTAACCGGTGTCGACGCCCAGTTTGGCGAGGAAGCCCTGGAAGCGGCGGCCCGCCGTGCCGACCAGGATGCGCCGGGTGATGGCCTCGTGGGCGGCCGGGTCCTGCCCGACGACCAGCACGCGGGCCGTGCCGTCGAGCCGCCCTCGGTGGAAGACCGGGCCCCACTCCACCCGGAAGTCGGTGGCCGGGTAGACGTCCGGGCCGGGGTAGTCGCGTACGAGCTGGGCGTAGGGATCCTGCGCGTAGCCGGGGTCGAAGGGGTGCATGGGGGCTCCTGCTCCATCCGGGCGATCGGGTCGGGCACAAGGTGATCGGCGGGGGACTTTACGGCATTGTGGGTAATAAGTGATGTTTATCCGATATTCGGCTATGTATCACTTGTGCTCATCTGCCTCGGGGGACGGCGAGAAGGGATACGCGCATGTCGCCCGGAGCCGACCCCCCGGATACCACCCGGCTCGCCCTGCGCGGCCGGATCGTCACCCTGGACGACGCCGACACCGTGATCGACGACGGCGTCCTGTACCTGGCGGGGCAGCGCGTCGAAGCGGTGCGCCCGGCCGCCGAGCCGCCGCCCGCGGGCTTCGAGGAGGTCACTCCCGTCCGCACCCGGGGCTCGGTCTACCCCGGGCTGATCGAACTGCACAACCACCTGCCCTACGACGTGCTCCCCCTGTGGGCGGTGCCCAAGAAGTACGGCAACCGCTCGCAGTGGGGCGGCAGCGCCAACCCCGCCTACCACGGCCTGGTCACCGGACCCATGACCGTGCTCGGCCAGGACCCCCGTCTGATGCCCGCCGTGGTCCGGTACGTCGAGGCGAAAGCACTGGTCAACGGCACCACGACGACCCAGGGCATCGCCCTGTTCAGCAACGCGGGCGCCCGCCGGATGTACCGCGGCATCGTGCGCAACGTCGAGCAGACCGACACCCCGGACCTGCCCGAGGCCGCCTCCCGCATCGCCGACGTGGAAGCGGCCGACGCCGCCCGGTTCCTCGCCCGCCTCCAGCAGCCCCACCGGCTCCTGCTGCACCTCGCCGAAGGCGTCGACGACGCGGCCCGCGCCCACTTCCAGGCCCTCCAGTTCGAGCCCGGCACCTGGGCCGTCACCGAGAACCTGGTCGGCATCCACTGCACCGGACTGACCGCCGAGGACTTCGGCGTCTTCGCCCGGCACGGCGGCTCCATGGTGTGGTCGCCGCTGTCCAACCTGCTGCTGTACGGCAGGACCGCCGACATCGCCGCCGCCAAGGAAGCCGGTGTCACCATCGGCCTCGGCTCGGACTGGTCGGTGTCCGGAAGCAAGGGGCTGCTCGGCGAACTCAAGGCCGCCCGGCTCGCCTCCACCGCCGCCGGATCCGTCTTCACCGACCGCGAACTGGTCGCCATGGCCACCCGCGACGCCGCCCGCATCCTGCGCTGGGACGGCGCCCTCGGCTCGCTGCGCCCGGGGATGCGCGCCGACCTCCTCGTCGTCGCGGGGGAGAGCGGCGACCCGTACACCTCCCTCGTCGACGCCCGCGACAGCGACATCCGGCTCGTCGTCATCGACGGCACACCCCGCTACGGCACCGCCGCCCTGCTGCGCGCACTGGCCCCCGGCGCCACCCTGGAGCAGGTGCCCGGACTGCCCGGGGACCGGCTGGTCCAGCTGGACGACGGCGCCATGGACCCCGTCCTGGCCGGTCTCACCCTCACCGAGGCGACCGACCGGCTCACCGAAGCCCTCGCCGATCTGCCCCGGCTCGCCGCCCGCGCCGCGTCCGCCCCGGTCACCGCGTCCCCCGACGGCGAGGTCCAGTGGCAGCTCGCCCTGGACGAGATCAGGCCCACCGGCGAGGAGCTGCGCCCGCGCCTCCCGGCCCTGACCGCGTCCGGCCCCGGACGGCCCACCGGCCCGAGCATCACCACCGCGGAGGGCCCGCCGCCGCCCCAGCTCCCGGTGGTGCTCGACGGGCTGACCGCCACGGGCGACCGCACCTTCCTGGACACGCTGGCCGCCGAGCTCAACCTGCCGAAGGAGTACGGGACTTCGCTGTCCCGCCTGCTGACCTGACCCGACCTCGCCCCGGCCGGGGCGGGCGAACGCCCCGGCCGCCGCCCCCGCACCCACCGAAGGAGCTCCCATGCTTGTCACCCAGCTCGCCCTGGTGTCCGAGACCGACCGGATCACCTCCTCCGCGCTCCAGAAGGTCGCCGCGGCCCTGCAGAAGCAGGCCATCCGCGACTTCGCCCCGCTGTGGCAGATCCCCGCGTCCGTGGACGCCTTCGAGAAACTCAGCGACGTGCCGGTGGGCTACTGGCCGCTCATCGTCCGCGACGACATCGGCCAGCCCGGCGCGGCCGGTGTCCACATGGACAAGAACGGCCAGCCGTTCTCGCTGATCCAGTACAGCGACAGCTGGTCGCTGACGGCCAGCCACGAGATGCTGGAGATGCTCGGCGACCCCTGGGGCAACCGCCTGGTGGCGGGCCAGTCGCCCAAGCCGGGCCAGGGCGTGGTGGAGTTCCTCGTCGAGGTCGCCGACCCGTCCGAGGCGCCGGAGAACGGCTACACCATCAACGGACTGCTGGTCTCGGACTTCTTCACCCCGCACTTCTACGACCCGGTCACCGCGCCCGGGGTGCGCTACAGCTTCACCGGCAAGCTGGACGGGCCGCGCAAGATCCTGCCCGGCGGCTATCTGAGCTGGCGCGACCCCGTCAGCGACCACTGGTGGCAGCAGGTGTGGTTCGGCACCCCCAAGCCGCAATTCCGCGACCTGGGCAAGCTGACCGCGTACGCGGGCAGCCTGCGCTCGGCCATCGACGCGCACACCGGGACCAATGAGCGCATCGCCGCCTCCGGGCCGGTCTCCGACCGGTTCGCCGCGGCCCGGAGCCTGACCGCCGCAGTCAAGGAGACCACCTCCTCGCGCGCCGAACTCTGGCACGCGCACATCGACGAGCTGAGGTCGGGCCAGGTCACCGAGGGCACCTGGTCGGGCGGTCGGACGGACGCGGCGGCGGCCAAGAAGGCGGGGGCGAGGAAGAGTCCCGCCCAGAAGACGGGTGCGAAGAAGACGTCCGCCAAGAAGGCCCCGGCCAAGAAGGCCCCCGTCAAGGAAGTCCCGGCCAAGAAGGCCGCCACCAAGAAGGCCGCCGCGAAGAAGGCCGTCGTCAAGAAGACAGCGGCCAAGAAGGCGCCCGCGAAGAAGGCGCCCGCCAAGAGGGCCAAGAAGTAGCGCGCCCGGGTACCCGCCCGCCCGGACTGGAGGAGACCGCCATGGCAGAGCGGAAGGACCACGCGGACCGACCCGGGCCGCGGGGCGGGGCGGACGAGAGCGCCGACCGGCAGCCCACCCCCCGGGACCGGCCCGTACCCGGCGAGGAGACCCTGCGCGAGGCCGTCCAGCGCCGGATGCGCGAACTCGACGAGTCCGCCGACGAGTCCGCCGACGAGCCGTCCGGGGGCGACCCGGCGGCCGGCGGCCCCGAGCAGGCGGGCAGCGCGGAGCCGCCCGACTGAACACCCGTCGTCGACGGCGGCCCCGAACCACCCCGCGAGGTGACGCGATGGCTTCCCCCACAGCTCCGCCCGCATCCCCCTCCGCCGAGTCGCCCCCCGCCCGCTCCCCGAGACCCGTCACCGCCCGCCAGGGCTTCGTACGGGCCTGGGGCGCGCTCGTGCCCGGGGCGCTCGGGCTCGGCTACTGCCTGTGGCGGAGCCCGGACGTCGACCTCGCCCGGCTGCGGTTCGCCGGGACGGCCGCGCGGGCGCGCGAGGCGTACGGCGGGCACGCCGCGGCCTTCCAGGACGCGCTGGTGGCCGACACGGTCTGGCTCGTCGGCGCGGCGGTCACCCTGTGCCTCGCCCTCGCGCTCGGCCGCCACGCCTACTCCGGGCCGCGCGGTCGCCAGGTGTCGTACTGGACGCTGTTCGTCACGCTCGTCGGCGCCCTCCTCGGCGTGGTCGCCAACGGTCTCCTCCTGCACGGGCTGACCGCCGGGCACAGTGCCGGGGACGCGGTGTTCGCGGCGGCCACCGTGCTGGAGTGCGTCAAGTGGCCGCTGCTGGGCGGCGCCCTGGTCGTCGGCGCGGTGGTGTGGGCCACCACCGTCTCGCGCGCGGGCCGCGCGCTGAGGCCCCCGCGCGGGCACCGGCCGGACCACGAGCACGACGCGCACGCGCCCGCGCTGATCCCGCCGTGGCCGGTCGTCGGACCCGGCGGCCGGATCTGGCCCGCTCCGAACGGCGCCGAGCACCGGACCTCCGGCGGCGAGGAGGCGTACTGGCGCTACCAGCGCACGGTGCCGGGCGTCCGCGAGAACGCGCGGCTCGGCTTCTGCGTCTCCGGCGGCGGCATCCGCTCCGCCTGCGTCACCCTCGGCGCCCTCCAGGCCCTGCGCCCGGCCCTGCGCGAGGCCCGCTACCTGGTCTCCGTCTCCGGCGGCGGCTACACCGTCGGCGCCCTGCAGCTCGCCCTGAACTCCAGCCTCACCTCACAGGAGGCGTTCCGGCCCGGCTCGCCCGAGGAGGACCATCTGCGGCGCCACTCCAAGTACGTCGCCGACGGCACCGGCGAGTGGCTCGTCGCCCTCGGTGTGCTGCTGCGCGGTCTGCTCGCCTCGCTGTTCCTGCTCGCCGCCGCGACCGCCACCCTCGGGCTCGCCCTCAGCTGGGCCTACCACGAACTGCCGGTCACCGACCTGTCCCACCTCTCCGGACCCGGCCTGCGCTTCTGCGCCGACTGCTCGGGCACCCCGCCGCGCCCCGAGCTGCGCGCACCGGCCCTGCTCGCGGTCGCGTACGCGTTCGTCGCGGCGGCGGTCGCCTGGCTGCTGTGGCTCTGCCTGTACGCCTGGGACCGCGCCGAGGGCCTGGCCCACCAGCTGGCCAGGGCCTTCCACGCGCTCGTCGTGTTCGCCCTGGTCCTCGCGGTGGTGGTGGTCCTCCTGCCGCTGCTCGCCTGGGCGGCGGTCTACCTCCAGACCCGGTTCCGGGTCAGCCGCCCGGACGCGGCGACCGGGGCGGGGCTCACCGTGGCGGTCGCCTACGCCGCCGCCCTGGTGGGCACCTTGTGGCGGCGGCGCCAGAGCCTGCGTACGGGCCTGTCCAAGGTGATGGACGCGGTGCGCGGCCGGTCCGGGCTCACCCGGGCCGTGCCCAACGGCTTCGTCCAGTACCTGACGGTGTGGTGCGTGCTGGTCGTGCTGGGCGCCGCGTTCCTGCTGCTGCTCGGCTGGGCGATCGCCACCGGCCGCCACTGGCGGGCCTGGGCCCAGCTCGGCGTCCCGGCCGTGCTGCTGTTCATCGGCGCGTTCCTGGACCAGACGTGGATGAGCCTGCACCCCTTCTACCGGCGGCGGCTGGCCACCGCGTTCGCCGTCCGCCGCGAGACGCTGCCGGGGCCCGGCGGCGTACAGCTGGCCCGGCCCTACGACTTCGCCTCGGAGACCACCACGCTGAGCCGGTACGGCGCGCGCAAGGCGGACTTCCCGCAGGTCGTCTTCGCCGCCGCGGCCAACCTCTCCGGCAGCGACCGCACACCGCCCGGCCGCCGGGCCGTCTCCTTCACCCTCTCCGGCGACTACGTGGGCGGCCCCGACGTCGGTTACGCCTGCACCCGCTGTGTGGAGCTGCGCAGCAGGCACCACATCGCGCGGGACCTCACCGTGGAGTCCGCGATCGCCGTCTCCGGCGCCGCCTTCGCCTCCGCGATGGGCGCCCAGAGCCGGGCGTTCCAGACCCTGTTCGCCCTCACCAACGCCCGGCTCGGCAGCTGGCTGCCCAACCCGGGCGCGCTGGCCGAGCAGTGGGACGAGCGGTTCTGGCAGGCGCCGCCGCCCCCGCTGATCCGCCGGCTGCCGTATCTGCTGCGGGAGGTGTTCGGCCGCTACCCGATGGACGACCGGCTGCTGCTGGTCACCGACGGCGGCCACTACGAGAACCTCGGCCTGGTCGAACTGCTGCGCCACGGCGTCCGCACGGCCGTCTGCATCGACGCCAGCGGCGACACCCCGCCCTTCGCCACCACGCTGGCGCAGGCGATCGCGCTCGCCCACGAGGAGCTCGGCATCACCATCAAACTGGACGACCCGACCAGCCTGGTGCCGGGCAGCGGCGATCCGCTGGAGCCCCCTAGCGTGCTGTCCGCGCTCAACGCCCGGCTCTCCAAGTCGGCGGTCGTCACCGGCACCATCACCTACCCCGAGGCCCTGGCGCTCGACGACGGCGGGGGCTGCGAGGGGACCCTGATCGTCGCCCGCGCCACCCTGACCGGGGACATGCCCTACCAGCTCCTCTCCTACGCCTCGGCCAACCCCGTCTTCCCCCACGACAGCACCAGCGACCAGTGGTTCGACCACGAGCAGTTCGACGCGTACCAGACGCTCGGGCACGTCCTGGGCGAGCGGGCGCAGGAGCTGCTGGACCGCGCCGGTACGACCGCGCCCGCGGACGGGAGTGAAACCGGAGGGCGGCGGGGCGCGTCGTAGAGGTGTGCGGACCACCCGGTTCCGCCGCAAGGACCCACCAGCGCCGTACGAGGCTGAGGAGAACACCCCGTGTCCCGTCCCCGACTCCCACTGCGGTGGCCCGTCGTCGTGGCCGCCGCCACCGGGCTGCTCCTGACCGGTTGCAGCGACGACGGCTCCGGGAAGGCCGCCCCCACCGGGCAGGCCACCGCGTCGGCCACGGGCGGGGGCGGCACGGCGGGCGGCGGGAGCAGCGCGCCCGAGCCCCCGGACACGGCGACCGGGGGCACGGCGGCGGCGACCGGCGCGGGAACCGCCTCCGGCGGACGCTGCCGCACCGCCGACCTCGGCTTCGCCACCGTCCCGACCAGCCGGGCGAAGAACCCCAACATCCAGTACGCGCTGACCGTCACGCTCACCAACAGGGCCGCCGCCTCCTGCGTCCTCGACGGCTACCCGGGCGTCGACCTCGTCGGCCCGCTCACCTGGTCGCTGGTCCGCCAGACCGCCGTCCAGCCGCACAAGGTGATCCTGCGGCCGAAGGCCACGACCACGTTCAACATCTTCTACCTGCCGTACGTCCAGGGCAGCGGCCAGGAGTTCAGGCCGACCCGCATCGTGGTGACGCCACCGGGCGAGACGCACTCCCACACCCTGCGCTGGCCGGTCGGCTCGATCCTCCTCCAGGACGCCGCCACCCATCCGGGCACGTACGTCAGCCCGGTGGGCGCGAAGTAGGCGGGGGAGATGCGGACGGACCTGACCGAACCGGAGGCCCGCGCGTCGCGGATACGGCCCGAACACCTCGTCGCCGTGGGCGGGTCGCTCTGCGCGCTCGCCGTACTGGAACGGGTGCCCGCCGTCGTCTCGGGGCGGCGCTACCTCCTGTGCCACGCCTCCTCGACCCTGGACCATCTGACCCTCGTCGCCTTCGGTCTGGTCCTGGCGGCCGGGATCGCCGCGCTGGCCGGGGCCGTCATGATGCAGAGCGGGCGCCGGCCCGGCGCGGCGC
The DNA here is from genome assembly GCF_041080675.1 of Streptomyces sp. cg36. Classification (NCBI taxonomy): domain Bacteria; kingdom Bacillati; phylum Actinomycetota; class Actinomycetes; order Kitasatosporales; family Streptomycetaceae; genus Streptomyces; species Streptomyces cyclosori. The sequence continues at coordinate 790,537 of NZ_CP163520.1, read as the reverse complement.
TGCCCGTGGTGTGGCTGGTCGCGGTGGTCGCGCTCCTCGTCGCCGCGGACCGCGTCGACGCCCACGGGGAGGCGCTGGCCGCGCGCGGGGCGGCGACCGGGTTCTCGGCGACGGCGTGCGACTACCTCCCGCAGGACTACAGCGCGACCCCGGGCTGGTTCTCCTGGTGAGCCCGGGGCCGCGCGGCGAAGGCGTACGGCCGCGGCCGTAGGCGTCAGCCGACCGGCGACGGTGAGGTGGCCCCGGCGGCGAGGAGCTCGGGTGCGCCCGTGCCGTCGCCGGGCACCGACCAGATGCCGGCGGGGCGCCCCGAGTGGGCGGGCAGGGCGTACGCGACCCTGCCGTCGGGGAGCCAGGCCGCCTGGTCGTCCACGCTCTGCGGCTCGGCCAGCGGGTGCTCGCGCAGGGTGCTCAGCTCCAGGACGTACAGCCGCCAGGGCGCGTCGGGCCCGGAGGTGACGCGCTTCTTGAAGGCGACGCGGGTGCCGTCGGGCGACAGGGAGGGGCACTCGACGTTGCGCCGCAGCGCACGGGCCGACCACGTCTTCAGGTCGCCCGCCACCAGGAAGGTGTGCCCGCGGGTCGACACGGTCGCGTAGAACCGGTCGTCGTCGGCGAACGTCACGCCCCAGAAGTTGACGTCGGGCGCGTGGTAGCGCGAGCCGTCCACGGTCAGCGGGATGCCCTCGATCGACTTGATGAGATAGCCGGTGCGCAGATCGAGGACCGAGGTACGGGTGGAGAAGCCCGAGGTGGCGTACGAGTCGCCGACCGCGAACGCCGTCCAGGCGAGCAGCCGTCCCGAGGGCGAGACCCGGGCCCGGTTGGGGATGCCGGGCACGGTGACGCGGCGCACCTCCCGAAGGCGCCGGTCCAGTACGAGCGCCTGGGTGCGCACCGGCAGCCCGGCCAGCCGCCGCAGGCACAGGGCGGTGCCCCCGGCGGCGTAGAAGCGTTCACAGGACGGGCCTCCGGCGGCGCGGGGGCCCGGGGTGCCGAGCGGCCGGCGGGCGACGCGGCCGGTGGCGGTGTCGCGGAAGTACAGACCGGGCGCGGACAGGGTGAACGAGGCGTCCGCCACGGCCTGTTGGGCGCCGTCGCGGTCGCGGGCGTGCAGGACGTAGCCGAGCGAGCCGCCCGCGAGGACGAGGACGGCCACGACGACGACGGCGAGCCTGCGGCGCGCGGAGAGGGGTGCGGGGGGCTGGTTCACGGGTGCTGCCCTTTCGGTGAGCTTCCTTCCAGGGGCGCGCTGTCGCGCCGTTCCACCTCGGCCGGCAGCAGCGCGGTGGCGCCCGCCAGGGCCAGGAGCAGGGCGGCGGCGGCCACCCAGAGCGCCTGCCGTTCGCCCCACGCCGTCCAGGCCGCCCCGAACCCGGCCGCGCCCGCGAGCCGGGCCACGGCCTGGGCCGTCTGGAGCAGGGCCAGGCCCCCGGCCCGGCCGCGCACCGGCAGGGCCGGTCCGGCCAGCGCCATCAGGACGCCGTCGGTGGCCGCGTAGAAGACGCCCAGCAGCGCGAGCACCGGCACCAGGAGCAGGGGGCTGGTGGCGTGGGTCAGCAGCAGGACGTACACGGCGAGCAGGGCGGCGTGCCCCCACAGGAACGGCAGTCGCCGGCCCACCCGGTCCGCGATCCGGCCCGCCGGAACGGCCAGCACCAGATACCCGGCCGCCGCCCCGAGCGGCAGCAGCGGGAACCAGTCGAGCGGGATGTCGAGTCCGCGCTGGAGCAGCAGGTAGACGAACGAGTCGCCGATGGTGGCGGCCCCCAGGAGCGCGGCGGCGTACAGGACGCGCCGGAACGCGCGGTCGCCGAGGGCCGCGCGGGCCGGGGGAGCGGGCGCCCGGGGCGCGACCGGCTCCGCCCCGCCGGGTACGTACAGCACCAGCAGCAGGACGCCCAGCAGCCCGACGCAGAAGCTCACCACGAACACCGCGTCGTAGGCGTCCGCGGTCGCCCAGAGGACCGCGAACGCGGCGAGCGGGCCGAGCAGGGCGCCGGTGGTGTCCATGGCCCGGTGCACGCCGAAGGCGCGGCCGAGGGTCTCGGGCGGGCCGCTGAGCGAGATCAGCGCGTCGCGCGGCGCCGTTCTGATCCCCTTGCCCAGCCGGTCGGTGGCGAGCGCGGCGGCGATGCCCGACGCCGCGCCGCCCGCCAGCAGCAGCCCCAGCCGGGAGGCGGCGGAGAGCAGATAGCCGAGTCCGGCGATGCGCTTGTGCCGTCCGCCCCGGTCGGCGGCCCGTCCGCCGAGGAGCCGGACGAGTGCGGTGACGCCGTTGAACAGCCCGTCCAGGAAGCCGAACTGGAGGGGCGAGAGCCCCAGGCCGAGGACGAGGTAGAGCGGCAGCACGGCCGTGACCATCTCGGAGGAGATGTCCGTGACGAGGCTGACCGCGCCCAGTGCGAGGACCACGCCGGGGACGCGCCGTCCCCCTCCGCCGGTGGCGGACGGGGACGGCGCGTCGCGGCGGCCGGTGGTGGCCAGGTACATCAGTGGCAGCTGTACTTGGGGCTGGTGTCCTTGACCTGCCCGTCGGTGCCGACGTAGGTCCACCCGTAGCCGGAGTCGGTGAAGTCCAGCTTCAGCACGCCGTACTGGCCGCTGATCCGCTTCTGGCTGTTGGGCTGCACCTGCTCGATGGGGTACGGCTCGGCGCCGCCCATGCCGCCCACGATCTCCACGATTCCGTCGGCGGTCGCCTTGCCGTCGGGGTTCTGCGGGGCGAACCGCTCGTAGTGGTGGTCGTGTCCGTTGAGCACGAGGTCGGCCTTGGCCGCGTACAGGATCTTCCAGACGGGCTTGCTGACCGGGTCGTTGCCGTGGCCGCCCGAGGAGTAGAGCGGGTGGTGCCAGTAGGCGGCGACGCAGCCCTTGGTGTTCTTGGCCAGGTCGGCCTTGAGCCAGTCGATCTGGGCGCTCTGGTCGAAGGAGGTGGAGTCTAGGGCGACGAAGTGCCAGTTGCCCTGGTCGAAGCTGTAGTAGCTCTTGCCCTGCGGATAGGCGATCGCGCCGAAGTACGCCTTGTACCCGGCGAGGGAGCCCGCCGGGTCATAGGTGTCGTGGTTGCCGGGGACGGGCCGGGTCCGGGACTTGAAGGCGCCCCAGGTCTTGTCGTAGTAGGCGCGGTAGTCCGCGATCCGGGCGTCGTCGTACTGGCTGTCGCCCATGGTCAGATAGAACGCGGGCGCGATCTTCTGGGCGAGCGCCGCGGTCTTGGGGTGGGCGCAGGAGCTGTCGGACGCGGTGCACTGGGCGGCGATGTCCCCGGCCGCGACGACCGTGAACGCCCCGCCGGGCGGCTGGGTGCCGCCTCCGGCGGTGCCGTAGACCTCCACCTCGTGCAGCGAGTAGCCGTACGAAGTGCCGCGGGCGGTTCCGTACACGCGCAGGTGGCGGCCCTTGCCGCTGAGGCCGGTCAGGTCGTCGGTGACGCCGTCGCCCGCGCTCTCCTCGGCGAGCCGGGTCCAGGTGACGCCGTCGTCGGACATCTCGACGCGGTACGCCTTGGCGTACGCGGCCTCCCAGCTCAGCCGGACCCGGCTGACGGTGGCGCCCTCGCCGAGGTCGACCCGGATCCACTGCGGGTCCTTGCCCTCGGCGCTGGCCCAGCGGGTGGCGGGGTCGCCGTCGAAGGCGTTCGCGGCGCCGAACGAGGAGCTCTCGGTGGAGGACGCGGTGGCGGGCCGGCCGCGCGAGATGAGCGGGTCGGCGGCGGCCCCGGCGCGGTCGGGCCACATCACCAGGAGCCCGGCGAGCAGGGCGAGTACGGCGCCGAGGACGAGCGCGAGGGCGGGGCGCCGGCGCAGCGGCGCGAAGGAAGGTGGTGCGGAGGCGTTCAGGCGCATACCTGACTCCTGCCTGTGGGGGCGGCGAGAGCTGGACACCGGTGCGCGACGCCCGGCCCGTCCGTCCGGACGGGGGCAGGGCGTTCCGCGGCGGCCGGGTCAGAGCTCTCGCTGAGCGCGTCATGCCCACGGCCGCTCCCCGAGGGAGCGACCGCGTCCCGGGCACCGCGCCGAGCCACCGCGGGAATGCTAGCGGACAGGAAACTTTCCTACCAGTGGCGGGAGTTGAGCAGTGCGACGGCTTTTCTCAGGGGATTCCGGGGGCCTTCGAGGGGGGCGGGGGCTTCCCGGCGCCCCCCGGGGCCTGGTTGGGGGCCGGGTCAGCCCAGCCCGGCGGGCGCGCCGCCGGCCGCCCGCGCGAACTGGGTGCGGTGGAGCTCCTGGTAGCGGCCCTCCAGTGCGAGCAGTTCCTCGTGGGTGCCGCGCTCCACGATCCGTCCGTCCTCCACGACCAGGATCAGATCGGCGGAGCGGATGGTGGAGAGCCGGTGCGCGATGACGACCGCCGTACGGCCCTCCAGCGCCTCGCCGAGCGCCTCCTGGACGGCCGCCTCCGAGGTGTTGTCGAGATGGGCGGTCGCCTCGTCGAGGATCACCACCCGCTGGCGGGCCAGCAGCAGCCGGGCGATGGTCAGCCGCTGGCGCTCGCCGCCGGAGAGCCGGTAGCCGCGCTCGCCCACCACGGTGTCGAGCCCGTCGGGCAGTGAGGTGACCAGCGCGTCCAGGCGGGCCCGGCGCAGGGCGTCCCACAGCTCCTCCTCGTCGGCGCCGGGCCGGGCGAGCAGCAGGTTGGCGCGGACCGACTCGTGGAAGAGGTGGCCGTCCTGGGTGACCATGCCGATGGTGTCGCGGATCGAGTCGGCGGTCAGATCGCGCACGTCGACCCCGCCGAGCCGGACCGCGCCCGCGTCGGCGTCGTACAGGCGCGGCAGCAGCTGCGCGACCGTGGACTTGCCCGCGCCGGACGAGCCGACCAGGGCCACCATCTGGCCGGGCTCGGCGCGGAACGAGATGCCGTGCAGCACCTCGGCGCCGCCCCGGGTGTCCAGGCTCGCGACCTCTTCGAGGGAGGCGAGGGAGACCTTGTCGGCGGCCGGGTAGCCGAACCGCACCTCGTCGAACTCCACCGCCACCGGCCCCTCCGGCACGGCCCTGGCCTGCGGCTTCTCGGCGATCAAGGGCTTGAGGTCGAGCACCTCGAAGACCCGCTCGAAGCTGACGAGCGCGCTCATCACCTCCACGCGCGCCCCGGCGAGGGCGGTGAGCGGGGCGTACAGGCGGGTCAGCAGCAGGGCGAGCGAGACGACCGCGCCCGCCTCCAGCTCGTCGTGCAGCGCGTAGTAGCCGCCGAGGCCGTAGACGAGGGCGAGCGCCAGGGCCGACACCAGGGTGAGGGCGGTGATGAACGCGGACTGCGCCATCGCGGTGCGTACGCCGATGTCGCGCACCCGGGACGCGCGCGCCGCGAACTCGGCGGACTCGTCGCCCGGCCGTCCGAACAGCTTCACCAGGGTCGCGCCGGGCGCCGAGAACCGCTCGGTCATCCGGGTGCCCATCGCGGCGTTGTGCTCGGCGGCCTCCCGCTGGAGCCGGGCCATCCGGGCCCCCATCCGCCGCGCGGGCAGCACGAAGACGGGCAGCAGTACCAGCGCGAGGAGGGTGATCTGCCAGGAGATGGTGAGCATCACGGCGAGGGTGAGCAGCAGGGTGACCACATTGCTGACGACACCGGAGAGGGTGTTGCTGAAGGCGCGCTGGGCGCCGATCACATCGTTGTTGAGGCGGCTGACCAGCGCGCCGGTGCGGGTGCGGGTGAAGAACGCCACCGGCATCTTCTGGACGTGGTCGAACACGGCGGTGCGCAGATCGAGGATCAGCCCCTCGCCGAGCGTCGCCGACAGCCACCGGCCCACCAGGCCGAGCGCCGCTTCGAGGACCGCGATCGCGGCGATGAGCAGGGCCAGCCGGGTGACGGTCCCGGTCGCGCCGTCATGGGTGATCGCGTCGACGACCCGCCCGGCCAGGAGCGGGGTGGCCACGGCGGAGAGCGCGGTGATGACGCTCAGTACCAGGAAGAGGGCGATGCGGCGGCGGTGCGGCCGGGCGAACGCGGCGATGCGCCGCAGGGTCGCCCGGCTGAAGGGGCGGCGTTCCTGCTGCGCGGTCATGACGTTGTGGAGCTGCGTCCACGCGGTGGCTTCCATACTCATGCCACGAACGTACGACCTCTACCTAGCTTGAGGTCAACGATTCGCCTGAACGCGCCCCGGTGGACCCGGTCCCCGCGGTCACCAGGGGATGCCGGAGGTCCGGGTCCGACCCCGGGCCTGCCGGGGGAGCGGGGCGGGGTTCGGATCGGGCGCGGGCGGCGGCAGGGTCGTGGCGGGCCACCAGAAGTCGTCGCACTGACCGTCTTCCAAGTAGGCGTCGGACTCGGGCAGTTCGCGTGAGGCGTGAGTGTTCATGGGCTCAAGTGTGGCCCGCGAACTGCCGGGAACGTAGTCGGTTTCTAGAATATATTTCTAGTCAATGCTGCGCTAGGGTGGCCCGCATGTCGCCTAGGCAACAGCGCGGTGAGGCCACGGTCGACCGCCTCCTCACCGCCGCTTTGCGGGTGTTCTCCGACTCCGGCCAGCAAGGATTCACGGTCAGCGCCGTCACCTCCGCCAGCGGGGTGAGCCTCGGCAGCCTCTACCACCACTTCGGCAGCTTCGACGGTCTCGCCGTCGCCCTCTACACCCGCTGCATGGAGCAGCTGTTCGAGGAGATGACCGCCGCGCTCACCCGCACCCGGACCGCCCGCACCGGCATCTGCGCCCTGGTCCGCTGCTATCTGCGCTTCACCGAGGAGCACCCGGACGTGGCGCTCTTCCTGCACGCCTCCGCCTACTCCGGCTATCTGGCCGACCACGCCGACGAGATCCGCCGGGTCAAGGCGGAACGGCTGCGGGGGATCGCCGAGTGGCTGCGGCCCCGCGTCGAGGCGGGGGAGATCGTCGCGATCCCCTCGCCCCTGATCGACGTCCTCATCCTCGGCCCCGCGGCCGAAACCGCGCGCCGCTGGCTCTCCAGCGCCTACGACGTCGACCTCGCCGAGGCCGCCCGGATCCTGCCCGACCGGGTGTGGCGCTCGCTCCAGCCGGACTGACCGGGCCGCAGCGACCGCTCAGGACCGGTCGGGACCGGCGCGGTCACGGCCCGTCCCGGACCGCGCCGCCCCGCGGGCACTCGGCCCGCGCGCCGAACGCCCGGTGGGCCGCGCGGCGCCAGCGGTTGGCGGGCAGGGCCGGGCTCAGCACCGCCAGCGCCCCGCAGTACTTGGTGAAGACGGCGGGGCGCACCCCGTGCGCGTGCAGCAGCCGGTCCGCCTCGGTGAGGTGCTCCGACGACTTCGTCTCCACGAGGACGAGTCCGCTGTCGCAGCGCACGGTGTGCCGGTGGACGCGCAGGTCCACGCAGACGAGGCCGGCGTCGCAGGTGATGCGCTCGCCGTCGGCCACGAAGGTCGTGCGCAGATAGTCGGTGCTGAGCGAGGGCCGCAGCAGCGCGGGCGCCTCGATCGCGTACGCCCGGCGCAGGGTGTCGGCGAGGAACGCCCGGGGCTCCTCGTCCAGCGGGGTCGCCGCGCCCGTCAGGGGGCAGCGCTGTTTCACGGTGTCGCCCCGGCCGCCCTTCAGCTTGACCTCGAACTGCCGCTCCCCGCTGTCCTCGTAGCACCGCTCGCGGATCTTGAAGCGCAGCCGCCGGCCCTGGCGGTGGTCGTGGAAGGACCGCAGCTCCGGGGTGTCGTAGTAGACGGAGTGGTAGCGGAAGGAGCGGCGGCCGTCGATGGCCAGGGCCCGGAACGGCTCGCCGTGGCGCCGGGGCCGGGTGAGCCGCCCGATCACCCGCAGGAAGGTGTCGGCGGGCACCAGATAGCTGCGGTCGAAGCGGGTGAGCAGGGCGGACCGCTCGTTGAGCTCGTCCAGCGACAGGGAGTCGGCCGCGTGGGCCGCCTCGGCTATGGCGTGGACGGCCGGTTGGCCCGCCTCCGGTGCGGACGCGGCGTCCGGGGCCGCCGTGCCCGCCCTCATGCCGCGTCCAGCACGGTGTCGCGGCGCGCGGCCCCGGCGCGGCCGGTGCGCCGGGCGGCCGGGGCGGCCTCGGGCTCGCGGTAGCGGACGTCGAGGACCATCAGGTCGCGGACGAAGTCGATCTCCGTCACGGTCCATTGGAGCGGCTCGCCCAGCCGCCGGGCGAGATCGGCCCGCAGGGCGGCGGGGTCGGTGTGCACGGCGTCCAGGGTGATCACCGTGCGCCGCACGCCGGAGAGCAGCCGCGGGTGGTCGGCCGTGTAGACCACCAGCAGCAGGACGGCGCTGAGCGCGGCGGCCACACCGATGCCCAGGTGCGGCAGCCCGCACAGCAGCCCGAGGACGAGGGTGGTGAAGTAGTAGGCCACTTCCTCGTGCTGGACCGCGTCCGAGCGCAACCGGATGATCGACAGGACGCCGAACAGCCCGAAGCCGAGCGCCGTCCCCCCGCTGCCGCCCACTTCGGCGAGCGCCGCCACGATGGTGAACAGGGCGACGTTCAGGGCCAGATACGCCGGTACGAGGTCCCGCCTGCGATGCCTCGGATAGTAGATCGCGAAGGTCAGCAGGCATATGGCCGTGAGGTCCAGGGCCAGGTGGGCGGTGAGGTGACGTACGGATTCCATGGCCGCGCTCCTTGAGGAAACGGGTGAAGACCCAGACTCTAGGAGTACGCAGCGTGAACGCAGCGGGACTTATGGATGAACAACACGGATTGTTGATGTTGTGTCGGAGGAATTGTCCGATACCGCACGGGCGGTGTCGTGTTCGGTGCTCTTGCCGTCCTCCGCCGACAGCTCCGGCGGTCGCGGTGTCGCCCGCACGGCGGCGGCCCGGCTCGCCTCGGCCCGCCGCGCGGCCGGCCCCATCGCGTACGAGGCCACGAGGATCGCGCCGCCGAGCACCGCCCAGCCCGGGGTGCCCCAGTCCACCAGGAGCGCGGTGAGCAGCAGCGGGCCCAGGGTGCGGGCCACGGTGACGCCGGTGCCGAACAGGCCCTGGTACTCGCCGATCCGGTCGGCCGGGGCGAGGTCGAAGCCCAGCTGCCAGGAGCCGGCCGAGTGCAGCATCTCGGCGACCACCAGGAGCACCGAGCCGCCGATCAGCGCGCCGGCCGCCCAGGCCGCCCCGCCGGTCGCGGACAGGGCGAAGACCGCGCACGCCGCCAGCATCACCGCGCCGGAGCGCCGCAGGGCCCGTACGGCGGTGGTGAGTCCGTCGACCTGGCGGGCCGTACGCATCTGGAAGGCCATCACCGCCACGGTGTTGAGGACGAACAGCGCCGACACCAGCCAGTCCGGTGCCTCGGTGCGCTCGGTGATCCACAGCGGGATGCCGAGGCTGAGCAGCGGCATCCGCAGCAGCAGTACGGTGTTGAGGAGCGCCACGACGAGGTACGGCCGGTCCTGGAGCACCGCCAGGCGCCCGCCCGCGCCGGGCGCGGGAGCCACCGGCTCGACCCGGGGCAGCCGCCACAGCAGGAGCGCGCAGACCAGGAAGCTCGCCGCGTCCACGGCGAAGACCGTCAGATACGCCGAGTCGGTGCCGGCGTGCAGCGCCCAGCCGCCCAGCGCCGCACCCACCGCGAGCCCGGCGTTCAACGTGGCCTGGAGCCTGGCCAGTACGCCGGTGCGCTCCTCGGCCGGCACCAGCCCCGCGAGCAGCGACTGCCGCGCGGCGGAGAGGCCGGACTGGGCCGTCGCGTAGAGGCAGGCGGCGATCACGAACGGCACGAAGGCGCGGACGACCAGGAACGACGCCACGGCCGCGCTGGTGGCCAGCGCGAGCAGCACCGCCGTGCCGCGCGGCCCGCGCCGGTCCGCCAGCCGCCCGAGCGGCACACCGGCGACCGAGCCGACCGCCCAGGCGAGGGTGAGCCCGAGACCGATACGGGCGGGGGCGAGCCCGACGACATGGGTGAAGTACAGCGCCGAGGTGACGTAGTACGCGCCGTCGCCGACGGAGTTGCTCAACTGGGCCAGGGCGAGCAGGGAGCGGGGGCCCGGGCGCAGGGCCGGTCTGAAGGTCATGGACAGGACACTACGGCCCAGGTGGCTCCACCGACCAGGCCATTCCCGATGGTTCTGAGTGGGCCACTTCATGGCCGTACGCGGACACTCCAGCCCGGGTGCGAGCCGTCAGCCGGTGAGCACCCCGGGGAGCGCGAGCGCGCCGAGCAGGGCCGTTTCCGCGAGGAGCCAGGCTACCCAGTCGCCGATGCGCCCGGAGTGCGGCCCGCGCAGCGGCTCGCCCCGGCCGTGCGCTCGCGGTGTGCGGGCCCGTACACGGCCACCGCCGCCACGTCGCACGGCGGGGGCGGTGAGCGGGACGCGCCCGGGTCCCTCAGCCGGATGGCGGGCCCGCGACCGGCATACGAGGCCGCCGCGGGGATACCTGGCTAGGGTCGGATCAGGAAGTGGCCGCGCGCGGGCCGCGGCGGCCCGAAGGCGAGAGCCCGGGCCCCTACGAGCAGGTGACGGCCGCTCCCGCCGGCCCCGACGAGAGGGACAGGCCGATGCAGTCGTCGCCCGCCGCACCCGTACCGGGCGGGCCGGGATGCCCCGATGGCCGCCGGACCGGCTGACGGCGGCGACGGCCGCGACCGGGTGCCCGGGGCCGGGCCCTCGGATCACCGGTCCGGCCTCCGGGGGATCGGCGGCCGGTCGTGGGTCGCCCTCGGCTTCTCGCTCGGGCTCGGCGCGACGCTGGCGTGGCTCACCGTCAAGACGGTGCTGGAGGTCGGCGGCCTGCTGACGCTGTTCCTGCTGGCGGCGTTCATCGCGATCGCCCTGGAACCGGTCGTCGTCTGGCTCACCCGGCACGGGCTGCGGCGCGGCTGGGCGGTGGCGGTCGTCCTCGTCGCGCTGGTGGGGCTCTTCGCCGGATTCCTGGCGCTGGTGGTGCCCCCGGTGGCCGACGAGATCAACGCCCTGGTCAAGGCGGTGCCCGGCTGGCTGCGCGAACTGCACGACCGCAACTCCGCCCTCGGCCGCTTCGAGGACCGCTACCACGTGGTGGAGAAGGCCAAGCAGCAGTTCTCCTCCGGCGGGGCGGGCGGGCTCGCGGGCGGACTGCTCGGCGCCGGGCGGATGGTGATCGGGGCGGTCACATCGGCGGCGGTCGTGATCGTCGTGACGGTGTACACGATGGCGTTCCTGCCCAGCCTGAAACGTTTCTGTCTGCGCTTCGTCGCCGCCCGCAAACGCCCGCACGCGCGCGCCGTCACCGAGGAGGTCCTGGCCCGGGTCGGCCGCTACATGCTCGGCAACGTGCTGACCTCCGTGATCGCCGGGCTCGCCACCTTCATCTGGTGCATCGCCCTGGGCATCCCCTACCCGGCCGCCCTGGGCGTCTTCATCGCGCTGATGGACCTGATCCCCATCGTCGGCACGACCATCGGCGGCGTCGTGGTGAGCCTGGTGGCGCTCTCGGTGTCGCTGCCCGTCGCCCTGGCGACCGCCGGCTTCTACGTGGGCTTCCGCCTCGCCGAGGACTATCTGATCGTGCCGCGCGTGATGCGGTTCGCCGTGGACGTCCATCCGCTGGTGACGGTGGTGGGCGTGCTGATCGGCGGCGCGCTGCTCGGGGTGGTCGGCGCGCTGGTCGCCATCCCGGCCGCCGTGGCGATCGGGCTGGTCCTGGACGAGCACGTGTTCGCCAGGACGGACCGGTCCTGACCCGTCCGGGCGGGGGAGTGCCCCCGCCCGGACGGTCGTGCGCGACGCGTCAGATCCCGAAGGGCGCCGCGTACCGCACGAGGCCGCTCGGCAGCGGGCGGGCCGGGTCGAGGGACAGGGCCATCATGGCCTCGTCCGGCACCTCGACGGACAGCCTGATGCCGTGCGCGGACGCCCGGCCGAAGCCGAAGCGCGGGTAGTACGCCGGATGCCCCAGCACCGTGACGTACCGCTCCCCGCGCAGGGTGGCCGTGCGCAGCGCGGCGCGGATCACGGCCGAGCCCGCCCCGGTGCTCTGCTGCTCGGGCCGTACGGCGACGGGTGCCAGGCACAGGGCGGGGGTGTCGCCGATGTGACAGCGGGTCAGCAGCGCGTGGCCGACCGGGTTTCCGGTGAGGTCGACGGCGACCAGGGAGAGGCCGTCGAGCCAGGCCGGGTCGGTGCGCAGCGCGTCCACGAGGTCGGCCTCGGCGGCCGTCTCGAACGCGGCGAGGTTGATCGCGCGCACGGCGGCGACGTCGGCGCCGGTCTCGGCGCGGGTGTTCCAGGTGTGGTGGAGAGACATGACGGGATGGTGATCCGTTTCATGAAGGGTTCGGGTGAGGACGCCTCGCGGGCCAGGGGCTCCGGGCGAGGCGGGGTACGACGGGTCAGGCCGTCGCCCGGGACGCGGGAGCGACACGGGCGCTGCTGATCGCAGGAGCCGCCGACGCGGTCATCCGCCCCACCTCCCTCTCGTCCCTCGAATCCGGATCACACGAACACCCCCACCGTATCAGCTCGGCCGCCGGGGGGCCGGTCCGAGGAGGCCGGTGCCCCGGGGCGCCGGGCCCGTCGGGCCGCAGGCGCGGGGCCGGCCCAGATAGCGCTCGGCCGCGTGCACCGCCTCGCGCGCGGTGCGCTCGCCCATGAGGACGCACAGGGTGTACGCGCAGTCCTCGAAGCGGCTGCGGAGCGCGGCCTCGTGGGGCCGCGCCAGCACCGCACGCTCATGCGCCCGGTAATGGGCGAGCAGCCGAGCGAGGATGTGCTTGTCGGGCAGCAGCATCATGTCCTCCTGAACATGGGCGGGCCCCAGCCCACCCATCCTGACCGCGGCGCCGCGGGCGCGCGAGCCGAAGGGCTGCGCTGCGTGACCGGACCCGCGCAGGGTCGCGGGTTCAGGGCCGCGCCGCTTCTCGGCCGTCCGCCGCGGGCGCGTCCGTGACGTCGAGGAACACCTGGTCCGCCGCGGGCCAGAGATGAGCCACCGAGCTCTTGATCCGCTCGCAGACCCGCTCGATCTCCTCGCTCTCCAGCCCCGGCGCCAGATCGACCCTGGCCGCGACCAGGGCGGAGTCCGTGCCGAGCCGCATCGTCAGGAGCGCCTCGACGCCGTCGATCTCCGGCTGCGCCGCCAGCAGCGCCCGGATGCGCCGCCGCGCCTCGGGGTCGACCGCCTCCCCGATCAGCTGGTCGCGGGCGTCGGTGCCGAGCCGGTAGGCGACGTACCCGAGCAGCAGGCCGATCGCCAGCGAGGCCGCGCCCTCCCACACCGCCCGCCCGGTCGTCAGGTGCAGCACCATCCCGGCCGCCGCCAGGAGCACGCCGACCACGGCCGTACCGTCCTCGGCGACGACCGTGCGCAGGGCGGGATCCCGGCCGAGGCCGCCCCGCTGCCCGCGCACCTGGTGCAGGGCCCGCAGCAGGGAGGCGCCCTCGGCGAGCAGCGCCACCGCGAGGACGACGAGCCCGGCCACGTACCCCTGGTGCGTCTCGTGGGACTCCGAACGCAGCGCCCGCGCGCCCTGGTAGACGGAGAAGCAGCCGCCCATGACGAAGATGCCGACGGCGGCGAGCAGGGACCAGAAGAAGCGTTCCTTGCCGTAGCCGAAGGGGTGGCGCCGGTCCGGCGGGCGGCGGCTGCGGCGCAGGGCGGCGAGCAGGAAGACCTCGTTGAGGCTGTCCGCGACGGAGTGGGCCGCCTCGGAGAGCAGCGCCGGGGAGCCCGCCAGCGCGCCGCCGGCCGCCTTCGCCGCCGCGATGAGCAGATTGGCGCCGAGCGCCACCAGCACGGTGAGCCGGGTGCCGGAGTCCTTGCTCGCGCTCATGCCGCCCCGGCCTCCCCGCCATCGGATCCGGGCCGTACGGGCGGCAGCAGCGGGCCCAGCGGGCCGAGGTCGATGTTGAGGTCCTCGGGGCGCAGCCCGAACCTCCGCGTCAGCTCGGCCATCCGGTCCTCCAGGAGCATCAGCGTGAGACCGATCCGGTCCTCCTGTTCCTCGGTGAGCTCCCCGGTCTCGACCCGGCGCAGCGCCTGACGCTCCATCAGCTGGCGCAGCAGCTCCACCACCGTCAGCACCAGCCGGGCCAGATCGCGCTCCAGCGCGTCCGGGTCCACCTCCAGCCTTTGGCGTCGCACGCTCATGTCCCCTCCCGGTGCTCGTCCGTGCCGTACGCGTCCTCGAACGGTGAGGGGAGCGCCGCGCTCACCGAGCCGACCAGCGCGTGCAGGTCGATCCGTACGAGATCGACGTCGGCGATGCGCAGCGTCAGATCGCCCGCCAGGACCACCCCGCCCGCCAGTACTCGGTCGAGGAGGTCGACGAGGGCGAGTTCGCGTCCGGCGTGCACCTCGTCAGCGGCGGTCGTCGTGCTCACCGGCCCCTCCGCGCTCCCCGGCCGCGTCGCCCGCGAACGAGTAGGGCGCCCAGGGGCCGGTCAGCTCCACGCGGACGCCCCCGTCGCGCGGCGCCAGGTGCTCGACGGCCGCGACGAACTCCGCGCTGCGCTCGCGCGGCACCAGATAGACGGCGTTGAGGACGTTCTCGCCGGGCTGCCCCGAGAGCCGGGCGCTCTGCGGGCGGTGCAGCCGCTCCGCCTCGGCGCGCCCCGACAGCTCCCGGTGCAGACTGCGGGAGACGACCCCGGCCCGGCGCCAGACGTCCTCACGCGCCTGGCGCTGCGCCAGGCGCCGGCGCAGAAACCCCCGGCCGTTGCCGGGTGCCGCGTCCGGCGGCGCCGCGGGTTCGCCGAAGACGCCCTCGGCGTACACCTTGACGCCCCATTCGACCCGTCCGTCCAGCCGCTCCAGGGCCGATCCGAAGCTCTCGCGCCCCGTCTCCAGCAGCCGGTGCACCCCCACGGTGTCCCGGCACACGGTGGCGAGCCGCAGCGGCAGCGCGCAGGTGACCGCGGAGAGCGCGGCGACGACCGTCCGGTGCGTACGGGCGGTGGCCGCCAGCCAGTCCAGGTCCTCCAGGCGGTCCCGCAGCGGGCCCGTGCCGAACTCCGCGGGCGGCACCCGGCTCGCCGCCGCGCACAGGTCGCGGTGGGTGATCAGCCGGGGCGGCAGTCCGTCGAGTCCGCGCGCCTCCTCGGGCAGCGGCGCGTCGAACGGCCGCGTGACCGCGTACACGTACCAGAGCGTCTCAGCCATCGCGTTCCACCTCCGTGCCGGCGTCGCGCCCGTCGCGTCCTTCGAGTTCGCCCGCGCGGCCACGTCACCTCACGTCCGAGACGTACCGGGTAGCCCCGTCCGGGGGCGGCAAACCCGGGCAGCGTCCCGGTGAGGGAGACGGTGATCCGGCGCGGCTCCAGGATCCCGGCGGCGACCTGGGGGAGCAGCGGCAGGTAGAGGAAGTGGTCGGTGGGGTTGAGGAGGGTGATCCGGGCCCGGCCGCGCATCCGTCGGTGCAGGGTGCGGGCGGCCTGGTATCCGGCGAATCCGGCCCCGACGATCAGGACGCGGGGTCGGTCCGGCGCGTACGTGGTCACGTTCGGCTCCCGTGGGCTGGGGGCGGGCGGACGAGCTTCCCGCGTGCCCTCGGCGGCCGGGGTCAAACACGTGCCCGACACCTCCCCCGGCGGCGCCCCCGTACGGAACCCCGAGGCCGTCCGCGCCGTCTGGCGGGGTGCGGGACGGACCCGCGGTGCGGGGGGTGTGCGATGGCGGTCGTCAGCGGGGTCGGTCGGCGTACGGTGCTGGCCGCACTGATCGGGGCCGTGCCGCTCGCGCTGGCGGGGTGCGGCGGCGACGTGGACGGCGGCGCCCGGCCGGGCACCTCCACCGCCCCGCCCCCGACGGGCGCGGCGGGTGCCGACACCACCGTCATGATCATCAGGCACGGCGAGAAGCCCGGCGGGGGCGAGCCGGGCCGGGACGAGGACGGCACCCGGGACAAGAAGTCGCTGACCGCGCGCGGCTGGCGGCGGGCGCGGGCGCTGCCCGGGCTGTTCGTCGCCGCGCCGGGTCGCCCGGCCGCGCCGCTGCCCCGGCCCGCCACGCTCTTCGCGGCGGCGGACACCGGGCCGCACGCCGGGGCCCACCGGATGCGCCAGACCGTCGCGCCCCTGGCCGCGGCCGTGCACGAGCGCGTCGACGTCTCGATCGCCGAGGGCCAGGAGTCCCGGCTGGCCGCCGCCGCCCTGTCGGCGCCGGGGCCGGTGCTGATCTGCTGGGAGCACTCCAGGATCCCGGCCATCGTGCGCGCCCTCGGCGCCGCGGACGCCCCCGGGGTCCCCGCCGACTGGCCGGACCGCTTCGACCTGGTCTGGGTGTTCACCCGGCACGCCGGGTCATGGACCTTCCGCGAGGTGCGTCAGCACCTGCTGGAGGGCGACGCGGCGTGAGGGCGGTGCCGCGCCAGTCGGCCCCCGGACCACGGCTGCCGGGCGCGGTCCGGCCGGCGCCTGTCCGGCGGAACTCGTCCCGGCCGCCGGAGGGCAGGCCCCCGGACAGGCCCTAGAACGCCGAGTTGGCGAACCAGAGGTCGAGCAGCGCTTCGTCCCCCGAGGCCGACACCGCTTCCGCCGTACGGTCGACGCGCCCGTACAGGAGCAGCAGCAGGTCCGCCGCGTCCGCCCGCACCGTCGCGTCGGCGTCCGCCCGCGCGTCGTCCGTCACCAGCCCGAAGCCGTCCGGCCGCAGGGCCACCACCCACTCGCCCCCGCCGTCCGCGCAGACGAAGCGGATCCGCTGGCCGCTGCCGCGCAGGGCGGCGAGCCCGGGTGCGAAGAACGCGGCGAACGGCAGATTGACCAGGAACTCGTCCACGCCGTCCCGCGCCGCCGCCCGGTCGATCGCGAAGGGCCGCCCCAGCGTCCGCTCCGCGTCGACCCGGTGCACCAGCGTCTCGAAGAGCATCCGCCGCACCCAGAAGCGGGCGTGCCCGTCCGCGCCCCAGACCCACATCGGCGCGTCGAGGTCGGTCGCCGCGAACACCTCCGCCGCCTCGGCGGCGCCCCGGGCCAGCCAGTCGGCATAGCCGTCCTCGTGCTCCGGCAGCCGCATGTCCACTTCACGGGTGGCGGGGCGCTCCTGGACGCGGTGGCGCAGCAGCCCGGTGAACATGCGCTGGGCGCCGCCCGTGTGCCGGACCAGATCGGCGAGCGTCCAGCCCGGACAGGACGGCACGGGAAGCGTGAGGTCGGCGCCCTCGACCAGGGCGGCGAACCGGGCGGTCTCCGCCGCGACGGCCGCGCCGTGGTCGAGCGGATCGGCTGTGTTCATGGCGGGGTGCCTCCTGGCGTACGGCTCGGCTCTCCCCGCAGCCTGCCACAGCCGCCGCGGCCGACGACGGGCGGCCGGGCACCGGCGCCGGGCCGGCCGCGAAACACGGTCGCGACGGCCCCCGCACCTCCGTAACCTGCGGCCATGCGCATTCCGATCCGAGAACTCACCGCGGCCGACCGTGAACTCGTCGCCTACGCCCGGGCCATCGTCGACGCGAACACCGACGGGGAGGACGGCGTCCACACGATGGGCGCCGCCGTGCGCGCGGCCGACGGCACCCTGCACGGCGGCATCAACGTCTACCACTTCACCGGCGGCCCCTGCGCGGAACTGGTCGCCCTCGGCAACGCCCGGGCGAGCGGGGCCCGCGAGCTCACCACGATCGTGGCCGTCGGCAACCTCGGCCGGGGCGTCATCGGCCCCTGCGGCCGGGACCGGCAGGTGCTGTACGACTACCACCCCGGGATCCGCGTCCTGCTCCCGACGGGCGCCGAGGGCGATGCCGGAGTCGGCAGCGTACGGATCGGCGACCTCATGCCGTTCGTGACCGCGTGGAGCCCCGACGGGGGCTCGACGGCGTACCGGGCCGCGGGCCCGGAGCACTCCTAGGCCGTTCCCGCCCCGGCCGTCGTTTCGCTCGCGGCCGACCGGGGGAGTTACCCCGCCATGACCACAGTAGGCGCGGTCTTCCGCCCGCAGAACGCCCCCGAACGCCTCCGCCCCGTCGCCCGCGGCGCCGAGGCCGCCGGACTGGACGAACTCTGGCTCTGGGAGGACTGCTTCCTGGAGAGCGGCATCGCCAGTGCCGCCGCCGCCCTCGCCTGGACCGAGCGGCTGCGCGTCGGGGTGGGGCTCCTGCCCGTACCGCTGCGCAACGCCGCCCTGACCGCGATGGAGGCGGCCACCTTGCACCGCCTCTTCCCGGGGCGGGTGACCCTGGCGGTCGGGCACGGGGTGCAGGAGTGGATGGGGCAGGTGGGCGCCCGCGCCGAGTCGCCGCTCACGCTGCTGCGGGAGCATCTCGCGGCGCTGCGCGCCCTGTTGGGCGGCGAGAGCGTCAGCACCGACGGCCGCTATGTGCGGCTGGACGCGGTCGCCCTGGACTATCCGCCGCACGGCGCCGCCCCCGTGCTGTCCGGCGCGACCGGCCCGCGCACCCTGCGGCTGTCGGGCGAGGCGGCCGACGGCAGCGTCCTGGTCGCGGGCACCGGCCCGCACGGGGTGCGCCGGGCCCGGGAACTCATCGACGAGGGCCGGACGGCGGCCGGGCGCGCCGACGCCCACCGGGTGGTCGTCTACCTGCTCGCGGCCACCGGCCCCGACGCCGCCGAACGGCTGCGGGGCGAACTCGCCGCGAAGAAGGACGGAGAAGCCTTCGGCGTCGCCGGGGACGCGGCGGCCGTCGCCGACGCGGTCGAGCGGCTCGCCGAGGCGGGCGCCGACAGCGTGATCCTGGAACCCACCGCGGACGAGCCGGACACCGAGGCGTTCGTCCGCTTCACGGCCGAGCGGGTGCGCCCGCTCGTCGCCCGCTGACCGCCCGGCGGGGGCGGGGTTCGCGTACGGCCGGGCGCCGGGGGAGCATACTCGCGTGCAGATACACGGACGAACGCCCCAGCGGCCCGAGCCGGTTGCCGACCCGCTGCTCGAACACGCCCTCAAGGACCTGGACTGGTACGCGCGCGCCCGCGACCGGGCCCGGCGCCAGCACTGGGCCACCGAGCTGAGCGCGCTCCTCACCGGCGGCGCCACCGTGGTCGCCGCGGGCATCCAGGCGCCCCCGGCCGTCACCGCCACCCTGGCCGGACTCACCGTCTTCATCGGCGGGTTCCGCCAGGTCTTCAACCACTCGGAGCGGCACGTGCTCGCCGCCGAGGCCTGGCTGCGGCTGCGCATGGCGATCCGGCGCTACCGGCTCGTCCCCGAGGGCGAGCGGGACGAGGCCGTGCGCGAACGGCTGCTCGAAGAGGTCGAGGCCGTCGCCACGACCGAGCTCCAGAACTGGGCCGCCGGGCGCCGCGGCCTCCACCCGGGCCCGCCGCCCGGCGGCCCGGTCCCGGGGACGCCCCCGCCCGGGGGCCCGGCCGCCGGATAGGGTTCGGGCGCCCCCGGGCGGGTGTGCGGCCCCGGCGCGGACATCTGCTTCCATGGGGGCTGATCACTGGCGTTGTCTGCGAGGAGTTGGCCCTGAACACCTGGGGTGCTGAGGTCGTGTCGGCGGGGCTGCTCATCGCGGTGCTGGTCTGCGCCGTGGTACGGCCGTGGGGCTGGCCGGAGGCGGTGGTGGCGGTGCCCGCCGCCGGAGCCGTGGTCGCCTGCGGGGCGATCTCCCTGGACCACGCGCGGGCCGAGGCCGAACGGCTGGGCCCGGTCATCGGATTCCTGGCGGCCGTGCTCGTCCTCGCCCAGCTCTGCGACGACGACGGACTCTTCCACGCCTGCGGCGCCTGGATGGCCCGGACCGCCGCGGGCAGACCGCGCCGGCTCCTCGCCCAGGTCTTCGCGGTCGCCTCGCTCATCACGGCCGTCCTCAGCCTGGACGCCACGGTGGTGCTGCTCACGCCGGTGGTCTTCGCCACCGCGGCCCGGCTGGACGTGCGGCCCAGGCCGCATGTGTACGCCTGCACCCATCTGTCCAACACGGCGTCGCTGCTGCTGCCCGTCTCCAACCTCACCAATCTGCTGGCGTTCGCGGCCAGCGGGCTGACCTTCACCCGGTTCGCCGCGCTGATGGCGCTGCCCTGGGTGGTCGCGATCGGGGTGGAGTACGTCGTGCTGCGGCGCTTCTTCGCGAGCGACCTCGACGCGGGCGCCCCGGCGCCGCCCGGCGGCGAACCGCCCGAACTGCCCCTGTTCGCGCTGCTGACGGTCGCCGGGACGCTCGGCGGGTTCGTGCTCAGCTCCGCGGTGGGGATCGACCCCGCGTGGGCCGCCGCCGCGGGGGCGCTCGTCCTCGCGGTCCGCGCCCTGGTGCGCCGCCGGACCACCCCGGCCGCGCTGGTGCGGGCGACGGCGCTGCCGTTCCTGGCCTTCGTGCTCGCCCTGGGCATCGTGGTGCGCGCGGTCGTCGACAACGGCCTGGCCTCCGGCCTCGCCCATCTGGTGCCCGCCGGGACCGGCCTGCCCGCGCTGCTGGGCGTGGCCGCGCTGGCCGCGGTCCTGGCCAACGTCATCAACAACCTGCCCGCCGTGCTCGTCCTGCTGCCGCTGACCGCGCCGACCGGACCCGGCGCGGTGCTCGCGGTGCTGCTCGGCGTCAACATCGGCCCCAATCTGACGTACGCCGGGTCGCTGGCGACGCTGCTGTGGCGGCGGATCGTGCGCGAGCACGACAGCGACGTGGACCTCGGCGAGTTCACCCGGCTCGGGCTGCTCGTCGTGCCGCTCGCCCTGACGCTCGCGGTGCTGGCACTGTGGGGGTCGCTGCACGTGCTCGGAGGCTGATGCGTCATGACCGTCGTCGTCTGGATCACCGACGGCTCCTGGCCGGCCTGTGTGGACGCGGCCCGCGCCCACACGGCGGACGGCGCCGACGTGGTGCTGCTCCACGTCACCGGCCACGACGTCCCGGGCGTCGCCCACGGCGCCTACGCCGGTCTGCTCGGCCGGGGCCACCCCGAACGCGACCCCGGCACCCGGCTGGAGAGCCTCGCGGACGCCTCGGCGCGCGAGCTGCTGCGTGCCGCGGCCGAGCGGCTGGGCCGTCCGTGCCGGAGCGTGGAGCGCACCGGGCGGACCGGGCACGAGGTGGTGGCCGCGGCCGAGGGCGCCGCACTGCTGGTGCTCGCGCGCGACGGCGACCGCGGCCGCCCGGGCCCCAAGAGCCTCGGCCCCGCCGCCCGCTTCGTCGTCGACCACGCCCCCTGCCCGGTCCTGTTGGTCTGGCCGGAACCGGTGCCGGGGGCGTCGCCGCCGCACTGATCAGGCGAGCTGCCACTCCTGGGCGGCGGAGCCGTCGGCCGTCCGCTGGGTGACCGGGGCGCCGTCCGCGCCCGAGGCGGTGGTCAGCAGCAGCCCGCTGCTCTGGTTGGCCACCGAGAACCGTGCCCCGCCCAGCCCCGTGAACCGCCAGTGCTGGCTGTCGCGGCCGTCGCAGGCGGCCTGGACCACGGCGGCCCCCGACCCGGAGCCGGAGACGTCCGCGCACAGCTTGGAGGCGCCGTTGACCAGGGTGTGGCTGCCGTCGCCGTTGGGGGTGAGCTGCCACTGCTGGTTGGGGCCGCCGTGCGGGGTCCAGGTGATCAGCTGGGTGCCGGGGGCGGTGGAGCTCGCCGGGTCGTCCAGCGCCTTGCCGCCCGAGGTCAGGGTGCGGGTGCCGCCGAGCGTGCCGGCGTACGCCTCGAACTCGTACAGCGAGTAGCCGTAGGACGTGCCGCGCTGTGTGGCGTACAGCCGCAGATAGCGGCCGTGGCCGGAGAGGCCGGTGAGGTCCTGGACGCCGCCCGTGCCGGTGGTGGTGGAGTAGAGCGTGCGCCAGGTGGTGGCGTCGTCGGAGAGCTGGAGCTGGAAGGACTTCCCGTACGCGGCCTCCCAGCGCAGCACCACCCTGCCGATGTCCTGGCCGGAGCCCAGGTCGACCTGGAGCCACTGCGGGTCGCTGTAGGCGCTGGACCAGCGGGTCGCGGGGTCGCCGTCGGTGGCGGACGCGGCCGGGAAGTTCGCGGTCTCGGTACTGGACGCCGTGGTGGGCCGGTTGCGGGTGAGGTTGCCGGGCTGGGCGAGTCCGGGCCAGGCCGGGTTGTGGCCGACCGCCGCCACGATCGGGGTGAACGCGGCGTAGGTGCTCACGGGTTTGGGCGAGCCCCAGGTCTGCTGGGCCAGCCCGCGCAGCGGGTACATGATCCCGGCGGCGATCTGGTCCTCCGTCTCGGCGCCCGGGTTGTCGCACCAGACGTGCAGCAGCGAACCGGGGTTGCGGGCCGGGTCGGTGAGCGTGCTGCCGCCCTGGAAGAGGTCCGGCGTCCACGTCTCGTACATCCACTTGGTGTCGGGCTTGGCGCCTCCGAGGACGTAGTAGGTGGGCGTCCATGACTCGTTGGCCACGGTGTGCCCGGCCGCCGCCAACTGCTGGGGCGTGAGGCCGTAGTCGTACCAGTACTCGACCAGGATGTCCGCGTTCGGGGTGACCGTGCCGTCGCCCGACTTGATGCCGTCGTTCCACATCCGGGTGGTCTTGCCCGCGGCGCGGACCAGCTCGTCGGCCCAGTTCACGAAGCCGTAGTAGGTGTCCTTGGCGGTGGCCCCGGCGCCGTAGTGGGCGCGGGCGTAGCTGAGCAGCTGGGGGTAGCTGCCGTAGTCCGTGACGTACTCGTCGGCGCCGATGTGCCAGTACGGGGCGGGGAACAGCGGCAGGTACTCGTTGACCAGGTCCTTGATCAGGGCGTACGAGCCGGGCAGCGAGAGGTCGATGAACTCCGCGCTGGCGGTGCCGGAGCTGTTCTTGAGCTTCAGCTCGGGGTGGGCGGCCAGGACGGCGTTCATGTGCCCCGGGGTGTCGATCTCGGGAACGATCGTGACGTGGTACTTGCGGCCCAGCGCCACCAGATCGGCGATGTCCTGCTTGGAGTAGTGGTCGGCGGAGACGATCTCCGGGTGGGTGGAGCTCTCCAGCCGGAAGCCGAAGGTGTCGGAGAGGTGGAAGTGGAAGTAGTTGAGCTTGAGGTAGGCCAGCTCCTTGATGTGCTGCCGCACCCAGGCGACCGTGAAGAACTTCCGGCCCTGGTCGATCATGAGTCCGCGCTCGGCCTTGACGGGCCAGTCCACGGCGGTCCCGGCGGGCAACGAGGAGGACTGGCGCAGGAGTTGGAGCACCGTGCGGGTGCCGTAGAACGCGCCGGCCGCGGTGCCCGCCCGGACGGTGATCGCCGGGCCGACGTTCATCCGGTAGCCCTCGGCGGGCAGGGCGGCGTCCCCGAGGGTCAGCGCGATGTCGCCGGTGGCCGGGGCCCCGGTGACGACGGCCACCGTGCGCCCGGTCTGGGCGGTCAGGTCGTCGGCGAACGTGGCGGCCTCGTCGGCGAGTTGGGCGGAATGGGCCGGGTCGACGGCGATCCTGCTGGTGCCGGTGAAGGTGTACGTGCCGGTTCCGGCCGTCCACTGGCGCAGCGCCGGGACCGTCTGCGGCAGCGCCGCGGCGGCCGGGGGCGCGGCGCTCGCGGGGAAGGTGGGCAGGGCGAGTGCGGCTGCCGCGCAGACCGCGGCGATCAGAAATCTGAGCAGTCGCATGGAGTGTCCCTGGTGATGGGAAGGGCGGGGCGGCGCCGGGCGTCTCCTCCGGTCCGCCGTCGCCGAGGGGAGTGGCGCACAAAGTGCAGCGCAGCCCGCCATTCATGTCAATGGATGCTCGAAAAGCCGCTGGAACGCGCGTAATCGAGCATGGCGGCGGTCCGTCGGGCCGCTCCCGACCCGCCGGCCCGCACACCCCCACCGCGTCCGGCGAAGCCCCGGTCGGCCCGGCGGCCGAAGGACCGCGGTGGACGTCCGACGACCTTCGCATTCCGTGACGTGTGCGGCCAGGAAAGCGGGGAACTCGGCGAGGGGAGGTAAATTACATGATTCCGTTGCTGCTCGTTCTGCTGCTGGCGCTGCTGCTCTTCGGTGCCGGATTCGCCGTCAAGATCCTGTGGTGGGTCGCGATCTTCGTGCTGGTCATGTGGCTGATCGGCTTTGTCGCGCGCCCCCGGGGCGGCACCGGCCGCTGGTATCGGTGGTAAATCGAAATTCCGATGTGTCGGCCCGGAGAACCCGGGAACCCGCACCGCACCGCACTTCAGTGAAATACGAAGGAGTCGTTTCTCATGACCGAGAACATCTGGGGCTACCCGGCCACCAGCGGCCATCTGGCGGGCGCCGATCTGCGCGGCTGGAGCGTGGAGGCGACCGACGGTTCCATCGGCAAGGTCGACAAGCACTCCGACGAGGTCGGCTCCGCCTACCTGGTGGTCGACACCGGCGTGTGGATCTTCGGCAAGCACGTGCTGCTGCCCGCCGGGACCGTGACACGGCTCGACGCGGCGGAGAAGAAGGTCTACGTCGACCGCACCAAGGCCGAGATCAAGGACGCGCCCGAGTTCGACCGCGACAAGCACATCGGCGACCCCGGGTACCACGAGTCGATCGGCGGCTACTACCGGGGCCGCCCGCCGGTCGTGTGACCGGCTGAACGGAGCACGGCACCACCGCACGGACGCGCTTCGGCGGGGCCTACCGGGACACCCTCCCGGCCCCCCCCCCCGCCCGCCGTACCGGACCGGCCGCCGAGATGCCGGGGCGGTCCGGGTGTACGAGGGTGGACGAGGCGGTGCCGGCGCCTCCCCCTCAGAGCGGCGCGGCCCGCTTCGGAACGAGGAGTACCGCACGATGCCAGCAACCGACGGCCCAGGTGAACCCGGCTCCCGCAGCGGCGTCCCGGAATTGGGCACCGGGACGGGCGGCATGCTCCCGCCCACGCACTCGCGCGTGACCCTGCGCGTCAACGGTGTCACCCGTACGGCCGAACTCGACCATCGCACCACGCTCCTGGAGCTGCTGCGCGAGCACTTCGCCCTCACCGGCTCGAAGAAGGGCTGCGACCAGGGCCGCTGCGGCACCTGCACGGTGCTGCTCGACGACCGCCGGGTCAACAGCTGTCTGCTGCTCGCCGTCGCCCAGGACGGCCGCGAGGTCGTCACGGTGGAGGGACTCGCCGGGGCGCCGGGCGAGGACGGTCAACTCCACCCCCTGCTGCGGGCGTTCAACGACCGCGACGAACTGCGCTGCGACGACTGCGCCCCCGGCCAGCTCTGCTCGGCCGTCGGCATGCTCGACGAGGCCCGGTCCGGCCAGCCGTCCGTCGTCACCGACACCACCGTGCCGGTGGACGCGCCGGTGCGGCTGACCACCGCCGAGATACGCGAACGCCTCAACGGCAATCTGTGCCGCTGCGGGGCACAGGCGCGGATCGTGGAGGCCGTGCGGGAGGTGATCGTGTGAAACCCCTGGAGTACGTGTGCCCCCGGACGGTCGCGGAGGCGGCGGCGGCCCACGCAGCCCACCCCGAGGCCCGCTACCTGGGCGGCGGCACCAACCTGGTCGACCTGATGCGGCTCGGTGTGGAGCGCCCCGAACTGCTCGTCGACATCACCCGGCTGCCGCTGGACCGGATCGAGGAGCTGCCCGACGGGGGGCTGCGCATCGGCGCGACCGTGCGCAACAGCGACCTCGCCGCCCACCCCCTCGTCCGCGCCCGCCGCGCCGTGCTCTCCCAGGCGGTGCTCAGCGGCGCCTCCGGACAGCTGCGCAATGTGGCCACCACCGCGGGCAACCTCCTCCAGCGCACCCGCTGCGGCTACTTCCACGACCTGGGCAGGGCCTGCAACAAACGCGTGCCGGGCAGCGGCTGCGCCGCCCTGGAGGGAGTCAACCGGGACCACGCGGTCCTCGGCCACTCGGCCCACTGCGTCGCCACCCACCCCTCCGACCTCGCCGTGGCCCTCGCGGCACTCGACGCGGTGGTGGAGCTGGCGGGACCCGGCGGCGGGCGCGGCGTCCCCGCCACCGAGTTCCACCGGCTGCCCGGGGACCGGCCCGAGCGGGACACCGTCATCGAGCCCGGCGAGCTGATCACCGGCGTACTGCTGCCGCCGCTGCCGGACGGGACCGTCACCCGCTACCGCAAGGCGCGCGAGCGGGCCTCCCACGCCTTCGCGCTGGCCTCCGTCGCCGCCGTGGTCCAGCTGGAGGACGGCGTGGTCCGCCACGTGGCCGTCGCCTTCGGCGGACTGGCCCACCGGCCCTGGCGCGCCCGGCGCACGGAAGCCGCGCTGCTGGGCACCGCCCCCACGGCGGAGTCGGTCGCGCGGGCGGTGGAGGCCGAACTCGCCGAGGCCGTACCCCTGCGCGACAACGCCTACAAGGTGACGCTCGCCCGTGACCTCGCCCGGGACGTCCTCGGCGCGCTCACGGCACCCTGAAACCGGTCTTCGCACCCGTCCGCGCAGGCCCGGTCGCACGCTCGGGCCCGCGGGGGCAGCATGGGAGGGGCAATGGTGGCGATCGGCCCGGACCCGGCCGGCCGGCGCGACGCGCGCGGGAACGTACGGGCGAGGAGGCCGGCGATGGCTGGAGCACGGTCCACCCCGGCCGGTCCGGGCGCCGGCGACCCGTCGATGGTGGCGGGCGGGCTGCTCGACGTGCTCGGCGTGGCCGCGGTCGTACTCGACTCCGAGGGCCGGATCCGGCTGTGGAGCCCGCAGGCCCAGAAGGTCTACGGCTACGCCGCCGGCGAGGTGCTGGGCCGCCACGCCGCGAAGGTGCTGGTGGACGAGGAGCACCGGGGCGTGGTCCTCGAACTGTTCACCCGGGTGATGTCCGGTGAGGGCACCTGGGCCGGGGTCTTCCCCGTCCGGCACAAGAACGGCACCACGCTCCTGATGGAGTTCCGCAACGTACGGCTGGAAGCGGACAACGGCCGGATGTTCGCGCTCGGCCTCGCCTCCGAACAGGCCACCCTGCTGCGGGTGGAGCGCGATCTGGCGCTGTCGCTGCGGCTGGTCGACCAGTCGCCCATCGGCCTCGCCGTCCTGGACACCGAACTGCGGTACGTGCTGGTCAACCCGGCCCTGGAGCGCATCAACGGGATCCCGGCCGACGAGCACCTGGGCCGCCGGATCACCGAGGTGCTGCCGTTCCTGGACGGGAAGGCCGTCGAGGCGCGGATGCGTGAGGTCATGGCGACCGGCCGGCCCCTCCTGGACGACTTCACCACCGGACGCACCCCCGCCGACCCCGGACGCGACCACGCCTGGCTGGTGTCGGTGTACCGCCTCGACGACCAGGCCCGCCACGTCATCGGCGTCGCGCTGTCCGTGGTCGACGTCACCCAGCAGCACGAGGCGGACGTGTCGGCCGCGCAGGCCCGGCGCAGGCTGTCGCTGATCGCGGACGCCTCGGTGCGCATCGGCACCACCCTCGACCTGGAGGTCACCGCCCGCGAGCTGGCCGACGTCGCGGTGCCCGAGGTCGCGGACATCGCGGCCGTGGACGTCCTCGACACCGTGCTGGCCGGGCCCCGGCCGGGGGAGCGCGAGGGCAGCGGTCCGGTGCGGTTCCGGGCGCTCGCCCTGAACGCCGCCTATCCCACCCCGGCCGCCGAGGCCGCGGACCCGGTCGGCGACGTCGCGCTGTACGGCCCCGCGCGGTTGGTCACCCAGTGCGCCCGCACCGGCCGCCCGGTCCTCGTCCCGCACGTCAGACCGCAGGACCTGCCGCGCATCGCCCGCGACGCGGACGCGGTCCACCTCCTGGACGCGGCCGGGGTCCACTCCTATCTGGCCGTGCCGCTCATCGCGCGCGGCCAGGTGCTGGGCGCGCTCGACCTCAAGCGCGCCCGCAACCCCGCCCCCTTCAGCCAGGACGACGTGCTGCTCGCCACCGAACTGGCCGCCCGCGCCGCCGTGTCCATCGACAACGCCCGCTGGTACCAGCGCCAGCGCGAGACGGCGCTCACCCTCCAGCGGCACCTGCTGCCCCAGGCCCCCGCCGCGCCCCGGGGCCTGGACATCGCGTACCGCTACCAGCCCGCCGCCGCCGACGACGAGACCGGCGGCGACTGGTTCGACGTCATCGCGCTCACCGGCGACCGCACCGTCCTGGTCGTCGGCGACGTGATGGGCAGCGGGATCAACGCGGCTGCCACCATGGGCCAGTTGCGCACCACCGCCCGCGCCCTGGCCCGCCTCGACCTCGACCCGGCGACCGTGCTCACCCATCTGGACACGGCCACCGCCGACCTCGGCGACGCCACCGCCACCTGCATCTACGCCCTGTACGACCCGCACACCCAGCGCTGCCACATCGCCACCGCCGGACACCCGCCGCCGGTGCACCTGCGCCCCGGCCGCCCGCCGCGCCTGCTGGACCTGCCCACCGGCGCGCCGCTGGGAGTGGGCGGCGTGCCCTTCGCGTCCCGGATCGTCCCCTTCCACGAGGGCGAGGACCTCGTCCTGTACACCGACGGCCTGATCGAGACCCGCGACCAGGACATCGACACCCGCCTCGCCACCCTCACCGATCTGCTGACCGGTCCGAGCCGCCCGCTGGAGGAGACCTGCGACTACCTCCTGGCGGCGCTGCGCCGCCCGGACACCCACGACGACGTGGCGCTGCTCATCGCGCGGGCCCGCCCGCTCGGCCCGCCGCGCTGACCCGCGCTCAGCGCGCCCCGAAGTCCTGGGTCCACCAGGGGCCGCCCGAGCCGTAGTGGACCCCGACGCCGAGCTCCTTGAAGGAGCAGTTCAGGATGTTCGCGCGGTGGCCGGGGCTGTTCATCCAGGAGTTCATGACGTCCGCCGGGCCCTGCTGGCCGCGCGCGATGTTCTCGCCGTACGTCGACCACCGGTACCCGGCCGCCGTGATGCGCTCGCCCGGCCCGTCGCCGCTCGGGTCGGTGTGGTCGAAGAAGTTCTGCGCCGCCATGTTGTCGGAGTGGCGCTGGGCGGCGGTGGCGAGCTGGGCGTTGCCGGTCACCGGGCCGCAGCCGTTCTTGGCGCGCTCGCCGTTGACCAGGTCGATCACCTGCTGGACGCCCGACGACGGCTGCTGGGCGAGGCCGCCCGGGGCGCTGCGGGTGCGGGTGGGGGCCGGGCGGGAGGCGGCGGCGCGCGGCGAGGGGGAGTGCGCGGGCGACTTCGACGCGGTGGCCGAGCGGGACGGCGAGGGCGATGAACTCGGCTTGCGGGAGGGCGAGTCGGAGGAGGCGTTCGGCGCCGGAGCGGGGGTCGTGGCGCCGCCGGAGCCGAGCGCGGTGACGGCGGCGCCGGCCGGTGCGTCCAGCGCGGAGCGCTCCGGGGCGGCGGAGTCCGTGGAGATCTGGATGACCACGGCCAGGCCGCCTATCGCGGTCGCGCCCGCCAGGACGGCCGCCGCCCGACGTCGCCGCCGGATGCGGTCCCGGTCCCGGCGCCGTTCGCCCCGGGTGACGGCCTCGTCCTGCCCGGCCCGCGCCGCGTGGCCGCCCCGGGCGCGCGGGGCCTGGCGGTGCCGCCCGGCCGCGGCGGGCCGCGGGGCGCCGGACGGGTCGGGCGTGCCGTGGGCCATGGGCATGCTCGCCGCGCCCCGGTGGGCGGCGAGCGCCGCGAACAGGGCGGCCGTCGAGGCGACCGGCACCAGCGCGAGCCCGGCGAGCAGTCCCTCGGCCGGCACGAGCCCGCCGCCGTATCCGGAGCAGGTGAGACACGCACGGGTGTGCCGGCTGACGCGCTTGCGCCACAGCGCGGACGGCACGCCGTCCCACAGCGAGAGCAGTCCGGTCAGCTCGTGGCAGCGCGGGGCGACCGCGAGGGTGCGCACCACCGCGCGCGACGCGTCGAGCCGCTCCTTCATGCGCTGCACCCGTACGGCCGTGTGCTGCGGGGTCAGCTCCAGGGCGTCGGCGACCTCGGCGCGGGTGAGGAACCCGGCCGTCTCCAGCCACCACAGCGACAGCAGTTCGCGGTCCTCGGGCTCCAGCCAGCGGGTCGCCTCCGCGGCCTCCCGGCGCTGGCCGGAGAGCCCGAGCCGCAGGATCGTCAGATCCACGAAGTCGGCGCCCGGGTCGGTGAGCTCGCCCGTCTCGTGGATGGCGGTACCGTCCGGCCGGGTGCGGGCCCGCTGCCAGTACTGGCGCAGCTGGTTCATGGTGATGGCGACCAGCCAGGACCGGAAGCTCGCGGGATCGCGCAGGCCGGGCAGCCCGTCGAGCATCCGCAGGACGCTCTCCTGGACCACGTCGTCGACGTCGGCGTGCCCGTTCAGCGCCCGCCCGACGATGTTGTAGACCAGCGGCAGGCAGGCCGCGACGAGCTCGTCCTGGGCCTGCTGGTCTCCGGCCCGCGCCGCCGCGACCCGTGCCGTCCCGTACTCACTGTCCACGCCTCGTCCACTCTCCCGGGGTCACCGCGGTCGGCCCCGCCGGGGCCGGCCGCTCCTGTCACCTTGGGAGAGGGCGCGGCGCCGGCCGGATAACGGAAACCCGCGAAGATTTTCTCCGCCACCGTGCGGCGCGCTGCGCCGGACGGGCGGGTTCCGGGCGGGTGAGTGGGATCACAGCACACATCCGGGAACGAGTGGGGTCCGGTATGCATCTGTTTGCCCGGGCGGGCAAACCCGGCCGTCCCGGAGCACGACGTCGTCTCCTGCAGCGCACGTCCCGACGATTGCGGAGTCCCTCTTATGAAGCGCGCGTCCACGGCACTGGTTGCGGTGCTCGCCCTCGGTTCCACCCTGCTGGTGTCGGGGTGCTCCAAGGACAACGACCCGGTGAGCTTCGGCGGCCAAGACGCCAAGCCGGGGCAGCGGGCCCAGCCCGCGCGCAGCAACGTGCAGCTGCCGACCAACCCGCGCGACTGGAGCGAGCAGCGCGAACTCGCCGACGGCACCAAGGTCGTACGGACCACCCTCAAGGGCAAGAAGTCCGGCTTCGAGGGCAAGGTGTGGGCCTGGGCCCCCAAGGAGTACTTCGAGGAAAAGTACAAGAACAGCGCCTTCCCGGTGCTCATCGCCCTTCCCGGCAGCAACGGCTACCCCAGCAACTACTGGTACGGCGGCGACCTCAAGCTCCAGGAGACCATCGCCGAACAGGCGAAGAAGGGCCGGAGCCTGCCGTTCGTCGTGATCATGCCGGTCCTCAACGCCGACAGCAAGCACTACTGGGACGGCAGCGACATCCCCGGCCAGCCCAAGATGGGCACCTGGATGTCGGACGACGTCCCCGACCTCGTACGGGAGAACTTCCGCACCTTCAAGGACCCCAAGGGGTGGGGCTTCTTCGGTTCCTCCTCCGGCGGCTACGTCGGCATGAAGATGATGTTCCAGTACCCGCACCGGTTCGGCGCGGCGATCGCGGGCGGGCCCGACACGCGCCCCGACTCGCCGTTCTGGGCCGGACACGAGAAGGAGAAGCAGGCCAACAACCCCGAGGTGCTGGCCCAGAAGCTGATCGCGAAGGGCGGCCCCCAGGTGAACCTGTCGATCATGCTGGGGACGCGGGAGTCCGGCCAGAAGAACGTGAAGGACTTCCTCGCCAAGTACGGCAAGGGCCCGATCAAGACCGATCTGTACATGATCCAGAACGGCAAGCACAGCGGTCGCCAGTACGCCAAGTCCCTCGGTGACGGGCCGCTGGACTGGATCAGCAAGCGGATGCTCGCCCCCACCCCCTCGTCCTGACCCGCCCCGCACCCCCGCGACCCCGGTGTGACGCGGGTCACGGGTGTGCGCCCCGAGTGCCGGGGCATCCGAAGGGCAGGCCCCGTCGCGTCCCCCGTCGCGACGGGGCCGTCCGTGTGGGCGGCGGCCACCGGGGCAGGAGCGAGGGGATTGGTCCCGGGGATCCCGGGCAGGCGCCTGACGGAACAATACGGACGGTTCCGCACGCGGACGGGGGCAGGCAAGTGAGCGGTGGGACGGCACTACCACCCGGGAGGACCGGCACGGTGCCCGCCGACGCGGCGGAGGCACGCGGCCGTGTACGGGTCCTGCTCGACCAGGTGCGCGGTGCGGCCCCGGCGGCGGCACGCGACCCGGTGGTGGCGGACGCGCTCCTGGTCACCTCGGAGCTGGTCACCAACGCCCTGCGGCACGCGGGCGGTCTGACCGGCTTCGAAGCGGCGTACGAGCGGACACCGGACGGCATGGGGCTGCGGCTGGTCGTCGAGGACGCCAGCGCGGACCTGCCGACGGCCCGGGTGAAGGAGGACGACTTCGCTCCGGGCGGCTACGGCTGGCCGATGGTCTGCCGGCTCGCCAGCAGCGTCAGCGTCAGCGCGCTGCCCTCCGGCGGCAAACGCATCCAGGTGCTGCTCGCCCTCGGCTGAGCGGCGGACCCCTCCCTTGAGGCATTCCCGGGCGCGGTCCGCCGGGTCCGCTCAGTCCGCTGAGGCATTCCCGGGCGCGGTCCGCGCGCGTGGGCCGTGGGGACGGCCGGACCCCGGGCCGGTCCTGGCGCCCGGGGTCGTACGGCGGATCGGGGGCCGTCTCAGTCGACGACCACGCCCATGCCCTCGCGCAGCTTGGTGAGGATGCGGCGCAGGATCCGCGAGACCTGCATCTGCGAGACGCCGAGCTCCGTCCCGATCTCCGCCTGGGTGCGCTCCTCCACGAACCGCAGGTGCACCACGAGCCGTTCGCGTTCGGTCAGCGAGCCCATCGCGGGAGCCAGCGACTGGAAGTCCTCCACCAGCTCCATCGCGGGGTCCTCGGAGCCGATGACGTCGGCGAGCGCCGTCTCGCCGTCCTCCTGGTCGCCGGAGAGGGCGGCGTCCAGGGACGAGGAGTGGTAGCCGTTGGCGGCCACCTGGGCCTCCACGACCTCCTCCTCGCTGATGTCCATCAGCGCGGCCAGCTCCTTGACCGTGGGCGACCGGTCGAGGCGCCCCTCCAGTTCGGCGCGGGCCTTGCCCAGCTCCGTGCGCCGCTCCTGGAGGCGGCGCGGCACGTGCACGGCCCAAGTGGTGTCGCGGAAGAAGCGCTTCATCTCGCCGACGATGTAGGGCACGGCGAACGTGGCGAACTGGGTCTCCCGGGACAGCTCGAACCGGTCGATGGCCTTGATCAGCCCGATCATGCCGACCTGGACGACGTCCTCGATCTCATCGGCGTACTGCCGGAAGCGCCGGGCGGCGAACCGCACCAGCGACATGTTCATCTCGATCAGCGTGTTGCGGGCGTACTGGTATTCATGGGTGCCTTCCTCCAGTACCGCCAGCTGCTGGAAGAAGAGCTGTGACAACTCCCGGGCGTCACGGGGCGCGAGCCTGTCGGGGTGCTCGACCAACGGCAGCTCGGTCTCCGGCGGCGCGGATGCCGTGCGGATCCGCGAAACCTCCATCGTGCCGACCTTCGTTGTCATCATGATCCCTCCCTGGATCGACCGGTACAGGACTCCGTCGCGAGACGCGTGTACCCGCGAACCCGCTTCGTACACGGCCCAATCGGTGCCTTCTCGGATTCATGTTCCCCCAGCGGTGGAATGGGGTGAGTGCTCCCGCTTTGTACGGGCTCTTTGTGTGGTCTCTTTGTACGGGGCCGCCTTGACGCGCTGTGTACCGGGCCGCCTCGGCACAACGGGCCGCCGCTCGTTCACCCCTGACGGTCCGTGTCGAGCACGGCCGGTGACTCCGCGTCCCGGACCAGCAGTCGGGGCCGTCCCGTTCCGTCCGCCGCCGTCCGCCAGACGTCGGCGTGGCCCCGCCCGCGCGGCAACGCGTAGGCGACCGTGCGGGAGTCGAGCCACACGGCCTGGTCGTCGACGCTGTGCTCCTCGGCGAGCGGGGTCACCCGGCCACTGGCGAGGTCGAGCACCGCGAGCCCCCAGCCGTGCCGGGGGTCCCCGCCGCGCGCGGCCTTGAACGCGATCCGGGTGCCGTCGGGGGAGAGCGAGGGGCACTCCACCCCGTCCCGGACGGTCCTCAGCCGCCGTTCGGCGAGGTCGCCCTCGACGAGATAGCGGTGGCCCGCCGTGGACATCGTGGCGTAGAAGCGGCGGTCGTCCCGGGCGAAGGTCACGCCCCAGAAGTTGAGGTCCTTGGCGTGGTAGGGCCGCCCGGCCACCGTGACCGGCCAGTCCTCCAGGGTCGGGACCAGGTTGTCCGTGCGGGTGTCGAGGATGCCGGCCCGGGTGGAGAAGCGTCCCCCGTTGTACGAGTCACCGGTGACGAACACGGTCCAGGCGACCAGCCGTCCGCTGGGCGACACCCTGGCCCGGTTGGGGACGCCGACCAGCGGGATCGCGTCCTTGATGTGCAGGGCGGAGTCCACCACCGTCATCTGATAGGTCGTGAGGTTCCCGTCCAGGCGCAGGCAGAGCCCGGTGCCCGCCGCCGCGTCGAACCGGGCGCAGCTCAGCCCCGAGACGGCCCGGGGAGCGCCGGGCGCCTCGGGCGAGACCGCCACCAGCCGTCCCTGGCTGCCGGACGCGGTGCTCAGGGCGACCAGCCGGGGCCCGGTCTGCAGGGGAGCGGCGGCCGGCCGCAGCGACACCGCGCCCCGCTCCGCGACGGCCTTCGACGGATCGGGCCGGGCCCCGACGACGGCGAGCGCGGCCAGTACGGCCAGCGCGGTGAACCCGAGCGAGGCGGCGACGACCCGGCGGCGCGCGGACGGCGGGGCGGCCGGGGCCGCGGGGGAGCGGTCGGTGAGCTGCTGGGTCATGCGGAAGTCTCCTCCACTGTTCGGTCCTTGAGCGCCGGGACCGTCACGGCCAGGGCCCCGGCGACCGCCACGACGGCGGCCCCGGAGGCGGTCGCCGGGCCCCACGCGGCCCAGGCGAGACCGAACCCCACCGAGGAGGCGAAGTAGGCCAGTGCCTGGGCGGTCTGGACGCACGCCAGCCCCGTGGTGCGCAGCGCCGGGGGGAACGCGGGCGCCGCGAGCGCCATGAGCACCCCGTCCGTGCAGGCGTAGAACGCCCCGTACAGACAGAGGCAGGCGAGGGTCACCGGGGTGCCCGGGAAGGGGCTGGCGAGCAGCAGGTACACCCCGGCGAGCGCGAGGTACCCCCAGCGCAGCAGCACCGCGCGCCCGTAGCGGTCCGCGAGGGCGCCGAAGGGGGTGGCGAGCAGGAGGTAGACCAGGCTGGTGCCGACCGCGAGCCAGGGGAACCAGCCGGTGGAGAAGCCCTGGCGGCGCAGCAGTACGAGATAGACGAAGCCGTCGCCCACCGTGCTCAGGCCCAGCGCGGTGGCCGCGCACAGCAGTCGGCGGGTGCCGCTCCCGCGCAGCAGCCCGAGGGCGGCGCGCGGCGCGGGCGCGGGCGCGGCGGGCCGCTCGTCGCGGTGGTCGCGGGCGAACACGGCGAGGGTGAGCAGGGCCGCGCAGGCTATGCAGAAACTGGTGAAGAACAGCGCGTCGAAGGCCGCCGCCGTGGTCCCGGCGACGGCGAGGACGCCGAGGGCGACCAGCGGGCCGGCGAAGGCCCCGGCGCTGTCCATCGCGCGGTGCGTCCCGAACGCCCGGCCCAGCAGCGGCTCGGGCACCGAGAGGGCGATCAGGGCGTCTCGGGGCGCGGTGCGCAGGCCCTTGCCCGCGCGGTCGGCGACGATGACCGCGCCGATGGCGGTGGGCGCCCCGGCCGCCAGCAGGCCGAGTTTGGCGAGCGCGGACATGCCGTACCCCACGGCCGCGACGGCCTTGCGGGTGCGGAAGCGGTCCGCGGTGTAGCCGCCGACGAGCCGCAGCAGGGCGGTGGCGCCGGTGTAGAGGCCGTCCAGCACCCCGTATGCGGCCGGGCC
This sequence comes from Streptomyces sp. cg36, assembly GCF_041080675.1. NCBI lineage: Bacteria > Bacillati > Actinomycetota > Actinomycetes > Kitasatosporales > Streptomycetaceae > Streptomyces > Streptomyces cyclosori. The sequence goes on along the minus strand of NZ_CP163520.1, from coordinate 755,200 downwards.
CAGGTGCAGGGTGAGCACGAGGTAGAGCGGCAGGACGGCCGTGACCATCTCCGAGGAGACGTCGGTGAGCAGACTCACGGCTCCCAGGACGAGCACATTGGCGCCGACGGCCGTGAGCGCGCCGCGGCGGCCGGGGCGCGGGGCGCCGCGCGGCCGGTCGATGGTGGAGAGATACACGTGGGGGCCGCCTTCTCGCGGGGTGGACGGGGCGGGTGGGGTGCCGGTGTCCCGGGGGCCGTGGGGGAGGCGCCCCGGGACACCGGCGTACGGAGGGAGCTCAGCTCCGGCCGGGCCCGGTCAGGAAGTGCTCCAGGCGTCGGTGACGGGGGACTTGGCCGCGGCGCCGCCCAGGGCGGGCAGGCCGTACATGTCCTCCAGGGTGCGCAGCACGCTGTAATGGTTGATCTGCGTGGTGGACTGGTACTTGGTCTTCACGTGGGCGCCCACGAACGCGGTGTAGATCTGGTTGACGGAGGTGGAGTGGTCCTCGTCGAAGGTGACGACGAGGAGGCTGTTGTGGGTCTTGGCCCACTGGGCGTAGCCGTCGAGCTTGCTCTTGAGCCAGGCGTCGCCCTTGTCGACCGAGCAGTCGTGCATGTCGTCGCACATGTCCGGGGTGACGAAGGAGACCGTGGGGAGTTTGGTGTAGTCGCTGGGGAAGGTGGAGAACGGCACGTTGTACGCGGCGCCGCTCACGGTGGGGAAGTCGGCCCAGGGGGCGTGCTTGCGGCGGTAGTCGCCGCTGCCGCACCCGGTGTATCCGGCGCTGGGCAGGGCCTCGGAGTACCCCTTGAAGCTCTTGCCCGCGTCGAGGAGCTGCTGGCCGAGGTTGCCGGTGCTGAAGTTCTTCGGGCAGTCGTCGTTGGTCACGCCCTGCTGGGAGCCCGAGAACAGCCCGATGTAGTTGGGCTGGCTGGGGTGGGTGAGGGCGAACCCCTTGGTGAAGAGGGTGCCCTGGGAGGCCAGGCTGTTGAAGTACGCGGCGTGCGAACTTCCCTTGATCGAGCTGTAGTTCTTGTTCTCGAACAGCACGACGACGACATGGTCGAAGGCGGGCACGCCGGCCGCCGCGCGGGCGACGGGCTGCGGCGCGGCGGCCGGGGGAGGTGAGTCGTCGGAGGCGTACACGCTCAGCGCGAGCAGCGTGAGGGCGGGCAGGGCGACCAGGCCCGCGGTGCTTCGGGAGGGGCGGGGGAGGCGCATGGGATCAACTCCTGTCGGTGGGAAGGGTGTTGGGGAGCGGGGTCGGGTGGAGCGTCGGACCGGGTGCGGCGGGGGCGTCCCGGGGCCCGGCCGGTCAGGGCCGGACGGTGGCGGCGCCGATGTAGAGGAGCCTGTTGGGGGTGCCGCTTCCGGCGCCGGATATCTTGTTCGGCGTGGCCGTGTCGGTGAGGTGCTTCGCCACGTCCGCGGGTGGGGCGTCGGGGTGGGCGGACAGCCACAGGGCGGCGGCGCCGGTGACGTGGGGCGCGGCCATCGAGGTGCCGGTGAGCTGCTTGGTGGCGGTGTCGCTGCCGTTCCAGGCCGAGTCGATGGCGGTCCCGGGGGCGAACAGGTCGGTGCAGGAGCCGTAGTCGGAGTCGGAGCGCCGCCTGTCGCCGGAGTCCGCGTTGTTGACCACGACGGCCGCCGCGATGTCGCCGGGGGAGTTGTGGCAGGCGTCGGTGTTCTTGTTGCCCGACGAGACGACCCAGGTGATCCCGGCCGCGATGGACTTCTTGATCGCGGTGTCCTCACTGCTGATCACCGAGGTGCTGTTGATGCTCATGTTGACGACGGCCGGTTTGACGGCGTGTGCGGTGATCCAGTCGGCCGCCGCGATGATCGCCGAGGTGCTGGCGCTGTCGTGGCAGTCGGTGACGCGGACCGCCACCAGCTTGACGCCCTTGGCCACGCCGTAGTCCTTGCCGCCGACCGTTCCCGCCACATGGGTGCCGTGCCCCAGGCAGTCCTGGCCGCCCCGCCCGTCGCCCACCTCGTCCACGCCGATGGACGCCCGGCCCTGGAACTGCGCGTGGGTGGTGCGCAGTCCGCTGTCCACCAGGTACGCGGTCACGTTGCTCGCGGTGCCGGGGTACGTATAGCTCTTGTCCAGCGGCAGGGAGCGCTGGTCGATGCGGTCCAGGCCCCAGGAGGGCGGGTTGCCCTGGGTCGCCGACACCCGCTGGCGGGCGTCCTGCTCCACGTAGGCGACGGCCGGATCGGCGGCGGTGGCGCGGGCCTGACGGTCCGTCATACGGGCCGCGTAGCCGTGCAGCACGGTGCCGTAGGTGTGGCTGACGGTGCCGCCGTGGGTGCGGGCGAGCCGGGCGACGGCGGCGGGCGTGCCGCCGGGCGCCGCCGTGTCCTTGAGGACCACGATGTACTGGTCCGCGATCGCGTCGGCGATCCGGCGCACTTGGGCCGGTGGCGCGGACGGCGCAGAAGGCCGGTTCGTCGCGTGCGCGAGCTGGGCCGGCAGGGCCGGGGCGACGGCCACGAGGGCGGCCGTGGCGCAGAGTCGGGCGCGAGTGTGCACGTCAGCTCCTGGGGGTGGCGGCGGGATGTGCGGATGTTCCGCGTCCGCTTGGTGTACTGCGGATGCCGGGCGCGCGGTGTCCCGTCGTCGCCAGTGGCGAGAACGGGCGCGACGCGGATCCCGCCAAAACGTCTCGAAAGGAACCTTCCGCATCCCGGCCGACCGGCCCGCGCGGGCGTGGCACGATGTCCGCCATCGAAGACATGGACCTGCCAACGCAACTACGGCGACTGGGCCTCGGGCCCTGTGAGGCCGAGGTCTACATCACCCTGCTCGCGGCCGGGAGCCTGACCGTGGCCGCGCTCGACGGGCGGCTCGGCCGGGGCGCGGGCGAGGCGGCGCGCGCGACGAGCCGGCTGCTCCGGCTCGGCCTGGTCGCCCACCTCGACAGCGCGGGCGACGCGGTCTCGCCGGTCGAGCCGACCATCGCCCTCGACCAGCTCGCGCACGCCCGCGCCGCCGAGGTCCAGAGCGCGCACGTGGCGGCGCTCAACGCCTTCCGCGACTTCCGCCGCTCGGTGCACTCACAGCCCACCGAGGACCTGCTGGAGGTCGTCTCGGGCCCGCAGGTCGCCGAGCGGATCTGGCAGGTGGAAGGCGCGGCCGAGTCGGAGGTGCTGCGCTTCGACTCCCCGCCGTACCACACGGCGGGCGGCCCGAACCCCATCGAAGTGCGCAACCTGGAACGCGGGGTCGCCTACCGGGTGGTGTACTCGGCGTCCGCCGTGCGCAGCACCTCGTACTACGCCGGGAACATCCAGCCGTGCATCGCGGCCGGGGAGCGGGCGCGCGTCCTGCCGACCGTGCCGGTCAAACTCACCGTCTTCGACCGGCGGTTGGCGATCGTGTCCATGTCCTCGGTCGAGGCGGAGTCCAATGACTCACTGCTGCTGGTGCGCCCCTCCAGCCTGCTCTCCGCCCTGAGCGGCCTGTTCGAGACGGCCTGGCGCTCGGCGTATCCGATGCATCTGAGCGGCCAGGTCCCCCGCGCGCTGCGGCCGGTGCAGCGGCGCATCCTGGAACTGCTCGGCACCGGAGTCAGCGACGAGACCATCGCCGAACTGCTCGGCGTCAGCCGCCGCACCCTCTCGCGCAATCTGGAGCAGCTCCACCAGCTGGCCGGGTCGACCTCCCGCTTCCAGCTCGCCGTGCACGCCGCGCGCAGCGGGTGGATATGACGCGGGGGCCCCGGTCGGGGCCCCCGGGTTCCGGCTGCGTGGTCAGGCCGCGCGCGGGTTGGGCTCAAGGACGGCGAAGGGCGCGCCGTGCGGGTCGGCGAGCCAGGCGATGCGGCCGACGTCCGGCACGTCCGCGGCGGGCATGAGGACCGCGCCGCCCGTTTCCTGCGCCCGGGCGACGGTGGCGTCCGCGTCGGAGACCGCGAAGTACGGGACCCAGCGCGGCTCCATGCCCTCCTGGGCGGGGGCGAGGCCGCCGAACGAGGCGTCCTGCTGGTCGCCCTCGGCGCTGGACAGCACCGTGTAGGTCATCCCCGGCGCCGGCATCTCCCGCGACCGCCAGCCGAACAGGGTGCCGTAGAAGGAGAGCGCGCCCGGCACGTCCGCCACGTGGAGCTCGGCCCAGCACAGCGTGTTGTCCGAGGAGGTGTCCTCCAGCCCCTTGACCGCCGCGGGCTGCCAGACCGAGAAGTCGGCGCCGCCCGGGTCGGTGAGACACGCCATGCGCCCCGCCTCCATGACGTCGAACGGTTCGACGCGCACGGCTCCGCCGGCCTGCGCGGCGGCCTTGGCGGTGGCGTCCGCGTCCGGGGTCTGGAAGTACACCGTCCAGGCCGGGCTCGCGCCCTCCTCGGTGAGCGGGCCGAGCGCGGCGACGGTCCTGCCGTCCTTCTGGAAGAAGCCGTACCCGCCCGACTCCGGCCCCGCGGACCGGAAGTCCCAGCCGAAGACGGCCGCGTAGAAGGCGGCGGAGGCGTCGGTGTCGGGGCTGCCGAGGTCGAGCCAGTTGGGTGCGCCGGTGACGAAGTCCGTGGAGAGCATCGCGCTGTGCCTGCCTTCCGGAGGGGGTCGGGATTCCCTACGGATCGTAGGGTCGCCGACACCCAGGGGCATCCCGAACGCCGGTTACCGAGCGTGCGCGGCCGACGTGCGCGCCCCGGCGCACCGTGTGACGCTGATCGGGCCCCCCAAACCCCTCTTCCCCTTCGGGAGTGAACACGCATGGGCATCAAGGACGAAATGCAGGACAAGGCGCGGCAGGCCAAGGAGCGGATGCAGGGCGCCAGGGACGAGGCGTCCGAGCGCGGAGCGCAGGCGCGGGACCGGATGCGGGACCGGCAGGAGCCGGACCGGACCCAGCAGTCCTTCGACGACATCCAGGACGAGCTGGACGACCGCATGTGACGGTCCTGCGGCCAGGCGGCGGGCCCCCTTCCACAGGGAGGGGGGCCCGCCTCATGCCGTGCTCCCCGGCCCGCACCAGGCGGGCGTCCAGATCCCGCCCGCGGGTGCGGGGCGCGCGGCGCCGAGGTGCGCGCGCAGCGCGGCGAGGGCGGGGTGCGGATTGTCGGCGCGCCACAGCAGCGAGTGCGGATAGACCGGGGTCGGACCGTGCACGGGAATCCGGCGCAGCCCCGGGTCCGCGGGCCACACCACCTGGGTCCGCTCGCCGACGAACGAGGCCAGCGTCGCGGAGGCGGCGATCGTGTCGAGCAGCGGCTCGGTGCCGAAGTCCGGACCGGTCACCTCGATGGTCAGCCCGAACGCGGCGGCCAGGTCGTCGTAGTAGGCGGCCCACTCGGTGCCCGCCACGATGCCCGGCATCCAGATGCGGTGCCCGGCGAGCTGCCGCGGCCGGACCGTCCCCGCCGCCGCCAGCGGATGGGCGGGACCGGTCAGCAGATGGACGGGCTCGTCGTAGATCCGCACGTTTCCCACCCCGTCGAGGCGGCGCCGGGCGTCCTCGGTCACCGCGCGGAAGGAGGCGTCGACGTCGCCCGAGCGGATCGCGGCGATCGCCGCGTCGGCGTCGAACAGCGTCACCACGTCCAGCTCGATCTCCGGGTGCGCGCGGTGGAAGTCGCGCAGCAGACCGGCCGGCGCCAGCCGCCGGCCGATCACGTCGACCCGCAGCGCCCGGCGCCCCGGCCGCACGGACGCCGCCGCCCGCTCCTCGGCCCGCAGCAGCTCGCGCGCGTGCGGCAGGAACGCCTGCCCGTCGATGGTGGGCCGGGACCCGCGCGAGGTCCGGGTGAGGAGGCGGACGCCCAGCTCCTTCTCCAGCGCCGCGACCCGCTTGGAGACCGCCTGCTGGGTGATCGACAGGGCGGCGGCGGCCTCCTGGAACTGCCCGGAGTCCGCGACGGCGACGAAGGTGCGCACGGCGTTGAGGTCCACGGCCGCCACCCTAGCGTCCGGCTTCCACAACCATGGGTTGTGTCGGACGGCCGGTGTGGTTGTTTGCGCCGCACGTCCGGTCTTCGGTTGGATGGCAGCGGTCAACGCGCGGTTGTGCCGGACGGGAGAACGGAACATGGGGGCCGGGCGGTCGCTGGGGCGGGGATTCGGATGGCTGTGGGCCGCGTACTCGATCAGCGCGTTCGGCACCTGGCTGGCCTTCGACGCGATCCCCATGGTCGCCATCCTGGCGCTGCACGCCGGTACGGCCGAGGTGTCGGCGCTGGCCGCCGTCGGCCTCGCGGTCGGGGCGGCGGTCGCGGTGCCGCTGGGGCCGTGGGTGGAGTTCCGGCGCAAGCGGCCGGTGATGACCGCCATGGACCTGCTCCGGTGCGCGGCGCTGCTGAGCCTGCCCGCCGCGTTCGCGCTCGGCGCGCTCACCTTCACCCAGCTCCTGGTGGTCTCGGTGGTCGTGGCCGCCTGTGACATCGCGTTCAACGCGGCGGCGGGCGCCCACCTCAAGGGCCTGGTGGCGCCCGAGGACCTGCTGGTCGCCAACGCCCGCTTCGAATCCACCACCTGGACCGCGACCATGGTCGGACCGCCGCTCGGCGGGGCCGCGATCGGGATGTTCGGGCCGCTGGTGACGGTGGCCGCCGACGCGGTCAGCTATCTGCTCTCCGCACTCGGCATCCGCGCGATCGGCCCGGCGGAACCGGCCCCGGCCCGCCGCCCCGAACCGGTGCGCCCGGCACGCGCCGGCGACCTGCTCGACGGCTGGCGGCACGTCCTGGCCCACCCGGTGCTGCGCCCGTTCTTCTTCAACACGGTCCTGGTCAACTCGCTGATCATGGCGACCGTGCCGCTGCTCGCCGTCCTGATGCTGGGCCGTCTCGGCTTCGCCCCCTGGCAGTACGGCCTCGCCTTCGCGGTGCCGTGCGCAGGCGGCCTGATCGGCTCCCGCCTCGCCCGGCGGCTCGTCGTACGGCACGGGCGGCACCGGGTGCTGATCGCCTCCGGCGTGCTGCGCGCCTGCTGGGTGCCGGGGCTGGCGCTGGTGCGCCCCGGCGCGCCCGGCCTGCTCCTGGTCATGGCCGTCGAACTCGGCCTGATCACCAGCTGCGCCGTCTTCAACCCGGTGTTCGCCACCTACCGCCTGGAGCAGGCGCCGGCGGACCGGGTGGTGCGGGTGCTGTCCGCGTGGTCGATCACCGCCAAGGCCACCACCGCGCTGATAACCGCCCTGTGGGGCCTGCTGGCCGTGTTCACCGGCCCGCGAACCGCGATCGCACTCGCCGGAGCGCTGATGCTCGCGACGCCGTTCCTGCTGCCGGCCGCGGCTCTCCGAGATGGTGGAAGCCGTGCCCGAAGCGACGGCCCAGCAGCAGATAGCCCAGCAGCGCGCCCGACGTGTTGAGGATGACGTCGTCCACGTCGAACGCGCGCCCCTCCACCAGCGCCCCCTGCACCAGCTCGATGAACACCATCACCACGACCGTGTACAGCAGCACCCTCAGCGCCCGCGGCCGGCGTCGTACGAGCACCGGCAGGATCAGCCCGAACGGCACGCCCAGCAGCAGATTGCCGCCGATCTGCACACAGGCGGCGCGGAAGGTGTACGCGTCCACGTACTCCCGGAGCGAGTGCCCCGGGCGCAGATTGGACCCGGCGATGTTCCGGGAGGCGGGCGAGGGGGTCAGGGTGAGCTCGGCCAGGACGACGGAGAACGCGACGAGCGCGGCGATCGCCACCACCACGATCAGCACCCGCAGCGCCGTCACCCGGGGCCCGGCCCGCCCCCGGTCCTCCTCCGCCCGCTCGACTGGAGTGGTCATGCCCTGCGTCTGCCCCCGGACGCGGCCCGCACGCGCCCGCCCGGCGGCGTACGGGCTCACGCCAGGAGCGTGAGCGCCCCCGGCAGCACGCGGGCGGTGACCGGGAGTTCGGCCTCCACCTCGCCGTCCGCGCCGTACGGCAGCGGCCGGTCCGCCTCGATGCGTATCTCCCGGCCGCGCAGGACCTCCACCTGCGGCCTGCGGACGTGGCTGCCGTCCTTGAGCTCGTTCATCACGGTGAAGAAGAGGCGGCGCGGGCTGTCGTGGATGATGACGACGTCCAGCAGCCCGTCGTCCACCGACGCGCCGGGCGCGATGTTGCGGCCGAAGCCGTAGAAGCCGGAGTTGGCGGCGATCACGGTGTAGCCGTCGCGCTCGTGCACGGCGCCGTCGACCGTGACCCGGTAGTGCGCGGTGCGCCAGCCCACCACCGCGCGCAGCCCGCCCAGGTAGTACGAGGCGGAGCCGCGCAGCAGCCGGGATGCGTTGGCGTGCCGGTTGGCCACCGCGTCGACGCCCGCGTACACGCTGCCGAGCACGGCGACCCGCCCGTGCACGGCCGAGGTGACCTCGATCGCGTCGACCTTCCTGGGCTCGCCGCGCAGCAGCAGTTCGGCCAGTGCGGCGGGGTCGGCGGGCAGCCCGAGGGCGCGGGCGAAGTCGTTGCCGCGCCCGGCCGGGACGATGCCCACGACGGCGTCGGTGCCGGCGAGCGCGCCGGCCACGCACCCCGCCATCCCGTCGCCGCCGACCCCGAGCACCACCCGGCCCCGCTCGGCGGCCTCCCGGGCCAGGGCGCGCGCGTGGTCGAGGCCCCGGCTGTACTCGACGTCGAGCTCCGCGCCCGCCTCGCGCAGTGCGCGGGCGAGCGGGATCAGGGCGGCGGCGCCCTGTGATCCGCCCGCGGTGGGGTTGACGACGGCGGTGAACTGTCGCATGGCTACGCTCCGATGGCAAGGACGGATGCTGGGAGTGCGCGGGGACCGCGTGGGATCAGCTGGAGGGCAGCGGCGGCAGGAGGATGCCGGGGTTGAGGATACCGGCGGGGTCCAGCCGGTCCTTGACCGCGTGCAGGACCTCCACGCCGAGCGGCCCCACCTCCTGGGCGTACCAGTCCCGGTGGTCGGTGCCCACGCCGTGGTGGTGGCTGATGGTGCCCCCGGCCGCCAGGATCGCGTCGTTCACGGCCCGCTTGGCCGGTGCCCAGTGCGCCACCGCGTCCTCGCCCTGGGCGCCGACCACGGTGAAGTACAGCGAGGCGCCCGCCGCGTACACGTGCGAGACGTGGCACATCACCAGCGGCGGGGTGCCCGCGTCGGTGAGGGTCCGGGTGAGCGCCGTGCGGACGGCCTCGTACAGCGCGGGGACGTCCGACCAGAACGCGGCCGTCTCCAGGGTCTCCGCGAAGGCCCCGGCGTCCAGGAGCGAGTCGCGCAGATAGGGGGCGTTGTAGCGGCCGTGCGCCCAGCCGGTGCCGGGCTCCTCGCCGAGCGGCTCGCCGCCGTGCGCGGCGAGCACCGCGCCCACCCGCGCGCGCCGGTCGGCGATCTCCTCGGCGGTGCCCTCGTGGCCGACGACGGCCAGGCAGCCCGCGTCGGAGGCGAGGCCGCCGCCGATGGCGTCCGGCTTGGCCAGGCCGATCATGGTCTCGGTCTCGTCGGAGAGCCGCAGCACCGTCGGCATCGGGCCGTCCTGGGCGAGCGCGCGCAGCGCGTCCCGGCCCCGGTCGAAGGACGGGAACCGCCAGCCCTCGTACGCCTTTGCCGAGGGGAGGGGGCGGACGCGGACGGTCACCGAGGTGATCACGCCGAACGCGCCCTCCGAGCCGAGCACCAGCTGGCGCAGGTCCGGTCCGGCGGCCGAGCGCGGGGCGCGGCCCACCTCCAGCGTGCCGCGCGGGGTGGCCACCCGCAGGGCCGTCACCATGTCGTCGAAGCGGCCGTAGCCCGCCGACGCCTGGCCGCTGGAGCGCGCGGCGGCGAAGCCGCCGACCGAGGCCCACTCGAAGGACTGCGGGAAGTGGCCGAGCGTGTAGCCGCGCTCGTTGAGCAGCGCCTCCGCCTCGGGGCCGCGCAGGCCGGGCTGGAGGGTGGCGGTGCGGGAGGTCTCGTCCAGCGCCACCAGCCGGTCCAGGCGGCGCAGGTCGAGCGCGACGAACGCGTGGTGGGCCGGGCCGGTCTCGGGCGCGAGGCCGCCGACGACGGAGGTGCCGCCGCCGAACGGGACGACCGCGACGCGGTGTTCGGTGCAGGCCCGCAGTACGGCCAGGACCTCGTCGTGGTCGGCGGGCAGCAGCACCGCGTCCGGCGCGTCGTCGACCTCGCCGGCCCGGACGCGCAGCAGGTCGGGGGTGGACTTGCCCCGGGTGTGCCGGACGCGGGTCTCGTCGTCGGTGCGCACGAACTCCTCGCCGACGGCCGCGGCGAGCGCGGCCGAGGCCGCTCCGGTCAGCCTGCCGGGGCGCGGCGCGACGGCGGCGAGGTCCTTCGCGGGGGCGTCCGCCGGGCGCACCCCCAGCAGCTCCCGCAGCAGACCCACGACCTGCTCGGGCAGCGGCGCCGCCTTGGCCGGGTCGCCCCAGCCGCTCCACAGCATGTCCACCGAACCCACCTGATCACCCGCTCCTACGCGCAGTTGTTCCGGTCCCACGGCGTGGGGGGCGGCTTGCCGTCGCCCGTTCCGTCGTTACACTGTGACAGATGAAGCCCATTCGTCACAACCGTACGGACGACGAGGCGGTCCTCGACGCCGCACGGGACTGCGTCCTCGCGGTCGGCGTCCGCCGGACGACCCTCACCGACGTCGCCCGCCGGGCCGGGGTGTCCCGGATGACCCTCTACCGGCGCTGGCCCGACGTGCGCACCCTGGTCGGCGACGTGATGACCCGGGAGTGGGTGGCCGTCACCCTCGGCGCCACGCCCCGGACCGACCCCAGCCGCCCCGTCCGGGACCAACTGGTCGACGGACTGGTGACGGGGCTGCGCGCGCTGCGCGAACACCCGCTGCTCCGCAAGATCCTGGACGTGGACCCGGAACTGCTGCTGCCCTACCTCTTCGACCGGCGCGGCGCCAGCCAGGACGCCCTGCTCGCCTTCGTCCAGGAGGCGCTGGAGCAGGGCCACGCGGACGGCTCCGTCCGCGCCGACCACCCGCTGCGCCAGGCGAGGGCGCTGTTCCTGGTGATCCAGTCGTACGCGCTCTCGCTCCGGACGATGACCGACACCACGGACCCCGAACTCACCGACGAAGCGTTCTACGACGAGCTCCGGCACATCCTTGAGAGGACCCTCGCCCCATGAGCCGTACCGAACCCCCCGCGCAAGCCTTCTCCCTCAACGCCGCCCGCCGCACCCGCGACCTGGCCCGGCTCGCCGCCGGGGACACCGTCGACGTCCTGGTGGTCGGCCTCGGCGCCACCGGCGCGGGCGCGGCCCTGGACGCCGCCTCGCGCGGCCTCTCGGTGGCCGCGATCGACGCGCACGACCTGGCGTTCGGCACCTCCCGCTGGAGCTCCAAGCTCATCCACGGCGGGCTGCGCTACCTCGCCTCCGCCCAGGTCTCCGTCGCCCACGAGAGCGCCGTGGAGCGCGGGGTGCTGATGGAGCGCACCGCCCCCCACCTGGTGCGCGCCCAGCCGTTCGTCCTCCCGCTGACCCCGCTCACCTCGCGGCGCAACGCGGCCCTCGCCCAGGCCGGACTGCGCGCGGGCGACCTGCTGCGCATCTCGGCGGGCACCGCCCGCGCCACCCTGCCCGGCCCCCGCCGCCTGTCGGCGGTGGAGACCTTGCGGACCGCACCTGGCCTCCGTCCGCACGGCCTCTACGGCGGCCTGCTCTCCTGGGACGGCCAACTCGCCGACGACGCCCGCCTGGTGACCGCCATCGCCCGCACCGCCGCCGGACACGGCGCCCGGATCCTCACCCGGACCCGCGCCCTGTCCGTCACCGGCTCCGGCGCCCTCGTCCGCGACGAACTGACCGGGCAGGAGACGACGATCCGGGCCCGGACCGTCATCAACGCCACCGGGGTGTGGGCGGACCAGCTCGTCGACGGCGTCCGGCTGCGCCCCTCGCGCGGCACCCATCTGATCCTGCGCGCCAGCACCCTGCCCGGCCTCAACGCCGGACTCCACATCCCCGTACCCGGAGAGACCAACCGCTTCGTGCTGGTCCTGCCGCAGGGCGACGGCCGGGTCTACGTCGGGCTCACCGACGAGCCCGTCGACGGGCCGGTCCAGGACGAGCCCACCCCGCCCGAGTCCGACATCGGCTTCCTGCTCGACATCCTCAACACCGCCCTGGACGCGCCCGTCCGGCGCACCGACGTGGTGGGCGCGTTCGCCGGGCTGCGCCCGCTCCTCGACGACGCCCACGACGACGGCTCGGGCAGCCGCACCTCCGACATCTCGCGCAGGCACGCGGTACTGACCTCCGGCGAAGGCGTGGTGACCATCGTCGGCGGCAAACTCACCACCTACCGGCGGATGGCCGAGGACGCCGTCGACGCGGCGCTCGCCGCACGCGGCATCGCGGCGGCGCCCTGCCGCACCGCCCGGCTGCCGCTGGTCGGCGCCGCCCGGCCCGCCGAGCTCGCCGCCCTCGCCGTGCCGCGCCGGCTCCTCGCCCGGTACGGCACCGAGGCCGCCGCCGTGCACGCGCTCGGCGAGGCCGACCCCCGGCTGCGCGAACCGGTGGCCGACGGCGTGGAGGTGACCCGGGCCGAACTGCGCTGGGCGGTCCGCCACGAGGGCGCCCTCGACGAGTCCGACCTCCTGGACCGCCGCACCCGCGTCGGCCTGGTCCCCGCCGACCGGGCCCCGGCGCTGGCCGCCGCCCGCGAGGCACTGGCCGCCGAGGCGCACACCACGGCGGGGCCGTGAGCCGTGGCCGGTACCCGTCCGGCGGATCCGGTCGCCGTCGCACCGGCGCCGTACGGCGCCGGTGAGCGCGGGGGCGTGCCGCGTCCCGGAGACGACCCGCCGGACAGGCCCTAACCGCCGTCGGAGACCGTCACCCGGTCACCGAGCCGGACCGTGCCCGGCTCCAGCACGTCCAGATACACCCCGACACACGCGAGCCGCCCCAGGGTGAGCACCGGGATCCGGTGCTCACGGGCCACCGTGCGCATGACGGCCGGGTCGGGCGGCAGTTCGTCGTGCCCCAGCGTCGGCACCACACAGCGCGGTGTGGGCACGACCACCCGGAACAGCGCCCGCCCGATCCGCAGCGTCCGGCCCGGCCAGGCGTCCTCGGGGAACCCCGGTCCGCCCAGTCCCTCGACCACCAGGTTGGGCCGGAAGCGCCGTACGTCGAAGTCCCCGGCCGGGTACACCGCCCGCAGCCGGGCCAGGCTCGCCGTGGTGACCAGATGCACCTTCCCGAAGTCGAAGAAGGTGCCCGCCGCGACCCGGCCGGAGGTGAGCGTCTCCCCGGTCGCGTCGACGAACGCCCCGGCCCGGACGGAGTCGGGCACACCGCCCTCGTACCCGGGCACGGCGCGCTCCAGCACACCCACCTGCGGCGGTACGTCCGACAACGCCACATCGCGGCCCAGGAGTTCGGACAGCCGCTTGTCCAGTTCGGCGTCACCGGCCACCAGCGAGGCGCCGTCCGGCAGCTCCACCCGGACGCCGCCGGACCCGGCGAGGACACTGCGGCAGCGCAGCAACCGCCCCCATTTGCGCGGATGTTTGACACTCCCGACCGCGCCCGTGCCGTCGAGGACCGCGAACACCCGGTCACCGCTCAGCCCGCGCTCGGTGACCCGCACGGTGCTCAACTCCTCGCCGAGCATCGACTTGACCGGATACCGACGCAGCGCCGCCACTGTTCCCATCCCTGGATTATGGCCACGGGTCGGCCGAGTTGCCGCTTTGATGGGGGCGACGCCTGGCGACGGGACAGGGGAGGTGCTGTGCGGGGCGTGATTCTGGACTGGGGCTGGTACGTCCTGCTCCTTCTCCTGGCCGCGCTCGGAGTGTCCGTCTGGATACTCCGCAAGCAGTCCAGGACCTTCCGTTCGCTCGTCGACCGCAGGCTCGCCTCGATGGAGAGCCTCGGATTCGCCGCCCTCGGCGAACGCACCCTGAGCATGGACGAGGGATACGTCGACCTCCTTCTGGAACCCCTGGCCCCGGACCGGCACGACGCGGGCGCGGCGGGTCCGGGCAGCGACCCGATGTGGGGCAACGACCTGGTGCGCCGCCTCAGCCGTTCGCCCGGCCGGGTGTTCGTCGTGCTGGGCGGACCGGGCTCGGGCAAGACGACGCTCATGCGCTACGCCGCGAGCGCCCTGAACAGACGGGTCTCCCTGCCCCTGGGACTACCGGGAACGCGCTACCCCGTACTGCTGTACCTGCGCGACCACACCGCGCGGATCGTCGAGGGCGACGGCCCGGACATCACCGCCGTCGTCGCCGGGTCGCCCCGGGCGAACGCCCTGCCCACCAGCTGGCTGACCCGCTGGCTGCAGCGCGGCCGGTGCGTCGTCCTGCTCGACGGCATCGACGAGGTGGGCGGTCTGGAGGAACGGGCGCGGGCCATGGCCTGGGTGCGCCGCCAGATCGACACCTACCCGCGCAACACCTGGGTGATCACGTCCCGCCCGTACGGCTACCGGGCGGACGCGCTCGCGGAGGCGACCGTGCTGGGCATCCAGGAACTCGGCCAGGGGCAGATCCGCCGGTTCCTGCTCCAGTGGTGCCGGGCGATGGAGGTCCGCCCGTTCGGATTCGACGCGCGAAGACGCGGCCCCCGGCCCGACGACCCGCGAGGACACGGCCCCCGGCTCGCCGAGGGCAGCGCGCGCGACCTCCTCGACCGCGTGTCGCGATCCCCTTCCGTGGCGGAGCTGGCCGCCAACCCGCTGCTCCTCACCATGATCGCCGCCATGTACCCGTACCGGGGCTCGCTGCCCGGCACGGCCGCCGACTTCTACCGGGAGACGACCCAACTCCTGCTCTACCGGAGGCAGCTGGCCAAAGGGATCGACGGGCCCGACGACCTCTCGCCGAGCCAGAAGAGCCGAGTCGTGCGCGCCCTGGCCTTCGGCATGATGGAGGCGGGACGCAGGAGCGCGTCCGTGCGGCTCGCCGAGCGGAGCATCGGGCCCCTGCTCGACCGGCTGCGGTGGCCCAGCTCCACCGCGCGCTTCCTGGACTCGCTGCGCGAGAGCGGCATGCTCGTGGTCAGCGGCGAGGAGGACTTCGCGTTCGTCAGCCACGGGCTGCAGGAGTACCTCGCCGCCGAACACGTCCTCGCGCACGGCTCGGCGCGCACCCTGATCCCGCACCTCGACGACCCTTCCTGGCGCGAGACCATCGTCTTCTGGGCCTCGGAGACCGATGCCGCCCCGATCGTCGAAGCATGTCTGGACGCGGCCACCCCCTGGGCCCTCGACCTGGCCCGGGCCTGCGAGTCCGTCAGCCGGGAGATCGCCCCCGAGCTGCGCGCGGCCCTCGCCCGGCAGGAGCGCCGGGACGGCGCGCACCCGGCCCCGGGCGCGCTCGCCGTGTACGCGGAGGAGCACTGGGCGGGCGCGGCCCACGAGGTGATGCGCCGCGCGGCGCTCGAAGGCAGGCGGATCGGCCCCGACGACCTCTCGGCCCTGCCCAGGCTGCGGCGCCCGGGTACCGGCGGTCGCCCCGCCGGGGAGCGGGCCGCCGCGCTGCTGTCGAGGGCGGTGCTCAACGCCGAACTGGGCCGCGCCCGCGAGGCGGCCCAGTACCGGTTCCAGGGACTCGTCGCGCTGGCGGCGGCCATGCGCCACGAGAGCCGGGAAGCCTCGCGCGACCTGAGTCTGGCCGCGCTGCGGTGCCTGCCCGGCCCGGACCGCACGACCGCCGCCGTCGGCGCCGCCGTCCTCGGCTATCTCGGGGCGGACCCCGGACAGCCCGTGGAGGAGGCGGTGGCCCGCGCGGTGGCGGAGCTGTACGAGTCGGCCGGGCGCTCGGCGTGCGACGCGCTCGTCCCGCTGCTCGCCGAGGACAAGGAGGCCGCCCGGCTGGTGCTGGGGGCGCTGGCCGCCGACGACCGCCTCACCTCGCGGGCGTCGGAGCATCTGGGCGCCCGGGGAGACGGCGCCCCGGACTGGACCCCGGCCGTGGACGCCTGGCGGCGCGAGCGGCGCCGGCTGGCGTACTGCCTGGGCACGCTGCTGAAGCTCGGCCTCAGCGAGGAATCGCTGGTGGAGGCCGAGGCGCAGATCGCCGCGTGCCGCCGGTCGGCGCCCGCGGCCATGGAGTTGGGTGCCGTCGCCGACGCGCTCGCCGAACTGCGCGTCTGCGCCGGGGCGTGGCGGTTCGACGAGAAGGACGGCGCGCTCAGGGCCGCCGGACGGATCGCGGGCGCGGTACGGGCCGCGATCCGCGGCGCGCCCACCGAACTCGCCGTGGAACTCGTCGAACCCGTCGCCCGCCGCATCGAGGAGCTGGTCGCCGACGCCCGCCACCAGCTGGCCGTGGACCGGCCGCCCCGGCCCCGGCTCGGCCCGGCGGTGCCGAGGGCCCGGCTGCGCGACGGGACCGTCACCGTGGCCCTGAAGGTGAGCAACGCGGACGGCAGCGCGCCGGTGGAGTCCGCCTGGCTCGCCGTGACCTCGGTCCCGCCCGGCCGGGCACCCGGGCCCGGCCGCGTCGACCTGCCCTCGGCCGTGCGCGGCGGCGGCTCCCGGACGGTGCTGGTCCGCGTCGAACGGGGCGACGGGCCGACGGACGCCGAGGGCGAAGAGGCCGAGCAGGACGTGGAGTTGGAGGTGGCGCTGCACCACCGGACCCGCACCGGCACCGGGGACGCCGTGGTCGTCCAGCGGCTGACGGTGCCCGTGGACCGGGAGTTCCGGCCGATCGAGCCGAATCCGTTCGCCCAGGGCGCGCTCGGACGCCCGGTGGCCGAACCCGGCATGTTCAAGGGGCGCGACGAACTGGTCGACGGGTTGCGGGCCGGGCTGCGGGCCGCCTCCTCGCCGGGCGCGGGCATCGCCATCTTCGGCCAGAAGCGCACCGGGAAGTCGTCCATCAGCCTGCATCTGCTACAGCGGCTCAGCGAGCGCGACGGCCTGCCGGTGGTGGACGCCGGAAGTCTGGGACAGCTGACCCCGCAGCGCACCGAGGGCACCGAAGGGCGGCTGCTGGGCGCCCTGCTGTGGCGGATCCTGGACGGGGCGAACCGCGGCACCACCGGCGGCGGACCGCCCCTGCTACCGCCCGGCTTCGACCGCTGGAAGCTGATCACCAGCCCCGACCCGGTGCACGACTGCAGCAAACTGTTCATCGACTACCGCGCGGCCCACCCCGACAGGCCCCCGTGGGTCGTGTTCATCGACGAGTTCCAGTACATGGACCAGTGGATCGGCGCCGGTCTCGTACCACCCTCGTTCATGCAGGCGTTCAAGGCCATCATCGAGAAGCAGCTCTTCCACCTCGTGCTCGTCGGGCAGAACCACCTGGAGAGCCTGATCGCCGCCGACCCCAACGCCTTCGGTGTCTTCGGCAAGGTCCGGGTCAGCCACCTCGACGACGAGGGCGCGCGCTCGCTCATCCAGGATCCGGTACGGCTGGGCGCGGCGGCGGGGGAGACCAGCCGGTACGAGGGGGCGGCCGTCGCCGAGATCATCCGGCTGACCGGCAAGAACCCCTTCTACATCCAGCTGTTCTGCTTCCATCTGGTGCGGTACCTGAACGACGAGCGGGCCGCGCTGGTGACGGAGGCGGACGTGGCCGAGGTCGCGGAGCACCTGCTGAGCGAGATGAAGGCCGCCGACTTCGACAACCTGGAGTCCCCGGAGCCGGCCGGCAGCGGCCTCACGGCGACCGATGTGCGGGCCGTCCTCGCGGCGGTGGCGCGGGCCTCGTCCGACGGCCCGGCGACCCTGGCCGACATCGAACGCTGCTACCCGGGCGAACTGCCCCGCGCGCTCCTCACCGCGCTGGTCGAACGCGAGATCGTCCGGTACGGGTCGGGCGGTCACCGCATCGTCGTCGGCCTCTACGAGGCATGGCTGCGACGGTATTACGGAGCCCCGGAGGGAACAGCATGAGCGCACCCAGCCCGTACCGCTTCGTCGGCCGGGTGGCCACCGGCGACACCCATGTGGACCGGCCCGAACTGGCCCGCAGGATCGCCGAGGTGCTGGCCGGCCCCGGCCGCCCGGGCAATCTGAGCGTGCTGGGCCACCGGCGGGTCGGCAAGACCAGTCTGGTGGCGCGGGTCGTCGAGCGGGCCGACCGCGACGACCTCGCGGTGGTCCGGATCGACGTCGACCGGCACAACTCCGCGATCGACCTGTTCCAGGCGATCGTGGCGGGAGTGACCGCGCGGCTGCCCGGCATCCCCGAACTGGAGCCGCTGTGCCGGGTCGTCCTGGCCGCGCGGGAGTGGTACGACCTGGACAGCGCGGTGGTCGCGTTCTTCCAGGAGCTCGGGCGGCAGGGCCACTACGCCCTGCTGGTCCTGGACGAGTTCGAACGCGCCCCCCGGGTGATGACCGACCTGAACGGCTTCCAGCTGCTGCGGGCACTGGCGAGCGAGGCCGGGTTCCCGGTCGGGCTGATCACCGTGTCGCGCCGCCCGATCATCGAGATCGAGACGGACGCGGCGGGCGGATCCATCCTCAACGGCGTGCTGGTGGCGCGCTGCCACGTCGGGGTGTTCAGCCCCGTGGAGGCGGCCCGGATGATGGACCGGGCCAAGGAGGCGGGGGTCGACCTGAGCGCGGTGGCGCCCGAGCTCCTGGAGCGCTCCGGATCCCACCCCTACCTCCTGGAAGTGCTCTGCCACCGGGTGGTGCGCACGTACGAGGAGACGGGCGCGATCGACGTGGCGGCGGCGCACGCGGCGGAGGCGGAGGAGTTCCGGGCGCACTTCGCGCGGCTGGTGCAGGCCGTCGACGCGGACACGGCGGGCCAGGGCGTCGACTTGCTGAAGGCAGTGGCGGGCGGCGTCGAGGTCCCGTGCTCACCGGCGCTCCAACTCCTCCTGGACCTCGGTGTGGTCATCCGCAATGGAGGTGAACTCCGCTTGTTCTCCAAGGAGTTCGCCTCCTTCGTGCGTGCCGTCGGTGAGGAGCCCGCCGTCGCGCCGCGCACCCCCGGCCACCGGTGCACCGCGCTGGTGGTGGCCACCGAGTGGAACTCGGCGCACGGCGGTCTGAGCACCTTCAACCGGCAGCTGTGCCTCGCGCTCGCCGCACAGCGCGTGCGGGTGCTGTGCATGGTGCTCGACGCGACCGACCAGGAGGTGGCCGAGGCGGACAAGGCCGGTGTCACCCTGCTGCGCCGGCGGCCCACGCCGGGCGCGCCCGAGCTGAGCAGGCTCATCCGGCCGCCGGAGCTGGCCGACGGGGTGGTGCCCGACCTGGTGATCGGCCACGGCCGGATCACCGGCCCGGCGGCGCTGATGCAGGCCGAGGACCACTTTCCCGGCGCCAGGAAGCTCCACTTCGTCCACATGGCCCCCGACGAGATCGAATGGCACAAGCTCGACCGCGCCGACGACGCGGGGGAGAGCGCGGAGTCCCGTACGAAGATCGAGGTGGCGCTGGGCCGGGCCGCCGACCACCTGGTGGCCGTCGGGCCGCGCCTGCACGGGCGCTTCCTCGGCTACTTCGCGCCGCACGACGACGCCCCCGACCCCCTGCGCTTCGACCCCGGGTTCGACCTGCTCGTACCCGGAAAGGACGGGGCCGGGACCCGGCAGCGCAAGGTGCCAGGCGGAACGCCGCTGACGGTGCTGCTGATGGGCCGGGTCGAGGACGCCTCCCTCAAGGGCGTGGACCTGGCGGCGGGGGCCTGCGGCCTGGTCGCGCAGTGGCGGCACGAGGCGGGGCTGCGCTCCGTCGAACTCGTGGTCCGGGGGATCCCGGCGGGCGGCTCGGCGCGGCAGCTCGCGCGGCTCGCCGAGTGGGCGGCCTGCGACCGGCTGAGCATCGTGCCCCGCCCCTACACCACCGACACCGACGACCTCGCCGACGACCTGCGCCGCTCCAGCCTGGTGGTGATGCCCTCGCGCGCGGAGGGCTTCGGCCTGGTGGGGGTGGAGGCGATCGTGGCGGGCACACCGGTCCTGGTCAGCGAGAAGAGCGGGCTCGGTGAACTGCTCAGGAGGGAACTGGGCACCGAACGGGCCGGTCACTGGGTGGTTCCGATGTCCGGCGACACCGCCCGGGACACCCAGACCTGGGCGCGCGGGATCGACCGCATGCTCCGGGCCAGCGACAAGGAGTTCGCCCTGGCGGAGACCCTGCGCAAGGAGCTGGCACGGGACCGTCCCTGGTCCCGGTCGGCGGACGCGCTGCTCACCGAACTGGGTCTGTGAGCGGGCGGCCGGGCACCGGGCCCGGCCGTGCGCGAAGGGTGAGGGCGACGGCGGGCGGACGGCCGCTCCCGGCGGCGGAGCCGTCCGGGTCCGCGCCCCTGCCTCACAGGTGCGCCGCGGTCACCGCCATCGCCAGGACGATGGTCACCAGGGCAAGACCCACCATGGCCGCCCTGGCGGCCCCCGTACGCGTGTTCGTCCCGGTCGCCCGCGCGGGGTCCGGCTCCGCCGCGCGGCGGTCCGCGTCGCGCAGACGGGCGCACCACTCGCAGTCGGGCCCCTGGCGCGTCGGCGCGGACAGCCAGTAGGCCCCGGTCAGTTCGGCCCGGTGCACGGCTTCCGGGTCCTTCGCAGCGTCCGTGTCCATGCCCCGTTCAACGCCCGGGCGCCGCCACCGGGCATGCGTACGCGCATTTCGCGATCAAACCGTTGCCACCGGCCGCGCCCCCCGGGGCGTACGGCGGGGAGCGGGCAGGGGCCCGGGTGCGGGGCGACGCGGTGGCGGGCCGCCGGACGTCGTTCCGGCGGCCCGCCCTTCGCGCGTCCCCGCTCAGCTGTCGGCGAAGGCCACCCGCATGGCGCGCTTGAGGGCCTTGCCGGTGACGCCGAGGTGGGCGTCGGCGTCCTTCACCACGACCCGCTCCACCAGTGGCCAGTCCCGCTCGGCGAGGAGCTGGTTGACGCGCTCGCGCAGCGCGTCCAACTCGGCCTCGGACGCCGGTGTCTCGATGCTGAGGACGGGTGTCTGCACGCCCTCGTCGCCGGTGTCGACACCCACGACCGAGCATTCGACGAGGTCGGGGAAGTGACGCAGTATCAGCTCCTCGGTCTGTGCGCTGTAGAGGGTTCCCCACGCGGTGACGATGCGGTCCGTCGTGCGGTCCACGTGGTAGTAGAGGCCGTCCTCACCGAGGTAGGCGAGGTCGCCGGTGAGCCAGTGGCCCCGGATCCGGTTCTTCTCGCTCAGCAGGCTGTTGTTCCAGTAACCGCCGGTGATCGTGGGCGACTTGAGGGCGAGGCGGCCGACCGTACCGGGGGAGACCGGCTCGTCGTCGGCGTCGAAGATCTCCACCTCCACCCAGGCGAACGGCCGCCCGATGCACCGCTGGTAGCGGTCGCTCGTGGGGGTGTGGACGGTACGGAACATGGCGAAGCCGAACTCGGAGGAGCCGAAGTTGTCGATGAACAGGGAGCCGGGCCGCGACACCCCTTCCCGGTCGACATGGTTGCCGCGCGCCACCAGCTTGCGTATGTGCCGCTCGTGGTTGGCGTCACCGGTGGACATCCAGCGCGAGACCGACGACAGGTCGTAGGCGTCCAGGTCGACCCGGCACAGATCGACGAACGTCTTGGGGAAGCCGGTGACCAGGTGCGGACGGAACTCCTCGACGGCCCGCGCGATGTGCTCGGGCTCGCGGCGGGTGGCCAGCAGGGCGGTGGCGCCCCGGGCGAACGCCGACATGAGCACGGAGATCGCCGAGGCGTGGCTCTGCGGCAGCGCGGAGAGTATCCGGGTGCCGAGGTCGGCCGCTATCTGCTGTTTGACGCCGAAGAAGAACCCCATGTGGTTGAACTGCACGGCCTTGGGGATCCCGGTCGTCCCGGAGGTGTGCGCGATGAGGACGGGGTCGTTGTCCTCGTGGGTGAACAGCTTGAAGTCGCCCTCGCCGTAGGGCTCGTCCTCGTAGTACGTGAGGGACAGCCGGTCTGCGGCGAGCCGGCCAGGGTCGGAGACGACGGCGACGGCGCCGACGTGCTCGATGAAGGCCGCCGCGATCCGCGGGTCCAGCGAGCTGTTCAGGAAGACGGGGATGGCCCCCACCTTGGTGAGCGCCACATAGTGGACGAGATAGCGCACGCTCTCCGCGACGAACACCGCGACCGGGTCCTTGGGGCGGATGCCGTCGGCGTGGTACCCGGCGGCCACCCGGTCGGTGAGCTCGTCGAGTTCGGCCGCCGACAGCCTCTCGTAGGTCACCCCCGAGGGGGCGCGATAGGGCTGGTCGAGCAGGATCTCGGCCCGTGCGGTCGCCGAGGAGGCGGCGGCGAGCCGGAAGAAGTTCCCGGCGCCCAGGCCCTCCGTGGCCATCAGCCCCGGCGCGTCGGTCGCGGCGGACAGGTCGGTCGTCATGTGTATCGCTCCATGGCAGTGCGGATGTCCTGGGGAATGGGGATGGTGCCGTGGCCGTCGAGCGAGGTCGTCACCAGCACCGCGCGGATGCGGACCCGCACGTCGTCGGGCTCGGTCCCGGCGCACTCGTACCGCAGCTCG
Organism: Streptomyces sp. cg36; assembly: GCF_041080675.1. NCBI lineage: Bacteria > Bacillati > Actinomycetota > Actinomycetes > Kitasatosporales > Streptomycetaceae > Streptomyces > Streptomyces cyclosori. The sequence continues at coordinate 732,908 of NZ_CP163520.1, read as the reverse complement.
AACGACGACTTGCCGATCCGCGCGACGGTGAGAGTGATGTCCAGGTCGTCGCCCAGCCTGCTCGGGGCGATGAAGTCGCATTCGAGCCGTACGGTGGGGATGCCGACCCGGCGCTCGGCGAACAGCCCGGCGTAGCCGACCTCGAGACCCGTCTCGAACCAGTCCTGCAGCACCTCGTTGACGAGCAGCAGGTACTGCGGATAGAAGACGATCCCCGCCGGGTCGCAGTGGTGGAACCAGACGCGCTTGCGCCGGACGAAGCCACCACCCGAGCCGGGCTCAGCCGGAGACGGTGTCACCGCTCACCCCTTCCGGGCGGCGCTCCGCGGTGCCGCCGTCGTCGGCGCGCAGCCGGAAGCGCTGCACCTTTCCGGTGCCCGCGCGGGGAAGCTCCGCGCAGAAGGTGATGACCCGCGGATACTTGTAGGGGGCCATCGCGGTCTTGGCGAACTGCTGGAGCTCGCGCACGAGTTCCGGCGACGGGGTGTATCCGTCGGCCGGGACGACATGGGCCTGCACCACGGCCCCGCGCTCGTCGTCGGGTGCGGCGACGGCGGCGCACTCCCGTACCGCCGGGTGGGTCAGCAAGGTGGCTTCCACCTCCACCGGCGAGATGTTGTACCCGGCGGACACGATCATGTCGTCGAGCCGGGCGTGGTAGTAGATGTAGCCCTCCTTGTCGGCCCAGCAGGCGTCGCCCGTGATGTTCCAGCCGCCCCGCACGTACTCGCTCTGGCGCTCGTCGTCGAGGTAGTGGCAGCCGGTGGGACCCTTGACGGCCAGCGCGCCCACCTCGCCGTACGGCAGGGGGCGGCCGTTCCCGTCGACTATGGAGGTGACGTAGCCGGGCACCGGGCGGCCGATCGAACCGGGCCGCGTCCGCGCCTCCTTGCCGCGCAGGGCGACGAAGATGTGCAGCATCTCGGTGGAGCCGAGCCCGTCGATCAGCCCCCGCCCGGTCAGCTCCTTCCACATCTTGCGGGTGACCTGGGGGAGCGGTTCACCGGCCGAGACGCACTCGCGCAGCGAGGACAGGTCGTACGCGGCCGGGTCCAGGCACATCGCGCGGTAGGCGGTGGGTCCGCTGAAGCAGACGGTGGCGCCGAACTCCTCGACGGCGCGCGCCAGATGGCTGGGTGAGGCGCGGTCGAGCAGGACGACGGAGGCGCCGAGGTACAGGGGGAAGAGCAGCAGCCCGCCGAGGCCGTAGGTGAACGCCAGCGAGGGGCTGCCGATGAAGCGGTCCTCGCAGGTGGCGCGCAGGACGTGCCGGGGGAAGGAGCGGCACACCGCCATCACGTCGCGGTGGGTGTGCACGGTCGCCTTCGGGTTGCCGGTCGTGCCGGAGGTGAAGGCGATCAGGCAGGGGTCGGTGCCCGCGGTGTCGACCGGCATGAACCAGTCCGTCTTCGCGGCCATCGCGGTTTCGAGGTCGTCGGCCCGGGCGCCGTCCGCCGGTGCGTCGTCGAGGTAGTACATCGTGCGCACTCCGGCCGCGGCGGCGTCGAGCTCCGGGCGCAGGGCGGACTCGCAGAAGGCGTGGGTGATCTCCGCCTTGCCGATGACGTACGCGAGCTCCTTGGCCCGCAGCAGCGGCATCGTCGCCACCACCACTCCGCCGGCCCGCACCACCGCGAGCCAGATGGCCACCAGCATCGGGGTGTTGGCGCCGCGCAGCAGCACCCGGTTGCCCGGCACCAGACCCATGTCCTCGGTGAGGACGTGGGCGATGCGGGAGACGGTGGCGGTGAGTTCGGCGTAGGTCCAGCGGACCCCGGACGGGGAGAGCAGGGCGAGCCGTCCCGCCCGGTCCTGCGGGCCCGCGGCCCCGTCGAGGAGGTCGCTGGCGCAGTTGAGCCGGGCCGGGAAGCGCAGGGTGGGCAGGTCGAGCAGGACGTCGGGCCGCAGCGGCTCGGGCGGCAGCCCGTCGCGCGCGAAGGTGTCGAGGTGCGCGGTGTAGCGCTCGGCCTCGGGTCTGGAATGCGGCGGGGACGGACGCGAGGGCGGGGATGCGGAGTTCAACTGCGTACCCTTCCGGTCTGCCTGGGTCGGCTGGTGACGCTTCAGGCGACTCATTCAACGGGTGCGTACTGGGGGCTGCCTTGACGATGCGTGCATGACGGTTGCCTGTTCGTGCATCGGCGATCCCCGTGATCCGTCGACGGCAATGGGCCCCCGCGCGCACCGCGACGGTGGATGGTTGGCGGTGCAACTACCGCCGTTCGCAGGCTAGATCGATGCGCGCACTCCGCGTAATCCCGAAGTTGGGGGATTGTAAAGCCAAGGCCAAGAGGTGACGATCGGCTCGTGGTGCGTCCGGGACCCACCAGCGGCGGAAGTCTCCTTCGGCTGGCGGGTCCGAGCCCGGCGGGGGCCGGAACATCCGGCGGACGGCCGCCGTTGGGTGTGGGGGAACGGCCGGTGGGAGGGGCAGCCGTCGGCGCGGCGGTGTGCTGTGACGGAGGGGGATCTCGGTGTCCGAGGACGCGCTGACGGTGGAGGGCGGCCGGACGGCCGCCGTGCGGCGGGCCGCCGTGGTGGCCGCCCCGGGGCACGAGCCCTGGCGGCACGCCGCCGTGGAGTTCCTGCTGATGGTGGTCCAGATGTTCGTCGTGGTCAGCGCGGTGCGCTGGCTGCTCGATCCGGAATCCCCCCTGTTCATCGCGGATCTGCACCTGGCGCTGGCCGCCGTCGGGGCGCTGGTCGCCGTCCTGCTGGCGGCGCTGATCCTGAGCCCGCCCGGCCGCCGCTCCGGCGCGCACCTCAACCCGGCCGTCACACTGGTGCTCTGGTTACTGAGGGTGTTCCCGGGGCGTTCCGTCCTGCCTTATGTACTGGCCCAGTTGGCCGGCACAGTGGCCGGAACCGCTCTTGCCCGTCTGGTGTGGGGGCCGGTGCTCGGGTCGAGGGCGCTCAGTGACGGGCTGGCCCAGCCGTCCCCGGGGCGGGCCGTGGCGGCGGTCTTCGTCCTGGAGGCGGCGGCCTTCGCGGCGGTGACCCTGCTGATCGGTCTCTATCTCGTGCGACCGGACCTGGCCCGCTCACTGCCGTACGCGATCGGGGTGGCCGTGGGCCTGATCATCGCGCTGCTCGGCCCGGTGAGCGGCGGCGCGGCCAATCCGGCGCGCCAGCTCGGCCCGGCCCTCGTCTCCGGCAACACCGTCGCGCTGTGGGCCTATCTCACCGGTCCGCTGGCGGGCGGTCTGGTGGGAGCGCTCGCGCTCCGGTACGCACTGGCCCGCCGGGCCGCCCGCTCCTGAGCCTTGCTCCTGTACGGGTACGGGCACGGGCCGGAACCCAGGGCCGGGATGCCGGCCGGGGCCCCGGAACCCGCCCGCCGGGCGGCGTACGCCCTTGGCGGGCCCCACACCACGGCTCTCACCTGCGGCTATGGAGTGGGGCCCGGTATAAACCGGGTGGGCCCCGAGTCCTTCTTCACTTAGGGTCTGCCGCATGACTCTTGCTTATGACACGGCCGGTGACGGCCCCGCGCTCCTGCTCCTGCACTCCGGTGTGTGCGACCGCCGTATGTGGGACCCGCAGAGGTCCGCTCTGGTCGACGCCGGATATCGGGTGGTGCGGTGCGATTTCCGGGGTTTCGGCGACACCCCTCTGACGGGTGAGCGCCACAATGACGCGGAGGACGCGCTGGCCGTCCTCGACGCCCTGGGCATCGACAAGGCGGCGCTGGTCGCCTCCTCGTACGGGGGGAAGGTCGCCCTGGAGATCGCCGCCCGTTGGCCGCAGCGGGTGTCCGCGCTGGCCCTGCTCTGCGCCGCGGCCCCCGACCAGGAGCCCACCGACGAGCTGAAGGCGTTCGGCGAGCGCGAGGACGAGCTGATCGAGGCGGGCGACATCGCCGCCGCCGTGGAGCTGAACGTCGACACCTGGCTGGGCCCGGAGGCCGACGAGCCGGTGCGGGGCCAGGTGCGCGCGATGCAGCAGCGCGCCTTCGACCTCCAGCTGGCGGCCCCCGAAGGAGCCGGGCGCCGCCATGTCGCGTTCGAGCCGTCGACCGTCGGGGCCCCCTGCCTCGCGGTCTCGGGCGGCCAGGACCTGCCGGACTTCCGCCACACGGCGGCGCGGCTGCCGGGCGTCCTCGCCGACGCGCGGCACGTCGAACTTCCCTGGGCCGGTCACTTCCCCGGCCTGGAGCGCCCCGCCGAGACGACCGCCCTGCTGACCGCGTTCCTCGACGAGACGGTCACGTCGGCCGAGACGGTCAGGACGGTTTGAGGTCCGGGCCGTCCGGTCCCCGAGAGGAGCGGACGGCCGCCCCGGACGCGCAAGGCCCGTGCTACGGCCGCCGACCCCGCCGCCCCGCGTGCAGCAACTCCGCCACCACCACGGCGAGTTCGAGGGACTGGCTGCGGTTGAGGCGCGGGTCGCAGGCCGTGGTGTAGCGGTGGGGGAGGTCGGGGACGGTGATGCGCGGGGTGCCGCCCAGGCACTCCGTCACGTCGTCCCCGGTGAGCTCCACGTGCAGGCCGCCGGGATGGGTGCCCAGCGCCCGGTGCACCTCGAAGAAACCCTCGGTCTCGGCCACGATCCGGTCGAAGTGCCGGGTCTTGAAGCCACTGGTGGACTGCACCGTGTTGCCGTGCATCGGATCGCACTGCCACACGACGGTGTGCCCGGACGCGGTGACCTTCTCCACGATCGGCGCGAGCACGTCGCGCACCTGGGCGCTGCCCATCCGGGCGATCAGGGTGAGCCGGCCCGGCTCGCCGTACGGATCGAGGCGCTCGACGTACTCGACGGCCTGCTCCGGTGTGGTCGACGGGCCCAGTTTGAGGCCGACGGGGTTGCTCAGGAGCTCGGCGAAGGCGAGGTGCGCGCCGTCCAGCTGGCGGGTCCGCTCGCCGATCCAGAGGAAGTGGCCCGAGGAGCCGTAGAGCTTCGGCCGGTCGGGGACGCGGGCGTCCACCCGTACCATCGCCCGCTCGTAGTCGAGCAGCAGCGCTTCATGGCTGGTGAACACCTCGCCGTCCGGGGCCGGTGCGCCGGGTGCGCCCGCCGCCCCGGTCGCGATCAGGGCGCGCACCGCCGTCACCGCCGCCTTGGAGTTGACGTACGCGCGCAGCATCCGGGCCGGATCGGGTACCCGGGCCTCGGCGGTCGGCTCGGCGCCGTTGACGATGTCGCCCCGGTAGGTCGGCAGGCCCCGCGCGTCCACCGCGGCCGAGCGGGGTTTGGCGTACTGGCCGGCGATCCGGCCCACCTTCACCACCGGCAGCCGCCCCGCGCCGCTGAGCGTCGACGCCATCCGGTGCAGGGTGGCGACCGTGCCCGCCAGGGACCGCTCGGTGGTCCCGCTGAACGTCTCGGCGCAGTCGCCGCCCTGGAGCAGGAACGCCGACCCGCGCGCCACTGCGGCCAGTTGGGCCCGCAGCCGGTCCACCTCCTCGGCGCCCACCACCGGTGCCACCCCTTCCAGGACGGCCCGTGCCCGCCGCACCGCCCCGGGGTCGGGCCACCGCGGCTGCTGGGCCGCCGGTCGCGCGAGCGCATGGTCCACCGCGGCGCTCAGTCGGTGCGGCAACTCCCTCGCGGGGGGCCGTTGATGTGCCGCGGGTGCGTGTCCGTTCAACGGTCCCCCTCGTGCGGCTGGCCGGGCGGTACATGGAGGCATGCCCGCGTACGGAGCCGGTGACGTCGTATGGGCGCGGACGAGACAGGTGCGGAATCCACCAGGGCAGAAGCACGGCGGTGCGCCATGGCTGCGAGCCGATCCTATCGCCAACCGGGCCCACGCCAAACGGTGTACGTGGACGTCCAGTCGGCCCCTGTCGGTAAGGGTGAATCGGGGCGGTCGCTTCGATACTTTGGTCGGATCCGAGCGTTGGTGTGCGTCGCGGGAAGGGACATGTGCGTTGAGTGGACTGATGCGGGGCAAGGTCGTCCTGGTGACCGGAGCGGCCCGGGGGCAGGGGCGCGAGCACGTGGTGCGGATGACGGGCGAGGGGGCCGACGTGATCGCCGTCGACCTGTGCGCGGCGCTGCCCGGTGTGGCGTACCGCTCCGCCGACACCACCGACCTCGACAAGACGGTCGCCCTCGGTGAGGAGTCCGGGCGGCGGGTGGTTCCGCTGGTCGCGGACGTGCGTGACCTCGACGGTCTGCGGGCGGGCGTCGACCGGGCCGTGGAGGTGCTCGGCCGGCTGGACGCGGTCGTGGCCAACGCGGGCATCTGCATCCCCGCCGCCTGGGACCAGGTCACCGAGGAGGTGTTCCGCGACACCATGGACGTCAATGTGCGCGGCACCTGGAACACGGTGATGGCCACCGCGCCGCATCTCGTCACGGCGGGCGGCGGCTCCATCGTGCTGATGAGCTCCTCGGCCGGGCTGAAGGTCCAGCCGTTCATGATTCCCTACACCACCAGCAAGTTCGCGGTGCGCGGGATGGCGAAGGCGTTCGCCGCCGAGCTCGCGCGGCACGGCATCCGGGTCAACAGCGTGCACCCCACCGGCGTCGACACCGACATGGGCAGCCGGGCCATGCTCGCCCAGGTGGCCAAGGCGAGCATGGCCGATCCCCGGCTGCGCGGCATGCTGGTCAACATGCAGCCGGTGAACGGCATTTCGGTGGAGGACGTGGCCAACACGGTCCTGTTCCTGTGCTCCGACGCCGCCCGCCACATCACCGCGCACGCGATGGCCGTGGACGCGGGCGTCAGCGAGTTCTGAGCGGGTGGGGGCGGCCGGGTGCCGCCCCCACCGCGTTCAGCCGCGCGCCGACGGGACCAGGCTCTCCACCGTCCCCCGCAGCCGGGTGCGCAGCACCTCGGGGCTGCTCACATACAGCGTGCGCATGCCCAGTTCGTGGGCGGACGCGACCACCGAGGGCCGGTCGTCGATCATCAGGGCCTCGTGCGGCTCGATCCCGCAGCGGTCGAGCGCGGCGGCGAAGTACTCGGCGGAGGGTTTGACCTGTCCCACCCGCCACGACGAACACAGCTGGTCGAAGAGGCCGTAGTGGCCGTAACGGGCGTTCTTGAGCCGGTCCCAGTGCTCGGCCTCGTTGTTGGCCAGGACGAGGGTGAGTTCGGGAAAGGCGCGGGCCACCTCGGTGAGCGCGGTGACGTTGGCGGTGTAGCAGTGGACGCTGTCGAGGTACGCACGGTCCACCCACTCCCCGTCGAACGCGTCCACCAGCGGGCTGCCCGCCTCTTCGAGCAGGACGCGCAGAACCTCGTGCACATGGCCCGCGCCGCTCTCGTAGACGGCGCACGCGGACTGGACACCGCGCATCAGCCGGTGCTCGTCCACGGCATAGCGGTGGGCGACGTCGCGTACGAAAGAAGTCTCCTCGGTGATGTTGTTGAACAGGACGCCGCCCGCGTCGGTCAGCAGTGCTCGAATCATTTCCTCAGTCCCGTCTCGTTGCCGCGCATCTTGTCGAAATACCTATTCCTTGCTCTGTTCTTCACGGTGGAAAGTGAGAATCCATGGCGCTCCATCACGACCTCGTCGGCCGGAAATGGGATTCCGGGACCCGGCGCTGGACTTTCTTCGACACCGCCCTCTACGCCCTGGGAGTCGGCGCGGGCGCCGACGACCCCGGCCGGGAACTGGCGTTCACCACCCGGGATTCCCAGGGCGTCGCCCCGGCCGTGCTGCCGACGTTCGCGGCCACCCTCGTCTCCCCGCGGGCCCAGCCCGCCCTCGGGGACTTCGACGTGTCCCAGCTGCTGCACACCGAGCAGTCCCTGACGCTGCACGGACCGCTCCCCCCGGAGGGTGCGGCCACCACGACCTCCCGGCTGGCCGCGCTGCGCGACCTGGGCCGCAACGCGCTCGCCGTGATCGAGTCGACGAGCGTGGACGCCCGCACCGGCCGCCGGCTCGCCGACGTCCGTACCGGGCTGACCATCCGCCACGAGGGCGGATTCGGCGGTGAGTCACGGGCGCAGGACGCGGGGGACCGCGAGGAGGAGGCGGCGCGGGTGCGGCCGGAGGGGGAGCCCGACCACACCGTCGTCTACCGCACCGCCGCCAACCAGGCCCTCCTCTACCGCCTCAGCGGCGACCCCAACCCGCTCCACTCCGACCCCGCCCTCGCCGAACGCCTGGGCTTTCGCCGCCCGCTGCTGCACGGGCTCTGCACGTACGGCTTCGCCGGGCGGGCGCTGCTGCACGCGGTGTGCGGGGGCGACCCCGCCCGGTTCGGCACCATGACCGCCCGCTTCACCTCGCCCGTCCTGCCCGGCCAGGAGCTGACCGTACGGATCTGGGAGCGGGGCGAGTCGGCGGCGTTCGAGGTGCGCCGGGACGGGCGGCTCGTCCTGGACCGGGGCGGCTTCACGCGCCGCGCCCCGCGGCCCGGGGAAGATCCGGCGGACACGCCCTAGGCGCGGTGGCGCGCGTACCAGTCCACGGTGTCCCGCACGCCCTCGGCCAGGTCGATCCGGGGCTTCCACCCGGTCGCGCGCAGACGCGAGACGTCCAGGAGCTTGCGCGGGGTGCCGTCGGGTCTGCTCGCGTCCCAGGTGATCCTGCCGGTGAAGCCGGTCGCCCGCGCCACCAGGGCCACCAGGTCCGCGATGGTGAGGTCCTCGCCGACGCCGATGTTGACCGGGGACGGCTCGTCGTAGTGGTCCAGCAGGTGCAGACAGGCCGCCGCCAGGTCGTCGACGTGGACGAACTCCCGCCGGGGGGTCCCGCTGCCCCACACGGTCACCTCACCGGCACCGGTGGCGACCGCCTCGTGGAAGCGGCGGATCAGCGCGGGCAGGACGTGGGAGCGGGTCGGGTGGAAGTTGTCGCCGGGGCCGTAGACATTGGTCGGCATCGCGGAGATCCAGCGACGGCCGTACTGCCTGCGGTACGAGCGCACCGCCGTCACACCGGCGATCTTCGCGATGGCGTACGCGTCGTTGGTCTCCTCCAGCGGGCCGGTGAGCAGCGCCGACTCGGGGATGGGCTGGGGGCTGTGCTTCGGGTAGATGCACGAGGACCCCAGGAACAGCAGCCGGTCCACGTCGGCGGCGTGCGCGGCGGTGAACAGATTGGTCTGGATGGTCAGGTTGTCGTTGAGGAACTCCACCGGCTCCGCGTCGTTGGCGGCGATCCCGCCGACGCGCGCGGCGGCGTCGATCACCGCGGCCGGGCGCAGCGCGGTGAGGTAGTCGAGCGTGGCGCGGCGGTCGGTGAGGTCCAGGTCGGCGGAGTGGATGCCCACGGCGCGGGTGAAGCCCCGGGCGTGGAGGTGGCGCAGGACGGCCGAGCCCACGAGGCCGGTCGAGCCGGCCACCAGGACGGTGGCGGCCCGGTCCAGCGGAGTCGCGGGTCGCGCGGGTGCGTGCATGAGTGTGCTCCTCGGGGGGTCATGCCCGGACGCCGGGCGGCGCCGGGAGGTCCAGGCCCCGGCAGTGCAGGGCGCCCAGCAGGCGCGGCAGCGAGACGGGTTCGGGGGTCGTCCGGCTGCCCGAGGCGACCACCAGCGGATCCTCGACGCCCTCGGCGCGCAGGGTCTGGCGCAGCGGCGGAAGCAGGACGGGATGCGGGCCGATCTCCGCGTACGCCCTGATCCCCCGGCGGGCGAGCGCGGAGACCGCCTCGGTGAAACGGACGGGCCGGCGCAGATTGCGCGTCCAGTAGTCGGCGGTGGCGTCCACGGTCTCCACCGGTGCCCCGTCGGCGTCGGCGTCCACGGTCGAGATCCAGGGGATGCTCGGCTCCCCCGGGGTGAGGTCGGCCAGTTCGGCGCGCATCCGCGGCAGTACGCCGTCCACGAACGGGCTGTGCGAGGCCGCGTTGATGCGGATGTGGCGGCAGCGCACCCCCTCCGCCTCCAGCTCGGCCACCAGCGCCCGCGTCGCCGATCCCTCCCCGGTCACCACCGTCTCGTTCGGCGCGGAGTGGGCGGCCACGACGACCGTGCCCGGGATCAGGGCGCAGCGCCGCTCGACGGTGTGCCGGTCGAGGTTGACCGTCGCCATCGCGCCGCCGCCCGCCGCGCTGCCGAGCAGCCGGGAGCGCACCGCCACCACCCGTGCCGCGTCGGCGAGGGTCAGCGCGCCCGCGACATGGGCGGCGGCGACCTCGCCGAGGCTGTGGCCCACCACCGCGGCGGGGCGCAGCCCCAGCGAGAGCAGCCAGTGGGCCGTGGCGACCTGCACGGCGAAGATGAGCGGCTGGGTCGTCGCGGGGCTGCCGTCGCCGTCGGCCGTGCCCAGCAGCGGTTCCACGACCCCGTTCGGCAGCAGCGCGTCCAGCTCGGTCAGCACCTTGGCCGCCGCCGGGACTTCACTCAGCAGGGCGCGCCCCATGCCCGGCCACTGGCTGCCGTGGCCGCCGAAGCACCAGGCGGTACGGGCGGCCGCGCCGTCGGGGCGGCCGGCCGCCCAGCGCGGGCTCGCCAGGCCGTCGGCGAAGAAGGAGAGCCCTTCGATCAGGCCGGCCGTGTCCGGCGCCGTGACGGCAAGGCGCTCCACGTCGTGCTCGGGCGGCACGGGCCGGGCGGGCGGCACCGAGTCGGGGGCGGCGCCATCGGCCAGCGACCGGGCCGCCGTTCGCGCCGCGTCGGTCAAAGCCGCCCGGTCGGCGGCGGAGAAAACCAGCAACCACGGCGGAGGGGATCCCGTCACACTGTCGATTGACATATGGCCTCCTGTGCAAGGGAATTGGATCGGACAGGTCGTCGATACTTGCTACCATCGCGCTGGCAATATCGGACCGTTGCTCGATAAATGCGATGAAGGAGTAGAGGAAGCATGCCGGAAACCTCGTTCCAGGGCCAGATCGTCGATACCGAACCCGCCTCCGACGTATTTCTCGTCATCGGTATTCCCGGGTGCGGCAAGAGTTCGGTGTCGGCGGAGCTGGCCCGCCGGTTCCCCCTCGGCGCGCACATCGAGGGCGACCACCTCCAGGACCTGATCGTGGCGGGCGGGCATCTGCCCTCGCCCGAGGAGGACTTGGAGGCGGACCGGCAGCTGCTGCTGCGGGCGCGCAACGCCGCGGTGCTGGCGCGCAGCTTCCACGCGGCCGGGGTCGTCCCGGTCATCGACGACGTGGTGGTGCGGCGTGCGCATCTGGACTTCTACCGCGAGCAGTTGAAGGGGCTGCCGCTGCGCCTGATCGTGCTGGCGCCGTCGGCGGAGGTGGTCTCCCGGCGGGTGGCCGAGCGGGACAAGGTGCTGGCGGACGACTGGTCCTTCCTGGACGAGGCCCTGCGCAAGGAACTCACCGGGGAGGGCACCTGGTTCGACAGCTCCGAGCTGAGCCTGGCCGACACCGTGGACGCGGTGCTGGCGGACGGCCGCGTCTAGCGGGCCGGACCGGACGGCAGTCCGGCGCGGGCACTCCACCGGGAGCGCCCGCGCCGGACTTTCTTGGTGTCAGGAGCCGTCGATGCGGCGCACCGCCGTCAGCCAGGTGCGCATCAGATGGGCGCTGCGGTGCAGGAACGCCCGCGCCTCCGGCGACCAGGCCCGGCCGCGCGCCTGCTCGGCGAAGTCCTGGAGGCCGTGGCTGAGCGACTCGTACGCCTCGCGGTAGTCGCCGCCCTCCAGCCGGAACTCCTTGAGCCAGGCGAGGAGTTCGTCCATGAAGCGGATGGCGGGCAGCTCGATGGCGAGGTCGTCGAGCAGGTCGTGCTCATTGCGTTCGTGGTTGACCAGCGGCCCGCCGAACCGGACCGAGTGCCCCAGGTGCTTGGCGCACGCCGCCACGAAGTAGCCGCTGAAGATGTCGCCGAAGCGCTCCACCGCGGCCCCGCCGATGGGCTGGCCCATGCGCAGGAAGTAGTAGGCGGGCAGGGCGTCGTGGTGGAGCGCGGTGTTCTGGGAGTTGACCGGGCACCAGGTGTCCCGGGCCAGTACCGCCGGGGTGCCCTGGTAGGCGGTGACCCGGGGGCGCACGGCGAGCCGGGTCACCGCGTCCACGTCCGGGTCGTCCAGCCACAGCCCGGCGTTGACGCGTACGTCGGCCACCTCCTCGACGGTGGTGAGCTCGGCCTTCTCCGCCCGGGGGCCGTAGGGGAAGCCGCGCGGGAAGACCCGGCAGGGCTCGACGTCCAGCAGGTCGCAGGCGTTGAACCAGCCGTTGCCGGCGGACACCACCCGGTGCCGCACCGGACCCTGGAGCACGATCCGGTGCTCGTCGAGGAAGGGGCGGTCGATGGGGAGGTTGTCGTCGTCCATGGAGACGGTCAGGGCGCTGCCGTTGAGGTACGACAGCAGATAGCCGATGTTGCGGCGGTTGTCGGAGTCGTAGGGGATCAGCTCGGGCACCCCGAGCCGGGCGAGGAGGCGGTCCTGCTCGGCCACGTCGGGGGAGACGATGTCGGCGCCCCGGGCGCGGGCCTTGTCGCAGGCGTCGTAGAACGCCGCGGGCGTCTTGCGGTCGGGTATGACGACCAGCCGGGCGCCGTCCTCGGCGAGCGTCTCGGCGTAGTGCTCCAGGAACGACCCGGAACCGATGGTGGTGATGACGATGTCGAGCGTCTCAGTCATGTGGTCACTCCAGAGTGGATACGTCCCGGGCCGGCACGGGCCGGGTGGGGATGTCCCGCCAGAAACGCAGGTGCGAGGACGCGGTGATGAGGGGAGCGGTGAGCCACAGCAGCATCACCGCGGTCAGTCCCAGGCGCGGGCCGAACAGGCTGCCCAGGCCGCCGCCGACCAGTCCGCCGAAGAAGAGCATGCCCCGGCTGATGAAGCGGACGCAGGCCACGGTCCGCTGCAACAGCTGTGGTGGCGTGAGCAGTTGGACCAGGGTCGCCTGGCCGACGGTGAAGATGGAGAAGCCGGCGTGGAACAGCAGCGCCCCGCACAGGAACAGCAGCAGCCCCGAGCCCGCCCGGGTCAGCGGCAGCAGCAGTCCGGTCGGGGCCAGTACGGCGGCGGGCAGCCACACCGCGCGCGCCGTGCCCAGGCGGCGGCTGACCCGGCCCGCGCTGAACGCGCCGATCAGCCCGCCGATGCCGACCGACCCGAGCAGCATGCCCAGGGTGCCGGGGGCGATGCCGACGTCATGGGCGAGGAAGATCACGACGAGTGCCTCGTAGGCGGCGAAGCAGCAGTTGCCGACGGCCGAGCCCGCGATCGAGGCCAGCATCACCGGCTGTCCGCGGATGAACCGGGCTGCCTCCCCGAGCTCGGCCCACAGCCCCGAGGGCCGGTCCGAGCCCCGGGCGGACTCGATGTGGGAGCGCATCAGCAGATTGCAGGACGCCGAGGCCACGAACCCCGCCGAGTTGAGCAGCGGCGCGCTCTCGGGCCCGACCAGCTGCACGGTGAACCCCGCCAGGGTGGGGCCGAACGCCAGTGACACCGCGCGCGCGATCTGCAGCCTTATGTTGCCGTAGACCAGCTTGTCCTGCGGCAGCATCCGGGGCGGCATGGACAGGTACACGATCTCGTAGAACACGGTCGCGCAGCTGACCAGCACATTGGACAGATACAGATGCCACAGCGCCAGATGGCCGGTGGCCGACAGGATCGGCACGATGGTCACGATGAGCGCGCGGCCGAGGTCGGCGAGGAGCAGCATGGTGCGCGGGGGCAGCCGCGCGCTGTACACCCCCGCCGGCAGGGTCAGGATCAGCCAGGGGAGGTAGCCCGCCGCGGTGATGAGGCCGACCTGGCCGACCGACGCGCCCAGGGTCTGGGCGGCGAGCAGCGGGAAGGCGACGACGGTCGCCATGCCGCACAGCTGGCTGATGCCGCTGCCGATCCACAGCAGGCGGAAGTCCCGTTCGCGGACGGACTCGGTCTCCAAGGTGGCGGGACCGGACGACATGACAGGTGTCCTCTTCCTTCTCGGTCCGCGTACGGGATCCGGTGGTTCACGGTGCGGCGGGCCCGTCGGGAGCGGCGGCGATGAACGCCTCCACGGCGTCGAAGGCTTCGGAGTCGCGGTACTGCTCGGGGGGCGACTTCATGAAGTACGACGAGGGGGCGAGCAGCGGTCCGCCGATGCCCCGGTCGAGCGCGGTCTTCGCGGCGCGTACGGCGTCGATGATGACGCCCGCCGAGTTGGGCGAGTCCCACACCTCCAGCTTGTACTCCAGGGCCAGCGGTACGTCGCCGAACGCGCGGCCCTCCAGGCGTACGTACGCCCACTTGCGGTCGGCCAGCCACGGCACGTGGTCGGACGGCCCGATGTGCACGTCGTCCTTGCCCAGGCCCCGCTCGATCTGCGACGTCACCGACTGGGTCTTCGACGTCTTCTTCGAGGCGAGGCGCTCGCGCTCCAGCATGTTGCGGAAGTCCATGTTCCCACCGACGTTGAGCTGCATCGTGCGTTCGAGGTGCACCCCGCGATCCTCGAACAGGCGGGCCAGGACGCGATGGGTGATCGTCGCTCCCACCTGCGACTTGATGTCGTCGCCGATGATCGGCACGCCGGCCTCGGTGAACTTGGCCGCCCACACCGGGTCGGAGGCGATGAACACGGGAAGCGCGTTGACGAAGGCCACGCCCGCGTCGATGGCGCACTGGGCGTAGAACTTGTCGGCCTCCTCGCTGCCCACCGGCAGATAGGACACCAGGACGTCGGCCCGGCTCTCCCGGAGCACCGCGACGACGTCGGCCGGGTCGTCGGCGGACTCCGTGATGGTCTCGCGGTAGTAGTGGCCGAGCCCGTCCATGGTGGGTCCGCGCAGCACGGTGACACCGGTGGGCGGGACGTCGCAGATCTTGACGGTGTTGTTCTCCGACCGGGAGATGGCCGACGCCAGGTCCTGGCCGACCTTCTTGGCGTCCACGTCGAACGCGGCGACGAACTCCAGGTCGCCCACGTGGTAGCCGCCGAACCGGACGTGCATCAGACCCGGCACCCGGGCCGCCGGGTCCGCGTCGGCGTAGTAGTGCACTCCCTGGACGAGCGAGGCGGCGCAGTTGCCGACCCCCGCTATGGCCACACGGATCTTGCCCATGGTCTTCCCTTCGCGAAGTCGCCGTACGGAGAGGGTGGAGCGGTGGGGAAAGGGGTGCGGGCGCGGCCCGGGGGCGGTCACAGCGTCACGGGGACCGATCCCGACCGGGCCGAGCGCTCGGCGGCCAGGGCGCAGCGCAGCGCCTCGTGGGAGTCGCGCCAGCCGCCCGCGGCCGGGTCCGCGGGTCCGCCCGTGGCCCGGACCAGGAACGCCCGCACCTGCTCGCGGTAGGCGGTGGCGAACCGGTCCCAGTACCCGCGGAAGCGCGGCACCGCCGGGCCGCCCGCGCCCGGGGTCTCGGCGTGCGTCAAGGTGGCCTCCAGATTGCCCCGCTCGGCCAGCACCTCGGCGCGCACGTCGTATCCGACGGGCTGCCAGCGCCCGGCGGAGAGCGCGGCCAGGGAGCCGTCGTCGAGCCGGACCGTGGCGGTGACCGTGTCGAAGTCACCGATGTCCGCCAGGCCCGGTCCCGACAGCGCCGAGCCGTCGGCGACCACCTGCACGACGCGGCGCCCGGTGAGCCAGCGCACCATGTCGAAGTCGTGCAGCATCAGATCGGTGAAGATGGAGCCGCTCTCGCGCAGCCGGGCCAGCGGCGGCAGCGACACGTCGTGCGAGACCAGCCGCAGCAACTGCACCCGGCCCAGCTTCCCCTCGGCGGTACGCGCGCGCAGATCGGCGAAACCGGGGTCGAAGTGGCGCTGGAACCCCACCCACAGGGGCACGCCCCGCTCCTCCGCCCGCAGCCCCAGCTCCTCGGTGCGCGCCAGGTCGATGGTCAGCGGCTTCTCGCACAGGACCGGGATCCCGGCCTCGATCAGCGCGCCCACGAGTTCGGGGTGGCTGGTGGTCGCCGCCGTCACCAGCGCCGCGTCGCAGCCGTGCGCGACCAGCTCGCGCACGGACGCGGCGACCGTTCCCGAGTCCACCGAGGCGGCCAGTTTCTCGGCCCGGACCGGGTCCGCGTCCACGCACACCAGCCGGTGCCGTCCCATGGCGTCGAGGTGGTCGGCGTACGTCGCGCCGATCTGGCCGCAGCCCACGATCGCGACCTTCAGATCCGTACTCATCGGCGCACCTCCGTGCGGTCGGTCGCGGAGTGGGCCAGGGCCACCAGGTCGGTGCCCGTCCGGCGGGCGCGCAGCCGCTCGCCCCAGCCGGCCGCGCGCTCGGTGAAGGCGCTGTCGGCCAGGACCTCGGTGATGCCCCGGCGGATGTCCGCGACGCGCACGCACGGCTGGTCGGACGGGCCGGAGTAGCGGTCGCTGAAGGCCAGCCGGCCGTGCTCGGTGGTGCTGCTGGTCCGCAGCAGCACGCCGGCGCCGGTGGCCTCGACGAGCTGGCGGCCGTTCATCTCCTGCTCGGACATGAACGGCATGACCACCGAGGGTTTGCCGTGCAGCAGGGTGGCGAGGACGGTGGCCGAGCCGCCGTGGCTGACCACCACGTCCGCCCACGCGAGCGGGGTGTCCAGCCCGGTGAAGCCCGCCACCACCACGTTGTCCGGCACCACCAGATCGCCCTCGAAGGCGAATCCGCACGAGACGTAGACGGTCCACGGCCGGTCCGCGCAGGCGTCCAGCACGTTCTGCAGCGCCTGCCGGCCCACCGTGCCGCCGCTGCCGATCGTGACGTACACCTTGGGCCGGTCGGTACGCGGGGGAGCGGCGCCGGCCGCGCCCGGCGGGTTCCAGTACATCGGCCCGACGAAGTGCAACTCCCCGCGGTGCGGCGGCCCTTCGACGGGTTCGAGCTCGGCGAGGCTGGAGACCAGCGTGGTCTCGCCCCACAGCAGGTGCTCCGCCCGGGTCACCTCGCCCAGGCCCAGCTCCCGCGAGACCGTGTCCCACACCGGCAGGCTCGACGGATGCGGCAGCAGGGTGCGCGGCGCCACGGTGGACCAGGGCATCCAGCCGTTCACCCGGGGGGTGATGAAGTCCGCGTCGGCCAGCGACACCACGGGAACGCCCGCGGCCCGCGCGGCCAGCGCCGCGGTCGGGCACATGTCGATGACGACCAGGGTCGGCCGGTACTCCTCGATCAGCCGCGCGTCCGCCGCGACCCGCCGCCGCACCCGCTCGACGCGGTGGTAGGTCGCGGCCACCGCGAACACCCGCTCCACGTCCGCGAACGGCAGGAACGGCGGCATCGGGTGCCGGTCGGGCGGCCGGGGCGCCTCGGGCTCCGACTCCAGCACCGTGAACCCGGCCTCGCGGACCATGGCGTTGATGCCGCAGTCCGCGAAGGCCACCTCGTCGCCCGCCGCGGCCAGCGCCGAGGCCAGGGCCAGACAGCGGCCGGTGTAGGCCGCGCCGCCTCCCCAGCCCCAGGGGAAGAACAACACTCGCTCGCTCACACGTCCTCCTGCTCGTCCCGGTCGTGCTGTTCGCCGTGGCGCCCGGTGGCGCTCATGCCGTCATCCCGCCGTCCACCGCGATCACCTGTCCGGACACGTAGGAGGCCGCCGGGGAGCACAGGAACGACACCACCGACGCGATCTCCTCCGCCCGGCCCGCCCGGCCCAGCGGGGTACGGCCCACCACCGCCTCCCGCGCCCGGTCGGAGAGGCGGTCGTGGGCGGGCGTGTCGGCGATCAGGCCGGGGGCCACGCAGTTGCAGGTGATGCCGTACCGCCCGTACTCCCTGGCGGTCGTCCAGGCCAGGCCGTGCAGGCCCGACTTGGTGGCCGCGTAGGCCGCCTGGCCGGGCTGGCCGCGCAGCCCCGCCACCGACGAGACGAGGACGATCCGCCCGCCCGAGTGCCGGGTCATGGCGCGCACCCCGGCCCGGACGCAGCGGAACGTCCCCGTCAGGTTGACGGCGACCTGCTCGTCCCACTCCTCCTCGGGCACGTTCAGGAGGAGGCGGTCGTGGTGGACGCCGGCGTTGGCCACCAGCACGTCGAGCCGTCCGAACTCCTCGACCACCCGGTCCACCACCGCGCGTCCGCCGCCGGGCGCGCTCAGGTCGCCCGTCACCGCGACCGCCGCCGCTCCCGCCTCCCGCAGCTCGCGCACCGCCGCCTCGGCCGCCCGCCCGTTGCGGTGGGCGTGCACCCCGACGGCGTGTCCGGACAGGGCCAGCGCGTGCGCGACCGCCCGGCCCAGCGGGCCGGAGCCGCCGGTCACCAGAGCCACCGACCCGCTCATGCGGTCGCGTCCTCGGGCACCGGGAAGCAGATGCCCTCGATGTGCGCGAACCGGGCCCGCAGCCGGTCCACGGCGCCCGGGTCGGCGGGCCCCTCCCGGCCGCCCGCCGCCACCAGCGCCTCCCGCAGCCGGTGCAGGGAGGCGCGCAGCGGCCGGCTCAGCGGCAGCACGCGCGGATACACCGCGAGCGGATCCGGCTTCTCGTGCGCCGCGATCAGCGCGATGCCGAGCCGTTTGGCGTGCACCCGGGCCTCCAGCGCGGCCGTGCGCACCGCCGCCAGCTCGGGCGGCAGGTCCAGGGGTGCGCCGTCGGCGCGCGGCACGGCGAGCGCGTTGGCGTAGATGAACAGCTGGGGCTGGATGTCACCGAGGACCAGGACGTGCAGGGCCCGGGCCGTCACCGCGCTCAGGCCCGTCCCGGTGAGCTCGTCGAAGAGTCCGTCGAGGGCGCGCGCGCCCACCGAGAACAGCGCGGTGTCCCGGTCCAGCCGGTCGGCGAAGTACTCCTGCGGGGTCCGCCGGTCGGGCTCGCCGGTGGTGGTGACCGTACCCACCCAGGTGAACAGGGCGTGCAGCGCGGGAGTCAGCGTCCAGCGCCGCCGGAAGCCGTCGGCGGGGTCCGCGTCGGTGTCCAGGACCGAGAGCACGCCGTCCGAGGGCGACCAGTCCATCGCGAGCACCGCGTGGTCGTGGAAGTGGAAGCGGCCCTCGTACACGTCGCCGGGGAGGTGGAACCGGTCCGGCAGCACCATCACCGGCTCGCCCTCGCCGAGGCGCTCCAGGACGAACGGCACATTGCGCGAGCCGTCGTCGAACTCGGTGCGGTACTCCACCCGGCAGCCGTCGAAGTCCTTGGCCAGATCGCGCCCGACCGGGTCCAGCGGGCCGTTGAGCGCCCGGGCGACCTCCTGCGGGCCCAGGCCCCGGGAGGCGAGGACGGACTCGACGCAGCGCAGTACGCAGTTGAGCCCGTCCAGCGCCCGGTCCTGCCACCCCAGCGCCCCGAGCTGGTCGAACCGGGGGACCGCGGTGGCCGTCACCGCACCTCCCGCGCGGCGGTGCGGGCCCGGGCCACCAGGGTGTCGGCCAGGTGGCCCAGATTGTCGAACGACGCCCAGTCGGCCTCCTCGCCGCTGTAGGGCACGCCCCACTTCTCCTCGAAGCGGGAGAGCACCACGATCAGGTCCAGCGAGTCGATGCCGATCTCGTCGAGGGTGGTCGTCTCGCTGAGCTGGTCGGGCAGATGGGGGCGCTCCGCCAGTACGGTCGTGATGAGCCGCATCACGTGCTCGCGGTCGGCGGGCTCGGAAACGGTGCCGTCGGTCATGGTCTTTCTCCTTCTCCTCTGGCGATGTCTGTGCTGTGCCGGTCGGGGGATGGGGGGTGGGGGTCAGTCGCCGTCCTCGATGAGCAGGCCGCGGCGGATCTTGCCGCTGCCCGTGCGGGGCAGTGCGTCCACCCGGCGGAAGACGGTGGGCACCTTCACCGTCATCAGCTGCTCGCGGGCCCGGCGGCGCAGCGCGGCGGCGTCGAACTCGTCGGCGCCCGCCTCCACGAAGGCCCACACCTGGTTGTCGCCCGACGGTCCCGGCCGCCCCACCACCGCGCAGTCCCGCACCCCGGGCAGGGTCCGCAGCACGGCTTCCACCTCGACGGGGGAGACCTTGTTGCCGCCGATGTTGATGAGCAGGTCGCTGCGGCCGGTGAGCCACAGCCCGTCGTCGTCCAGGACCCCCAGGTCGCCGGTGGTGACCCAGCCGTCCGCGTCGGCGAGCGGCACCGCGTGCCCGCCCTCCATCCGGACGGGGGACAGGCCCGGAAAGGCCGCCTCCACCGGACCCGGCTCACCGTTGCCCGCCTTGATCCGCACACCGGGCAGCGGATGGCCGACGCCTCCGTTGCCGCCCGCCGCATTCAGGGTGAGCTGGCCGAGTTCGGAGTTGCCGTAGTGGTCGTAGACCGTCAGGCCCGCCTCGCGCCACGGCTCGGCGGCCCGCTCCGGCAGGCCCTCGCCCGCGCTCACGCACCGCTTCCAGGTGCCCGCGCGGGGCACGTCGCCGCGCCCCCACCAGTCCAGGATCAGCGGCACGCTCTGCAGCACGGTGGGCCGGTGGCGCTCGACCAGGAGCGCGGCCCGGGCCGGAGTGAGCGGTCCGGCCGGGATCAGCTGGCAGGCGCCCGCGGTCAGCACGGCCAGGGTGCCCGCCTCGATCGCGTAACTGTGGCCGAGCGGGCTGGTGGTGAGCACCGTGTCGTCGGCGTCCAGGCCCAGGGTCCGGGCGAAGGCCGCCGAGTTGTGCAGGGTGCCCGCCCACTCGCGGGAGATCACCTTGGGCCGTCCGCTGGTGCCGGAGCTCGCCATCGCGAAGGCCGGGTCCCGGCCGCCCGCCGCGGTGGTGGGCCGCAGCCGGGTGAGGACCTCGCCGTCGAGGACCAGTTCGGCACCGAAGTCGGCCAGCGCGGCGGAGCGTTCGGCCGCGCCGGCCGCCTCCTGGAGCACCAGCACCGCGGCGTGCAGGGAGGTGGCGGCGGCGAAGTCGACCACCGAGTCGAGGAGGGTCGTCAGGACGGCCCCGACCCGGACCCCGGGCCCGATCCCGGCCGCGCGCAACTCCCCTGCCCGCGCGCCCACTTCGCCCTCCAGCTCGGCGTAGGTCACCGAGCGGCGCCGGTCGATCAGGGCGGGCCGGTCGCCGCGCCCGGCGCGGCGGTGCCCGGCCAGGACGTCCAGCAGGGTGTCGGCCACGGTCACGCCTCCCTTCGCGCGGTGACGCGGTAGCCGTGCCGCCCGGCGTGCGCGGTCACGGTGGCCGTGGCCGCCGCGCCGGGGTCGTCGAGCCAGGCGATCAGTTCGGCCGACGGGGCGGTGGCGCGCGGATCGTCCCCGGTGACCGGGGCCGTGGCGGCGAACCGCTCCACGGGCCCGAGCGTGGCGAGCGCCCGGGCGCCCCGCTCGCGCGCCCGCCCGGCCCTCTCCAGGACCAGGAACGCCGCCCAGCCCGGCACCGGGCCGCTGCCGCGCGCCTCGGCGGCGGCCGGGCTGAGCAGCTCGTACGCCCCGCAGAGCACCGGCCCGTCACCCGTGAGCCGCAGCCTGCGCTGTGCGACCGCCAGGGCCTGGAGCCCCGCGCCCGCGCCGAGGACGGTGGCGCAGTGGCCGCGCAGCCCGTGGCGCAGACAGATCAGGGACGTCACGCCGTGGGCGTTGAAGTACAGGAAGGACTCGGGCGCCAGCGACGAACGCGCGCCCGCGTCCAGCCGGGCGCGGATGGTCTCCGCCACATGGCCCGAGCCGTACGCCGAGCCGATGACGCAGTCCGTACGGGCCGGATCCACCCCGCCCGCGCCGCCCAGCGCCTTGCCCGCCAACTCCGCGACGCGCTCCGGGATTTCGCGGGTCCACTTGTTCACGTCCGGCCAGCCCTCGGGGCCCGCCGCGTGGGCCTGCCACAGCTGCGCCGTGTCGACCTCGCCCGAGGCCATGGCGGTGATCACGAACGTGTCGTCCATCAGGGCCTCCGGAAGACGAGTGCGGTGTTCATCCCGCCCAGCCCGCACGACACGGTCAGCGCCGTCCCGAGCCCGGGGAGCGGGCGGGGCCCGTCATCGAGGACCAGGTCGAGATCGGCGCAGACCGGATCGACCGGCCGGGCGCCCCAGGTCGGGGTGACCGCGCGGTGCGCCAGGGACAGCACGCACGCCATGGCCTCGACGGCGCCCGCCCCGCCCTGGAGGTGCCAGAGCACGCCCTTGACGCTGTTGACCGGGATCGCCGTGAGCCGGGCGCCGAACACCGCGCGCAGCGCCGCGATCTCGGCGGTGTCGCCGCGCCGGGTGCCCGGGCCGTGCGTGTTGACGAAGTCGATGTCATCGGGTTCCAGACCCGCGTCCGCGAGCGCCAGCCGTACGGCCAGTTCGATGCCGTCGGCGCCCGGCGCGGCCAGGTGGCCGGTGGCGTTGGTGAGCCCGCAGCCGGCCAGCACGGCCAGCGGCGGTGCGCCGTCGGACGCGCCGAGCGGTTCGAGCCGCAGGACGGCGGCGCCCTCGGAGAGCCCGATGCCGCGCCGCTCGGTGCTGAACGGCCGGCAGCCCTGCGGGCCCAGGGTGCGCAGCGAGTTGAGGCCGAGGAAGGCCATGTCGGTCACCGCGTCGGCGCCGCCCACCAGCGCCAGCGGCGCGTCCCCGGCGGCCACCAGGTCACGGGCCACCGCGATGGCGGCGGCGCCCGACGCGGAGGCGTTGGCGACGGTGAGGGCCTCCCCGCCGAGCCCGGTCCGCTCGGCGCAGGCCGCGGCGAGGTCGCCGGTGAAGTGGCCGGGCCGCGGCGGCACCACTCCCGGGTCGGTGGTGCCGAGCACCAGCGCGGCCCGCTCCCGCCCGGCGTCGTCCACCCCGTCCAGCGCCTCCCGTACGGCGGTCTCGGCGAGGTCGAGGGCGCGCCAGACGCCGTCCGGGCCGGTCCCCGGCACCCGGCCCGCCGCCTCCAGGGTGGCGCCACCGGCGTCGAACCCGGTGATCGGCGGATGGTGCGCCTTCCCGGTGGCCAGCGCCTCCCACAGGGCGTCCACCCCGACGCCCGCCGGGCTGCACACCCCGAGCCCGGTGACGGCGACCCCGCCTCCCGTGCCGCTCATCGCCGATCACCCCGGCTCAGTGCCGTGGCCAGCGAGCTGATGCTCGCCGAGCCGAGGACCGCGTCGTCGGGCAGGGTCACGCCGAGCTCCCTCTCCAGTTCGCCGACCACCGTGATGACCAGCACCGAGTCCACGCCGGCGGGCGCCAGCGGCTCGGTGTCGCTCAGCCACGGCAGGCCGGGCTCCTCGTGCAGCTGGTGCGCGAGCTCGGCCCGCACCCGTGCCAGCAGCGTCTGATGGGCGTTCACTCACGCCACCTTCGCGGCGACCCTGAACGCCTCGTCGCAGGCGGCCAGGGTGTGGTCGAGGTCCTCGTCGGTGGTGGCCCCGCAGATGAACCAGTGGTGGGTGGGGTGCAGCAGCACGCCCCGGCGGGTGGTGTGGGTGAAGAACGCGTCCTGCATCAGCCGCGCGCGGGCCGGGTCGGGGTGGGAGAACGTCAGGAACGGCATCTGCGGCACCCCGCGCACCTGGGCGGGCACCCCGTGCCGCCCGATCTGCTCGCTCAGCCCGCTCTGCAGCCGCACGCCCAGCTCGCGCACCCGCCCCAGGACGGTGCCGTCCGCCAGCCGGTCCATGGTCGCCACCGCCGCCGCCATGGCGACCGTGTTGGAGTAGAACGTCGACGAGATGTGGGTCTGGCCGACCATCGCCATCACCTCGGCCCGGCCGGTCAGCGCCGAGACCGCCCAGCCGTTCGCCATCGCCTTGCTGAAGGTGGCCAGGTCGGCCCGGACCCCGAACAGCTCCTGCGCCCCGCCGAGCGCCACCCGGAACCCGGAGCGCATCTCGTCGAAGACCACCAGCGCCCCGTGCTCGTGCGCCAGGTCGACCGCGCCCTGGAGGAACCCGGGCTCGGGGCTGTCGAGTTCGAAGGGCATCAGCAGCAGACAGGCCACCTGGCCGGGGTGCCGCCGGAACACCTCGCGCAGACTGTCCAGGTCGTTGTACCGGAAGGTGTCGACCTGGGTCCGCACGGTGTCGGGGATGCCGCCGGGGCGCTGCGCGGCCCAGTCGTGCCACCCGTTGTAGCCCCAGCGCACCACCCGGTCGCGCCCGGTGTAGGCGCGCGCCAGGCGGACCGCCGCGCTGGTGGCGTCCGAGCCGGTCTTGAGCAGGAACACCCGCTCCGCGCCGGGGACGATCTGCACCAGGCGCTCGGCGAGCTCGATCTGGGTGCGCTTGCGCAGGGTGATCGAGAAGCCCTCCTCGATCTCGCGCAGCGCCGCCTCGGTCACGGCCGGGTCGGCGTGGCCGAGGATGATCGTTCCGTACGCCAGGATGTAGTCCAGGTACTCGTTGCCGTCGGCGTCCCAGATGCGGGCGCCGCGGGCGCGCTCTCCGTAGACGGGATAGGCGCCGTCCACCAGCCGGTCGCGCTCGATGACGTAGTCCTTCTCGGACAGCGTCGCGTCGACCAGGCGCCCGCGGGCGAGCAGCTTCATCGAATTGTCGAGCCGGAGCGCTTCGGAAACGTCGGTCACTGCGTGGTCCCCTCGATAGCTTGACGTCAGCGGTTTCACAGGACGACCGGGCCCGGCCGGGTGCCGCGCACGAGCCTGCCGGGCAGCGCGCCGGTGGCCTGCCCGTGGCGGAAGGTGATCTCTCCGGCGACCACGGTCGCCGCGTAGCCGTCCGCCTTCTGGATCAGCCGGCCGCCGCCCGCCGGCAGGTCGTGGACGAACTCGGGGGAGCGCAGCGTCAGCCGGTCGAGGTCGATGACGTTGATGTCGGCCCGGTAGCCGGGGCGCAGCAGCCCCCGGTCGCGCAGCCCGTACAGCCCCGCGGGCTCCGAGGTCTGCTTCTTGATGACGAACTCCAGCGGCAGCCGCCTGCCCCGGGCGCGGTCGCGCGCCCAGTGCGTGAGCATCGAGGTGGGTGTGCTGGCGTCGCAGATCAGCCGGCAGTGCGCACCGGCGTCGCTCAGCCCGAGCACCGCCTGCGGGTGCAGCAGCATCTCGCGGATCGGGTCGAGGGTGTACTCGGAGTACCCGAGCAGCGGCCGGAAGATCATGCCGCTGGTGGACTCGGAGGTGAGGAAGTCGTAGATGAGCGCTTCGGGGTTCTGGCCGGTGCGCCGGGCGAGCGCGTCGAACGACTGGTCGGCGGCGGGCTCGTAGTCCGGCGCGGTCGCGTCCATCGGGAAGTGCCGCTCGTAGCCCTGCGGGAACAGCGCCGAGCGCGGGTCGGCGTTCTCCGGCTGCTCGGCCAGGATCCGCTCGCGCAGCAGCGGGTCGCGCATCGCGGCGCGCCGCTCGGGCGCGGGCAGATGGGCGATCTTCTTGTACGAGGGCCTTTTGTGGAACGGGTGGGTGGAGTCCAGGCTGATGATGACGCTGAACGGCCGCCCCGCCACCTGCGGATGCAGATCGGCGCCCTCGGCCACCGCGTCCTCGGCGATCTGGAGGAGCTCGCGCCAGCCGTCCGGGTCGGCGTCGTTCTGGAACAGCCCGAACGTGATCGGGCGCCGCACCGCCGCCGACAGCCTGCGCATCCACTTGATCTCGCCGAGCGGGTCGTCGACCTTCTCGCCGCCCGCGCCCAGCGGCACCAGCTGGAACACCCCGGTCCCGGCGTCGCCGAGCACCCCGCCCAGCGCGAACAGCTCGTCCTCGGCGGCGAAGGTGCCGGGCACGGGGGCGCCGGTGATGGCGAGGTGGGTCAGGGTGCGCGAGGTGGAGAACCCGATGGCGCCCGCGTCCAGACCCTCGCGGACCAGCGCGCACATCCGCTTGAGGTCGTCCTCGGTGGGCGGCTCGTTGTCGGCGCCCCGCTCGCCCATCACATAGGCGCGCAGCGCGCCGTGCGGGACCTGGGCCGCCACGTCCATGACCCGGGGCACGCGCTCCACGGCGTTCAGGTACTCCGGGAAGGTCTCCCACTGCCAGGTGATGCCCTCGGAGAGCGAGGCACCGGGAATGTCCTCCACACCCTCCATCAGACCGATCAGCCAGTCGTGGCGGTCGGGCTGGGCGGGGGCGAAGCCGACCCCGCAGTTGCCCATCACGACCGAGGTGACGCCGTGCCAGCAGCTGGGCGTCAGCTGGGGGTCCCAGCTGACCTGGCCGTCGAAGTGGGTGTGGATGTCGACGAACCCGGGCGTGACGATGTGCCCCTCGGCGTCGATCTCGGTGCGGCCCCGCTCGGTGACCCGGCCCACCTTGGTGATCACGCCGTGGTCCACCGCGACGTCGCCGGCACGGGCGGGGATACCGGACCCGTCGTAGAGATCGCCGTTGCGGATGATCAGGTCATGCATCGTGCTGCGGCCTCCTGGAGTCGGGCGCGTGCCACTGGCCCGCCGGTGCGAAGAGCAGGTTCTGGTACGCGTAGTGCCGCTGCGGCCGGTGCGGCACCGGCGTGCCGCGGTGCAGCTCGAAGGGCTCGTATCCGGCGGCCACCAGCGTGTCGACGAGGTCGCGGCTGGCCGGTGCGCCCGCCACGTCGAGGTCGCCCACCTCCAGCGACACGACCGGCCGTTGTCCGGCGAGCAGCTCGCGCATGCCGCTGAGGACGTGTGCCTCGGCGCTCTCGGCGTCGATCTTCACGAAGTCGACGGCGAGGCCCCGTTCGCGTACGTGGTCGTCGAGGCTGACCGCGTCGACGGTGAACGGCTCGGAGGGGATGCGGGTGCGGACCGCGTCGGGCAGCCGGGCCTCGAACGTGGAGTTGTAGGCGCTGTAGCCGGGCCCGTGGTCGAAGAAGACCAGCTGGTCCTTCTTCGACCAGACGGCCGAGGGCACCACCGAGGCGTTGGGCAGCCGGGCCGCGTTCATCCGCAGCACCGACAGGGTCGACGGCGTCGGCTCGAAGGCGGTCACCGAGCCGCCCGGGCCGACCAGTTCGCTGGCCCACATCGTGTAGTAGCCGATGTGCGCGCCGACGTCGAGCACGGTGTCGCCGGGCCGCAGGTGCCCGAGCAGGAACGCGGTGAGGTCGTAGTCCACGAACCCGTAGCGGTGGATGCCGATGGACACCTCCTCGGGCAGGGCGATCGACATCTGACGGCCCCAGAACGTCGTCGCGGTCGAGGGGCGGCCCTCGCCGCGGTGGCGACGGGCCCGCAGGGCGCGGGTGCTGGGGTACGAGGTGCGGACCGGATGGCGCAGGCGCTGGGCGAGGCCGCGCATCCCCGCGGTGTGGGAGCGCCGCTCCAGCGCGGTTCGCCAGGCGGTTCGGTCGGGTGAGGTCACGGACGGCTCCGGGTGCCGGGGCGGACGGGGGAGACGGATGGCTGGCCGGTCAGCGGGGGGAGACCCCCCGCACCTGCTCGTGGTGGGCCCGGGAGTCCGCGAACGGGACCGTGCCCAGGGGCTCGCGCCCCGGGCTGCCCAGGCGGGCGAGCTCGGCGTCCACCATGATCTGGGCCAGCCGGTCCACGGAGGTGCGCGCGGTCCAGCCCAGTGAGGTGCGGGCCTTGCCGGGGTCGCCGATCAGCGCGTCCACCTCGGCCGGGCGCACATACGCCTCGTCGTAGCGGACGTGGGTGCGCCAGTCGAGGCCGACGTGGGAGAAGCAGTGCTCGGCGAACTCCCGCACGGTGGTGCCGACACCGGTGGCCAGGACGTAGTCGTCCGGCTCGTCGCGCTGGAGCATCCGCCACATGCCCTCGACGTACTCGGGGGCGTACCCCCAGTCGCGCACGGCGTCGATGTTGCCGAGGTAGAGGTGCTTCTCCAGGCCGTTCTTGATGCGGGCCGCCGCACGGGCGATCTTCCGGGTCACGAAGGTCTCGCCGCGGCGCGGGGACTCGTGGTTGAAGAGGATGCCGTTGACCGCGAACATCCCGTACGCCTCGCGGTAGTTGCGGGTCATCCAGTAGCTGTAGACCTTCGCGGCGCCGTACGGGCTGCGCGGATGGAAGGCGGTCCGCTCGCTCTGCGGGGGCGGGGTGGCGCCGAACATCTCCGACGAGGAAGCCTGGTAGTACCGGATGTCCCGGGCGGACATCAAGATGGCCTCCAGCAGGCGCGTGGTGCCGATCCCGGTGATGTTGCCGGTGTTCTCCGGCTCGTCGAAGCTCACCCGCACATGCGACTGGGCCGCCAGGTGGTAGACCTCGTCCGGCCGGATGCGGGCGAGCAGGGTCACCAGCCTGCTGGCGTCGCTGACGTCGCCGTAGTGCAGGATCAGGCGCCGGCCCGCGTCGTGCGGATCGCGGTAGATGTGGTCGAGCCGCCTGGTGTTGAACGAGGAGCTCCGCCGCACGATGCCATGGACTTCGTAACCCTTCTCCAGCAACAGGTCGGCGAGGTAGGAGCCGTCCTGACCGGTGATTCCGGTTATCAGTGCCCGCTTCACTCCGAGTCACTCCGGAGCGGCACGCTGCTGTGGTGTGTCATCTCGCTCACCCGTCCTTCTTGAGGGGCACGAACCGGGGGTTGAACTTCTCGTGGATGTACACCCGACCGGCTTCGCCGCAGTAGATGATGTATTCCTTGCTGACGCATTCGGGATCGGCGCTGTCCAGCGGCCAGGTGTCCCGGGACACGGCGAGCGGTTCGCGCTTGATCGGCAGGCCGGCCCTCTTGAGATAGGGGCCCAGCAACTCCTCGGGGGGCGGGATGAGTTTGTCCCGGTCCGGACCGGCGATCACGACCCGGTTGACGCTGATGACTTCCAGGTTCGTGGTGAGGATCCGGGACTGGCGGTCGACGACCATGTCGTCGGACGCGGCTCCCAGAATGTGGCACCCGATGCGCTGGAGGCGCGCGGCGGGAATCTGCTGCTGATGGTCGACCCGTATGCTCAGGGGCTCTCCGACGAGGGCGTCGAGCAGCAGGGTCGTCGACCCGTCCGCGCACAGGAGCATCCTTGTCTGCGGAGGCGCCGAAGCGAATTGATTCAGCCGTTCTGACATATCACGACCGTTCCACACGGATTCACTACGGGCAGTGGACGAACGGTGTGCGCGAAATCTGCGGTCCGCGCGGTCACTTGTCGGGAGGAATTCCGGTGTGCGGCCGATTGCCGCGATCCGGATGATCAAGCCTGAAGAAGGCTAGGAGTTCCGGAAGCGGCGGGTCAAGCGGTGTTCGGGGGAGGGTGTTCGACCGCACGAAGTTGTGCAGTCGAACACCCGGAGCCGGTCGTGTGGGGGGACCACGGCCTCAGCGTCGCTCCAGATTCCTGGCGAACTCCTCCAGGTCCGCCAGACACACCCGCATCGCCTGTGCGGCGATTCCGGCGCAGTGCTCGGGAACGCTGTTCACAATCACCCGGTGGTTCTTGCTGACGGCCGCCGTCAGACGCAGCCACTGCACCAGCATGCGCCCCGCGTCGGTGTGCCGGACGGACGGGTCGCGGGCCAGCAGTTCCAGATGCCGTAGCTGTTCGGGATCGCGTATGCGGCTGCCCTGGCGGGGGAGGGCGGGCAGTTGCGCCGTCGGGAGATCCGGTGGAGCCTGCTCGCGGGTGGCCCGCCGGCGTACGTCCTGCGCGGTCGAGGGCGAGATGTTGGCGGCCCGAGCGATTTCCCTGAGCGAGGCGTGGGGATTCTGCTTGAGATACTCTTCGGCGACCCTCCGGTTCTCTTTGGGATTGATGGGTCTGGCGCGTCCGTCCACGCCGATGCGCGCTTCATGGGCACGCCCCGCGGGGAGTTGGTGCCTGATCTTGGCGACGGTCTGCTGAGCGAGCCCGGTGAACCGTGAAAGGGCTCGGTCCGACATGCTGGGAAAGGATTCGATGATCCTTGCCGCGGCGGCCCTGCGGTCCTCGCGGGTGAGGGGGAGGCCGTGCTTCGTATTCGACTGGACGGCGAACAGGAAGGCTTCGCTCTCCGTGCCCGAGAAATAGCGTGCGCTGATGGTGGTGTCACCGCGGGCGGCTCCGGCCCGTACGCGGTGCATTCCGTCGATCACGCGCATGGACTGCTTGTGCACGACGATCGGCTGGAGCTCGTCGTCGAGTTCCGCCATCAGCCGGACGTACTCCATGTTCTCGCCGTTGAGACGGGGGGAGTCCGCGGGGAGGAGCGACCCGATGGGGAGGGATACGCAGTACTCGCTGATGTACCGCTGGAGTGGAAGGAAGTTGTCAGTACGGTCCTCGCATGGTAAGTCAGGAACTATCGACATGATTCCCCAAGTGAGTGGTGGTGCCATTGGTTCTGCCCCACTCACTCCTCGGCGGCGGAGTGGGGGGATTCGGTGCGCCGCTTTCCTCGCTCGTGTCCGTGGCCCGCCCTGGGTTCCGGGGAGCGGGCACCCTGCGGCACCGGGCCCGCGCGGGCGGCCCGCAAAGGTGGCGGAAACACCTGGTTCCCCTTCCGGATCGGCGAGGTATCGCATTCAACCTTCGCCAGCTCACGGGCCAGTTGCAAGGTCGGATTCCGGACAGTCGCGATCATCGCGTACGGGTGGTGCACCACGGGGACCAGTCACGTTGCCCGATTCCGCCGAGGTATAAACGTGCGGGAATTCCGGTTGCGTTGTCGGAAAAGCCGCGATAAACCGGCTGACCTGTCGGAAGCGGCGGTCGGCGTGAAGGCTTTGTGGATCTCTGCGTGAGGCCGGGCCTGCAGCGGGCGGACAGCTGGCAATTCGGGGGCGGGCAGGCGCTATTGTGCTGTTGCGAAGGATTTGCAAGAAGCCCTCTACCGTCAGCCGTGCCGCACCCCCCACCCTGGTCCCATGGGACACCCACGACCGAGCGGAAAGGGACCACACATGCCCGCAGCTCCCACCCGGACGACCGTCGGCATAGTCGGCGCGGGCCCGGCCGGACTGATGCTCTCGCACCTGCTGGCCCGCGCGGACATCGACTCGGTGGTGGTCGACAACCGCACCCGGGCCGAGATCGAGGCCACCAGCCGTGCGGGCATCCTGGAGGCCGACAACGTCCGGCTGCTCACCGGCACCGGGGTCTCGGACCGGGTGCTGCGCGACGGCGTGCCGCACGCGGGCATCTCGCTGCGCTTCGGCGGGCGCAGCCACCGCATCGACTTCGAGGCGCTGGTGGGGGAGGGCGTGTGGCTCTACCCGCAGACCGAGGTGTTCGTCGACCTCGCCGACGCCCGCGCCCGCGACGGCGCGGACGTGCGCTACGGCGTCTCGGACACCCAAGTGGTGGACCTCACCGGTGAGTTGCCCGGAATCCTGTTCACCGACGCCGACGGCAGGGCCCGCGAAGTGCGCTGCGACATCCTGGTCGGCGCCGACGGCTCGCGCGGAGTGTGCCGCTCGGCGGTGCCCGAGGCGGCCCGCACCCACTACTTCCGCGCATACCCCTACGCCTGGTTCGGCGTCCTGGTCGAAGCCCCGCCCAGCGCCGACGAACTCGTCTACACCCACTCCGAGCGCGGGTTCGCGCTCATCAGCCGGCGCACCGACACCGTCCAGCGCATGTACTTCCAGTGCGACCCCGGCGAGGACCCGGCCGACTGGCCGGACGAGCGGATCTGGGCCGAGCTCCAGGCACGGGTGAGCGGCACGGACGGCTTCGCGCTCAAGGAGGGACCGGTCGTCGACCGCTCGGTGCTGCCCTTCCGCAGCTTCGTCTGCGAGCCGATGCGGTACGGCGCGATGCTGCTCGCGGGTGACGCCGCCCACACCGTCCCGCCCACCGGCGCCAAGGGCCTCAACCTCGCCCTGGCCGACGTGCGGGTCCTCGCCGAGGTGGTGGAGCGCGCCGTCACCAAACGCGACCTCGGCCTGCTGGACGAGTACGGCCCCCGGGCCCTGTCCCGGGTGTGGCGCACCCAGCACTTCTCGTACTGGATGACCACGATGCTGCACCGCGCACCCGGCGACACCCCCTTCGACGTACGGCGCCGGATCGGTGAGCTGGAGGGCGTGGTGGCGCCCGGCGCGGGCAGCGTACGGCTGGCCGAGGGGTACACGGGCACGACCGCCGGATAGCGCCGTCCCGGCGCCACCGGTCGCGATCGGCCCGCGCCGATTCCCGGCCGCCGACCCTCCGGGCAGGCCCGCCGAGCGGGCCCGGGCACCCGTCATCGGGTGGCCGGGCCACCGGTATCCTGGGACTTTTCCCCACAGGAGGGTGCGTCAGTGGATTTCCGGCTGCTCGGAGCGGTGTCCGTCGCCACCGAGACCGGCGATCTCGCGCTGGGTCCGGCCAAGCGCCGCAGCCTGCTCGCGGCGCTGCTGCTGAAGCCCAACCGGCCCGTTCCGGTGGACCAGTTGATGGACGCCCTGTGGGACCACGAGCCGCCGCCGCGCGCCCGGGGAGTGATCCAGGGCCATGTGTCCCAGCTGCGGACGCTGCTCGGCTCGGCCGACGCACCCGCCCACGGGGTGTCGCTGGAGACCGAGGGCGCCTCGTACGTCCTGCGGCTGCCCGAGCACCTCGTCGACGCCCACCGCTTCGAGGCGCTGATGGCCCGGGCCCGCGAGCGGACGGCCGCCGCCGACGCCGTGGCGGGCTACCGGGAGGCGCTCGCGCTGTGGCGCGGACCCGCGCTCACCGGCGTCCACCCCGGCCCGCCCCTCCAGGCCGCCGCCCACACCCTGGAGGAGCTCAGGCTGACGGCCGTGGAGCAACTCGCCTACGGATACGGGCAGTTGGGCGAGCACGCGCGGGCGGTGGCCCTGCTCCGCGCCGAGGCGGTCGCCCACCCGCTGCGCGAGTCCCTCTCGGCGGCGCTGGTGACCGCCCTGCACCGGGCGGGCAGCCGCTCCCAGGCCCTGGAGTGGTTCCAGCGCACCCGGCGCCTGCTCGCCGACGAGCTGGGCCTGGACCCCGGGCGCGAACTGGCCGAGGCGCACGCGCTGGCCCTGCGCGGGAACGACGGGGAGGCCGGGGCCGCGGACGGCGGGCAGGCGGACACCGGCCCGGCCGGTGCGCCGGTCCACCTCGCCCCGGCGGCCACCAGCGCCATGGACCCGCTCGCGCACACCCCGGCGCCCGACCTCCTGCCCCGCGCGCCCCGCGGCTTCCACGGACGGGCGGCCGAGTGCGCGGCGCTCTCCCGCGCCGCCGTCGGGGACGCCCCGATCTGCCTGGTCACCGGGCCCGCCGGAGTCGGCAAGACGGCGCTCGTGGTGCAGTGGGCGCACCGCAACCGGGCCGCGTTCCCCGACGGGCGCCTCTACGCCGACCTGCGGGGCTTCGGGGACACGGGCGAACCCGCGCTCACCGACGTGCTGCGCGAATTCCTGCTCGCGCTCGGCGTGCCGGCCCGCCGCATCCCCGAGTCCGCGAACGGCGCGGCGGCCCTCTTCCGCACCCTGGCGGCCGAGCGCCGTCTGCTCGTCGTCCTCGACAACGTGCGCGCGTCCGAGCAGGTCCGGCCACTGCTGCCGGACGGCCCCCACTGCGTCACCGTCGTGACCAGCAGATACCGGCTGCGGGGGCTGATCGCCACCGACGCGGCCCGGCCCGTGCCCGTGGACGTCCTCGAACCCGACGACAGCGCCGCCCTGCTCGCCGCAGTGCTCGGCCCCGAACGGGTGCGGGCCGAACCGGCCGCCGCCCGGCACCTCGCCGAACTGTGCGGCGGGCTGCCGCTGGCGCTGCGGGTGATCGCGGCCAGGCTCGCGGACCGGCCGCGCTGGACGCTCACCGCCATGGTGGACGAACTCGGCGACGAGGCGCGCCGGTTGAGCCTGCTCGACGTCGAGGACACCGGCGTACGGGCGGCCCTGCGGCTCACCCTGCGCCGCCTCCCCGAGGACGTCGGACGCCACTTCGCCCAGCTGGGCCGCCACCCCGGCACCCATGTCGACCGGTACGCGGCAGCCGCGCTCACCGACACCGAACCGGCCGTCGCCGAGTCCGCCCTGGAGCGGCTGACCGCCGCCCACCTGGTCATCGAGACCGCGCCGGGCCGCTGGGCCCTGCACGACCTCGTCCGTCTCTACGCCCGCGGCCTGGACGCCCCGCCCGCCGCCTTCCTGCGCGTACTCGACCACTACATCGCCACCGCGCTCGCGGCGACCCACGCGGCCGAGCCCGGCGACGAACCGTGCTACGACCTGCCCGCCGGCTTCCAGCACCCGCGCGCGGTACGGCAGTTCAGGGACCGCGCCGACGCCATGGCCTGGTACGAGGCCGAGCGCGAGGACCTCACGCTCGCCGCGGCGGCGGCCCGCTCGGCCGGGCTGCACGCCCGCACCTGGCGGATCGTCCTGGCCCTGTGGCCGCTGGTGGTGTGGCGCGTACGGGACGGCTGGGTGGCCCCGCTGGAGTGGGCGCTGCACGCGGCGTGCGCCGAGGGGGACCCCCGGGCCGAGGCACGCGTGCGGGCGCTGCTCGGCTGGGTGCTGACCGAGGAGGGCCGCACGGCCGAGGCGCTGACCTGCCTGGAGGCGGCGCCCGCGCTCGCCGCCCGGGCCGGCGACCGCAGTGCGGAGGCGACCGCGCTGATCAACCTCTCGCTGGCCCAGGCGGCGGTCGGCGCCACGCACGACGCGGTGCGGACGTGCGAACGGGCCGCCGGACTCGCCCGTACGGCCGCCGACCGGCACACCGAGTGCCTGGCCCTGCACCATCTGGGGCGGCACCGGCTGGACGCCGAGGAGTGGCGGGCCGCCCACGACGCGGCGCACGCGGCCCTCGCCCTGGTCGCCCCCTCGGACTCCCCGCACGCCACCCGGGTGCTCCTGGTCACCACGGCCGGAGAGGCGCTGCTCGGGCTGGGGGACACGGCCGAGGGCGTCCGGCGGCTCGACGAGGCGGCGCGGGAGGCGGAGGCTACGGGCTTCGACGAGGGCGCGGTGCGCGCGCTCGGCGCGCTGCGGTCGGTCTCGGCGGACGACGGGTTCCGCGTCCGGCACGAGGCGGCGGCGGCCCGGCTCGCGGCGACGGCGCGCGCGGGCGACTGAGACCGCTCACGCGCAGGTGCGCGCGGACGTGAGCGGGACGTGAGCGTGGCGTCAGCGGTGCGGCAGCGGGACCGGCCAGGATGGGTGCCACGAGCGGGAACGCCCCGCGAATGCCGCGTCACCGCACCACCGCAGGGAGAACCCGTCATGCGCACGACCCGAATCCGCACCACGGCACTGGCCGTGGCGGCCACCGCGCTGGCGTTCTCCGTGACGGCCTGCGGCAGCTCGGACAAGGGCGACGCGAAGGCCGACGGCAAGGCGTCCGGCACGGGCGGGGCGGCGGCCCCGGCCGGGGCGGGCACTTCCGGCACCCCGGGCGACACGGGCTCCGCCACGGGCGGTTCGGACTCCACCGCGTCCGGCTCCACGGGCGGCTCGGCCGGTGGCGCCAAGGCGACGCACGCCAGCGGCCGGGGATCCCAGAACCCCGCCTCCAGCGCCGCGCGCCAGTGCAAGGGGGAGGAGATCTCCTTCGCCGTGCTGCACCGCTTCCCGAAGCAGAACGGCGAGCACCTGCTCATCACCGCCCGCAACGCGGACTCCAGGCCGTGCTGGGTGACCTCGTACCCCTCGGTGATGCTCGGCGACACCTCCACCGTCCTGCGCCACTCGACGAAGGACGCGGTGGGCGGCGGCGCGCGCATCACGCTGCAGCCCGGCGGCCGTGCCTACTCGGCCGTGAACCTCTTCTCGGGCGGAGGCCGGACGCACACCACGACCGGCTTCAGCATCGCCCTGCGCGACCGCACCGGTGACACCGGCCCGGCCACCGAGCTGGACGCGTTCGACGCCAAGGGCGCGGTGTCGCCGTTCACCTGGTCCGAGGCCGACGTCACCAACTGGAACACGGTCAAGCCCTACGACTTCTGATCGACCACCTTCCCCCTCAAGGACGATCAGCAGCAGGGGTGTCCCCCTTCGCGGCCACGCGAAGGGGGACACCTTGGTTTTGTGCCCGCTGTTCTTCCTCGCGGTCCCGCTCCCTCAGACCCGGTCGGCGGCGATCAGCAGGTACTGGAAGCTGCCGTCCTTGTAGGCGTCGAGGAAGGCCCGTTCGATGCCGGTCGCCAGCGGGGACCGGGCGCGCAGCTCCCAGTACGGGACGGTGGCCCGGGTGAGGTCGAGGACGCTCACCGGCACCAGACGGTTGGCCGCCATCTCCTTGAAGTAGCTGCTGCGCGGGTGGATGTTGCAGATGTAGTGGGCGTTGATCTCGCTCACCGCGCGGGAGGGCAGCCCGTAGGCGTCGTTGTAGCAGCCGGTGATGGTGACGTACCGGCCGCCGTGCTTGAGCATCCGGGCGTACTCGGGGAAGAGCACCGACAGGTCCACGTACATGGTGCTCTCGTTGTTCCAGATGGCCTGGAACGAGCCGGTCTCGAAGCCGGTGTCCAGCATGTTCTTGAGGTGGAAGCGGACCTTGTCGTCGACCCCGCGCTCCCTGGCCCGGTCGTTGGCGAAGGCGACCTGGGTCTCGGAGATGGAGATGCCGTCGACCCGGCAGCCGAAGCGCTGGTTGGCCACGATGCTGCTGCCGCCGCGCCCCGAACCGGAGTCCAGCACCCGGTGCTCGGGGCCGAGGTCGCCGAGGTGGGTCATCAGCAGGTCCGCCTGCGCGCACTCCAGCCGGTGCAGTTCGGCGGTGAGGCGCTCCTCGCGGGTCTCCTCGGGGCCTTCCAGGACGGACCAGTCGGCCACGCCGATGCCGTAGTGGTGGTGGTAGATCCCGTCCACCTCGCCCAGGCGCAGGTTCACGGGGTTCTTCTCGCGGTTCCAGTACTCGGCGACCGACTTCTGGTAGGCGCTGCGGAGGAACGCGGCGGGGACTTCCTGCTCTTGGACCGTCATAAGTGTTCTCCTTGACGTGGAGTGCCGGGGAGGTCGGCGGGGATGGCGTGCGGGGACGGGCGGTGGTCCGGCCCGGTGCGGTGGGTGCTCATCCCCGTGCTCAGCGCCAGCGGCTGACTTCGACGTTTTCGAGGACGCCCAGGGCGTCGGGGACCAGGATCGCCGCGGAGTAGTACGCCGTCACCAGATACGAGATGATCGCCTGCTCGTCGATCCCCATGAACCGCACCGACAGACTCGGCTCGATCTCGTCCGGGATCCCGCTCTGCCGCAGCCCGATCACACCCTGCTCGTCCTCACCCGTACGCATACAGATGATCGACGTCGTCCGCTCCGCACTCAACGGGATCTTCCCGCACGGAAAAATCGGCACCCCCCGCCACGCCGGCAGCCGATGCCCCTCGAAATCCACCGACTCCGGCACCAGACCCCGCTTGTTGCACTCCCGCCCGAACGCCGCGATCGCCTTCGGATGCGCCAGGAACAACTTGCTCCCCGCCGCCGCGACAACAGCTCATCCATGTCATCAGGACTCGGCACCCCGTCATGCGGCTGCAGCCGCTGACTGTAATCACAGTTCGCCAGCAACCCGAACTCCCGGTTGTTGACCAGCTCGTCCTCCTGCCGCTCCCGCAACGCCTCCACCGTCAGACGCAACTGCTGCTCCGTCTGATTCATCGGCTGGTTGTACAGATCCGCCACCCGGCTGTGAACCTTCAGCACCGTCTGCGCCACCGACAGCTCATACTCACGCGGCGCACCCTCATAATCCACATACGTATGCGGGATCACCGCCTCACCCACATGACCCGCCGCCAGATCAATGGCCGCCTCACCGTACTTGTTCGTCCGCTGGTCCGGCACCAGCGCGAACCCCGCCAGATGCTCCCCCAGCCCCGTCGCCCGCTCCGCCAGGTTCAGCACATCCGCCCGCGACAGCACCAGCACCGTCACCGCCGTCGCCGCCCGCGCCGTCGACTCCCACCGCGCCGCCTCCGACACCAGCGCCTGCTCCCCCAGATGCGCCCCGTCCGCCAGCACCCCCAGCACCGCCTCACCCCCATAGGGGCCCGCACCGATCAGCTCCACCCGACCGTGCGCCAGCAGATACACCGCATCCACCGCACCACCCGCCGACGCCAGCACCTCACCCGCCGCGAACTCCCGCTGCACACACCGCGCCGCCAGCTCCCCCAGCACCGCCTCGTCCTCAAACCCCCGCAACGCAAACAGCTCCCCCAGCTCCGCCGGGATCACCGCCACCCGCTCACCCGTCTGCACAAACGTGATCTTCCCGTCCCCCACCGCATAACTCAGACGCCGGTTCACCCGGTACGTACCACCCTGCACCTGCACCCACGGCAGCATCTTCAACAGCCACCGCGACGTGATCTCCTGCATCTGCGGAACCGACTTGGTCGTCGTCGCCAGATTCCGCGCCGCCGCCGTACCAAGACTCTGCTGCGCACGTCCACGCTCGACGGGGGCCTGGGGAGTGCTTTCAACCGACATGCGGTGCCTTCCTTTCGGGGCTCGGACAGCCACGCACAGACTCGCAACCGCAAAAGGAAATGCGCTACTACACGAAAGGGTTAATTGTCGGTTTTTCGCTCCCGTTTTTTCTCCGGATAAACACCGTCAATTGATTCATGGGGAAGTCTTGACCGAGGATTCACCGCGCTCCGGTACAACTCGGGCAAGTCGAACGGGAGTTGGAGCTGGCTGGGCGTACTCGCGTCGCGCTGGCGCGTTCCATTCGAACCGTGGCGCGCACCTGTTCGACGATGGTGGTGGGCGGCTTTGGAATATGCGTCTGGACATGTCCCTATTGTTCCGCGGCGGGGAGCGCATTCAGGAGTCGGAATTAATTTCCCGGACCACCTGAAGCCGTCTTTTCCGGGCCCGCAGGACAGGTCCCGGCGGGAAAGGGACGCGATCTGGACAAGGCCCGAGCGAAGCCGCCGCGCGGCGGCGGCGCCCTCCCCGCCAGGCGGCCGGCGGCCCCGACGGTCACCGGAGGCAGGCGGCCCCGGCGGCCAACTGCCCCAGCCGCGCAGTACGGTTGGCCGCGCGGCCCCGACTGCCGGACGCGGGGCGCACGGGGGCGGGGAGCCGTCGCCCTCCCGTTGGCGAAGGCGGACGGAGGACACGATGGGCAACGCGGACACGGGTGCGGACGACGCGCTGGACCTGGCCGACGCCATCACCCTGCTGCGCGACCAGGTCGCCGAGGCGCAGCGGCGCATCGGCGCGGACGCGGCGGGGGACTTCGGGGTGCGTTTCGCCCTGGGGGAGATCACCCTGGAGCTCGGCCTGGAACTGACGCGCACCCGGGGCCGGGACGGCGCCCTGCGGTTCGGCGCGGTGAGCCTCGGGGGCAAGCGCGAGAACGCCCGCAAGGCCACCCACACACTCACCGTACGGCTCACCCCGCACCTGCCCGACGGCGGCGACGTCGACGTCAGCGACGAGGACGACGCGTAGCCGCCGGGCCGGGGCACGCCATGGAGTTCGACCGGGTCGTCCAGGTCAGAGCGGTGGGAGCGGCGGCGCCCACGCGGGCGGCCTTCGCCACCGGCTACCTCGTCGCGCCGCGCCTGGTGCTGACCGCCGCCCACGTACTCGCCACGGACGGGCCGCCCGAAGGGGCGGTGACCGTGTGCCGCCCCACCTCGGACGGGACCCGCCACCTCGCCCGGGTGCTCTGGCGGCGCCACGACGGCACGGTCGACGCCGCCCTCCTCCAGGTCGAGCCGTGCGACGACTGGCGGGTCCCCGACTCGCTGCGGGACCTGGGCACCCGGCCGCCGCAGCGCTGGGGCCGGCTCATCGGCACCCGCCCGCACCCGGTGACCGTCTGCGGCTACCCCCGGCTGCAACGGGGACCCGGCGGCCGGGTCGACGAACAGCTCACCGGGGACGTCCACCCCGGCACCGGCCGCCTCGCCCGCCGCTACGAGGTCCTCAGCGCCAACCCCCTGCCCGCCCACGACCCGCGGCCCGGGCCGACCGGCACCCCGTGGTCGGGCATCTCGGGCGCGGCGCTGCTCTGCGGAGACCTGCTCACCGGTCTGGTCACCCGGGACCGCCGCGCCCCGGTCGGCACCCGGCTCACCGCCACGCGCACCCGCGATCTGCTCGCCGACCCGGACTTCCGCGCCCTGATCGCCCAACACACCGGCTGGCAGCCCGTGTTGGAACCCGTGGAGCCCGACCCCCTGCTGGCGCCCGCCGCGCGTACCCGCGATCTGCGTTCCCCCGCGATGCTGCTGCGCGCCGACGCGGAGGCGGTGACCTTCCACGGCCGCGACGAGGAGCTCCGGCACCTCCTCGACTGGTGCCGCGGCGGCCGGGAGGCGCTCTCGGTCCAGGTGCTGACCGGGCCGGGCGGCCAGGGCAAGACCAGACTGGCCCGGCAGCTGGCCGCCACCCTGCGCGAGGACGAGTGGATCGCCGCACAGCTGCGCCCGGACCTGGCGGACAGCGCTCAGGGGCCCGACCACGACTGGAGCCTCCTCGACACCACGTCCCCGCTGCTGCTCGTCGTGGACTACGCGGAGACCCTGCCCCACCGGATCCGCCACCTCGTCGAGCGGCTGCGCCACACCCGCCGGCGCACCCGGCTGCTCCTGGTGGCGCGGTCCGTGGGGGAGTGGAAGAGCGAGACCCTCGGCGCGGGCGCCGACACCCGGGAGATCCTCAGCGGCGCGCCCGTCACCGAACTCGCGCCGCTGCTCGCCAGGACCGCCGGGGCCGACACCCGCGCCGCCGCCTTCACCGACGCCGTACGGGACTTCGCCCGGCTGCTGGGCCGGGTGCCCGGCCTCGCCGACGCGGACTGGCCGCACCTGGCCTCGGGCGTCCGGCCGCCCGGCTCCCTCGACGCGGCGCACTACGACAGCGCGCTGAGCCTGCAGATGTCCGCCCTGGGCGCGCTCCTGCAGCGCGGCCCCGAGCCCGTGGGCACCGCACCGGGCGAGCCCGTCGAGGCGCTGGTGCTGGGCCACGAGGCGCGCTACTGGGAGGGCACCGCCGCGTCGCCCGTGTTCCGGCTGGGGGACCTGCGGCCGGTGACCCTGCGGCGGGCGGTCGCGGCGGCGGCGCTGTGCGGCGCCGAGAGCCCGGCCCAGGCGCTCGCCGTGACCCGCGGTGTGCCCGGTCTGCCGGACGGGCGCGCACTGGACGTGGCCGAGTGGCTGCACGCCCTGTA
Organism: Streptomyces sp. cg36; assembly: GCF_041080675.1. Taxonomy (NCBI): domain Bacteria; kingdom Bacillati; phylum Actinomycetota; class Actinomycetes; order Kitasatosporales; family Streptomycetaceae; genus Streptomyces; species Streptomyces cyclosori. The sequence continues at coordinate 692,392 of NZ_CP163520.1, read as the reverse complement.
TCCGCCCTCGCCCGGCCGCTACTGGGGTTCGCTGCAGCCCGACCGCCTCGCCGAGTACCACGTCGCCGCCCATGTCACCGGCGCCGACGACCAGACGCTGCCGCCCCTGTGGGCGAGCGCGAGCGACCCCCAGCGGGTGCGGGCCATCACCTTCCTCGCCCGCGCCGCCGACGCGCACGACCGCGCCGGACGCGGAGGGGCGGCGTCCGACGTCCTGCGGTCCCTGGCCCGCACCGTCAGCGGCGCACCCCCCACCGCCGACGTGCTGCGCGCGGCCATCTCGGCCGTCCCGTATCCGACGCGGTCCCGCCCGCTCGCCCTCGTCGACCAGTACCTCCACGAGCGGGTGCTCCTCGCCTGCCGCGAGCGGGCGGCGGCGGAGCCCGGCGCCCACGAAGTCGACCTCACCGTCGCGCTGAACGACCTGTCGCTCCGCTACCAGCAGCGCGGGAGGAGCGAGCACGCCATGAAGGCGCTGGAGGGGGCGATAGGCATCGGGCGCCGGTCCGCGCGCCGACGGCCGGAGCGGGCCGACAAGGCCCTGACCATGCCGCTGTACAACCTCTCGCGCATCCTGGGGGACCTGGACCGGCAGGCCGAGTCGCTGGCCGCGCTGGAGGAGTCGATCGCCAACGAACGACGGCTCGTGGCCGCGGCAGCGGTGCGGGACGCGTCCTACCTCGCCCTGGTGCTGTACTGGTTCTCCTACCGGCTGCGCCGACCCCGGCCGGTGGAGGCGGCTGCCGCCGCCCAGGAGTCCGTGGACCTCTACCGCGAGCTGGCCCGCGCCAACCCGGCCTACGACGCCAGCCTCGCCCGCGCCCTGAGCAACCTGCACATCCAGCTCGACGACCTGGGGCGGACCGAGGAGAGCATGGCCGCGCTCACCGAGCGGGAGGACGTCCGCGGCCGGGCCGGGCTCTACTGGATGCCCGATCATCTGCCCCGTGCGGGCCTTCGCCGGCCGGGCGCCCCGCCGCGCCCCGAGTGACGTATGCGCAGGCCGGAGCCGGTGCGCCGAGCGGACCGGGGTGCTCCGCGCCCCCGCCCACCAGGTACTGTCGCCCGGTGAAGATCTCCGCCGATGCCCTGCTGTTCGACAGCGACGAGACCCTGGTGTCCACCCTGCGCTCCGTGGTGCGCACCTGGACGCGGTGGGCCGCCGACTACGGTCTGACGCTGGAGGACCTCAAGCGGGTGGAGGTGCACGGCCGCCCGGCCGCCGCGATCGTCGCGGACCTCCTGCCGCCGGAGCTGGTGGCGGACGCGGTGGCCCGGCTGGAGGACGCCGAGGTCGCCGACGCGATGTCCGGCGGGGTGCTCCCGGTGCCGGGCGCCGCCGAGCTGCTCGCCGCCCTGCCGCCGGACCGCTGGGCCGTGGTGACCTCGGGGACGCGGCGGGTGGCCGAGGCCCGTCTCGCGCAAGTCGGCATCGCGCCGCGGTGCCTGATCACGGTGGGGGACATCACCCGTCACAAACCCCACCCCGAACCGTTCCTGCTGGCCGCCGAGCGGCTGGGCGTGGACCCGTCGCGGTGCGTGGTCTTCGAGGACGCCCCCGCGGGGCTGACCGCGGGCCGTGCCGCCGGTATGACGACGGTGGCCCTGACCACCACCCACCCGGCGGCCGACCTGGACGCGGACGTGGTCGTCGCCGACCTCACCGCCGTGTCCGTACGCACCACGGAGGGCGGCCTGGAGGTCGTGGCCGGGGCCTGACGGCGCCGCCGGAACGGGCCGGATCCCGGGCGGCCACGGCCGTCGGCGAGGTCGTGGGTGCCCGGGCCCCGGGATCGTGGGACGCGGTCAGGCGTGCGGCATCGGGAAGTAGTTGAGGTCCTCCTCCGCGAGCGGCTCCGCCCGCCAGCCCAGGGCGACCGGCACGTCCTGGATCCGCCGGTTGCCGAGGAACGGGAAGGCCGCGGGGAAGTTCGGGACGAGCCCGGGGATGAGGACGCGGACCACCCGGAAACCGGTCTTGGCGACGTCCTGCGTGGTGACGTCGACGTAGATGATCTCGTAGCCGCGCTTCTCGACGATCTGCTGGTAGGTGCCGAGCCCGCGGTCGGGCAGCCGCGGCAGATCGTCCATGGTGCGGGTGACGGGCGTGTCCAGCCAGGGGCGCACGACCTCGGCGGCGCGCGGGTCGAGGAACAGCTGCTCCTGGCAGAGCAGGTCGTTGACGTCGTGGAAGTCCTTGGCGTAGTCGTCCAGATAGGCCCGGTCCCGGCGCCACGGTTTGACGCGGACGTTGGTCCAGCCGAGGGCGACCGCCTCCCGGAACATGCCGTCGGGGTCGTCGAAGTCGCGGGTGCTGTCCTGGAGGGTGAGCGCCTCGCCCCATGCCTTGCGGGCGGCCTCCACCGGGTCGGGGCGGGCACCGAAGCCCATGGTGAAGAGCTTCTCGAAGCGGTTCTCGACCACCCCGGCCAGGATCGGCACGTCGAACTCGTTGTCCACGTGGACCAGCCAGCCGCGCTGGCCGAGCTCGGTGGGCCGGCCCGCCCACAGCGCGGCGAGTTCGGCGGTGGGCTCGACGGCGGGCAGCGGATGGCGGTTCATCCACCAGATCATGCTCGCGTCGCGCTCGATGACCTCCTCGATCCCGGAGACCAGCGCGTGCTCGACGGTGTGTCCGGCGGCGAGGCCCGGATAGTAGAGGAAGTTGGTGGGCGGGACGTCGGCGTACTGGTCGGTGTACCAGTTGACGTACACCAGGCTCGCGGGCACCCACATGGGTTTGTCGGCGGTCAGCGAGTGGCCGCGCACCCAGTGGGTGGTGCGGTCGTGGGTGAACCGTACGAACGGGAAGCCCGGGCTGTCGTACAGCCGGTCCGAGTAGAGCACCAGCCGCTCGGGGTCGAGGGCGCGCTCACCGGCCCGGGTCAGCTCGCGGTAGGACGCCTCGCGCACCTCCAGCGACTCCGTGACGCAGTTGCCGCAGTACCGCTCCACCGCCTCGCCCATCGCGGCCCCGCGCGCCGCCCGGAAGTTGCGGAACGCGGTGCCGCCGCACACCACGTTGCTGGACCAGCTGAACAGACGGCGCATGTCGGAGACGTTGGTCTGTACGGTGACCAGCTGCTCGGGGATCGACTCGTGGTGCTCGAACACCTGGTGCGAGGCGATCAGTCCGGTGCGGTTGTCCAGCAGGAACCGCTCGTCGAAGGGCGGTGTGTCGTCGTCGATGGGGTGGTCGGGGAGCGGCAGCACGGGGTGGCGGGCCGTGGTCAGCTCCACCGGGTCCAGCTCGACCTCGCCCCACAGGGTCCACGCCGTGGCGCCCGCGATCCACCGCTCGACGTCGATGAGCAGGTAGGACAGCATCCACAGCAGCTCGGAGCCGGTGGGTGTCACCCCCTGGCCGAAGACGATGTCACCGGTCAACGCGTGGTGCACCTCGGCCCGTTCGGCCACCGCGAGGCGCCGTCCGAGCAGATCGCGGTAGTCGGGGGTGCGGCCCGGGGCGACCGTGGGACCGGCCCAGCCCCGGCCCTCGCTGAGGTGGAAGGAGGACCAGTGGACCCCGCGTTCGGCGCAGAACGCGTTGAGCCCTTCGAGGTAGCCGAGGTCGAAGCGGTCGCGCAGGGCGAGGACGAGGGGCTGCCGGCCGGTGTGGCGATCCAGCGCCTCGGCCAGTCCTTCGCGCGAAGTCACCTCCACCGAGGCGAAGTTGGCGGCGGCCGGGCAGGTCAGGAGCAGATCGGTGAGCTCGCGGTCGCCGGTGAGGACGAGCGGGGTGGCGGCCACCCGCCCGGGCTCCGGCCGCGCACCGCCGTCGAACCGCTGCCACTTCTCCTCGCCCGCCACCGGGGCGTCGAAGGTGAGGCCGCCGAGCTCGGTGAGCTTCTCCAGGACCTCGCGGAATCCGGCGGGGTCGGAGGTGTCCTCGACGATGTCCTCGACCGGGGTCGAGCCGTCGCAGCGGTCGAGCACCGCGGCGATGTCCTCGGGTGCCGCCTTGATCTCGAAGAGTCCGCCCCGTGGGGCGATGGCCAGGGTGTGGCGCTCGGCACCGGGGCCGGGAACCGGTCCTGGGCCGGGTCGCACCAGCGTCCGCAGTTCGACGTTGACCAGCCGGGGACCGGTGGAATCCGGGGAATGACGATGTGTCAAGACTTCCTCCAACCAGGGGAGTTCCGGGGGCCGCCGGGGCGCGGCGGCCCCCGGAACCGGGTCACCTACGTGGTCAGCCCTTCCAGGTGAACTGGGGGGCGATGCTCGCGTGGTGGTGGGCCGGCGGGTACATCCGGCGGGCGCGCTTGGTGTCGACCTGAGCGATCATGACGATCTCCTCTGTGGTGTGCGGCTCGCGTGAGCTCGCGCCGCGGGCTGGGAAAACGGCCCGGACCTGGATGCGGCCCGGACCACCGCCGGGCGGGGGTGCGGTTGCTCGCCGCGTGTGCATACCCCCGACCGGCCGTCTCCGGCAGGCTATGACGTGGGGTGAAGACGCCTGTATCCCAAGATTTGGGGATGTCCGCGCCGGGTGGAGGAGCCTTATACGTAAGGGAGTTCCGCGAGCGACGGCCGTCGGCTACGGCTGCGCGCCGGTGAGCCGGTCCCCGAGGTCGCTGCGCCGGTACAGGACCTGGCGGCCGTGCCGGGCGCGGGTGACCAGACCGGCGGCGTGCAGCACGCCCAGGTGCTGGGAGACGGCGCTCGGGGTGACCCGCAGCCGGCGGGCCAGCTCCACCGTGGGGAGCGGTTCTTCGAGGAGCCCGAGCAGCCGCGTGCGCGACGCGCCCAGCAGGGCCACCAGAGCGGGCGCGTCGGCGGTGGGCGGCGGCGTCCACAGCGTCGCCACACCGCGGCTGGGGTAGCCGAGTACGGGCGGTTCCACGGCGCTGACGGGCGGCGCGGGCTTGTGGGCGAAGACGGACGGCACGAGCAGCAGTCCCCGCCCGGACGCCGAGACGTGGTACTCGCTGATCATCCGGTCGATGTACAGCACGCCCTCGTGCCAGCGCAGATTGGGGTGCATGTCGGCGAAGAGCCGGCGGGCGCCGCCCATCGCCAACTGCCGTGCCCGGTAGGTCATGTCGGCTTCGAGCAGCAGCCGCATCTGCGGCCACACCGGCCGCACGGCGATCTCCCAGTAGCGCCGCAGGAGGTCGCAGATCGCGTCGCGCAGCGCGGCGGCGTCGCTGTCGTCGCCGGTGGTGGCGGGCGACAGGGGCGTGGGGAGCGGACCGGGGGAGTGTGCGGCCAGCAGGTCGTGGCGGACGGTTGCCGGGGGTGTGCGGCGCACCGCGGCCAGCTCGTCCTCGAACTCCGGGGCGAAGACGGTGGGGCGCGGGGTGAGGAAGTCGGGCAGGGTGCGCCGCGCCGACACCAGCGCCAGCAGCAGACCGGTGTCGAGCCCGCCGACCCGGCCGAGCACCGACCTGCGCCAGGGCAGGTGCAGCGCGGAAAGACCCGGCTCGCGCAGCACCCGCAGGCTGAGCACCGTCTCGTGCACGGGCGACAGGGCGAAGCGGGTGTCGGCGAGGTCCTCGACCCCGAGCTCGTAGCTGATCATTAAGCCATACGCTACATCGATTGGCCGCGCGGCGCGGGTGCCGTCAACTTCCCCCATGACACAGCCGACTCCCGCTTCCCGCCCGACACCGCCGACTCCCGCGCACCGCGCGGCGACGAGCACCCCACGTACGCACCGCCCCGGTGGCGCAGACCCCGGCGCGGCTCGCCCGGCCATGGTGGGGCGGGTGGCGGGACGATGACCCGTCGCATGGTGCTGATCCTGGCGCTGACCTGCGCCGTCGGCGTGGGCAACATCTACTTCCCGCAGGCGGTCAGCCCACTGATAGCGGCCGGGCTGCACGAGTCGCCCGACTCTGCCGCGTGGGTGGTGACCGGCACGCAGATCGGCTACACCGCCGGGATCTTCCTGCTCGTTCCCCTCGGCGACCGCCTTCCGCACCGCCCCTTCCTCGTCACCCTGCTGTGCCTGGCGGGCGCCGGACTGCTCGCCGCGGGCTGCGCGCCGAACCTGCCCTTCCTGGTGGGCGCGAGCGTCCTCATCGGGGTGACCACGGTCGCCGCCCAGGTCGTCGCGCCGCTGGCGGCCGGTCTGGTGGCCCCGGACCGGCGCGGTGCGACGATGGGCACGCTGATGAGCGGCTCCATCGGCGGGATGCTGCTGGCCCGCACCTTCAGCGGAACCCTCGGCGACCGGCTGGGCTGGCGCGCCCCCTATCTGGTGGCCTCGGTCCTGGTACTGGTGCTGGCCGGGGTACTGGCCCGCCTCCTGCCCGTCACCACCCCGTCCGTACGCACCCCCTACCCGGCGCTCCTGGCGGAGTCCGTACGCCTGCTGCGCACCGAGCCGGAGCTGCGCCGCTCCTGCCTCTACCAGGCGACCGCCTTCGCCGGGTTCTCGGCGGTGTGGACCTGTCTGGCGCTCCTGCTCACCGGCCCCGCCTACGGGATGGGCGCGCAGGCGGTGGGCCTGCTCGCGCTGGTGGGGGCGGCCACCATGTTCTGCACCCCGTTCACGGGCCGGCTGGTGGACCGCCACGGCTCGGACCCGGTGAACCTGGTCTGTCTGCTCGGCATCCTGGTCTCGGCGGCGGTACTGGTACCGGGTGGCCGGGGCGGGGCACTGGGGCTGACGGCGCTGACGCTCGGCACCCTGCTGCTGGACATCGCGATGCAGTCCGGCATGATCGCCAACCAGTCCCGGGTCTTCGGCCTGCGCCCCGACGCCCGCAGCAGGCTCAACACGGCCTATATGACCTGCGTGTACCTGGGCGGCAGCGCCGGATCGTGGCTCGGGGTCCAGGTCTACGGCAGGGCGGGGTGGACCGGGGTGTGCGTGCTGGTGGCGCTGCTGGCGGGCGTGGCTCTGGGGCGGCACGCGGCGGCGGTGTACGGCGGCACGGGCACCGGCCGGTCGCGCGGTGGCCCGAAATGGGCTGTCGGGCCGTGGTCGTCATGACGCGATGCGTACGGTGAACCGCTCGCTTTTTCAGGGAAATCCCTGCGATTGCCGCCCGGCCCGATGGGATTTGTGGCCCGATTTCCGGAACGCAGTACGGGAGGAAATGGCCAGGGTGAGGAAAACCGGTCGTTGGCAGGTTCACGCTGTGGCCGCCGCGGGGTGGACCCGCTTAGGATCACCGACGCGGGCCGGGTGCCGACGCACGGTTCGTGGACCACCCCGGGCCGCTGCCTCAACCACCCGGTGGGGCCGGGGAATTGCGGGGGAATTCATGGGGGAGTGGGAATGGTGACGCGAGAACACACCGGCGTCAACGTCTTTTCGTCTTCGCTCACCGGCGGCATACGATTTCTGCACACGCTGGGCCCGACCGGAACCAATCTGGAGGCCGCGGCCCACGAGTGGTTCCGGCGGCGCGGGGGCGAGGAGGAGGGGCAGGTCGTCCTGCACGCCTCGCTCGAGTACGCCATGGAGCGCGTACCCAGGACCGGCGAGCACGCGCTGGTCGCCTGCGCCGTCTACCCGGAGCTGCACAGCCTGGTCTTCGGCAACCTCGACGTCTGCCGCATGGTCGACTGCTTCCTGTGGCCCACCCATGAGATGGTCCTGGCCGTCGCGCCGGGCGTGGGCGGCGAGCCGGGGACCGTGGCCACCCACCCGGCCCCGGCCGGTCTCGTACCGCCGGCGAGCGAACGCCAGATCGTGACCAGCAACGCACAGGCGGCCATCGACTGCGCCGACGGCAAGGCCGACGGATGCGTCACCACGGTGGTCGCCGCCCGCGCCCACGGACTGCGGGTGGTGCGCAGCTTCGGCGAGGTGCCGATGGTGTACACCATCCACCACCTGCGGGACTCCGCTCGATGAGCGGCGCCGCCCGGACCCACCGCTTCGCCGATCCGATGCTCGCCGAGGCGGCCCGGCTCGGCCGTGAACTCCTGCCCCGGGTGGACGCCTTCCGCACCCGTCAGCACGCCGACGGCACGGTCCGCGAGCCCGGCGCCGAGGACCACCGGGCCCTGCGCGCCATCAGGGACGGGGCCGCGCGCTGGTTCACCGGGCACGGCCGGGGCGCCCAGGCCGAGGCGCTGACCGCCGACATCGACGACTGGCTGGCCGCGGGGCTGGACGCCCCGCCCCACTTCGCCCGCTCCCGGGACGCCCTCACCGCCCCGGCCGACGGCGACTGGGCGGCCTTCCTCGCGCCCGTGCGGACCACCAACAGCGTTCCACCGGTCGGCAAACGCCTGGAGTTCTTCCTGGTGCGCCGCAAGGAGCCGGAGGCGCTGCCCGAGGTTTCGCGGAGCCATCCGCACCCCAAGAACAACTGTCAGGCCACGGTGCTCCTCGCGGGCAGTGAAGGGCTGGCCAAAGGAAACTGCATAGTCTTCTTCCCGGAGAACGTCGCGGCCCACGACAAAGTGGCCGAACAGAGCTATGCGTTCTTCTTCTTCAGCAAATTCCGCCGGATTCACGAGCGGTACGCCGTGCCCGCCGCGCGGGCCGTACTCACCCCCGAATCCCTGCCGGGCGCCTCGACGGGAATGGACCCCGAGGCGTGTTACCAAGCGCGTGCCCTGTGGGGCTATCTCCACGACTACTTCCACCACCAGGGCGCCTGGCCGCTCGACCGGCACATCAAACTCAAGATGAACTGGTTCATCGGCCTGCTCGAAGAGCTCAAGGTCGACGCCAAGACCGTCCTCGCCTGCGCCGGGGGCGCCGTGCCGTACGCGGACGAGCAGATCGCCATGATCCTGCTGGAGCGCATGTTCCGCTATCCGCTCGACGCCGACGCCGTGCGCAACTTCGACGCGGGCACCGGGGTGTTCCTCTACTCCTGGCTGCGCGAGCGCGGCGCCATCGCCCCGGGCGCCGGCGACCGGTTCGCCCTGCGCCACGGCCGCGTCCTGGCCGCCCTGCGCGAACTGGTCGACGCGATCGAGGAGATGGAGGCGTCCGTGACCGCGCCCGCCGAGTACCGCGCGGCGGCCAAGGACCTCGTCCGCAGCCAGCTGCGCGAGGGCGCCGAGGGCGACCGGTACGCCTTCACCGAGGACCAACTCGCGCTCGTACGCGCACGTGAGAGCCTGTCGTCCCTGCCACCATTGCACTTCGCGCCCGCCGAGGCATGAGCCCGGGCGTGACCGAAAGACGGAGGAGACGAGGCGACATGGAATCCGACGCCACCGCAAACGAGCGCGGCCGGACCCTGGACCGGGCCGCGATGGAGGCCGCCGTCCGGCAGTACTTCGAGGCGTGCAACAAGATCGACCGCGACCTGTTCGCCCAGTGCCTGTCCGAACAGGTCGTGCACTACCTCGCCGCCGGGATGTCCGGGCCCGTCCGGGGCATCGACCCCATCGTGGAGCGCTGGGGCGCCGACGTGCGCGCCAACGCCTCCCACTGGGCCGTCGACGCCGTCTACGCCGACGAGCACGCCCGTACCGCCGTCTGCGAGTGGACCGCCTTCAAGCCGCGCCTGGGCAAGGTGCTGCGCGGCGCCGAGGTCTACCGCTTCGACGCGAGCGGACTGATCGACGAGATCCGGATCTACTACGCCTCGCGCCGTGACGACACCGTCCCCGTCAACGAGCTGGAGGGCTTCCCCTACGCCGAGCGAGGATTCGCCACATGAGCGGGCCCCGCCCCGCCGCCGTCCCGCTCGACGACCGGGACGGCACCATCTGGCTCGACGGGACCCTGGTGCCCTGGCGGCAGGCGCGGCTGCACGTCCTCAGCCACGGCCTGCACTACGGCACCAGCGTCTTCGAGGGTGAACGGGCCTATGGCGGGCGGGTGTTCAAGCTCCGCGAGCACAGCGAGCGGCTGATCGCCTCGGCCCGCGAAATGGGGTTCGAGCTGCCCTGGACGGCCGCCGAACTCGACGCCGCCACCCGTGACGTGGTCGCCGCCGAGGGCCTCGACGAGGGCTATGTGCGCCCGGTCGCCTGGCGCGGCAGCGACACCCTGCGCCTGGTCGCGCCGGACACCACCGTCCATGTGGCGATCGCGGCCTGGCCCTGGCCGCGGATCTTCACCGACGGGCCGCGCGGCATCCGGCTGCGCACCTCGCGCTGGCGGCGGCCCGCCCCCGACACCGCGCCGGTCCGCGCCAAGACCGCCGCCCTGTACGCCATCGGCTCGCTCGCGGGCCAGGAGGCCGAGCGCTCCGGCCACGACGACGCGCTGCTCCTGGACCACCGGGGCCGCCTCGCCGAGGCCACCGGCGCCAATCTGTTCCTGGTGATCGACGGCGAGGTGCACACCCCGCCGCCGGAGTGCGTCCTCGACGGCATCACCCGCCGCACGGTCCGCGCGCTCGCCCGCGACCTGGGCCTCACCGTCGTCGAACGGCACCTGGACCCCGCCGAACTGGACCGCGCCGACGAGGTGTTCCTCACCGGCACGGCCTACGAGGTCCAGCCGGTGGCGGCGGTCGACGACCGGCGGTATCCGCTCGGAGAGATCACCGAGGCGCTGGCGCGGGCGTACGCCGCGCTCGTACGGGGTGGACCCGAGGCGGCCGTCGCGGCAACCGGCGCCGCTCGCGCACCGGGCGGGAGCGGATGACCGGTACCGAATCGGAGCCGGCCCGGCCCGACTCCCGGGGCGGTGCCCGCGAGGCGTGGGCGGCGGGCGCACGGGCCGCCGTCCCGTTCACCGTCGCCATCTTCGCGTTCGGCATCTCCTTCGGCGTACTCGCCAAGGGCGCGGGCTTCACGGCCCTCGCCACCACGTCGATGTCCGGCCTGGTCTTCGTCGGCTCCTCGCAGTTCGCGGCCGTCTCGGTGATCGCCAACGGCGGTGGCTGGGCAGCCGCCGCCGTCGCCGGAACCCTGCTCAACCTGCGCTATCTGGTGATGGGCTTCGCCATCCTGCCCGCGCTGCGCGGCGGCCGGGCCCGGCGCGCCGTCGAGTCGCAGCTGGTGATCGAGGAGTCCTGGGCCATCGCCGGCGACGCCGACGGCCGCTTCGACCGGGTCCGGCTGCTCTCCTCCGGGGTGGTGCTCTGGCTCGGCTGGGCGCTGGGCACGCTGGTGGGCGCGATCGGCCCGTTCAAGGCGGTCGACGTCCTCGACTACGGCCTGGACGCGGTCTCCCCGGTCCTGTTCTTCCTGCTGCTCGCCCCCCATCTGGGCACCGCGCCGAAACGGACCTCGGCCCTCGCGGCGGGGGTCTGCGCGCTGGTCCTCACCGCCGTCGAACTGCCCGACCTCGCGATCGCCGTGGCCTGTGCGGTGGCCGTGGTGTGGACGTGGCGGTCACCCAGGGGCAACTCCGATGCGGGGAGGGCCCGTTGAGCCGGGATCCATGGATCGTCGTCGGCGCCCTCGCGGCGAGCACCTTCCTGATCAAGGGCGCCGGTTCGCTGGTGATGGGGGACCGCGAACTGCCGGGCTGGTTCCCGAGGTTCGTCGAGTATCTGACGCCCGCGCTGCTCGCCGTCCTGGTCGTCACCCAGCTCGTCGGCTCGGCGGGCGCCCACGGCCTGGCCTTCGACGCCCGGCTCGCGGGCTTCGCCGCGGCCCTCGCGGCCTGGCGGCTGAAGGCACCGGTGCCTGTGGTGGTGCTGGTGGCGGCGGTGGTGACGGCGCTGGTACGGGCCCTCAGCTGACGCCTTCGGCCGTGTCCGCCGCGCTCCCCGCGTCCGTCCCCGTGTCAGCGGGTGCGTCCGCCGCCTCCGCGTTCAGCGCCTCCGCCCCCGGTCCGGCCGCTCCCCGCTCTCCCGCGCCCGCCACCTCCGCCGCCACCTCCTCGGCGCGGGCGAGGCCCGGCCGGTGGCCGGTGGCGCGGTGCAGGCGCAGGGCCCGCTCGACGGCCTGCGCCGCCTTGACGCGCTGGCCGAGGGCCAGGTGCACCCGGGCCAGTTCGGTCTGTGCCTCGCCCTCGGCGAGCCGGAGCCCGAACTGCCGGGCGGTGCTCAGCGCCCGCCGGGTGTAGGCCAGGGCCTCGCGGTTCTCGCCCATGTGCCGGTGCACGGCGGCGAGCCCCACGCAGGCGGCCGTCTCGGCCCGGCGGCAGCCGGTGCCCCGCGCCGCCTCCAGGGCGCGGCGGTGGTGGTCCAGGGCGCCGGGCAGATCGTCCAGGCCCAGCAGTACGGTGCCGATGGTGTGCAGGGCGTCGGGCTCCACCAGCCGGCGGTGGGTGCGGTGCGTGACGCTCAGCGCGTCCAGGGCGTGCTTGAGCGCGAGCCGGGGGTCGCCGCTGTCCCGGGCCACGGCCGCCAGGGCGTTGAGGGCGCCCTCCGCCGCGTACGTCGAGAGCAGCCGGCCGTCCGCGGCGAGGGCGCGGGTGAGCAGCCGCTGGGCCTCGTCGAGTGCGCCGAGCGCGTGGTGGACGGTGCCCAGACCCCACAGCGCCAGCATCACGCTGTGCTCGTCCGCCGATGCCTCGGCGCGCTCCAGCGCCTCGGCGAAGCGGTCCCGCGCGGCGTCGAGGCGGCCCTGGTCGAAGTGGACGCGGGCGAGCAGGGCGAGCGCCCACGCCTCCCCGGCGGGCTCGCCGCCCTCGCGGTAGAGGGCCAGGGAATCCTCGGCGTCCCGGGCCGCCCGGGGCAGGACGCCCTGTTCGAGGTGGGAGGCCGCGAGCCCGAGCACCGCCCCGGCCCGCTCCACGGGCGCCCCGGCGCCTGCGTACAACTCGTCGGCGCGGGCGCTGTGGGCCAGCGCCTCGTCGTGCCGGGCCAGCTCCCACAGCACGTAGCACAGGCTCCAGTGCATCACCGCCTGCGCGTACTCGTCCTGCTCGGCCTCGGCCGCCGCGAGGCCGGTGCGGGCGGCGTCCAGCCAGTCGGTGCGCCTGCCGTGCTCCATCAGATGGCCGTGGACGGCCAGGGCGGAGCGCCAGGCGAAAGGGCGCGGCCCGTGCCGCAGGGCGTGCTCGGCGCAGGCCAGCAGCGCGGCGCGTTCGTCCTCCAGCCAGGTCACGGCCGTGGTCGGGCCGGTGAAGACGAGCGGTGAGGTGGGCGAGCCGTCCGGCTCCGGGGGCGGGGCGGCGTACCAGGAGTAGAAGGTTCCGTAGAGCAGGTGCCCGGCCTGTTCGGCGGTGCCCAGGTACCAGGTGAGGAGCCGGCCGACGGCGCTGGCGCGTACGGTGGCGCCGTCCTCGGCCACGGCCCGCTCGCGGGCGAACAGGCGTACCAGGGCGTGCAGATGGAAGCGGCCGGGCCGGTCCGTCTCCAGCAGGCTGCGCGAGACCAGCTGGTCCAGGAGCCTGCTGGTGGCGGGCAGCGCCGCCCCGGCCAGCGCGGCGGCGGCCGGGGCCGGGATCTCGGCGGCGGGCGCGAGCGCGAGCTGGCGCAGCAGCAGCTGTTCCGTGGCGGGCAGCGACCGGTAGGACAGGGCGAGGGCGCTGCGGACGCCGGTGTGCTCCTCCTGGCCGAGGGCGAGCTCGTCCAGCAGGTCGTCGCCGCGCAGGCCGCGCACGGCGTCGGCGATCGTCAGATGCCGGTCGCCGATGAGGTGCGCCGCCACGATCCGGACGGCCAGCGGCAGCCGGCCGCAGAGCCGGACGGCTTCGGCGGCGGCCTCGGGCTCGCCGCGCACCCGGTCCGCGCCGATGATCCGGGCGAGCAGGGCCAGCGCCTCCTCCTCGCCGAAGACCGCCAGGCTCACCCGGTGGGCGTCGTGGAAGGCGGTGAGGCCGCGCAGGTCGTTGCGGCTGGTGACGACGACGAAGCAGGTCGGCGAGCCGGGCAGCAGCGGGCGCACCTGTTCCAGCCCGGCCGCGTCGTCGAGGAGGATCAGCATCCGCTTGCCCGCCAGGAGCGAGCGGTACAGGGCGGCCTTCTCGTCGGTGCTCTCCGGCAGGTGGCCGAGCCCCACGCCGAGGGCGCGCAGGAGCTGGCCCAGCGCCTGGTCGGCCGTGGTCGGCGGGTCGGGGGAGTGGCCGCGCAGGTTCGCGTACAGCTGGCCGTCGGGGAAGCGGTCGGCCACCCGGTGCATCCAGTGCACGGCCAGGGCGGTCTTGCCGACGCCCGCCATCCCGGAGACCGAGGAGATCACCAGGGTCTGCCCCGGGCCGTCGTACTGGTTCAGCAGGGCGTCCAGTTCGCGCAGATACGCCGTACGCCCGGTGAAGCTGGCGACGTCCGGCGGGAGCTGGCGGGGCACCGGGAAGGCGGGGGGCCGGGGTGCGGGCTCGGGGGCGCGGTGCCCGGCCAGGTCCGGGTCGCCCACCAGGACGCGCTGGTGGAGCTCCTTGAGGCGGCGGCCCGGCTCGATGCCCACCTCCTCGTCGAGGAGCTGGTAGAAGTCGCGGTACACGGCGAGCGCGTCGGCCTGGCGGCCCGCGCGGTACAGCGCCGTCATCAGCTGCCGCCGCAGCCGCTCGCGCAGCGGGAACTCACCCACCAGCAGGGTGAGTTCGGGCACCGCCGACTCGTGGCGGCCGAGCGTGATGAGCGCGTCCAGGCGGTCCTCGCGGGCGACCAGCCGCAGCTCTTCGAGGCGGTCGGCCTCGGCCAGCGCGAAGCTGCGGTCGCTCACGCCTTCGAGCGCGGGGCCGGTCCACAGGGCCAGCGCCTGGTCGAGCAGCGCGACGGCGGACGCGGGGTCGTCCTCGGCGGCGGCCTTGCGGGCCCGGTCGGTGAGGTGCACGAAGCGCACCGCGTCGACCTGGTCGTCCGCCACCTGGAGGGTGTAGCTGGTGTTGCTGCGGGCGCCCGCGCTCAGCAGCACCTGGAACCCGGACGTGGCCCGCCGGCCGGGCTCCAGGACGCGGCGCAGATGCATGACGTGGGTGCGCAGCGAACTGATCGCGCCGTCCGGGGCGTCGCCCTCCCACAGGAGTTCGGCCAGCCGGTCGGTGCTGACCGGGCGGCCCCGGGCGAGCGCGAGGACCGCGAGCAGCGCGCGCTGCTGCGGCCCCAGGCCGATGTGCTCGCCCTGGACCTCCGCACTCACCGGGCCCAGCAGACGGATCCGCACCGACTCCTTCGGCGCCGGTGTCTCGTCTGGCCCCGAGGTGCGGCTCACGCGCTTTCCTCTGCTTTCCTGGTCCCACGGCCCCTGCCGACTGCGCGTGGGGCGCCCGCTCGCCGCCGCGGTGGTCAGGCGGGACCGGTGACGAACCGCCTGATCATCTCGTCGGAGACCGAGAACTCCCATGCGGTGTCGATGTCCCCCCAGATGTCATTGTGGAAACGGGCGGTCACCGACAGACCGTCGGGCGACTCGCGCACCACGCTCATCCGGGCGTGCGAGGAGAACAGTTCGCGCTCGACCCAGTCGTCGAGGTCGCGCTCGGTGCCGACGTCGATCACGGTGGCGTCCTTGGCGAGGACGGCCCACAGCGCCTGCGGGTCCTGGGCGTTGACGGCGTCGACGAACGCGCGCACGGCCCGGTGGGACGGCAGTTCGCCCGGTGTCGTCTCGGGTCCACGGGAAGTCATCTCTGGTGCCTTTCGCGGTGGTGGGGGCCGTGGTGGCGGAGGGGCTCGGGAGGCGTCAGTCGTCGGTGACGGCCCGGTGCAGGGCGTGGGTGTCCTCGAAGAGGTGGTAGCGGGTGATCTGTCCGCCGACGACCGTGACATGGGCGGCGAACGGCGTGACCAGCGGCTTGCCGGTGGCCTTCACGGTGTCCCGGAGATGTCCGATGATCACCCCGTGCTCGCCCTCGACCACGATGTGGGTGACCGTGAACTCCTCCGGCTTGAGGTACTCGTGCAGGGTCGTGAAGAACTTCATCACCCCGTCGCGCCCGTCGCGCCGCCCCGACCACGGCACCGCCGCCGAGCCCGGAGCCTCCCACTCCACCGACTCGGCGAACACCTGCACGGCCCCGTCCAGATCGCGCGCCGCGAGCCGGGCCAGATAGGCGTCGATCGCACCTCGGGTGGCCTGCGCGGCTCCTGCCTGGGGCTGCTCGGACATTGCACCAACTCCTCGTCTCACGTCGTCCCTGGCTCGTGCGGATCCAGTCTGGAGGGCGGCGGCGGTGAGCGTAAGTCGCCCGTCCGTTTCCGGCCATGCCCCCGCCGACCCCCGCGCGGCACCCCGTGCCGAGTCCGCTGACGATCTACCGGGGGCGGTCCGTGGTGCGAAAGGGGCGCCCGCCGACGGCGAGCGCCCCTGCGTACGGATTGGTGCCGTACGGCTACGTGAGCGCGGTGAGGCAGAACTGCACGAGCCCGGAGTCCACGTCCAGGACGATCCGCTCCATCTCGCTCCACGGCGGCTGGAAGCTCTTGCCCCACTCGACGGTGAATCCGAGGATCTTGCCCTGGTGGGCGTCGACGATGTGCCGGGAGTAGGCGTAGTCGTCGCTGGTGCCGCTGGTCGGGTACAGATGGAACGCGGACATCGGCCGGTACGAACGGCCGCGCACCCCCTGGACGCCCTTGCAGAACTGCTCGGCGAGCACGGTGCTGTCGTCGGCGTCGTCCTTCGGGATGTACTCCGCGTACGCCAGGTCGCCCGCCACTCCGCGCTTGCCGTCGAAGGCGGGGTTGCGGAAGTTCTTGGCGGGGTCCAGCGACTGGTTCTCGTCGTCGCCCCAGACGTAGAGCATGTCCTCGGAGTAGCTGTGCACATCGACGAACCAGCGGGTGCGCGGGAAGGCGTCGAACAGCGCGCGCACATTGCGCGTCTCGGGCTCCGAGAACGGGGCGGGGCCCTGGTACACCTGGAAGTCGCCCGGGTCGGCGGAGACCTGGGGCCCGGCGCCGGGGGCGAAGGCCGTGGCGAAGTCGAAGAGGAAGTCGTAGTTGCGGTTGATGTCGACGCCGATCCGGGCGGGGTCGCCGCCGGAGTCGGCGGGGTTGCGGTTCTTGCGCCACATCGGGTCGACGGTCTGGCTGTAGTGCCGGCCGTCGGGGTTGACCAGCGGGAAGACGACGACGTCGAGGTCGTCGAGGATGCCGTGCACCTGGGCCGCGGTATAGGTCCGCGAGCCGTAGGCCAGCCCGGTGCCGCCGGCACCGGCCTCCAGGAGGTCGGCGGCGAGGTGCACCAGGATCTCGCAGCTGCCCCACTCACGGGCGTGCACGCCGCCGATGAGGACGACGCAGTCGTGGGTCCCGGCGGGGCCGCTGCCGATGCGCAGGGCGTGGCAGGTCCGGCCCTCGACGGACGGCTCGGGCAGGGGGACGAGCTCGCACGCGCCCGGGAACGCCGTGGCCAGGCTGGTCACGGCGGACTCGACCTCGGTGGTGTTCAAGTACGACATGGCGGTGGCTCCTCAGTCGTCCCTGACCTTGAGGGCGAGCCCGTGCGGGACCGCGTCGTGGGCGGCGAACCGGTCGCCCTCGCCCACTTCGGCCTGCCGGGCGCGGCCGGTGGCCGCCGCGTCCTCGATGACCGTGATCGAGACGCCCTCGCGTTCGAGGGCCTCGGCCTCCTCGGGGGAGGCGTACGCCTCGATGCTGAACGCGCCGTCCTCGCCCCGGCGCGGGCGGCCCCCCACATCGGGGCGGGCCTCGCGCAGCAGGGCACGCAGGGTTTCGGCGTCCTTGGCGGTGACCCGGACGCGCAGGAGCTGACCGGCGGTGGACATGACGGGCCTCTTCCGGGCGCCGTGCGGTGCACATCAGCGGTGCCGACGACGCGTGGCTGATGTAGATGTATGTCCGATGTGTACCCCGTGGATCCAGGGTGCGCTCCCGCCGCGGAACGAGTCAAGCGGTGCCCCGGGGCGGCCGTGGACCGAGTCGAGCGGCGCCCCCGGTCCGGCGGGGAGCGAGTCGAGCCGTGCCCCGGGCCTCGCGTCGAGCGGCCCGGCCGCGCCGGGGCCGTCCCTTCCTCGTCGTCGTGGACGGCGAGCCGCCACGCGAGCGCGCGGTGGCGGGCACTCGGCGACGCCCTAGGCTGCCCCCTGGAACTCCGCCCCCGACCCCTGGAGCGCACCCCGTGTTCGACCCCGCAGCGATGTCCACGAGCCCGTACCCCGACAGCCTCCGGCCGGACGCCGCGCCCGCCCCGCACGCGCTGCTCGCGCCGGTGGCCTGGCTCCTGGGCACGTGGCACGGCACCGGCCGGGGCGAGTACCCGACGCTCGATCAGGACTTCGCGTACGCGCAGGAGGTGACGTTCAGCCATGACGGGCGGCCGTTCCTGCGGTACGAGGCGCGTGCCTGGCTGATCGACGGTGAGGGTGCGCCGCTGCGGCCCTCGGCGCGGGAGAGCGGCTGGTGGCGGCTGCAGCCCGACGGGCGCGTCGAGGCGCTGATCACCCAGCCCACCGGCATCGCCGAGATCGCGGTCGGCGGCGCGGCCGAGGGCGAGGCCGACCTCGCCACGCACCAGGTGGCCCGCACCCCCACCGCCAAGCAGGTGGACGCCACTCGGCGCCGCTACACCCGGGCCGACGACGGCACGCTCGTCTTCGTTCACGAGCTGGCGGCCGTCGGCCGGCCGCTCCAGCACCACCTCTCGGCCCGCCTGCGGCGCGGGACCGCGTAGCGCGGATCCGCCTGCCGGGATCAGGGCGGACGCGAGGGGCCCGGTGCGGGTGTTTCCGGACACGCCACCCGCGGGTCGCGCCATGGCTTCGGCCGCGCGGCCCCGGGGCCGCACCCGACGGCAGGTGCGGGCGGCTACCCGGCCGAGGGGTCGTACCCGGCCGGGATCTCGTAGATCTTCCCGTTCACCCCGGCCCGGTAGAGCTTCCCGGCCGAGAAGCCCTGGGTGCCGTGGCCGTAGGTGATCTGGGTCGACAGATACATGCCCGACTGGACCGCGCAGAGCGCGCCGTCCTCGACGCGCCAGATCTGCCCCGCCGCATGCGTGGCGACCAGCGGGCGCCCCCGGCTGTCGAGGGTGAGGCCGTCGGGCAGGGCGAGGGCGTCCGCCGGGCCGGGGGAGACCCAGCGGCGGGGGTGCGCCGGGTCGTCGGCGGCGATCCGGTAGAGCCCGGGGGCGACGGTGGTCTGGATGACGTACACCTCGCTCCCGCCGGGCGCCACGGCGATCCCGTTCGGCTGCGGCACCCGGGCCCAGGCGGGGTCGACCCGGCCGTCGGGAGTGACCCGGCCGATGTTCCGGCCGCCCACCGTGGTGGTGTAGACGGTGCCGTCGGGCGCGAGGGCGACGCCGTCGATGCCGCCGAGCCCGGACGCGTACGTGCGGACGGCGCCCGAGTCCGGGTCCACCTCCAGCAGCCGGGACGTCGGGAAGGCGTCGCCGGTGAGGGAGTGGGCGATGTCGTTGCCGGTCCCGACGAGCAGCGAGCCGTCCGCGCGCACGACGATCCCGCCGTTGGCGCCGATGTCGCCGGTCAGGGCGACGGGTGTGCTCCCCGGCGCGTCGATGCGGTAGACGCGCCCGGTGAAGTAGGCCGTGACGAACATCCGGCCCTGCGCGTCGACGATGACCGACTCGACCCAGTCGGGCAGCTGCGCCACTTCGACCGGCTGCGCCGCGGACCCGGCGTCCGGGCAGGCCGGGGCCGCCTGCGCGGAGGCGGGCGCGAGGAAGGCCGCGGTCGCGGCGAGCGCGACCGCCGGCAGGGCGGCGCGGCGTGGCCGGTGTGCCCCGGGGTGGTGCCGTACGTGCGTGGGCCTCATCAATTCCCCTTCTGGCACTGGCTGGTTGGCGGATCCTGGATGAGGGATCCTCCAGTACGCGACGGGTGCGGCGACAGGCGGGGTGGGGTGCGGCGGCATTTCCGGCGGGCGGTTCGCTTGTGCTGGAGTGCGCTCCAAGTTCTACATTCGGCCGCATGAACAGCGCACCGAAGTCCGCATCCCCCTCCGCCGCCGACCGTTCCACCGCCGACGACCGCTTCGAGAACGGCCTTGAGCTGCTGCGCAAGGTCGGCGGCCGGGAGCAGCCCGCCGTGCTGGACGCCCTCGCCGACATCGCGCCCGACCTAGGCCGGATGACGGTGGCGTTCGCGTACGGGGAGCTGCTGGCGAACGACCGGCTCACCCTGGCCGAGCACCAGGTGGCCACCGTCGCCGCGCTCTGCGCGATGGGCACGGCGGCCCCGCAGCTGCGCTTCCACATCGACGGCGCGCTGAACGTCGGGGTGAGCCCGGCCGAGATCGTCGAGCTGCTGATCCACGCCTCCGTGTACGCGGGGATGCCCGCCGCGCTCAACGGCCTCGCCGTGGCGCGCGAGGCGTTCCGGGCGCGCCCCGAACTCGCCTACGAGCCCGCCGCGTCGGTCGAGCCCACCGGGCCGGGCGAGCGGCCCGACGCCGGTGACCGGTACGCGCGCGGGCTCGCCCGGCTGGCCGAGGTGGACGGGCACGCGGGTGACGCCGTGGTGACGTCCCTGCGGGACATCGCGCCCGATCTGGCGCGCTATCTCATCGAGTTCGTCTTCGGCGACATCTACTGCCGGCCCGGGATCGACCTCAAGCTCCGGGAACTGGCCAGCGTGGCCATGTGCACCGCCCTCGGCACCGCCGCCCCGCAGCTGCGGGTGCACGTCCACGGCCTGCTCAACGTCGGCGGCACCCGTGAGGAGGCCGTCGAGGTGATCACGCAGATGGCGGCCTACGCGGGCTTCCCCGCCGCGCTCAACGGCATCGCCGCCGCCCGCGAGGTGTTCGCGGAGCGGGACGCCTCGTGAGAGGTGGCGGGAACGGGGCGGGGGCGGGGCACACCCCGCCCCCGCCCGGCTTCCGTCAGCGCAGCACCGAGGAGAAGCTGTCCAGCTGGATCCACGTCACCGGGTTGGCGGCGAGCGGGCCGTAGACCATCACGCGGCCCGCGGTGTCCGCCTCGACGCGGGTGGCGTTGATGCCGGTGTTGTTGTTGCGCGGGCAGATGCCCCGGGTGGTCTTCGGCGGGCGGATGGCCACCGGGAGCGTGCCGAGCTGGGCGTCGGCCGTGAGGCTGCAGCCGACCGTACCGCGCAGCTGGAGGAACTCCGTGCCCGCGATGCCGACCACCCGGGCCTGCACGGGCGCCTGGGCGGTGATGCCCGCGGCGAGCGCGACGTCGCTCCAGTCCACCACCGTCACGACTCCGGCCGGTGCCGCGGCGGCGGGCGTCGCGGAGAGCAGGGGCGCGCCGACGGCGGCGGTGGGTACGGCGAGTGCGGTGGCGAGCAGGGAACGGCGGCTGGTGGAACGCGGGGACATGGCGGTTTCTCCGGAGGGCGAGGGGTGGTGGGGGCGCGGCGAGTGCGGCGCTGTCATCGCCAGGCGACCGAGACGCAGTCGAGGTCGATCCAGGTGATGGGGTTGTCGCCGGTGGCGCCGTACGCCCACAGCTCACCCAGGGCGTTCGCCTCGATCCGGCACACGCCGCGCCCGGTGTTCATGTTGCGCGGCACGTTCTGCCGGACGGTACGGGTGGGGAAGAGCCGCTGCGGCAGGGTGGCGATGAGGGCGTCGGCCGTGAGGGCGCACGTCACCGTGCCCCGCAGCTGGAGGTGGGTGGTCCCGGCGAGGGCGATGAGCCTGCCGCGCGGTGCCTGGGCGCCCGGCCTGACCCCGGCGGCGGGGGTGAGGTCCACCCAGTCGGAGAGCACCCGCACACCGTCGACCGCCGGAGCCGTCGGATACCAGCAGACGGTGACGTTGCGGCGCCCGGTGGTGCCGGGGACGGTGTCGCTGAAGCCGAACAGCAGCCGGGTCTCGCCGGTGGCCGGGTCGACCTCCACGGCGAGCCCCTCCGGCTCGCGCCGCGGCAGGCCGTCGGCGCCGGTCACCACCTGCGAGTCCAGCTTCTCCTTGGTGTCCAGGGAGTAGGAGGTGATGTACGCGGTCCCCGGGTAGGTGGTCGCCGGGTCCTTCTGCCACTGGTACACGTAGAGCACGCCGCCCAGCACGGTGTACCCCTGGAAGGTGAGGCCCGTCTCGGCGCCCGCGGGCAGCTGGAAGGTGCTCCCGACCTCCACCCACTCGCCCCGGCCGGCCTTCGCCAGGTCGTAGCGGGTGAAGCAGCGGACCTTGTCCCGGATGTGGACGATGGTCAGGACGTTGTTGGCGAAGTCCACCGAGGGGCCGGTGCTGCGCCCGCCGGGCGGCGTGAACTTCTTCTCCGGGGCCACGTCGGCCTGGTCCAGCGTGGCGCCGTCCACGAAGGCGAACCGTGTGACGGCGGTGCCGAAGCTGGTGCTCACCCCGTCGTTGGGCGACACCGGGCCGACCTCGGTCCACAGATACGTATCGGTCCCGACCGGCTCCGCGCCCATCGAGATGCCGTGTCCGAAGCCCTTGAGGTACATGCTGCCGGTGAGTCTGCCGCTCTGCCGGTCGATGCGGTTGAGGTACATGTTCCCGGCCGGGGTCATGGCGGCGCTCTCCATCTGGAGAACGAAGACGTGCCCGTTGACCGGGTCCGAGGCGAACGCCTGCGGCGCCGGGTTCTTCGTCAACGGCACGGTCTGGATGAGCCTGCCGGACACCCCGGACAGGTCTATCCCGTTGGTGTCTGTGATCGCCATGGTTCCCTCTCCCGCTGCCGGGAGTCCGATGCGCCCCCGCAGACCGAGATGGTACGCATGCGGCGAGGCGCGGTGCGCGGTGTACCCCCAGGTCAGGACGGTGTGTGTCCGTCCGGGTGGCCGCGCAGGTGGGCCGGGGTCCGGCTGATGCGCACCAGCCGTTCGAAGTCCACGGCGGCCCCCCGCAGCAGCAGGTCCACGACGTCGGCCGCCGAGGGACGGGCGGCGGTGTCACCGAGCAGGGCCCGCTGGTAGACCGAGGCGGCGAGCAGGTCGACCAGGACGTGCGGTGCCACGTCCGGGCGCAAGTCCCCCCGCCCCAGGGCGTGTTCGACGGCGGAGGTGGCCGCGCGCCTGCTGGGCAGTACGAGTACGTCCAGCAGTCTGCGGTGCAGCTCCGCGTCCCGCGAGCAGTCGGCGACGAGTGGTGCGAGCACCCCCCGGGGCAGCCGCTCGTGCAGCGCCTCGTCCAGCAGCTCGACGGTCTGCATGAGGTCGCAGCGGGTGCAGTTGTTGTCCGGGACGGGGGGGATGTCCAGGATCGAGGCCAGTGCGTCGATGAGGAGGTTCTGCCGCACCGGCCAGCGGCGGCGGATGGCCGCCTTGGTCGTCCCCGCCCGCGCGGCGACGGCCTCCAGGGCGAAGCCCGAGTAGCCGTCGGCGCGCAGGATGTCGAGGGTGGACGCGAGGACGGCTGCGTCGATCGCCGGGTCCCGGGGCCGTCCCGCCGCCGCGCTCACTCGGCGTCCTGCGGGTACCAGCGCAGCTCGACCGTGTTGCCCTCCGGGTCCTGGACGTAGACGGAGGTGGCGGAGCCGCGCGCGCCGAAGCGCGGCACGGGGCCCTCGGTGACGGTGAGGAGGCCCGCGTCGATGACCTCCTGCCAGTCGAGCGGTTCGACGACGAGGCAGATGTGGTCGACGTTGGACTCGCCGCGCGGCCGGTCGAACAGGTCGATGATGGTGTTCGCGTTGACCCGGACGGAGGGGAAGGGCACCTTCCCGGCCCGCCACTCCTCGACGCGGACCGGCTCCAGGCCGAGGGTGTCGGTGTAGAAGGCGAGGGCGCGCTCGACGTCCTGGACGTTGAGGACGAGGTGGTCGAAGTCCTTGACACGCAGCATGACCGTGAGCCTTTCGTCGAGTCCGATGGCGGCCGATCGAGATTTCGATTCGAACCGGATCGGATCGTAACAAGGAAAGTGGGGCCGGGGGAAGAGCCGAGGGGGATGTGGTTCGCGTGACGCGGCAGTGGGGTGAGGGGGTGTCATGGGAGGTGTGGGCAGGGAGGCTTTCCGGGCGGGGAGCGATGGCGCGTAAGGTGCCGGGATGATCGTGACACCCGAGGAGTTCACGCGGACCACCGTCGAGCGCGAGGGCGAGGCGGGATCGGCCTGGCTCGCGGAACTGCCGTTGATCGTCGATGAGTTGCTCGAAACGTGGGAGTGCGTGCCGGACGGTGACGTCACGCACGGCGGGGTCGGCGTCATCGTCCCCGTGCGGCGGCCGGCCGAAGGGGCCGCCGTGCTGAAGGTCTCCTTCCCGCACCCCGGCAACGTCCACGAACCCGACGCGTTCGAGGCATGGGGCGGGCGCGGCGCGGTCCGGCTGTACGAGCGGGACGACACGCGCTTCGCCATGCTGCTGGAGCGGGCGCTCCCCACGACGCTCGAACAGCTCGTGGACGGCGACGAGGTGGTGGCCGTCGCCGGGCGGCTGAGCCATCGGCTCGCCGTGCCCGCACCGGCCGCCCTGCCGCGGCTCGGCGACCGGGCGGACGACTGGGAGGCGGAGCTCCGCAAGGACGCCGACGAGCTGGCGCACGCCCTCTCGCCCCGGGTCCTGGACGCGGCCCTCGACACCGTACGCGACCTGGGCCGCGTCCAGCCCGACACCCTCGTCCACGGCGATCTGCACGCCCGCAACATCCTGCGCGCCGAGCGCGAACCGTGGCTGGCGGTCGACCCCAAGGGGTACGCGGGAGACCCCGCCCACGACGGCGGCACCCTGCTCAAGTCGCGCGCGCTCGCCCTCGTCGGGGCCGACGACCTGGGCAAGGCCGCCCACCGGGTGGTCGACGTGTTCGCCGAGGCGGCGCAGGTGGACCGCGAACGCGTCTGGCGCTGGTCCCAACTGCACGCCGTGCAGGCCGCGTTCTGGGCGCGCCGGCACGGCTTCCGCGGAGCCCGCGGCGGCCCCGAGCTGGAGTGGATCACCGCGTTCGCCGACCACCTGGCGACGCTGCTCACCGAAGCGGGCTGAGGGGCTGCCCATGAACCCCCGCCCGCGCCCCGCCCGTGGCCGGGCCCGTTCCCGATGCGATCATGGCCCTTTCCGGCACGGGGGAGCAGTACGGTGCACAAGCGCGAAGCGGCGATGCGCGACCATTTCCACGAGACGGCCACCCGGCGGGGCTTCGTCCTCGCCCCGGCCCAGCGGGCCGCCGTGGAGCGGCTGTCGCGGCTGGCGGGCGAACTCGCCCGGCCGGTCTGGACGTTTCCCAGACCACCCCGCGACCTGTACGTCTGGGGGCCGGTGGGCCGCGGCAAGAGCTGGCTGGTGGACACCTTCTACGAGGGCCTGCCGACCGGCCGCAAACGCCGTCTGCACTTCCACGACTTCTTCCGGCGCCTGCACGACGGAGTGGTCCGGCCGGGCGCCCGCCAGGACAAGCAGAGCGCCGTCGACAGCGCCCTGGACGAGCTGCTCGGGGACAGCAGGGTCCTGGTCTTCGACGAGTTCCACGCGCACGACGCGGGTGACGCGATGCTGATCGCCCGGCTCTTCCGCACCCTGCTCGACCGGCGCATCACCTTGGTCACCACGTCCAACCACCCGCCCGCCGGACTGATGCCGAATCCGCTCTACCACCACTTGTTCGAGCCGACCATCGCCCTCATCGAGGAGCGGATGGACGTCCTGGACGTCTCGGGCCCGGTGGACTTCCGCCGTCTCGCCGCGGCGCCGGGCGCGGGCGGAACCGGATTCGCGGCCGGACTGTGCCTGCCCGTCGGGGACGCCGGACCCCTGGCCCTCGGCCTTCCCGTCCCGACGCCCGCCGAGGCGGCCTCGGTCCCGGCCCATCTGCGGGAGCTGCCCGCCCGCGCGGTCCGCGGCGACCTCGTGTGGTTCGGCTTCGACGTGCTGTGCGAGACGCCGACGGCGGTGCCCGACTATCTGGCGCTCGCCGAGGTCTTCGGCACGCTCGTCCTGGACGGCCTGCCCCCGCTCGCCGAGGCGACCGCGGACGGCCGGCAGCGGTTCGCGAACCTCGTGGACGTCGCCTGCGACCGGGACCTGCGCCTGATCCTCATCGGCTCCGACCCCCTGACCGGCTACGCCGACGACCCCGCCGCGACGCGCGACGCCGACCGCACGGCGAGCCGCCTCGCCCTGCTCGGGCGGGCGGACCGGCCCGGGGGCGCGTGAGCCGGACGGACCGGCCCGCGCGCCCCCGGAGCGGTATCAGCCCCTGCCTCCCTTGCCTCCCTTTCCGCCCTTGCCCTTGTCCGGCTCACCGCGCTTGTTGGCGAGGCGGACGGTGACGCCGGTGGCGGCGTTGGACGCCGTCACCTGGTAGGGGCCGGTGACGGGGTTCCTCGGACGCTCGTACCCCTCGGGCACGGCCGTCTCCTGGAGGTAGTACGTGCCGAGCCGCAGGTCGCCGAAGACGCACCGGCCCGCGCCGCTGGTGGCGCACCCGGAGCCGACGGCCGAGTCCGGGTGGGTGCCCGTCATCTGGAGCCCGGGGACGCCGTTGGTCTCGTGCCACAGACGGAACACCGCGCCGCGCAGCGGGTCACCGCTCTGCTGGTCGGTCTTGGCGACCGTGATCGACCCCCTGGGCTCGGGCATGGCGTGCACCGTGTTGCGGGCGTCCACCGAGACGCCCTGGGCGGCGTTGGCCGGGGTGAGCACCAGCGGGCCGAAGACCGCCGGGGAGGGCAGGTCGTACCCGTCCGGCGCCTTGGTCTCGCGCCAGTAGTAGGTGCCCAGCGCGACCGTGCGGCGGCACAGCCCCGAGCCGTTGGTGGTGCAGGCGGCGCCCACGATGGTGTCGGCGCTGGCACCCGACGTCTGGAGTCCGGGGACGCCGTTGGTCTCGTGCCACAGCTCGAAGACCGCCCCGGACAGGAGCTTGCCCGTGGACGCGTCCTTCTTGACGACGCTGACGTCGCCCTCGGTGGGCTCCACCGGCCGGTGCCGGTTGTGGGCGGTCACCGTGACGCCCCGCTCCGCGTTGGCCTCGGTGAGGACCAGCGGGCCGAAGACGTCGGGGTTGGGCAGCAGGTAGTCCTGGGGCGCCCTGGTCTCCCGCCAGTAGTACGTGCCGACGGGCACCGTGCGCTCGCAGGTCCCTGCCGCCTCGGTGGTGCAGGCGGCGCCCACCTTGGTATCGGCGTCGGCACCCGACGTCTGGAGTCCGGGGACGCCGTTGGTCTCGTGCCACAGCTCGAAGACCGCGCCCGCCAGCGCCTTGCCGGTGGCCTCGTCCGTCTTGAGGACCTTGACCTTCCCCTCGGTGGGCACCGGTGTGCCGCAGTCGGGCAGGTCGCCCTCGAAGGGGTAGTTGTGGATCTCCTGGCCGCCGCCGCCCGAGGCCGGGCTGCTGTGGGTGAGGGACCCGGTGGTGAACATGCGCCCGTTCATGCCGGGCAGGGTCAGCGTCGTGGTGGACGCCTGGTTGCCGACGAGCACACTGCCCTGGAACTGGCCGGTGCCCTTCAGGTCGACCGACGTGGCGTCGGGGAAGTTCCACAGCAGCCGGTTGCGCAGCTTGTTGAAGTCGCTGGAGTCGTCGATCGTGCCGCTGTAGGTGTTGATGGTCCGCTGCGTACCGACCACGTTGATCAGGATGGTCGCCCCGTCCGGGATGTTCCGGAACGCGATGCCCTCCTGCCCGCCGGTGGCGCCCTGCATGTCGAAGTCCACGTTGAACACCTGGAGCTTCGAGGTGTTGTCACCGGTGAACAGCGTCTGCCCGCCCGAGTGGGTGGCGGTCCCGGTGGCGGGGCGCGGCCGGCCGTCCGGGTGCGCGTAGCACTGGCTGGCCGTGGTCAGCTCGCCGCGCAGCGCCCGGTAGGGCCGGGCCGCCTCCGCGTCGCGTTCGATCCGCTGGGCGAGGATCGTGCCGCTGACGGCGCCCGCGTGGCGTACGACGCCCTGTTCGGCGAGCAGCCGCTGTCCGGCGGCGACGGTGATGTCGCCCCCGGTGGTCAGCCAGTCGGCGCCGACCGGCGGCGCGACCCGGGAGCCGACCCCGGCCTCACCGACGTTGTAGATGCCGCTGACGCCCGCGGCCTTGTTCTGGTCGAACTTGCCGAGCACGACGACCCGGCCCTCGGCCTCGGCGGCCTTCTCGCGTACGAGGAAGTCACCGCCGACGTATACGTTGATGCCGTTGTCACGGAACCTGATCGGGTCGTTGTTGATGGGTGGGTACACCCCGTTGGGCGGACAGACGCCCGGCACGCATGGGCCGAGCCCGCCGGGCAGGGGTTTGGCGGCCAGCGCGGCCCTCGCGGCCGACATCGGCGAGGGCGTGCCGGGCGCGGCCGAGGCCGACGCGGGCAGGGCGCCCACCGACACCACGGCCGCGGTCAGCAGCAGCCTGAGCGCTCTCACGCCGGGGCGGACCTGGGAGACACGGAACACCGGAACAATCAGCTCCTCGAGCAGTCAGATGATCCCCCTTCGGGGTCAGCGTCACACGGGAGCGGCCGCAGCCCCCCGACCCGGCAGGTGTCGCAGGTGAAGACCACCGCAAAGGACCAGAGCCGCCCCCCGGCCCGGCCGCGCACAGCTCCATGCCGCGCGCGGCGACGGCCCCCGCGCGCCCCGTGAACGGTCCGCCCGGACGGCCCACGCTGACGGGGTGTCCGGTGCCGGCGCCGGGCGGCGGTGAGCCGAGCGGGTCCGGCCGCTCAGCCCGACGGCGCAGCCACCGGCGACGGCCAGGGGCCGGGCGGCAGCGGGGCGCGGCGGCCGGTGAAGTCCACCGTCGTCGCCTCTTCGCCGGCGCCCATCAGCCGCGCCTCCACCCGCCCCAGCGAACCCGTGCCGTCGACCCAGTAGGTGACGGGCGGGGCGGCCGGGTCGGCGGGCCCGGACGGCTCGGGGGCGCGCCTGCCCAGGCCGACCGACGGGCGCGCGGGCCGGGGTCCGGCGAACCGGGTGTAGGCCCGGCGCCCGATCCGGTCCTCGCCCAGCCACTTCGGCCCCGACCGCGCCAGCAGCTGGGCGTTCTCCGGGTGGTCGCTGCCCAGGGCCAGCACCAGCCGCAGGGCGCGGTCCAGCGGGTCGTGGGTGTAGGAGCGGTGGGACCAGCGGATCCGGCCGCCGGCCCGGGCCGACGCCTCCCCGGGGGAGACCGACACCGCGGCCGTGTCCCAGGCCAGCCTGCCTTCGTGGCCGAGCGCGCGGTAGCTGCCGGACGCGCGGTGGGCGGCGTAGTCGACGACCGCCTCCACACTGATGTCGGTGTCCGCCACGGGGACCCGCAGCCGGACGGCCGCCGGGCCGCTCTCGTACACCGACAGCCGTGCCAGCGACAGCCGCTGGGCCTCCGCCAGGGTCACCGGCCGGGCCCCGTCGTCGGCTCCGCACGCCGTCGTGCCCAGCAGCAGCCCGGCCGCGAGCAGCGCGGCGCACCCGCCGCGGCGCACGGCCCGGCGGTTCGGTTGTCCCATCACCGGCTCAGCACACCATCGGCCGCGCGGTACGAGCGGGTGTGACACGGCCGGGTCGGCCGTTCAGCCGCGCCCGGCCGGTCCGGGGCGGCACCCGGATGGCCCACACGCCGGGGCGGCGCGCGGCGTGCCGTGCTCGAATGGCCGCAGGGCGCCGGTACGGGACGCCGTCGCCGCAGGACAGCGACCTGGAGCCCGTCATGACCGCCCGCATACGCCGTTCCCGCCTGCCGATGCTCCTGGGCGCGCTCGCCGCCTGCGCGCTGGGCCTGGCCACTCCCGCCGCCGCGACCGCGCCCGCGGCTGCCGCGCCCGCGTGCACCGCCGACACCGGCCCGTACCAGTGGCAGTTGGAGCAGTACCTCCACCTGCCCGCCGACGGGCGCGAGTCGGCCGCCGACTGCGCCGCGATCCGCACCTTCCAGGAGCGCAACGGCATCAGCCCGGCGGACGGCTACGCCAGCCTGGCCACCTACCGCGCCACCTTGGTGGTCGAGGAGCGGCGCGCCCCCAACAAGGCGGGCAAGTGCCCGCGCCACGCGGGACGGCTGGTCTGCGTCGACCTCGGCCGCCAGTTGCTCTGGGTGCAGCGCGACGGCCGGGTGATCTATCCGGCGGTGGCGGTGCGCACCGGCCGCTGGGGCCAGCAGACCCGGGACGGCTGGCACGAGATCACCGAACGCCGTCTCGACGACTACTCGGAGCTCTACGACAACGCGCCCATGCCGTACGCCCAGTACTTCTCCGGCGGCCAGGCGTTCCACGGCGTGTACGGCGACCTCTTCAACGGCGGTGGCTCGGCGGGCTGCATCAACCTCCAGCTGGAGAACGCCCGGGTGCTGTGGAACACCGTCGACCTCGGCGACGCCGTCTTCATCTGGGGCCGCAAGCCCGCGACCTGACGCCCCGAAGGGCGGTCCGGGTGAACCGCTTCCGGCGTACGGCGCCCTCGTACTGACCGGACCTCACCAGTGGTCGCCACACCCCGACCACCTGCGCCCGCGCCGCCCGCGCGGACGGATCCGTGGACGTCACCGGGTCTGTCGCGAGGCACGTACCACCTGCGGGAGACGGCGGTCCCCGAGGGCTGCCGCCCGCCCGCCATCGACCGCTGACCGCGCTGACGCGCCGGCCATCGGCCGCTGACCACACATGCCCCCGGAGCGGGTTCGGCTCCGGGGGCATCGCGCTGCCCGCCGCCGGGGGCAGTCGCGGGAGGTGGTCGTGGGGGTCCGTGCGGTAGTGGGCCGGTCCGCCCCGTACGTCCCTATACGATCTTCACCTGTATGGACGCTACGACTCCGGGGCAGCGGACAAGCCCCCGGGAAACAGAGGTACTTCACATATGGCTGGAATCAAGCTCGCGCGTTCGGTGACCACGCTCGCCGCCACGGTGGCGCTCGTCGCCGGGAGCGCGGTGGCGGCGACGGGTGCGCAGGCCCAGGGCAACGACCCGGACCTCGCCGGGGTGCGGGACGGGCTGCAGCGCGTCCTTGACTCGGGGGCGCCGGGCGCGTTCGCGGTGATCCGGGACCACGGCAACCCCGAGCTCAACCGGACGCTCACCGCCGGCAAGGCCAACCTGGACGGCACGCCCATGAACGCCGACTGGCGCTTCCGGGTGGGCAGCAACAGCAAGATGTTCACGTCCGTGCTGGTGATGCGTCTCGTCGAACAGGGCCGCATGGACCTGGACAAGCCGCTGCGCGACTACCTGCCGGCCGGAACGGTCCCCGACAGCTGGGCGATCACGGCCCGTCAGGTCATGGAGCACCGCGCCGGTGTGTACGACCACACCAACGACCTGCTGGAGCAGGCCGGTGAGGAGACCACCGACGCCTTCGAGAAGCGCATCCGCAACAACGTCTACGATCCCAAGGACCTCGTGGCGATGTCGGTGAAGCACGGGCTGCAGTACACGCCGGGGACCAAGTACTCGTACTCGAACACCGACTTCTTCCTGATGGGCCTGGCGGTCGAGCACCTGACCGGACGCCCGTACGCCGATGTCCTGCGCGAGCAGATCTTCGAGCCGCTGAAGCTGCGGCAGACGTCGTTCACCGTGCCCACGAAGGCCATCGCGGGCGCACACGTCACCGGGTACCTGACCAACGACGACCGCAGCAAGCCGCTGCTCGACTCGACCGAGCAGACCGCGTCGTGGATCTGGGCCGCGGGCGGCGTGGTCTCCACCGCGCGCGACCTGGACCGCTTCATGACCACGGTGATGGCGGGCAGCTCCGGCGGGCTGGTCTCCGACGAGTCGCTGAAGCAGATGACCAGCGTCCTGCCGACGCCCACGGCCAAGGTCAGCTACGGCCTCGGGGTCCGCGAGATCGCTCTCACCTGCGGCAAGGTACTCGGCCACGGTGGCATCGTGCAGGGTTACCAGACGCAGACCTTCACCACCCGGGACGGCAAGCGCACGGTGGTGCTCTTCGCCAACGCCTCCAACAACGGCACGGTCACCCAGGCCCTGACCAACACCCTGGAGCCCGCGTTCTGCGGCAAGGCCCCGGCCCCCGCGCCCAAGCTGCGCCGCTCGCTGACCGGCGACGCGCAGTTGAACGGCAACGACGCGCGCTGGGTCCCCGCCGTGGACGACAGCCGCATCTGATCCGGCCGGACGTCCGAGGGGCCGGGCCGTCCGCGCGCCGAGCGCGGGCGGCCCGGAGCCGACGCTCCGTCCGCCGCCGGGGGCTCGCGGCCCCCGGCGGCGCGAGCGGGGGATCAGCCCAGCCGTGCGTCGGCGTACCGCACCATCGCGTCGCGCTGGTAGGCGGCGAGCCCGTCGGCGATCTTGTCGAAGTTCGCCCGGAACCTCGGATCGTCGACATAGGTCTGGCCCAGCCCCTTGTACGCGACCGCGTTCGGCGTCCAGAAGCGGCAGACGCTCCGGTAGTGCGCCTCCATCTCGGCCTGTACGGCGGGGTCGTCGACCGGGGCGCCCGCCACCATGAACTCGGCGAGGCGGATCATCTGTGCCGTCGCCTCGCGCTGCCACCGCTCCTGGTCCTCGGCGGTCATCGACTCGGCGGCCCGCCGGGACTGCTCCCAGTGCTCGGGCCAGCGCTCGCGCGCCTCCGCCTCGATCTCGGCCTCGATCTCGGGGTCGGACGCCCCGAACCCCTCGAAGAGGTTCTCCGGCCTGTTGATCCTCGTCATGTTGTCGTCCTTCTCCTCCTCCAGTTCGGCGATGGTCCGGCCCACGGTGCGGGCCAGTGTCTCCAGCCGGTCCCGCTCCTCCAGGAGCCGCCGCTGGTGCTCGCGCAGTGCGGTCACCCGGTCGACCTGGCTGTCCAGGACCGCCCGGATCTCGCGCAGGCCCAGGTCCAGTTCGCGCATCAGCAGGATCTGCTGGAGCCGCAGAAGGTCGGCGTCCTCGTAGTAGCGGTGCCCGTTGCCGGAGATGCCCGCGGGGGGCAGCAGGCCGATCTCGTCGTAGTGCCGCAGTGTCCGGGAGGTCACCCCGGACATCCGGGCCACCTCCGCGATCGACCAGGCCATGGTCCCGCCTCTCATCGCCGGGCCGGTGTTTCCGGCCACCTGACGACCGTAGAAGTTGACGCAGCGGAAACCGCAAGCCGACCGGCCCGGCGGGCCGTGGGTACCTCAGCCGAACCAGCGGGCCAGCGCCTCCTGGAGCGGGGTGCCGTCGGTGTCGGTCCAGGCGAGGTATCCGTCGGGGCGGACCAGCAGGGCACCGGCGCCGTCCAGGTCCTCCTCGGTCTTCGCCATGATGTGCTCGACGCGGTCGGCACGCTTGCCGACCGGCCTCGGCCGGCCGTCCAGGGAGAGCAGCAGCCCCCGGCCCGAGCGCATCAGCCGGCTCGCCCGGGTCGGGCCGTCCTCGGTGGTCAGCTCCACGTCGATCAGCCGGGGCCCGACGCCCGGGTAGCTGAGGTCCAGGCCGGACATCATGCCCGAGACATAGTGGTTGGTGTCGGGCAGCCGCAGCAGCTCGGTCACCAGCTCGCGGACCGCGCCGAGGTCCTCGTCCCCTCCCACGTTCATGATCGCGTTCTGGGCGCGGGTGTGGCGCAGCACGCGCGCGGCGACCGGGTGCCGCTCTTCGTGGTAGCTGTCGAGCAGACCGGCGGGGGCCCAGCCCCGGATCGTGCCGGCGAGCTTCCAGCCCAGGTTGACCGCGTCCTGGATGCCCAGGTTGACGCCCTGGCCGCCGATCGGCATGTGGATGTGCGCCGCGTCCCCGGCGAAGAACACCCGGCCCTCCCGGTACCGCGTGACCTGGCGTGCGGCGTCGCCGAAGCGGGAGGCCGCGCGCAGCTCGCCCAGTTCCGTGTCCGGTCCGTACACGGCGTGCAGCGCTTCGCGGACCTCGTCGGGGGAGACCGGCGCCGAGTGGTCCGGGACCTCCCCGGAGACCCTGCCGAACAGCATCCGGTAGAGGTCCGGTCCGATGGGGTGCAGGATCGAGTGGAAGCCGCCCGCCACGCGCGTGTACTGGCTGAAGTGCCCTTCCTCCGTGGGGACTTCGGCGGACATGGAGGTGAGGGTGAGGTCCGCCGCCACGGCGGACATCCGGCGCTCCTGGCCGGGGAAGGGGACGTTCATGAGCCGGCGGACCGTGCTGTGCCCGCCGTCGCACGCCACGAGGTGGCCGCCCCGGACCGACCCGGTGGCGGAGGCGTCGTCGACCGCGCGCCACTCGGCGGTGACCCCCTCGGAATCCTGCGCGACCGCCGTCACCTCCCGGCCGCGGAGCACGGGCACACCCCGCTCGCCGAGGAGCCGTTCGAGACGGGCCTCCAGGCGGGCCTGGGAGACCTTCACGGGGCACCGGTAGCGGGTGCGCCAGCTGCCGCAGTCCAGCTCGACGGGCAGGGTGGCGAAGTGTCCGCCGCTCGCGCTCTCGGACGGCTCCCGGGCGAGCAGCGGTTCCAGCAGTCCGCGCAGGTCGAGCACTTCGGCGGTGCGCGGCTGGAGCGAGCCCGCGCGGGACTGGGGGCTGGGGGCGGGCCGCCTCTCCAGGACGACGACCGGGACTTCGGCCAGCGTCAGTTCGTACGCCAGCATCAGGCCGGTCGGGCCCGCGCCCACCACGATGACTTCACTCCGCACGACGACCTCCGAAAAGAAGAACTGGGTGCAATTCTGCACTCAGTCTACCACGAGGTAGACTGAGTGCATGAATCAGCGCATGGGCCTGCGGGAACTCAAGAAGGAACGCACCCGCGAGACGATCGCGGAGACGGCGGTCCGGCTCTTCCTCGACAAGGGCTTCGACCAGGTCTCGATCACCGAGATCGCGGAGGTGGCGGAGGTTTCCCGGCGGACCCTCTTCGCGTACTTCCCGACGAAGGAGGACCTCGTCCTCCAGCGGTTCGCCGACCACGAGAGCGAGGCGGCCCGGATCGTGCGCGCCCGTCCGGCCGGTCAGGCTCCGCTGGAGGCGCTGCGGGCGGCTCTGCTCGACGCCCTGGCGCGCCGCGAGCCGAACACGGGGCTGTGCGACGACCCCGAGGTCATGGCGTTCTTGCGCATGATCCTCGAAACGGAGAGCCTGGCGGCGAGGATGACCCGGTACACGGCGCGCGGCAGCGACGCGCTGGCCGGGGCGCTGCGCGAGGCTGGCCTCGATCCGCTGGACGCGCGCCTCGTGGCCGCCCAGGTCATCGTGGTGCAGCGGGAGCTGTCGCTCGTCAACCAGGAGTGCCTGGCGGACGGCACAACGGCCGACGACCAGTACCCGCTCGCGGTACGCGCGGCCGAGCGGGCGTACGACCTGCTGTGCGAGGGGCCGGGGCGGCAGGGCTGACCCGGCCCGGCGGCGCCCTCCGGCCGCGCCGGGCGGCCCGGCGGCTCAGTGGCTCAGCGGATTGCGCGGAGTCGTGTGCGGCCCCGGGTAGTCGGGGTCGTCGTCGGCGTGGGGCAGCGGCCGGTGCCCTTCGGACCAGTCGTTGGTCCACCCGCACACACCGCAGGCGTAGCGCCCGTCGAGCCCGGCGACCAGGGTGCCGCACTTGCGGCACTCGGCGTAGGTGATCTCCGGCTGGAACACGGGCGCGGGCGAGGGCAGTGGGTCGAGCTCCGGCGGCCAGGCATCCATGCGGGTCAGGGTAGTGGGGAGGCGGCGTCCGGGGCGGATCCGGCCTCCGGGCCGGCCGCCGACGCGCCGGGGGCCGGGCCCGGCACGCCCCAGGTCGCCATCTGCTCCTGGAACTTCGGGCATCGGACGATGTCCTGCTCGCCGCAGAGCAGGGCGTGGTTCAAGAGCTGGTGGGCGTGTTCGAGGTCGACCATGCGCTGCTCGATCTCGGCGACCTTGGCGCGGATCATCGTCTGTCTGCGCGTCTGCTCCTGCTGGAACTCTCTGATCTCGACCAGCGTCAGCCCCGCCTGCTGGCATTTACGGAGGATCACGATCCGCCCGGCTGCCTCCGGGGGATAGCGCCGCTGCCCGCTCTGGCGCTCCGGCGCGGGCAGCAGCCCGTGGCGCTCCCAGTAGCGGATGGCCGACGCCGGCACTCCGGTGATCTCGGCGAGCCGCCCGATCGTCATCCGTGCGCCGGTGTCCCCGCCCGCGCTCACCCCGGTGCCCATGCCCGTGCCTGTGCCCGTATTCATGTCCATGTCCGATTCCATGCCCATCCCCCCGTTCCGCCGGAACCTCGTTCACCCGGGCATTTGACTTGAACCTTAGTTCAAGTTGAAGAGTGGTCCGCATACGGACGGCGGCCGATCGGCGGTCGCCGCCGGCGCACTTCGGAGGCACCGGTATGACAGACGCACAGCTGGTCGGCGAGCGGGCCGGGCAAGTCGTCCAAGCGGCCGAGACGTTGTTCGCGGCGGGGGTCATGTCCCGTTCCGGGCACGCCAACCTGAGCGCAAGGACCGGCCGCGGCCGCTTCCTGCTGACCCCCGGATTCGTCCGCGGGCTGCGGCCGGAGGAGCTCGCGACGGTCGGCTTCGACGGGCAGGTCCTGGACGGTACGCTCCAGTCCGTGAGCGCCGAGATCATCGCCATGCACAGCGTGATCTACCGCGCCCGGCCCCGGGTGGGCGCGGTGATCCACACCCACTCGCCCTCGGCGACGGCGTTCGCCGTGGCCCATCGGCCGCTGCCGTGCCGGACCGAGCCGATGCTGCGGTTCGGGCAGGCCGAAGACGTTCCGGTGGTGCCCTGGGGGCCGCGCGGCTCCGACGTGTCGGTGCGCGGGGTGGCCGACGCGCTGGAGCGGTGCCCGACGACCTCCGCCGTCCTGCTCGCCAACCACGGCCTGCTGGTGTTCGGCCCCGACTCCGCCGCCACCGCCCACCTCGTGGTGGCCATCGAGGAGAGCGCCGAGGCCGAGCTGGCCGCCGCGGCGATCGGCGGGGCCGTCGACTTCCCCGAAGGCGCCGTGGAGGCGGTGCGCGCGTCGATCGCGCGGGTGGCGTCATGACGTACGAGGACGACCCGGCCGCGCGTGCCGAGGCCGTGCGCGAGCGCTACCGCGCCACCCTCGGGGAGGTGCCCGGCGGTGTGGAGGACCGGCTCGGTCTGGCCCAGGAGTTCGGCCGGCTGCCCACCGAGGAGGCGCTCACGGCGCTGCGCCACATCGTGCTGACCGACAACCCGCTGGGGGCGCGGGTGCAGCAGCTCGTCCACTTCGGACAACTGCTGGCCCTGGGCCGGGCCGACCCCGCCCGGGTGCACGCCCGGGGCGCCCTGCACGCGGGCGCGAGCATCACCGATCTGCTCGGTGTCGCCGAGACCGCCCTGATCACGGCGGGTGTGCCCGCGTACGCGCTCGGCACGGAAATCATCACCGAACTCCTCTGAGGGCCGTCCAGTGCCGTCTGGGGGGGGGGAGGCCCTCCAACCCCCGCTCCGGCGTCCGGCACGCGCGCTCGCCGAGGGTGGCTCGGTGGATTCGGGAAAAAACCTCGGACCGACTCGCAACCTCCCCCCGTGCCGTACGTCTGGTGGGTTGAAGGCGCCCTTCAGCCGTTGTTCCAGACCGTGTTCTTGACACACCTCGGGAGAGTCCCATGTCCTTGCACACCCAGCGGATCCACCGTGCCCGTCCCCGGGTCCTGGGCGCCGTCACCGGTGTCGCGCTGCTGCTGGGCGGCGGTTTCGCCGCCCAGGCCGTCGCCGACTCCGGCGGTACGGCGGCGCCCGCCGCGCCCAAGGTGACCACCACCGGCGACCCGGCCCCGCGGGCCGGTTCGGACTCCGGCGCCACCTCGAAGGCGCCCGGCGCCTCCGGTCCGGCGAAGGTCGTCGGGGCGGGCGGCTCCGGCGCCGGGGCGGGCCCGGCCGAGGCCGCGCCCCGGGTGATCCGGCCGGGCGGCGGGGCCGAGAAGTAGCGGGAGCCGCACCGGAGTAGCACCACCACGGGGTGGGCCGCCGTACGCGACGGCCCACCCCCACCGTCTTGGATCGAGGCCCATGCAGTACGCCATCTCCGCAGTGCCGGCGCCACCCTGGTGGTCCCGGCTGCTCTCCCGTGTCTCCCGCGCGCTTCCCGCCGAGCCCGCAACCCGTGCCGGATCCGCGCCGGGGCGCGGACGTCTTCTCCGGGCGGTCTCCGCGCCGTACGACGAGGAACCCCCGCCCACGGTGACCGAGCTCTACCGGGCACGGCGGCTCGACATGGTCCGGCTCGCGCTGTTCCTGGTGGACGACCCGCACACCGCCGAGGACGTCGTCCAGGACGCGTTCGCCGCGCTCTGCCGCAGACACGGCACCGCGCTGGAGGGGTTGCGGGACCCCGGTGCGTATCTGCACACCGCCGTCGTGAACGCGGCCCGCTCCGTACTGCGCCGCCGCCGCACCGCACGCGCCTACACCCCTCCGCACCCCGGTTACGGGCCGCCGGTCGACGAGGGGTTGCTGCTCGCCGAGGAACACCGCCAAGTGTTGGACGCATTAGCACAATTGACGCACCGTCAACGAGAAGTCCTCGTCCTGCGCTACTGGTCCGAACTCACCGAGGCGCAGATAGCGCAGACACTGGGCCTCTCGCGCGGCACCGTGAAGTCCACCGCGAGCCGGGCCCTGGACGTCCTGGAGAAGAAGCTGGGGGCGGCCCGATGAAGCCGTACTCCGAAGAGGGCCGGGCGGCGACCGAGGACCGGCTGCGCGCCGCGCTCGCCGCCCGCGCCGCACTCGTCACCCACCACGACCTGCGCCCCGCCGAACCGCCGCAGGGGCGCGACTGGGGTGCGCGGCGGGTGCGGCGGATCGCCTTCACCGCGCTCGCGGTGGCCGCCGCCGTGGTGGCGGTGTGTCTGCTCGTACGGCCCGGTGGCGCGCCGGGGCCGGTGCCGCCCGCCCACCGCCCCGGCGTCGAGGAGCCCCCGGCTCCGCCCCGGCCGGTCGACCCGTCCGGGACGGATCCACGGGTGGTCGTCCGGCCGTAGCCGGGCCGTGCGGCACCGTGAAGCCCACCGCGAGCGCGGCACGGGGGTCGGTACTCGTCGACGAGGGGGTGCCGCTCCGGTGGGTGCCGAGGGGTCGGTTCATGTGTCGTCCGTACGCGCTGAGGGGTCCGGCGCGAACGCCGGACCCCTCACCCCCGTTGCGTGCGGCTGTCCGCCGCCGATCAGTACCAGTAGTGATCGGCATAGGTGCCGCACGGCCATTGGATGACCTTCATGCCCTGGTCCCGGCTGGCGCCGGGGATGGCGAGGCACTGTCCGCTCTTGCCGTTGGCGATGTGCGTGACGCCCGCCCGGTCGGACGCGAACGCCCAGTAGTGGTCGGCATAGGTGCCGCAGGGCCACTGGATGACCTGGGTGCCCTGGTCCGTGCTGCCGCCGGGCACGGCCAGGCACTGCCCGCTCTTGCCGTTGACGACGTGGTACCAGTACCAGCCGCCGGACGTGAACTGGTACTGCACGGACCAGTAGTGGTCGGCCCAGCCGCCGCACTGCCACTGGATGAGTCCGGTGCCCTTGTCCGTGCTGCCGCCCGGTACGGCCAGGCACTGCCCGCTGTTGTTGTTGGTGATGTGGTCGTAGACGCCGTCGGTCCGCAGGTTCGGTGTCGCGGTGGAACCGGACGCCTTGGACATCAATTTGGCGACGTCGGCCGGGGCCAGCGGCTTCATGCCCTTCAGCGCGTTGAGCGCGGCCGGGGATACCGGAGGGGCGGCCTTGAGCGGGGCGGTGGCCGCCGTGGAGGTCTGTCCCGGTCCGGCGGGCTGCGCCGAGGCCGTTCCCGTGATCGGCACCGTGAGGAGTCCGAGCGCCGCGGCCAGCAGCGCGAGTCTCTTGAGCACGTCGTGGGTTCCTTCCCGACGGAGCAGTGGCCCTGCCCGGGCGAGCCCGATCGAGCGTTCGACCGAGGTGGCGTCGAGTCTGGCGGGCGGGGCTCATGGCCGTATTGTTCGAATACGACATGATCTGGAGGCATGTCATCCGGTTGCCGCTCATATCGACGGGGAGCGAACGCCGGGCCCCGATCGGGCCGCACGCCTCTCTTTGAACGTGTTCAACTCCATGGGCTAGGGTCGTGCCACGCACCGAGGAGGGGCCGATGAAGATAGTGATTCCCGGGGGCACCGGGCAGGTGGGCACGGTCCTCAAGCGCGCGCTGACCGCCGCCGGCCACGAGGTCGTCGTCCTGACCCGGCATCCCAGGGGCGCCGGAGAGGTCCACTGGGACGGCCGGACCCCCGGCCCCTGGACCGCGGAGATCGACGGCAGCGACGTCGTGGTCAACCTCGCGGGCCGCAGCGTCAGCTGCCGCTACACGCCGGAGAACCTGCGGGCCATGATGGACTCGCGCGTCGACTCCGCCCGGGTCGTGGGAGAGGCCGTCGCGGGGGCCGCCGCCCCGCCCCGGGTCTGGTTGCAGATGAGCACCGCGACCCTCTACGCCCACCGCTTCGACGCGGCCAACGACGAGGCGAACGGCGTGATCGGCGGCGGCGAGCCCGGCGTACCCGACTACTGGGCCTACAGCGTCGACATCGCCAGGAACTGGGAGCGGGAGCAGGAGCGCGCGGCCACCCCGCACACCCGCAAGGTCGCACTGCGCTCGGCGATGGTGATGAGCCCCGACGCGGGCGGCGTCCTCGACGTCCTGTCGTGGCTCGTACGGCACGGCCTCGGCGGTCCGGTCGCGGGCGGCGCGCAGTACGTCTCCTGGATCCACGACCGGGACTTCGTGCGCGCGGTCGAGTTCCTGGTGCGGCGCGACGACATCGCCGGACCCGTCAACCTCGCCGCCCCCGGCCCGCTGCCGCAGCGCGCCTTCATGCGCGCGCTGCGGGCGGCCTGGGGCGCCCCGGTGGGACTGCCCGCGACCAAGTGGATGGCCGAACTCGGCGCGCTCGCCCTGCGTTCGGACACCGAACTGCTGCTGAAGAGCCGCCGTGTGGTGCCGGGCCGACTCCTGGAAGCGGGCTTCTCCTTCGAGCACGACCAGTGGGCGGGGGCCGCCACCGACCTGGTGCGGCGCGTACGCGCCGAACGCGGAAGCCCCCGGGTGCGCGACCTGCCGTTCCGTACCGGCTGATCGCGAGGCGGTGGCGCGGACGGCGGTGCGGCCGGGTCAGCCGTCGTGCCGACTCAGGGCGGTCCTCAGCAGTCCGGTGAACGCGTGCGCGTCGAAGAGGACGGCGTTGGCGTCGACCGGGACGCGGTAGCCGTCGATCTCGGCGGTCGGCGTCCCGGGGCCCTGGCCCCGCTCGGTGCCCCGGGCCTCGTACGCCCGCTCCGAAGCGGCGACGAAGTCCCGGTACCTCATGGTCCGCACGGCCGCGTCGAACGCGGGGCCGCGCAGTCCCGGCACCTTGGCGGCGAGGTCGAGCAGCCGCGCGGTGGTGAAGCCGTCCGTCGACTCCTGCGGCTGATTGCCGTACAGCACCTCGTGGTACTCCGTGAACTTCCCGGCGTCCAGCGCGGCCCGCAGGGCGTTGACCGCCCGCTTCGAGCCGCCACCGCCGAGCCGGTCGTCCAGGAACGACGCCAACGTGTACTGGGTGCGCACGGTCCGCCGCACGACCGCGTCCCGCAGCACCGGGCCGCCGCCACCGGTGCCCTCGAACTCCTCGCACACCGGGCACCGGGGATCCTCGAGCAGTGCGACCGTCACCGGTGCCCGCGGATCTCCCACGACGATCGTCGTTCCGTCCGCCGCGAGCCGCTCGGGCACCGCCGCCACGCTCGCGTACGCCGTCAGCCCCGGCCGCCGGGCCGCGGAGCCGGACTCCCCGCCCGTCCCGCCGCCGCAACCGGCCAGCAGCACGGCCGCGGCACCCACCCAGACGAGCAACGCGCTCCGTCCGACCGACCCCACACCCACGAACCCCTCCCGGTCCCGCGCCCGACGCCCCGCCCGGACACCCCCGCCGACCGGCGGACCGGCCGCGGTGCGGGGGAGTCGTCGTCAGTACTCTCCCAGGCGTGCGGGGAGCGCGCGGCCGTCCTCGCGGAAGTGGCCGAGGGAGGGGCGGGGCGCGTCAGCCCGTGTGCTCCGCCCCGGTCCCGCGGGCCGCGCGCCACTCGCGCACGACCTCGTCCACGTCGATCCGCTTCCGCCCCAACGGCGGTCCCGGCGGCGGGCGCAGCAGTGCGGCCTGGATCTTGTCGTTGAGCGGTTCGAGCAGTGCGCGGACGGCCCGTTCGGAGCGCAGCCGCCCCACCGAGGCCAGGGCGTCCTCGATCTCCTTGCGGAGCGCGAGAGCGGGCGGCAGCATGCCGGTCACACCCTCACGGGCCATCTTCTGGCGTATCCACCACATCTCGTCGTAGGGCGCCTCCGCGTCCTCCAGCGGTTTGCCGAAACCGGCCAACTCGGCGAACTCGCCGCGCTCCTGCGCCTCGCGGATCTGCTTGTCCACCCACGACTCGAAGCTCACCCCCGGGGGTTTGCGTTCGGTCACCGGATCACCCCTTCACGTCACGAACGGAGAAAGCGGCACACCTTCCACCCTAATCACCCGCGCCCGTCCACCCGCTGCCCGGCCGGGAGCGGGAGGGGGCGAGGGTGTGTCAGGCGGGTGCCTCCCCGCCCTCGCGGATCTCGCGCAGCGATGTCTCCATCAGCTCCTTCGCCCGGGTGAACCAGTCCGCCAGTACGGCGATCTCGTCGGGCGAGTAGTCGCCCAGCAGGGTGCCCAGACGTTCGTAGAACGGCCCGTAGACCGCGAGGACGCGGGCCCGGGCGGACTCGTCCATGACCACCCGGACCCGGCGCCGGTCGCTCGGATCGGCCTGGCGGCGCGCGTAGTTCGCCTTCTCCAGCCGGTTGAGCACACCGGTGACGCCGCCGGTGGTCAGCCGGGCCCGCTCGGCGAGTTCGCCCGCGGTCAGGGCCTCGCCCGCAAGCGCCGCCTCGACCAGGAATCCCAGGCAGACGAGGTCGGTCGGATTGAGTCCGAGCCGCGAGGCGACGTCCTGCTGTCCGATGTGCGCCAGCGCGATCATGCGGTCCATCGCCGCCAGCGCCTGCTCGGGAGCCGCCGCCGGGCGCGCCTTGCCTTCCACCGAAATTCCCCTTACGATCTAAGATACTTAGCAAGTAAGACATTCTAGTGCGCGGCACGGCTGTTCACCACTGTCCACTCGCTCGCCTCGTCATCCCGTGCCGGCCACCCGCGTCCCCGACAAGACCCGCCGGACGGGCCCTGGCATCCCGCCGGTCCGACCGACCCGGCCCGATGCGCTGGTACTTCAGGGAGAAGACATGGGATCACACCACTCGGGAGCACACGGCGACCACGACATGGGGCACACCGTCGCGGGATGGACCGGCACCGCGCTCGCCGTCGGCAGCGCCCTGGTCACCGGCGCGGCGCTCGTCGCGGGCTCCCCGGTCGGGCTGTGGGTGGGGCTGGCCGACCTGGTGCTCGCCGTACTCATCACCTGGGCGCTGCATCTGCTGGGGTGGGGCAAGGCGTCCGGTCCGCGCCCGGCCGGGCTCCGGGACTGGCGGGTGCGTGACGTCCCGGCCCGCCGGGGGCACGCGGGCTGTGTCGGCTGCCGCATCGCGGGCCGCCGTGGCCCCCGCCCGGTCACACCGGCCCCCGCACCCGTGGAAGCCGCTGCACCGGAGCCCGAGTCCTGCCCGACCCTGATTGACGCAGCGTCAAGTAACAAGGGGTGAAGGAGAGATGGCTCCGCGTCGGGCTATCCGAGGATCAGCGGGAGCTTCGACGTGAGCGGGCCCAGCGCGGCCTTCTCGGCCTCGGTGGGGGCCCGCCGTCCGGTGCCCACCAGCAGGGCGTCCGCGTCGCCGAACGCGGCGGGGAACTCCGCCCCCGCGATCCGCTCCAGCATCGCGCGGGAGCGGGCCAGCCCCGGCGCGGGCGGCTGGGCGGCGTTCGGGAGGTGTGCGACCAGGTCGAGGTGGTGCAGCGTCCACTCCAGTACGTACGCCGTCAGGTAGTCGCCCGTGGTGAGCACCTGGTCGCGGGTGCCCACCAGACCTTCCTGGTCCGAGAGTCGAGCGGCACGGCCCGCTGCCGAGCCCACGTCGTCCAGATGGAACTTGAGCAGCCACGGCTGCTCGTACGCCGCGGCCAGCCGGACGGTGAGCGCGTCGAGGGGGTCGTCCCCGGTCGGCGGCTTCTCGGCGGGCTCCCAGTAGGTCACCGCGTCCCGGGTGGGCGGGCCGTCGGCGGGGGTGGCCAGGGTGATCAGGACGTCCTGGGCGTCGATGACCAGGTGGCACACCAGATCCCGGACCAGCCAGCCGGTGCAGCCGGACGGCCGGGCGAAGTCCTCGTCGGAGAGCTCGGCGACCGAGGCGAGCAGCGCTGTCCACGACTGTGAGAAGAGTTCCACACCGGCACGGTAGTGGGCCGCCTCGGCGGCCCACAAA
This sequence comes from Streptomyces sp. cg36, assembly GCF_041080675.1. Taxonomy (NCBI): domain Bacteria; kingdom Bacillati; phylum Actinomycetota; class Actinomycetes; order Kitasatosporales; family Streptomycetaceae; genus Streptomyces; species Streptomyces cyclosori. The sequence goes on along the minus strand of NZ_CP163520.1, from coordinate 648,637 downwards.
CGCTTTGCCGACCACCCGGGCGCTGGGCCCGACGTCCGCCCGGGGGAAAGAGATCCGTTCGCCCGACGTGCGCCCGGGTGAAGGAAAACCATTCGCCCGATGTCCGCCGGGGGAACGGGAATCGGTCCGCCCGATGTCCGCCGGGGGAACGGGAAGCCTTGACCGGCGGGCCGGTCAAGGCTGAAGTCGGCCATCGCGGGGGATCAAGCGATAGAGGCCGCTTTCCGCCGTCCGGGAGCCTGCGCCGGGCGGCGTGATCCGTCCGCGACCGCTTCCTCGCGCCGCCGCCCCGGCCGCCGGACGGCCGGGGCGGCACGGCCGCGTCGGTGCTCGTCCGCGACGTGGTCCCCGGCGACACACGGACCGCGGTGCCGCGCACCAACACCTCGGCAGTGTGGCCGGATTAGTCGTCTGACAGGTGTTCGGATCCGGCAATACTCGGGACTGGGCAACCCGTCCCAATCCCTATGTCCGGAGGCCGCAGATGCCCCAGACCCACGTTCCCGCCGCCGCTGTGCTCAACGCCTGGCTGTCGGGGTCGGAGAGTGCGTACGGTCAGACCAACCCCGCCGGTCCGCTCTACGTCGGCGGCGCCGCCGCCGAGGCGGCGCTCACCGACCCCAGCGACTCCCTCTACGGCTTCTGTTCCAGCCCGAGTGGGTCGCGCGGCAGCTGGTGCTGCTGATCACCGGCAGCACCGCGAGAACCGTCCGTGGAGCACCCTGCCGGAGAGTGCCCTCTCCGGGTCCCGTCCATTGAGCGTTCGCCGGGCCGACCGTTCCCCCCGAGGCGTGAGCCTGCCGGGAGGGGCGGTACGCGCGGTGCGACGTCCGGCGGACGGGCAGTGCGAGACGGGCGGGTGGGGGACCGTTCGCCGCGCCCACCGCTCTTGGGCCGGCCGCGCGGTTCCCCACACCTTTGGGGCGCCAGAACGGCGTGAAACGTGCGACGACATGGGGAGAGTGGACGGGTGGACGTTCCGGCGCCGTCGAAGGGGGGCGAGGCGGAGTGGTTCGCCCGGCCCGTACGCACCATCGCCCGCCCCTGGCGGGAGGAGCTGGCCCGGCGGCTGGCCGCCGTGGACCAGCTGTCGGACAAGGAGCGGGACGTGGTGCTCGACGCGGGCCACGAAGCACTGCTCAGGTCCCTGCACGCCAAGCTGTCCCGCCTGTTCCTGATCGAACTGCACGCGCTGCGCCTGACGGCGGGCGGTGAGTCCCCGGAGAGCAGGGCCAGGGCGGAGAGCGAGATCTGGACCGACTTCGTCGAACGGGCCGCACAGGACGGCTATCTGGACCAACTGGCCGAGCGGTACCCGACCTTGGCGCGGCGCGTCGACGCGGTGGCGCAGCTGTCGGTGGCCGCGACGGCCGGATTCGCCCAGCGGCTCGCCGCCGACCGCGAACCGCTGGGGTCACTGCTCGGCGGATCCGTGGGGGAGCTCAGCGCCGTCGAGTTCGGGGCGGGCGACACCCACCGCGGGGGCCTGACCGTCAGCCGCGTCGACTTCGGCGGCGCCGGCGTGATGTACAAACCCCGCCCGTCACAGGCGGACGTGGCGCTCGGCGCGCTGCTGGACGAGCTGTTCGCGGACTTCCCCGGTGCCCCGGCGCCGCACGAGAGGATCCGGGTGCCGCGCACGCTGGTGCGCGACGGCTACGGCTGGTCCGAGTTCGTCCACCACCGCTACTGCGCGGACGACGCCGAACTCGCCGCGTTCTACCGGGGCGTGGGGCACTGGCTGGCCGTCCTGCGCTTCACCGGCGGCACCGACATGCACGCCGAGAACATGATCGCCGCGGGTCCGGTGCCGGTGATCGTGGACGCCGAGACCCTCTTCGACGCCCCCGCGCCCTTCCCGCCCAGCGGCCGGGGCGACGCGGTGGACGTGGCCGCGGCGGCGATCCGCCGCACCGTGCTGCGCACCGGACTGCTGCCGGTGCGCGGTACGGGCTTCGCGCTCGGCGGCGTGGACATCTCCGGCATCGGGGCGCTGCCCGGGCAGCAGCCGCTGATCCCCCACCCCGTGATCGCGGACGGCGGCACCGCGGCGGCCCGGTTCCAGGTGGACCTGGTGGCCATGCCCTCGGCGGGCAACCACCCCAGCCCCGCCCCGGTGCTGAGCACCTACTGGGACCGCGTCCTGGCGGGCTTCCGGGAGATGACCGCGCATCTGCGCCGCCCCGGCGTCGATCCGTACGGGCTGCTGCGGCGCTTCGAAGGCGCGCAGGCCAGACGGATCCTGCGCCCGACCCAGGCGTACGTCGACATCGGCCGCATGCTGTGGCACCCGGCCTCGCTGCACGACGAACCGGCGGCCGTCGAGCGGGCCCGGGACATCCTGCGGCGCAACGCCGAGGTGCTGCCCGGCGCGCCGACCGACCGCGAGGCCATCGACGGCGAGATCGCCGACCTGCTGGCCGGTGACGTCCCGATGTTCACCTTCACCGTGGGCGCGGACGACGTGCGCACCACCATCGAGGACTGGCGCACCGCCGATCTGCCGCAGGAGGAGTCGGTCATCCAGGACGCGCTGGTCGGCGCGTACCTCAACGAGCGCTCGCTGCCCTCGCGCGTACAGGCGGGTGCCGTCGCCCCGCACGCACGCGACCGCGAGCGCCGCCGCCGCGAGCTCGCCGCGCAGATGGTGCGGCGGCTGTGCGACGGGGCGGTGCGCGGCGCGGACGGCACGGTCACTTGGATCAGCCCGGTCTTCACCCCGGCGGGCTGGTCCATCAGGGTGCTGCCCGCCGACCTCTACACCGGGCAGGGCGGGGTGGCGCTGACGCTGGCGGAGTACGGGGCGGAGGTGCGGGCCGGACGGGCGGACGAAGTGCCCGGCGTCACCGAGACGTTCGAGGGCGCGCTGCGGGTGCTGGTGGGCACCGAGGACCTGACGCCGACGCCGTCCGCCGGGGCGTTCAGCGGCGCCGCCTCGCAGGTGTGGACGTGGCTGGCGCTGCACCGGGTGCTCGGCGAGGAGTGGCTGCTGGAGCGGGCCGCCGCGCGGGCCCTGCTGCTCACCGAGGGGCCGCTGGTCGACGACGACGTGGAGGTGGACCTCCTGAACGGGGCGGCCGGCGCGATCGTGCCGCTGCTCGGCCTGGCCGCGGCGACCGGGCAGGACCGCTGGCTCGCCGCCGCCGCGCGCGTCGGGCGCAGGCTGTCCGGGCTGGCCACCGTCGACGCGAGCGGTGCGCGCTGGACGACCCGGCTCAACCCGGAGGGCATCGGCGGCTTCGCGCACGGCGCCACCGGCATCGGCTGGGCGCTGACGCGGCTCGCCCTGAGCGGGGCGGGATCCCCGGCGGAACGGCACGGCTGGAACCACCTCGCCGACCGGGCCTTCGCCTACCAGGAGTCGCTCTACCGGCCCGAGCAGGGCAACTGGCTCGATGTGCGCGTCGGCGCCGAGGAGGACTTCTTCACCAGCTGGTGCCACGGCAGCGCGGGCATCGGGATCGGCATGCTCGACCTGCACCGGCGGACCGGCATGGACACCCATCTGGACATGGCCCGCCGCGCCGCCCGGGCCTGCGCGGCGGAGGGGTTCGGCTGGAGCCACACCCTGTGCCACGGAGATCTGGGGCTGTGGGAGTTCCTCACCGCCATCGGTTTCGGTGACGCCGACGCGCACGACGGGGAAATCCTCTCCGGGCTCGAACAGCGCGGCCCGGTCGGGGGATTGGCGCGCGAGGCGTTCTCGCCAAGTCTGATGTCCGGGCTTTCCGGGGTCCTGCACACGCTTTTGCGGATGCATCCCGCCGCCGCACTGCCCAATCCCCTTCTCCTCGACTGACCGCAGGAGTACGGCGATTCGGCCACCGGACTGCCCGCCCGGGCAGCCGAAGGACTTAAGTCCCTAGGCTGCCAGGGGAACAGGGGATTGCATGGCGTATCACGCGTCGCCTTCCGCACGCCGTGCCGCAGAAAGGCCCCGAATCCCCATGTCCCAGATATCCGGCGTCTCCCGGCGGAGCCTGCTGGCTCTCGCCCCCGTGGCCGGGGTGGCCGCCACCGTCCCGGTCGCGCTCGCCGCGGCTCCCCCCGCGCAGGCCGCACCACCGAAGAAGGGCGCGGCCCGTACCCTTCAGGAGATCACCGACGCCTGGGGCGGCTGGCTGGCCCGTGAGCGCCATCCGTCGTCCCGGGGCTGCCGGTTCACCGCATCGACGGATTACGGAAAGCAGAGCTTCCTCGCCGATTACCACCGCCATCAAGTACGGACCAAGTATTCCGGCATCGCCTACGACCCGAGCGCGCCCTCACCGATTCCCGGGCAGGTCTCCTCGGTCACCACGAACTACCGCAACAGCACGTCCGTCGAGCAGAGCGTCACGTACAAGCAGAGCCGCACGACCGAGCAGGACCTGCGGATCTCGGTGACGGAGTCGCTGAAGATCGGCGTCACCATGGAGGTGTCGGCGGAGATTCCGGCGGTCGCCAAGGTGAGCGAGACGACCTCCATCGAAGTCGGCCTTTCCGCCACACAGGAATTCGCCCACAAGGAGACGCAGACCTGGAGCGTGGACCTGCCGCTGCGCATTCCGGCCAAGTCCGCGGTGGAGGCGTCCTTGGTGGTGGGGACGCAGCGGTACGACATCGACTGGACGGCCACGGTGTCGATGACGGGGATGGTGGCCGTCTGGTTCAACGAGAAGGTCGACCTCAACGGCGGCTCCGACCTGCACTGGCTGTGGTTCGTGCCCATCCAGGACGTCTTCCGCGACTGCCGGGACCACCGGATCGTGGACACCACCGGGTACGAGATCACGGCGGACGCGGCGGTGAACGCGTTCGCGACCGGCACGTTCAGCGGTGGACAGGGCGTCGCGCTGACCATCAACACCGTACAGAAGCCGCTGGACGGTCGTGCGGCCCAGCCGCTCACCATCCCGGTCACCCCGGACGGCAGGCGGGCGGCGGCCGTTCCGGGCCGCTGACCCCTCCACCGATCCGTCCACCGACCCGTCCGACGGCGGCCGGTGGGGCCGGGTGGGGTGCTGGCCGGGGCGCGTGAGGGATCGCGCGCCCCGGCCCGTGCGCCTACGGCAGGAAGTACATCGGGTTCGGGATCTTGTACGTCTTGTCGGCGTGGCCGCCCGAGAGGTCGGTGTACTGGTCGCCGAGGTTGGCGACGATGCGGTAGCCGAGGTCCTCGATGTGCTTGCGGGTGCCCGCCTTGTAGTCGACGGTGGAGCACGTCCAGGTGGGCTTGGCGCAGCTCAGGTAGGCCGGGGGGTTGACCTTGTCCTTGAGGAAGAAGTGCGCGGTGTCGACCGGGACGCCGTAGCCCGCCCTGGTGAGGTTCAGGGCGCTGGCGTCGCGCTGCGAGGCGTCGCGGCCGGTGAGGAAGAAGACCGTGACGCCCTTCTTGGCCGCGTAGTTGACCAGGTCGGGCATGCCGAACACGGCGATGGACCGCGCGCTCTGCACATACGCGTTGAAGGCGGTCGCGTTGTACGCGAAGCCGTTCTTCTTCTCGTAGTCGTAGGTGAGCAGCGTCGTGTCGTCGACGTCGAGCACGATCGCGGGCTTGCGGCCGTCCCGCGCGCGGTGCTCGGCGGCGTGCTTGATCTGACGCTTGGCGCGCTCCTCGATGGAGGCGACCTGCTTGGCGTAGTTGCTGGTCGGGGACGCCTGGTAGGCGCCGGTGGAGTCGGGGGCCCCGCCGTAGTAGGCGTTGATCTGGTCCTCGACCTTGGTGATGTTCGGGATCTCCTTGTCGCTCTTCGGCGTGCTGTTCCCGGCGGTGGCCGCGTCGGCGCCGTAGAGGGCGGCGCCGGTGACGGCGAGAGCGGCGACGGTGGCCGCGGTCTTGGTGACGGTACGCATGGGCGCATGTCTACGCGCATCACACAGCCTCCCGCCAGGGGCTTTGGCCAACTCTTTACTGGTCGGTAGCTAAAGAGTGAGCAGGGCCCTGGGGGAGGCGGCGGACAGCGGGGGACCGGGAGGTGCTCACACCCCGCTGAGCGAGAGCTTCGCGGCGAAACCGAGGAAGAGGACGCCCGCGGCCGAGGTGGCCCCCGCCGACAGCCGCTTGCGGCGCCGGAAGGCGGCGGCGAGCCGGGTGCCGCTGAATATCAGCGTGGACAGATACAGGAAGCTCGCCAGGTGGAGCAGGGTGCCGAGCACCAGGAAGGAGAGCGCCGGGTAGGCGTACCCCGGGTCCACGAACTGCACGAAGAACGAGACCAGGAAGAGGATGGCCTTGGGATTGAAGAGGCTCAGCGTCAGGGCGCGCCGGTACGGCCGCTCCACGGCGGCCTCCGCCTCGGGGCCCTCGGAGGCGGACTCGGCGGCCGAGTGACGGCCGCGCCACATCTGGCGCGCCTGGCGCAGCATGCCGATCGCCATCCAGCAGAGGTATCCGGCGCCCGCGTACTTGACGACGGCGAACAGCAGCGGCGTCGTCTGCAGCAGCGAGGCCGCCCCCAGCGCGGAGAGCGTCATCAGCACGGTGTCCCCGGTCCACACGCCCGCCGCCGCGACGTACCCCGCCCGCACACCGCGGCGCGCCGCGACGGAGAGCACGTACAGCGAGTTGGGCCCCGGCGCCAGAATGATCAGCACCAGGCCCATGAGATAAGTCGGAAGATCGGTTACACCCAGCATGTCGGCGAGTGTCGCACACGGGTGTGACACCGGATCCGGGTGTTTCACGATGTGACCCGGGCGGGCCCGGCGGGTGGTCGGGGGGAAGGGCCACAGCGGGGCCCGGCAGGGTTGCGAGAGCGGCGGGGCCCGGCCGGTTCCCGGGGCCACAGAGCCCCGGCCCCTCACCTACAGCGGCGGGACCAGCTTGAAGTACCGGTCCAGGAGCGCCGCGTCGCCCCGGACCTCCAGGCCGTCGGCGGGGATGCGGTGCCACAGGAACAGCATCAGCTCCGACGCCGTGGCCGTCAGCTCCACCAGACAGCAGCCGGTGCCCTCGTTGAGGAGGACCTCCTCCGGGTCCGTCTGCACGACCCAGACGCGGAAGCCGTCCGACTGCCTGAACCGCATCCGTTCGCCCTCGCCGGGCGGTGTCGGCCGCTGGGCGCGCCGGGCGGGCGCCATGACCTCGAACGAATGGGTGACGGCGTCGGCGGCCAGCAGCCGGTCGACCGGCCCGGCGGTGCCGAGGGCGTTCTCCGCGTCCCAGCGGTGCACGGCCGCCTCGATGGCCTGCATCCGCAGCCAGAAGCCGACCGACTGCTCCGGCGCCCAGGACCACACCCGCTCGGCCGGATCGCACGAGGCGAACAGCTCCGCGAGCGTGTCGGCGCCCTCCCGGAACCAGTCGAGGAGGTCCGGCGGGAGCGGGGCGCGGTGGGGCGCCCGGTCCGGGTCCGGCCAGCCCCCGTAGTCCGCGGGGAGGCGGAGGAAGGAGAAGTCGGCCTCGTCCGGACGCTGCCGCAGCCGCTCGCCGATCACCCGGATCACATAGCGGTGTACCGCACCGAGGTGGAACACCAGGTCCGCCATCGACCAGCCGGGGCACGACGGCACCAGCGGCGCCCCGTCGGCCCCGGCCTCCCGCGACGCCCTGCGGGCCGCCGCCTCGAACGCCTCGGCCTCGCGGCGGAAGTGCGCGATGTAGTCCATGGCGCCATGCTGTTGCGCCCGTACCCGAGGACGCAACAGCGCGGCCGGACTTCCCGGCGGGCCGTTGTCAGTGGTGGCGGATATCGTCCGTTCCCAAGATCCGGTGTTCGGGATCCGCACACGATCCGTACAGGGGAGTCCTGCCATGAGCGGCAACGACGGTGGTACGTACGAGGGGTTCACGGCCGAGGAGCGGGCCGCGATGAAGGACCACGCGAAGGAGCTGAAGACGGCCTCGCGGCGCCGCTCACGGGCGGACAAGGAGGCGGAGGCGGCGCAGGAGGTGCTGGCGAAGATCGCCGAGCTGTCCGACGCCGACCGGGCCAGGGCCGAGCGCGTCCACGCCGTGATCACCGCCAGCGCCCCGGGCCTCGCCCCCAGGCTCTGGTACGGGATGCCCGCCTACGCGCTGGACGGCAAGGTCGTCTGCTTCTTCCAGAGCGCCGAGAAGTTCAAGACCCGTTACGCCACGCTCGGCTTCAGCGACCTGGCCGCCCTCGACGACGGCGCCATGTGGGCGACCGCCTTCGCGCTCACCGACGTCACCGCCGAGGTCGAGGCGCGGATCGCCGCTCTGGTGAAGCAGGCGGTGGGCTGACGGGCCCGCGCGGGGCACGTCGGGCAGGGCATGGCGGGCCGGGCACCTCGGGTCGGCGCCGTCGCCGGGTGAGGGCGCGCCGGGCGGTCGAGTCAGTGCCTGTCCCTCCTCGTCTGGTCCATGCCGACGACCTCGAAGTACGCGTGGTCGGTGGCGGTGTCCTCCAGACAGCCGCGCAGGCGCATCCGGTCGTGGTCGGTGAGGGCCGGCCGCACGACGCCCGCGTACAGCCGGTCGCCGAGGGCGCCGAGCGCGGCGTCCGTCAGCGGGGCCGAGGTGGAGTGGCGGCAGCGGTCCCAGATCTCGTGGGCCAGCAGCGCCTCGTAGTCCGGGCCGGACGCGCCCCGGGTGGCGAGGCGGACGACCACCGAGGTCGCGACGGTGTCCGGGGCGCGGTCCTCGGGGCGGGTCTCGGTCAGTTCGCCGAGACCCAGGACGAGCGCGGCCAGCGCGGTCGTTCCGGCGACGAACGAGGTGACCCGGTGGCGGGTGCGGCGCGGGTCCCGGCCGCCCGGCGGCAGGTCGTCCAGGTCGGCGCCGAGCGGCGGTGCGGCGAGCACCGCGAGACGGCCGGCGGTGCGGCGGTCGGCGGCGGGGCGGACCGTGCTCTGCGCGATCTTCTGCACGACCCGGGCGAGCCCCGAGAGCACGGCGCCCGCCGCCATCAGGACCGGCACGAACACATGGGTCCGCTCCACCCGGACGTCGTCCAGCCAGCGGAACCGGGTGGCGGGATCGTCCTGTTCGCGCAGTCCCTCCAGCCGGGCCAGGACGTCGGCGTGGCGCCGGTCGCTCTCGCCGATGCGCTCTTCGATGCGGCTGAGGCGGCCGAGCAGGACCAGGCCGAGCAGCAGGATCTCGGCGACGAGCAGCAGGACGCCGCACATGATCGCGCGTTGCCACTGCCAGCGGTAGAGGTAGATGACGACGTACGAGCCCGCGCCGAGCCCGGCCGCGCCCGCGAAGAGGGGTGCCAGCCGCTTCACCGGTCGGCCGCCTCTCGCGTCCGCGCGTCCGGCCGTATGTCGCCGCTCGTCCCGTCGACGGCCAGGCGCGTGCCGGGAGCGAACCGCTCTACGGCGTCGGTGGCGCCGACCACGGCCGGCAGGCCGAACTCACGCGCCAGGATGGCCAGATGGGAGAGGGGGCTGCCGGTCTGCGCGACCAGGGCCGTCAGCCGCGGCAGCAGCGGGGCGAGCGCCGGGTCGAGGGTGCGCACGACCAGGACGGCGTCCTCGGGAGGTTCGCCCCGGCCGTCCCAGGCGGTCCCGGCGGCCCGGCCGCCGGAGACTCCCCGGGCGGGGGCTTCGCTGCCCCGGGCGCGCTCGGCGACGACCACCGTGTCGTCGGCCAGACGGAACGCGTCGGGCAAGGGCGGTCCGTCGGGGCGGGGGCGGCGCCGTCCCACGTCCGCCGGAAGCGGGCCGCCCTCCAGCGAGGCCAGCATCTCCGGCCAGCGCAGCTGGGCGACGGTGTCGAGCGACAGGGCGAGACGGTGTGCCGCCTCCTCGACGAGCCGCGTCTGCAACTGGTGGACCCAGCGGACGCGCAGCCGCAAGGACTCGCGGGGAGGCAGGGCGACGTGGCCGGATTCCTCCCTCGTACTCCTGCCGTCCGGACTCGGGCCGCCGCCCGGTCCGGGACCGGTGCCCGGCGACGGCGGTGGCAGGACGAGCGGACGCGTCAGGCTCGGCGGGGTGAGTGCCAGGACCACCGGTGCGTCCGCGACGATCTCGGCGTCCGTGCGGGCGCGGGCGCGCCCGGCGGCCAGTGCGGTCAGTGCCGCGCTCGCCGCCGTGCGGGTGCCGGTCTCCCGCAGGAGCGCGCCCGCCAGGGCCTCCTGGGCGTGCAGGGCGGCCAGTGCGGCGCGGGTCCAGCGCAGCAGGTCGCTCAGTTCGGACCGGGAGAGCGCGTCCGGTGCCGGGGTCCCGGCCAGGCGGCGGTCGATGTCAGCCGTCAGGTCCAGGGCGAGGTCCGGCAGCGCCCGGGTCAGCCGTCCGGTACGCCAGGCGGCACCGAGCCGGCGGGCGCCCGGCAGCGGGTTGAGCCGGGCCAGCAGGCGGTGGCGCGGCGGGGTCACGCCGAGGAGCCGCAGGTCGGCGGCGGCACGCCCGGCGACCGTGGTGACCACGGGGTGGGTGCGCAGCAGTCGGCGCGGTGCGCTGCCGCCGATGTCGAGCGCGTCGCGGAGCCCCCGGGCCATCGGCGCCACCCACAGGTCCTCCTCCAGCGGCTGGAGCGTGCCCGGGAGGGTTTCGGCGACGGGGCCGGGGCCGAGCAGGCGCGCGCCCCGTGCGGGCCGCGCGGTCATGGCCGTGATCGGGCGGGCCTGGAAGAGCCAGAGGCGTCCCGTCGCGTCGAAGCCGAACTCCATGTCCTGCGGCCCGCCGAAGACCTTCTCCGTACGCCGGGCGAGCCGGGCCAGCCGGCGCAGCTCGGCGCGGGTCAGCAGCCGTTCGTCGCCGCTCTGCCGGGGCCCGGACCGCAGGGGCCGGCCCGCGCGGGTCAAGTGGTAGCCGGTGCCGTCCTGTTCGCCGCTGACCAGGGTGTCGGGACCACCGCGCACGGCGCTGACCAGCATCCGGTCGAGCCGGCCCTCGACGGGGTCGGCGCCGAAGAGCACACCGCCCACCCGGGCGTCGAGCATGGGCTGGACGAGGACGGCCATGGCGGCGCGGGTGCCGTCGGGGCGCTGCGCGGAGTCGAGCACCGTACGGACGGCGGCGCGGAAGGAGGTCCAGTCGCGCACATCGAGGACGGAGGCGAACTGGCCCGCCAGGGACGACTCCTGGGTGTCCTCCTGGGGTGAGGAGGAGCGTACGACCAGGGGCTCCGCGCCGTCGCGCGAGAGCTCGCGCCAGGCGTGCCGCAGGGCGTACGCGTCCTCCGCGCCGCCGTGCGGGATGACGAAGCCGGGCAGCACCGGCAGCCCGGCGCCCGCCGCGCGGGCCAGGTTCGCGGCCTTGGACCCCGTGGACAGCGGCAGCCGGGCCTCCGGACGGTCCAGCGCGACGGTGGTCGGTGGGACGGTGGCCGGTGTGACGGTGGACGACGCGGTGGTTGCCGCCGTGACGTGCGGCGTCGTCGCGTCGGCCGGTGAGGGGAACACCGCCCGCTCCGCGCCGGGTTCACCGCCGTACGCCCGGCCCCCTCCGTCGCCTCTCCTCATCGGGCGCTACCCGGCGCGAGCGCCCACGGACGCGTCCGTGGGGTGGCGGGGGATCCCGGTGACAGCGGCGGTGCGGTCCACGACAGTGCGAGCATGTCTCTCCCCCTCGGCCCCGAATCCGGGATTCGACCGAGCCTTCGCCTCGGTGCTGTGCCTTGTCTGCGGAGCGGAGGCCGGACGTCTGGATCGGGCGCCCGACCGGGCGCCCACCCCTGTGGCCGGACGGGGTGTCCCCCCGTGCGGGACACCTGGTCACACGGCCACCGAACCCCGCGGGACCGGCCCCGCTCCTCGGTTGTTCATGTCAGTTTCCGCTTGAGTCTGCCTTGTTCCGCGCAGGACGTGACGGATCGGCAGTGCGGATCAAGCCATGTGGGCGAGAGCGCCCCGGACCGCGGGGAGCGGTGTCCGGGGCGCTCTTCTCGATGCCGGTCCGCGTCGGCCGACCGTTTGCGCGAACCGGCCCGGCGGGTGTCGCCCTACGCGAACTTGCCCGGTGGGTGGCCGCGTTACGCGAACTGGCCCGGCTGGTAGTCGCCCGCGGGCATGCGGACCATCACGTTCACGCGGTTGAAGGCGTTGATGAGCGCGATGGCGGCCACCAGGGCGCCGAGCTGGTCCTCGTCGTAGTGCTTGGCGGCGTTCGCCCACACCTCGTCCGTGACGCCGACGGAGGCGTCGGCGAGGCGGGTGCCCTGCTCCGCGAGCTCCAGGGCGGCGCGCTCGGCCTCGGTGAACACCGTGGCCTCGCGCCAGGCCGCGACCAGGTTGAGGCGCGTCTGGGTCTCCCCGGCGTGCAGGGCGTCCTTGGTGTGCATGTCGGTGCAGAAACCGCAGCCGTTGATCTGGCTGGCGCGGAGCTTCACCAGCTCCTGGGTCGCGTGCGGCAGCGTCGATTCGGCGAGCACGTTGCCCGCGGCCACGAGGTGCTTGGCGACCTTGGCCGCGACGGGGTTGGCGAAGAGGTTGAGGCGGGCGTCCATCACGTACTCCTTGTTGCCGTGTTTCGCTGTCACCTTTACGACAATCGGCAACGGCTTCTCGTGACACCCTGCGGTGTGACCTGCGTCTCAGGGGGCGAAGGGGTGTGATGGCGCCGGTAAATGACGGTGTGTCAGGTAGTGAGGGGTCGCGAAGCCGGTCAGCGTGCGGGGTCAGCGCCCCTGGGCCCGGTACGAGCGGGGCGCCGCCGACCTGTTGGCGGCATACGCGGAGTCGTCGGTGGCGTACGTCGACTCGTCGGTGTGATGGGTCGAGGGGCCCGGCTTCGGCTCGTCGTCCGGGTCCGGCGCCGATTCGACGGCCTTGCGCCGGCGGGGCAGTTCGGCGCCGCGCACCGCGCGGGACGACAGGGCGATGAGCGCGCCGACACCGCCGAGGGCGCCGCAGCCGACGAAGACCGGGGCGGCGCCCCAGGCCCCGATGGCGGCGCCGACCAGCGGATAGCTGAGGGGTGCCAGGCCCACCATCGTCAGCATGACGACGGAGGTGACCCGGCCGAGGTAGGCCGGAGCCGCCGCCGTCTGGATGAGTGTGGCGTTGAGGCTGCCGAATACTCCCGCGCTGAGCCCGATGCCCGCGGCCAGCACCGCCGCGAGCCACAGCGCCGGGACCAGCGCGATCGCGGCTGCTCCCGTGCACCCCGCCAGCAGCGTTCCGACCATCAGCAGCCCCGCCCGGGGCAGCCAGCCCGCGACGGCGAGCAGGGTGGCGCTGGCCGCCGCCCCGGTGCCGAAACAGCCGACGATCCAGCCGTAGCCGGACGGCCCCCAGCCGCGCTCGGCGTTGAGGAGCACCATGCCGACGTTGAGCGTGCCGGTCAGTCCGAGCTCGACGATGGCACCGGTGACCACCAGCGGCCCGATGAGGCGATGGCGGCGGATGTAGCGCAGCCCGTCGAGCAGGTCCGCGCCCGCCGAGCCCGATGCGGCGCGGTCGTCGCCGTGCGGGGCGAGCGGCCGTAGACGTACGGACAGCAGGAGCGGCAGGGACAGGGCGAAGAGCGTGCCCGCGACGGCGAAGGTGGCCGGGACGCCGCCGAGCCCCATGGCCAGACCGCCGATCGGCGGACCCGCGATCTGGCTCAGGCGCATCGACAGGGAACGCATACCGGTGACGCGGGCGAGCTGGTCGGCGGGGGTGATCCGGGGCGGAAGGGCCCCGACGGCGGGGACGAAGACCGAGTCCACCGCGCCGAAGACCAGCGCCACCGAGACCAGGATCCACAGGGCCGGTGCGGTCACGGCGAGGGCGGCGGCCACCGAGAGGATGAGGAGGCAGCGCAACGCGTCGCTGCCCAGGACTATGCGGCGGGGGTCGAACCGGTCGGCCACCACGCCCCCGAAGAGCATCAGCAGTGCCCGGGGCAGCGCTCCCGCGGCCATGACGAGCCCGACCTCGGTGGGACCGGCGGCCCGCTGGGCGGACCAGCCGAGGGCGACGAAGTACACGCTGTCACCGACGAGGGAGGCGGTGTACGCGGCGAGCCAGCGCAGGACGTTGCCGTCGCGGTGGGCGGACGGGGCGGCGTTTTCGGGCAGCACGGTTTCCACGCTGGTCATGAGGGGGCTCCAGAAGAGGGGGGAGGCGGCGTCAGGGGCGGAAGGGGAAGCCGTACAGGTGCACCGACACCTGCTCGCGGTTCTCCGTGGCGCCGTCGGACCGGGCGGCCTTGCCGCGCTCCCGCCAGCGGCGGGTGACGGCCTCCAGCTCCTCGTTCATCTCGGTGAGTTCCGCGGGGGTGAGCTCCAGCAGCCACTCCGAGGTGAAGGCCGCGTCGGTCCACTCCTTGCCCCATGCGGCGCTCTGGCCGAGGTACGCGCGGTACTGGGCGACCCGGGTGTCCACGAGGCTGTGCGTCACCGCGCCGACGACCGCGGCGCCCTCGGGCGTGTCCGCGAAGTCCGACGTGCGGTACGCCCAGCCCTCCTCGGACGCCACCCGCCACCACCGCTCGCGCCCGTCGGAACCCTGGTCGCGCGCCTCGGCCACGAAGCCGTGCTCGGCCAGCTTGCGCAGGTGGTAGCTGACCAGCGACGGCGCCTCGTCGACCTGCTCGGCGAGCTGGGACGCGGTCGCGGTGCCCGCCGCGAACAGCAGGCGGTAGAGCTGCATCCGCAGGGGGTTGGTGAACGCCTTCAGCCGGGACAGGTCGGTGATCTGGTCGGACTTGCGCTTCGGGGCCATGCTCGAACTCTAGAACTGAAAGATAATTTGCGCAATAAATATTTCTGATCGTGGCCGCCCGTCGCCCGTTGTCCGTCGCCCGCTGCCCGCCGGCCGTTCGGCGTTCGGCGTTCGGCGCGGATCGGGTCGCGGGTTGCGGGTCGGAGCGCGGGTCGTGGGGTGCGCCGCGGACTCCGTGGAACCGTTCGGGGTCGACTCGGTGAAGTGTTCTGACGCCCCCTCGGGCGGCTCCCGCGCGGTTCCGCGCGGCCCCTGAGCCCCCGTCAGCCCATCATGATCACTCTTTCGCTCGCGGGATCAGTGCACGAATCAGACAAAACGGATAAAACGATCATATTCCGATGTACGGGATCTCTGTGGCCGGGTCGCGGGATGTGGAGGCGGTCGTTTCATGGAACGCATCATCAGGGGGTCCGGGAGCGAGCGGCCTTGGCCTCGCCGGGCGGTGACCGTGCTGCTGGGATGCGCGGTGACCGCCGGTCCCGTACTGCTCGGGCTGCCGTCCGCGGCGGCATCCGTCACACCGTCACCTGCCGCCCCACAGCTGGTGACGGGCGCGGACGCGTCCCCGTCGGCCTCCGCCACGGAGGCCGCGCCCGAGCCGTCCAAGTCCGCGTCGGCCTCGGCCTCCGCCCCGGCGTCCGCGAGCGTCTCCGCGTCCCCGTCGGCGGCGTCGGAGACCCCTTCCGCCGCGAGCGCCGCGCCCGTCCACCCGGAGACCGCGGCCCCCGCCCCCTCCGAGCCCGCCGCGTCCACCTCTGCGGCCGAGCCGACCGCGTCCACTCCCGCAGCCGAGGCGACCGCGTCCACCGGCCCGGCCACCACCTCGTCCGCCGCGCCCGGGACCCCCGTCCCGGACCCGCCCGGGACCGCCGCGCCCGCGCACCGGCCCGGCCGCACCCCCGTACGCCCCGAGCACTCCTTCGCCGTCCCGTCCACCGAGGCACCGGCCGGTCGTGGCGCCGGGGGTTCGTCCCCGGCGGCCGGGGCGCGGCGGCCGGTCGGGCAGGCCGATCTCGTGGCGAGCGCCGAAGCGATCGGCCGGGGAGAGCCGGGAGGCCGCGCGGGCGGCGCCGTGCGCGGGCCGGACGGGGTCTACGACTACCTCATCACCGCCGTCAACCACGGCCCCTCCCAGGCGACCGACGTCACCGTGACCGACGAGCTGCCCGAGTCCCTCGTCTTCGTCTCGTCCCGCGACGGCTGCACGGCGCGCGGCCGGACGATCACCTGCGGCCCGCTGCCGAAGCTCGGGGTGGGGGAGTCCCACGCCTGGTCCGTGACCGTACGACTGGCGGACGACTACGACGGCGACGGCTCGGACATCACCAACTCCGCGTCCGTCACCTCCCCCACCCACGACCCCCGCCCGGAGAACAACACCGCCTCCGTGACGGGTCTGCCGGTGAGCCCGGACTGGGGGCGCGCCGACCTCGCGCTGACCAAGACGGCCGTGCTGGCCGAGGGGCGCCGCTGGGTCCGGCCCGGGGAGACCTTCCGGTACCGGATCACGGTGCGCAACCAGGGCCCGGGCGTGGCCCGCCAGGTGCGGGTGAGCGACCCGCTCCCCGGTGAGCTGAGCTTCGTCGCGTCGTCGGACGACTGCGCCCCCGACGAGGCGAACGCCCGCACGGTCCTCTGCCCGTCCCTGGACCGGCTGGCGCCGGGGGCGTCGGTCTCGTACGAGATCACCGTGCGGGTCGCCAAGTCGCTGCCGCGCCATCTGCGCCAGATCGACAACATCGCGTCGGTCACCTCCGCGACCCGCGACCCGGACGAGTCCAACAACCAGAACGCCTCGCACACCACCGGCCCCGACGGCGGTCCGCTCTATGTGAAGCCCTGGCAGGAGCCGGACGGCGAACTGCCCGACACCGGCAGCGACGTGCCGGACTGGCTGGGCTGGCTGGCCGGTACGGCGGTGGCGGCGGGCGCCGTCCTGGTGACCGCGGCGCGCCGCCGCACGTCCGGGGAGCCCAGGCGATGACCCGTCGGTGTGCCGGGGGACCGGCTGCCCGTGTGCGCCGTCTGACCACGGTCCTGGTGGCGTTCGCGCTGGTGCTCGGGCTGGGCGGGCTGCTCCGGCCGGCGACGGCGGGCGCGCTCGCCGGGGCGCCCCGGGCGCTGACCTTCCCCGTGCGCGAGACCTTCGACAACGGCAACGACGTGGGCACCGCGACCGGGAGCGCCACTTACCAGAACGGCTGGCTGCGGCTCACGCCCGCCACGGCCTCGCAGGCCGGGTCCTGGCAGATGAAGGACTCCTTCTCCACCAGCCTCGGCATCGTCGCCGAGTTCACCTACGCCACCTACGGCGGCAGCACGTTCGACGGCAAGCGCGGCGACGGCATGGCGTTCTTCCTCGCCGACGGCAGCGCGTCCACCGGAACGGGCGCCCTGGGCGGTGCGCTCGGCTACGCCTGCGCGGGTTCGTCGACGCGCTGCACCTCCAACGGTGTGCCGGGTGCCTTCCTCGGCATCGGCCTCGACGAGTTCGGCAACTTCTCGTCCAACTCCACCGGTGCCAGCGGCCCCGGCACACAGGCGAACAAGATCGTGGTGCGGGGCGGTGGCAGCGGTACCACCGGCTACCGCTTCGGCACCTCGGCCAACGGCCCCGGCGGCACCGTGGAGACGGGCAGCCGGGCCAACTTCCGCACCGTCCGGATCGCCGTCCAGCCCAAGAACGGCAAGCCGATGCTGTCGGTGTGGTCGGACTCCGGCCCGGGCACCGCCCTGACCAGCCTCATCAGCGACTACGACGTGTCCGCCATCACGAACCAGCCCGCGCTCCCCTCCACACTGAGGGTGGGTTTCTCCGCCGGTACGGGCGGCGCCACCAACAACCACGAGGTCGGGGACCTCACCATCAACGTCCCGGCCAACCTCACCATCAGCAAGACGGGCAAGCCGAGCACCGTCGGCGCCGGCACCGGACCGGTGACGTACACCGTGACGGTCTCCAACAGCGACGCCAACGACGTGACGGGCGCGGTCGTGAAGGACGCGGTGCCGGGTCTGACCGGGGTGCGCTGGACGTGCGCCGCGAGCCAGGGCAGCGCCTGCGCCAGGGCCTCCGGCACCGGAGACCTCAACACCACGGCGGACGTGCTGCGCAACGGCACCGTCACGTACACCATCACCGGCACCGCCCCCGCGCAGCCGACGACCCTGACCAACACGGCGACGGTGACCGCCCCGACCGACCGGATCGACACCGACACGGCCGACAACTCCGCGTCGGCGGTGACCACCGTCACCGCACGGGCCGACGCGTCGGTGACCAAGGAGGCCCTCGGCACCGGCCCGGTGGCCCCCGGCGAGACGTTCGACTACCGGATCACCGCACGGGACAACGGCCCCTCGGACACCAGCAACGTGCGGACGACCGACACCCTTCCGGCCGGGCTGACGTTCGTCTCGTCGCCCGACGGATGCACGGCTTCGGGCCGCACGATCACCTGTCCCACCGTCGCCCGCCTGGCCGCCGGCGCCTCGCAGTCGTGGACGTTCCGGGTCCGCCTCGGAGCCGCGTACACCGGCGACGGCACCGACCTCGGCAACACCGCGACGATCACGCACGACGTCACGGACCCGGACACCTCCAACAACACCAGTGCCGCCGTGCTGCCCCCGGGCGGGGTCCGGCCGCCGCAGGCCGATCTGGCCGCCGTCAAGAAGACGACCACCACGGCCCGGGTGGCACCGGGCGAGAGCTACGCCTACACCGTGACCGTCGTCAACAACGGCCCCTCGGTGGCCCGCGGGGTCCGGGTCGTCGACCCGTTGCCCGACGCGCTGACGTTCCTCTCCTCCAACGACGCCTGCGCGGTCAAGGGCACCACCGTCACCTGCGGCCCGGTCGCGACCCTGACTCCGGGCTCCCAGGTGTCGTGGACGTTCCGGGTCACGCTGGACCCGGCCTACAGCGGTGACGGCACCGACGTCCGCAACACCGCGACGGCCGCGGCCGACACGGCGGACCCCGACACCACCAACAACAGTGGCACCGCCACTGTGCCGGGCGGCAAGGTCAAGCCGCCCACCGCGGACCTGGAGTTCGCCAAGCAGGCCGACTCTCCCGCCTGACCCGGCGTCCCGCCCGTCCGGCGGGCCGCCGCCCCACACGTCCGTACATCGGTGTACGGCGACCGGAGCACGAACGGAAACGATGCGAGATGAGAACGACACGACGTCGTCGGCGCCGCTGGCTGGGCGCCTCGGCCGCCGCGCTGCTCTGCGCACTGCCGCAGTGGTCCGGGCTGAGTCCCGCGTCCGCCGCGGTCACCCCGCCCGGCGGTCTGATCACCTACACCCTCACGGCGAAGAACAACGGACCGTCCGTGGCGCGCAACGCGACGGCGACCGACACCCTGCCCGAGGGCATCACGTTCGTCTCCTCCGCCGACGGCTGCACGGCCTCCGGGCAGACCGTGACCTGCGGGCCCGAGGCGCAGCTCGGCGTGGGCCAGAGCAAGAAGTGGAAGTTCGTCGCCCGGCTGAGCCCTTCGTACCAGGGTGACGGCTCGGACCTGGGCAACGCGGCGACGGGCACCTCGGAGGCGACCGACCCGGACCCGGACAACAACAAGCCCAAGCCGGTCATCCCGCCGGGGCCGTTCACCCCGCAGTCCGACATCTCCACCGTCAAGACGGCCCTGGGCAGCGGTCCCACGGTGCCGGGCCAGGAGTACGAGTACGAGATCGCGGCCTCCAACGCCGGGCCCTCCGACGCCCGCAACGTCACGGCCACCGACACCCTGCCGGACGGTGTCACCTTCGTGTCCTCGGGCGACCCGTGCACGGCGTCCGGCCAGAAGGTGACGTGCGGCCCGCAGGCCAGGCTGGTGCCCGGCGGGACCGCGAAGTGGACCTTCAAGGTGAAGCTCAGCTCCGCCTACGAGGGCGACGGCTCGGACGTCCACAACAGCGCCACCAGCACCTCGGACTCCAAGGACCCCGACCTCACCAACAACACCAGCACCGCGGTGCTGCCACCCGGCGGGGTCACCGCACCGCAGGCCGACCTGTGGGCGGCCAAGCAGCCCGTCACCACCACGCCGATCGCCCCGGGCGAGACCTTCGAGTACGCGGTCACCGCGCACAACGATGGCCCCTCAAGGGCGAAGAACGTGAAGATGACCGACGCCCTGCCGGCGCAGCTGGCCTTCGTCGACTCGGCGGACGGCTGCACCGCGAGCGGCCAGAACGTCACCTGCGGCCCCCAGGCGGTACTGGAGCCGGGTGCCTCGCGCACCTGGAAGTTCCGGGTGCGCCTGGACTCCAACTACACCGGCGACGGCAGCGACATCCGCAACACCGCGACCGTCGGATCCGACACCAAGGACCCGGTCCCGGCCAACAACACCAGCTCGCCCGCCGGAGTGCCGGGCAGCAAGGTCAACAAGCCCACGGCCGACCTGGCGGTGACCAAGACGGCGGTCGGCGACACCCCGCCGACACCGGGCACCACCTTCGACTACAAGATCACGGTGACCAACAACGGCCCGTCGGCCGACGCCTACAACGTGAAGCTCACCGACAACCTGCCCGAGGGGCTGTCGTACGTGGCGTCCAACCCGAGCGGCTGCACCGTCTCCGGGCGTGCCGTCTCCTGCCGGCGCACCGCCCCGCTGAAGGTGGGGGAAACCGTCGACTACTTCCTGACGGTGAAGGTGGACCCCGCCTACCGCGGCGACGGCAGCGACATGAAGAACACCGCCCAGGTCACCGCCGACAACATCGACCCGACCAGCGAGAACGACACCTCCACGGCCACCCCGCCGGGCGGCCGGATCAACCCGCCCTCCTCGGACCTGGCCATCGTGAAGAAGCCGGTCACCAACACACCGGTCGCGCCCGGCGAGACCTTCGAGTACTCGGTGACCGTCACCAACAAGGGCCCCTCGCAGGCGGAGGAGGTCAAGGTGACCGACACCCTGCCGACGGCGCTGAGCTTCGTGTCCTCGGACGACCCCTGCACGGCGGGCCACGACGTGGTCTGCGGGCCGCGGGCGACCCTGGCCCCCGGTGCCTCGGTGACATGGGTGTTCAAGGTGAAGCTGGCCGCCACCTACACCGGTGACGGGTCCGACATCCAGAACACCGCCACGGTGACCTCGGCCACCGCGGACCCGGTGACGGACAACAACTCCAGCACCACCGGCCCGCCCGGCGGAAGCGTCAAGAAGCCCACCGCGGACCTGGAGGTGACCAAGCAGACCCCTTGATCCACGGTCCCACCGACCGGGGGCGGGCCGCACGCGCGGTCCGCCCCCGGCGGTGTGTCAGTCCGCGATGTCGATGTGCATGTTGAACCGCACGCCGCAGATCTTGACCAGCAGATTGCCCTGCACCTTGCGCTGGGCGAGCGTCCCGCCGACGGAGCCCTTGCCGAGAGCGGCCTTGTCCTGGGGGGCGTGGCTCACGAACTCGGTGAACACACCGCCCCCCGCCAGCCCGGACGCCAGCCCCCACTCGCCGCGCAGCTCCCCGTAGGCGTCGGCGTCCATCGGGGTGCCGCCCAGCCCGAGGTTGACCCGCTCGCCGCCGACGTACGCGTCCGCGCACTGCTTGAGTATGGTGCCCACCAGCGAGCCCTTGAGCTTGTAGTTCACCTTCACGGCGGCCAGCAGTCCGCTCGGGTCCGCCGCCAGCTTGGCCGCGCGGGCGTCCCTCGCGCCCGACTTGACCATGTCTTCCTTGTCGCTGTCGATGGTCTTGCGGGCCCCGGCGAAGCCGAGCTCCTTGTCCTGGGCGATGTCGATGGAGGAGGCCCACTTGCGGGGTTCCACCCACTCGGGGTCGAACCCGATCTCCTCGCAGTATTCGATGAGGTCCTGCTCGGCCTCTTTCGGATTCTTCGCGTACCGCGGCATACGTCCTCCCGAAGAGCGGGTGCGTCTCGGCGTGGCGGGGTACAACGTGGCACGTGTCGCACACCCCTGTCAGCCCTTGTCGCGAAAACGGGAGAGGGGTGTACGACCGGTACGTATGTGGCGCGCGCGGAACGGAAACTGAGGGAGCGTCAATACTGCCAATGGGGTCGTCCGCTCACCATCCGGCAGTAGATCGTCCGCCCGTTCGCCGCGTCCGTGGACCGCCCGAGATCGGCCTTGCGGCAGAACTGGCCCGCGTTGTAGCAGTTGCCCGCGTTGGAGACGATCTCGCAGCTGCCGGAGTGCGCGGAACCGGTGGCCTTGGCGCTCGCCCGGCCGCCCGGCGCCGGGGGCCTGGGGGTGTGCGGCTTGGTGGGCGCGGCGGCCGGGGTGTGCGGCTTCGCGCTGGTGCGGCTCGGCGTCGGCGTGGGAGTGGCGGAGTGGACGGAGGCGGTGGGCGTCGGGGTGGGGGAGGGCGAGGCCGCGGGGGTGGACTTCGCGGTGATCGACGGTGGCGGCGGGGCCGCGCCGGAGTCGCTGTCCTGGCAGCCCGCCAGGGTGAGGACGGCCGCCAGGGCCGCACCGAGGACGGCGGCTCTGGCGCGCCGAGAGCGGGAGGGTCTGGATATGTGCATGGCGGAGCACTCCTGGTACGGGAACGGAACGTGCACGCGGCGACATCACTCGCTCGCGCCGCGTGACAGGCTACGCGCCCGCACCCCGCCGCATCCGGCGAACGGGCCCGTAACTACGGGGGTTGAGGGTCCGTCAGATTCGCCGAGTCCGCCGAGTCCGCCGAGTCCGCCGAGTCCGCCGAGTCCGCCGAGTCCGTCTGGTCCGCCGGGTCCGGGGGCGGCGGTACCGAGAAGCCCGGCGGGATGCCCATGCGGACCGCCCGGGACGAGGGGTGGGCGATGGCCCGGGTCGAGGGCCCGTCCTCGACGCCGGGGCCGTGGCGCAGCCGGAGCGCCTCCGCCATGAGCCCACGCGCCCGTACCCGGTCGCCCAGCGCCCATTCGACCTTGGCGATCAGACGGTAGGCGTAGCTGAGCGCGGCGGGGTCGTCCACCGTCGCGAAGCGCTTGAACGCGAGGTCGGCGTCGCGACGGGCCCGGATCGGGTCTCCCGTTTTGCGCAGGGCCTCGGCCGCCGTCGCGAAGGCGTGGGCCGCCCCCTCCCGGTCGCCGCGCTCGTCGAGCAGCCGGGCCGCGCGACGGGCCGGTTCCACCGCGTCCCGGTGCCGCCCGGCGTAGATGCGCAGCGCCGCGAGGCCCACCAGCGACTCGGCCCGCAGGCCCAGGTCCCCGGACTTCTCCGCGAGCGAACCCGCCTCGGTCTGGAACCGCAGGGCCTCGTCCACGAGATCGGCGGCCAGCGCCTGTTCGGCGAGGGACATCAGGTGGCGGGCGCGCGCGGCGTCGTCCAGCGGCGCCCGCACCTCGGCCCGGAGCAGCGCGGCGGCCACCTCCTGGCGGGTCGCGGACGGGGTGACCACCGCCGGTGCGGCGCGGTCCGGCGCGGCGCCCAGCAGGACCAGGGCGGCCCGGGCCAGCGCGGTGCGGGAGCGGGCGGCACCGGGGCCGTCCTCGCGGTCCACGGCGGACGCGTACCGGAGGGCGGCCTCGGCCTCCTCCCGGGCCTCACCCGGCCGGGACTCCGCGTGCAGGGCGCCGGCCACGGCGCAGCTCAGCTCGGTGGCCGAGCTCCACCGGTCCTCGCGCGCGGCCCGGGCCGCGGCCCGCAGTTCGCCGAGGGCGGCGGCCCGCCAGACCGGGTGGGAGCCGTCGTCGGGGGCGGACTCCAGCCGGCCGCGCAGATGCCCGTAGAGCGCGGTGCGCCGCTCGCTCTCCTCGGCGGGGGTGGTGCGCGAGTAGCTGCGGTACAGGTCGTGGAAGGCGTAGCGGTCGCCCGCGCGCTGGAGCAGCCCGACGTCCACGAGCTCCTCCAGCATCAGCCCGCAGATGCCGGGGGAGAGACGGCAGAGCGCGGCGGCGGAGTGCCGGTCGAAGTCCGGCCCCGGATGCCCCGCGCAGTTCTGGAGCACCCGCCTCTGCTGGCCGCCGAGGGTTTCGTACGACACGGTGAACGCGGTACGGACCCGGTCGTCGTCGGAGTGCAGGTGCTGCAGCGGCCGGTCCGACTCCCGCATCGCGTCGAGCAGCAGATCGGGCGGGGTGCGGCGGAGCCGGGCCGCGATGGGGCGCAGGGCGAGCGGGAAGCAGCTGAGCAGCTCGGCGATCTCGGCGAGTTCGCCCTCGTGCCCGGTGAGTCCGCTGATGTCCTGGAGCAGCGCCACCGCGTCGGCCACCTCCAGCGGGGCCAGCGCGTAGCGCCGCACGCGCTGGGGCGGCAGCGCGTCGGTGAGCGAGGAGCGGCTGGTGATCAGGAGCAGCGCGTCGTGCGGCACCCCGTCGCCGGGGGAGGCGCCCATCGGGCCGTTCACGTCGTCGAGCAGGGTGACCGGGACGCCGCCCGTCATGGTCTGGTCCCCGCCGTCGGTCAGCCGTCGGTGCAGCTCGGCCGCGAGCGCCGACTTGCCCACGCCGGGCGGCCCGTGCACGACCAGGGCGCCGGGCCCCTCGGCGGCCCGCGCCGTGAGCTCCCGCAGCTCGCGCTCCCGGCCGAACAGCCGTGTGGCGGGCCCCGGTTCCGGCGCGCCGGAAGCAGGGCCCGCCCCGGGCGCGGCCGACGCGGTGAAGGCGGCATTGTGGAAGACGGCGATCCGCTCGCCCGAGTTGTGCGCCCCGATCTGCGGGTGCTGGGGGTGTTCGCGCGCGCTGAGCGTCCGGTGCAGCCGGGCGTGCAGGGTCCCGAAGTCGAGCACCGGCCCCGCCTCGGGCACGCCCGAGCGCAGCAGCCCGAGCAGGGCGCCGGTGAAGGCGGACAGCTCCTCGTCGGCCATCGAGTACGCGACCTCGGTGGCCGCGCTGGAGGTGAGCACGCAGACGCCGTCGATGTCGGCGGCCCGCTTCAGCAGCGCCTCGCGGGAGCTCATCCCGCCCTCGACGGCGGTGCCGCTGAAGCAGCAGTCCAGGACCACGGCGCACTTGAGGCCGTGCCGCCGGTGTGCCGCGCGCACCTCGTCGCGCACATGGGCGTAGGGCAGCGCGCGCCACATCTGGTGCTCGTTCGAGTCGTGCAGGGCGAGATGGAGTTCGGAGAGCCGGTCGGGGTGGAGCAGGCCGTGCCCGGCGTAGTAGACGAGCAGGGTGTCGGTGGCCTCGCCCACGGCGTCGCTGATGGCGCCCATGACGGCGTCGCCGTTGGCCTCGCCGCCGAGCACCCGGCAGCTGTCCGGGCGCAGCCCCCACACGGCGTCGTCGCACAGCGCGTCCCGCAGGGCCGTGATGTTCCTTTCCACGGCGGGGAGTTGGGCGAGTCGGCTCCCCGGCGAGTAGCGGGGCACGCCGATCAGTACCGCCCGCGAGGCCGCGGGGTCGGAGAGCAGCGCCGTCATGTGCCGGACTGCTCCGTGCGGGCCCGCAGGACCTCGATGACGTCCTCCGCCGTGCCCTCGAGGACGGTGCCGTCGCTCTCGGTGATCCGGACGACCGGCCGCTGCACGCCCCGGGGGCGCCGCCAGGCGGCGGTGGTGACGAGCAGTCCGATCAGCCCGACGGCGCTGTTGGCCACGGCGGTCACCGTGTCCACCGTCCCCATGGTGGTGACCGGTGGCGCGGCCGTGCCGCCGGGCTCGATGGTGACGCCCGCCCGGGCGACGGAGGGATCGCGCAGCAACCACCCGGTCAGGGCCGTGGCGCCCGCGGCGCTCCCCGCGCTGATCCGTACCTCGGCCATGCGGCTCCCCCGTGGATCACGTGATCGGCATCCGTGCAGCAAGGTCAGGATCCCACCTCCACCCGGCCGATGGGCAGACTTCGACGCGTTTTCCCGGGCCGGTGGAGTCCGGGTCCCGGCGGCGGCCGGGGCCGCGGGCGCGGACGGTGCGACCGTGGCGGACCCGGCAGGTGTCGCGGGCCAGGAGGTGAGGGCGCGGGTGACGCTCCCGCGGGGACGGGCGGGGACTGCGGGGTACGTGCGGGTATAACAGACCCCATGGCGTACGACGATGACGCACCGCGAACCGCCAGGTCCGGCGGGGCCGGGCGCGGCCATCCCGGTGAGACCTCCGGACTCGACCGCGAGGCCGACGAAGTGACCGTCGCCGTCATGGCCGCCTCACGGCTGCTTGTCGCCGTCTCCGCCCGCGCCCTCGCGTCGATCGACGACGCCATGACGCTCCCGCAACTGCGCGCCCTGGTGGTCCTGGAGAGCTGTGCGCCGCTGAAGCTGGCGGCCATGGCGGACACCCTGGGGGTCAACCCGTCCACCGCCATGCGGATGGTCGACCGGCTGGCGGCGGCCGGTCTGGTCGACCGGGCCCCCAATCCCGCCAACCGCCGCGAGGTGGTCCTGCGTCCGACCGCCGAGGGGTGCGCGCTGGTCGAGCGGGTCATGGCGCACCGGCGGGCCGAGATCGGCGCGCTCGTCGCCCGGCTGCCCGCCGAGGAACGCGCCGGACTCGTACCGGCGTTGCGCGCGCTCACCCGTGCGGCGGGGGAGCTCGCCGTGGACCCCTTCGCGCAGGTGCGCCGCATCGGCGGCCTCGTCGCGGACCCGCTCGCACCGGGGCGGTAGCCGGCTCGGGCGCCGGATCGCGGGGGAGGGGTGGAGCGGGGGTGCGTCGTGTCCCGGCCAACTCCTCACCGGTACACCCCCGGGCGGCCCCGCCGCTGCCACACTGAGGTGCGCCTCGCCGACGCCCCCTCCCGGCGAGGCGTCCACCGCCGACGGGCCCGCGCGGCCTGCGGGAACGGCGGGTTCCGCTCCACTACGGGCGGCGCCCCCACGCGGAGATCATCGGGGCCGTGGTCAGGTCGAGGCGGCCCGACTCGACATGGGCGAGGTGGTCCTCGATCTCCTGCTCCGTGGCCAGCCCCGCCGCCAGCAGTTTGTCGCGGACCTGGCGCACGGTGGCCGCTTCCAGGACGTCGCAGGCCGGGGACGTGACGGGGAAGTGGGCGTCGGCGGCGACATCGGCCAGCCCCGCCTCCCTCAGCAGGCGCGGGAGCTTGCGCCCGTAGGCCAGATCGGCGCCGCGGGCCGCGAGCAGGGACCGGAAACCGGCCCGCAGCCGGTTGGCCAGGGCCTGCTCGGGACCGTACTCGTCGAGGCAGATCAGCGGCTGCGCCGCCGGATCGGCGTCCTCCAGCAGCAGCCATCCGCCGGGCCGGAGGGCGTCGGCCATGGAGCGCAGGGCCCGCTCCCGGTCGGTCACGTGGACCAGCACCAGACGGGCGTGGACGAGGTCGAAGCCGTGCGCCGGGGGTGCGTCCCGGCCCACGTCGTGGCGCAGCACCTCGACGACGCCGCCCGCGGCGCGCGAGGCCCAGGAGGTGTCGATGTCGGTCGCCAGGACCCGGCCGCCCGGCCCGACGCGGTCGGCGAGCCAGGACACCACCGAAGGGCCGCCCGCACCCACCTCCCAGCACCGCCATCCCGGGGCGATGCCCAGGCTCTCGATGTGGCGGAAGGTGGTCGGGTCGAAGAGCTCGCCCAGCGCGTCGAAGCGGGTGCCCGCCTCCCGCTGCGCGTTGTCGAGGAGATAGCCGCGGTCGTCGGGGGAGCCGGGGGCGGAAGGCGTCATACCGCGATTGTCCCCCGCTCCCGTACGCCCGGGAGGAGGTCGCGGGGCGAGCCGGTGGGGTCCGACCCCTGGGGGGTGTCGCCGGGCCGGGTCAGCCCAGAGTCGTACGAGGTTTGCTCCTCGCGGCGTACGAGAAGGGCGATGCGCGCCCCGAACAATGGAAGCAACGGCAGCGCAAGCACGACCCAGCACATCTCCCGAGGAGCACACGACCATGGCCGCGACCGGAAACACCCCGAGCCCCCGCAGACGCACCCGCGCCCGTACCGTCGGACTCACCGTCGCCGGGGGCGCGGTCGTGGCGGCCTTCGCGGCCGTGGTCGTCGTTCCCGCCGCGGTCGACTGGTTCGAGAACCGCCACGACCTGGCCTCCTCGTACGCCACCGGCAGCAAGGCGAAGGCGGACCGCGAGTCGGTGCCGCGCTGGCTCCCGGACGATGCCCGGGCCGTCGAGTACGCGATGAAGACCACCGGCGGGGACCGCCTCCTCAAGGCCACCCTGCCCAAGGGCGGGCTGCCTGCCGCCTGCACACCGTTCAAGGAGTCGGCCGCGCCCCGGCCCCCGGCCCTCAAGGCGGGCTGGTTCCCGAAGAGCGCGGCCAACCCCACCGCGCGCTGCGGCCTCTACTACGTGTACGCGGAGGGGGACACCCTCTACGCGTGGCAGGCCCACGACGACTGGGTCGCGTCGAACAAGCGGGAGCGGGGTGACAAGGGCTGAGGGTGCGGGACGCGGGCGGGGTCGCTCCCGGGCGGGCGGTCACCGCCCGGAATACGGTCACTGCCCGCCGGGCCGCCCCCTCCCGTCGGGCCGTCCCCTGGCGCCCGGCCGTCCCCGCGCCCGGCAGACGGTTTACTGCCCGGCGGGCGAGACCGCGACGCAGCCGCCCGCCGTCGCGAGGCTCTGGCCCTTCTCCTCCTTGAGCACCTTGCCCTTGTAGGTGATCCTGCAGGTGACGTCCGTGCCGGACGGGTCCACGGCCACGGGCATGACCGCGGGCGGCATGATGCCGCGCAGCGTGACGGTCTTCTTCCACGGCAGCGCGGGCTTCTCGACGGTCTCGATCCTGGGCTTCATCGCCTCGCCGCCCCCGCCGTGGAAGTCGATGGAGTCCACGCCCTTGCCGGTGACCTCGTAGGTGACCTCATACGTGTCGCTCACGACCTTGTCGACCTGCTCGGCGGCCTTGTCGGCCGCCTTGTCGGCGGTCCCGGAACAGGCGGTGAGGCCGATGGCGAGCCCGGCGGCGGCGAGCGTGCCGGCGGCGGCGCGGAAGGTGCGCTTCAAGGGTGGTTCTCCCGGATCAAAGCGGAGTAAGTGGTTCAGGCGTGGTGCGCGCCCCACCAAATCGTAAAGAGAAGGTAAAGTCAAACCGTTCGCGTCCGCCTCGCCGGGCCGTGAAGGGGCCCCGGAATCACACCTCGCCGGTGAACTCCCAGGCTTCGAGGTCGCGGTAGCGGATCGGCCCGGGGCCGCGGCCGATGTTGCTGCCGACCAGGTGCAGACGCCCGGCGGGCCAGGCGCGGCCGGTGAAGCCGGCGAGCGCGGCGGCCGTCTCCACCACCCCCGGGGGCTCGGCGCGGCGGGCCCGGGCGAGCGTCAGATGGGGGCGCAGGGGCCGGTCCGCGAAGGGCACACCGCACTCCTTGACCACACCGCGGACCGCGTCGGCGAGCAGGTGCAGCCCGTCGAGGTCCCCGCCGATCCCGCTCCACAGCACCCGCTCGTCGAAGTGGCCGCCGCCGCGCAGCGCCAGCCGTACGGGCGGGTGCGCCGCCGCGAGGGCCGCGAGCGGCGGTCGCAGCAGGGGGACGGTGGCGACCGGGAGCTCGCCGAGGAAGGCGAGGGTGATGTGCCAGTCCTCGACGCGGTTCCACCGCAGGCGCGGATGCGCCTCGTAGGCGGGGAGCAGCGCCCGCTCCAGCTCCGCCTTGGCGTCGTCGGGCGGGGCGAGGGCGATGAATATCCGGATGGTCGCGCCCGGCACCTGGTTGTCCACGAAGGACTTCGTACCTGGTCCGGGGCGGTCCTGTCACATTCCGCCGCGAGCCGGGCACGGGTGGGCGCGCTGTCCTCGCCCGCTTCCGGGCCTACTTCCGGCGCGGGGGCCCGTCGAAGGTGGCGAGCGGCGGGACGGGCTTGGCGGGTTCGTGGTGGAAGCTCTCCTTCAGCCGTCCGGAGGGCCACAGGTTGCCCCGAGGGGTGCGGGCGAGCACCCACTGGCCCGGGTGGGGCACTCCCATGACCTCCACCGACAGGGGAGTGTGCGCCCCTCGGGACGAAAGGCGCCTGGGCAGACCGCCGAAGAAGCCCGGCGGCAGGGCGAGCCGATAGGTGTCGTCCCACAGGTAGGTGCGCTCGGTCGCCGGAATGGTCACGGGCACCCCCATGTCGGAGACGGCGGTGTACGCGGGTTCCGTGCGGGTGTTCACCAGCATGCGCTGGATCGGCAGCTTGGGGAGCTTGAGGCACTCCCTGATGTGGAGATGGACCCAGACGAGGTTGCCGGAGAAAACCGTGCTCAGCCCGCTGAACAGGGCGAGGAGGAACGGATACACCGGTATCTGGCCGGGGACGGGCGGGGTGAGCACGTGCACGATCAGGGTGACCGACAGGGCGAAGACGGCCAGGGAACCCGCCAGCGTCCACGGCATGCGCGCGAGCCTGCGGTAGTGCCGGTCGTGCGCCTTGAGGACGGTGTGGGTGGCGTCGGTCTGGGTCGGTTGCGGGGTGGTGGGCCAGGTGCCGGTGGCGCGCGCCTTCTCGAAGCTGCTCAGCTGCTCCGCCGGCCAGGTCACGGTCCCCGCGTCCCCCGGCAGGGCGAAGCGGACGTCGCCGCTCGTGCTCACCGTACCGGTGAGCCGTGCCCGCTTGCGGTGGTATCCGAGGGGCTCGGCCGCGAACCACCATCCCGGCACCTCGCCTCCGCTCTCCGCGGCGAGGAGGGCGTCCCGGTACACGCTCAACGTTCCTCGCGCGTGGGGCAGCAGGACGTGCACGACCCCGGTGAAACCGCATTCCACGGGCGGGTGTTGGTGGGACCCCCGGGGCGGCGCGAACACGGGTGAGGTGTTCAGCGGGGGTTCGGGCGCGGGCTTACCCGGGGGCTCGGCCGCCGGTGGCGCGGGAACGGGTCTGCGCGCCAGCGGCACGTTGCCGGTCTGTCCGTCCACCTTGAACCCGGGCCGCTGGCCGCAGCCGCGCAGCTGAGCGTCCACGTAGGTGTGGACCTGCTGGGCCGTGACATGGCCGCCGAGCCCCACCGCGCCGTGCCGCAGCGCCGCGACGAGGTGGCCGGTGAAGAGGCTCGGCTCGCCCTCGACGGCCGCGTCCCTGGCCAGCTCCCGCCGTCCGCAGCTGCTCAGGACGAACCGGCCCCGGCCCGCGAGCGGGGCGGCCGTGTCGGCCCCCTTCGAGTCGGTCGCCCGCCCGCTGAAGCAGCAGTCCAGGATCACGATGATGGCCCCGGCGGCGCACCGGTCCATCAGGTCGTTGATGTCCCAGTGCCGGACCGCGGTCGCCCACATCCGCTCGACCCTCGTGTCCCTGGCGCACAGGTAGAGCCTGCCGTCCGCGTCGAGCTGGCCGTGGCCGCTGTAGTAGAGGAGCAACCGCTCGTCCGGGTGGGCGTCTTCGAAGAACTCCGACATGGCCACGTCGACCTCCCGCTTGAGGCCGTCGGGCAGCTCCGTCACGTGCCAGGGCAGCCCCACCTCGGGATCGGTCAGCGCGGCCTTGAGCTCTCTGAGGTCGCTCGTCGGCCCCCGCAGCGGCTTCAGCGCCGACGCGTCCTCGAAGTCGGCGTTGCCGATCAGCAGGGCGCGGTACGGCGGTCGCGCCCCGTCCGGCGGCCCCTCATTCAACGGAACCGCCGTCCGCCGACGCGTCACCCGGCGACGCGGGCTCTTCCCCGGCCCCGGCGCGAGGGAACACGGCGCGCAGCCGGGCCTCCGTGGCCGCCCGCAAGGTGGCGTTGTCGCTGTTCTTGGTGGTGACCGTCAACTCGCCCTTCACGCCGTCCTCGTCCCAGGTGAGATGGACCGCGCGGTCGCGGCTGTACCTCAGCCAGCCCAGGACGATCGCCACGACGCCGGTGACGGCGGCGGGGAGGATCTCCAGGACCACCTCCGGCGGCCCGCCGCTCTTCGTGTCCGGCTCCGCGGCCATGTGCCGTGTCCTCAGCGGGACTTCCCCGCCCAGCTCCCGCAGGAGCAGACGGACCTGGGCGAGCCATCTGTCGTCGTCGGCGTCGAAGCGGTCGCTGGTCGCCGTGATGGATACGTGCAGCTTCTGCACCGTGCACCACCCCCCGCAGGGAGGTTACTGACGCGGGGGCGACCGCGGGGCCGATTCGGGGTGATGTACGGCGGCACACCGTGGTGCGCCGGGTGCGCGCGCCGGGCGCGCGGCGGCCCCTCGGCGACCGCGTGCCGTCGGTAAACGTACCGACCAGGGCGTTTGTTACGCTCCTCCCGTCTCCCGCGGGAGAAGTCCGGTGGGATTCCGGCGCTGACCCGCAACGGTGTGCACGGCTGCCCCGACGGCCGCCGTGTGAGCCCGATCGCCCGTGGGGGGCCTGCGACCCGCTGACTGCTCGCCGTGGACTGCGAGAGGGGACCGCGCGGTCGGACCACGGCCGCACGGGCTGTCTCCTGTGTGCCGTCCAGCAGGCGGCCCATGTGAAGGACGGTCCCCACCGTGCTCCGAAGTACCGCCCCCAGCCGGATACCCGTGCTGCCGCTCGGTCTCGGCCTCGCGCTCCTGCTCGCCGCGTCGCTCGTGTGCGGTGTGGGGCTCGGAGCCTCCGACATCGACTGGGCGGACACGTTCCGCTTCCTGTGGGCCGGGCTGACCGGCGGCACGGTGGCGGCGGCCGACGCGGCCCCGTACACCATCGTCTGGGAGATCCGGCTGCCCAGAGTGCTGCTCGGCGCGGTCGTCGGGGCGGGGCTCGCGGGCGTCGGCGTGGCGGTGCAGGCGATGGTCCGCAACGCGCTGGCCGACCCGTTCGTCCTGGGCATCTCCTCCGGCGCCGCCGTGGGCGCCAACGCCGTCATCCTGCTGGGGG